>CANQOL010000006.1 GCA_947625475.1 uncultured Acetatifactor sp.
GGCGTCGTCTTTTCCATAACAAGCTGCTGAAGCCTGGTGCTTGTCGTAACAATGCCTTCAATCTTATTGGAAGCCTCGGTACTTTGTATTTTTGCTATCTCGGCCAGTTTTTCCAATGCGGCCGGTTTCTGCTTAAGATATAATTCCTGTTTCCCTTTAAACTCATGGATCTGTGCTACCAATCCAAGAATTTCCGAATCCCATCTGTGATTTTTTAAACTGGCATAATTAAAAGTCCGCATTCGCCTAGGCCCTCTCTTTTCGCCTAATTATATCCTCTCTTTAGGCAATAATCAATATTTTGCCCTGAATTTGCCTAATTTCTTCTTAAATTATGCGAAAGCTGAATCCTTCTCCCCACAGGACGCCTTTTTTGAAAAACAAAACCGGTTTCACGCGGAAACCGGTTCCCGTCAACTCTCTCTGATGATGGCTTCCCAGGTGCGGCGGCCGGCCTCAGCCTGCCTGGGCGCCTCCACCCTCCCCCTCCAGCTCATCCACCGGATGCAGCTCGCTGCGGTTAGCCTGGATAATCTCCTGGTAGTGATTCAAAGAACCCACCAGGCTCTCATAATTGCTTACGGCGGACTGGGTAGCGCCCGCAATGATTTCCTCCAGATGAGAGAGCATATCCTCCATGTACTGCATGGCGGCCACCCGCACATTGTTTGCCTCCGTGGTGGCGTTGTCCAGGATCTTCTGGGCCTGCTCCCCGGCCATGGTGACCACCTCGTTTGCCTGGGCGTAGGCTCTCTGCATGATCTCATGCTCGTTGATCAGCTCGTTGGTCTGGGCAGTGGCCTCGTTCACCAGGGCCTCCGCCTTGGCCTTGGCCTCATTTAAAATCTCTTCCCGCTGGCTGATGATCTTCTGATAGTGCTTGATCTCCTCCGGGGTCTTCACGCGCAGCTCCCGCAGCAGGCCGTCAATCTGTTCCTTGTCCACAATGATCTTGGTGCTGGATAAAAGCTGCGGCCTGCAGTTATCAATATAGTCCTCGATCTCATCGATCAGCTGTTCAATCTTGCTAGCCATGTTTTCTTCTCCTCATCCCGGCCCCGTCCCCCAGACGTTACATTTTATGACCGTATTTTTGATAGATTAGCTCTGCTACAAAAGGCGGTACGCACTGCGAAATATCTCCCTGAAAGCTGGCGATTTCCTTGACGCTGGAGGAACTTAAGTAGGCGTACTCCAGGCTGGTGGTCAGAAACACCGTGTCCAGGCTGCCGCCGGATAGCTTCCGGTTGGTCTGGGCAATTTGGAGCTCATACTCAAAATCCGTGATAGCCCGCAGCCCCCGGACCGACACATGAAGATCGTGCTCCCTCGCATAGTCGATCAAAAGGCCGCTGAAGCTGTCCACTTTCACGTTTGGGATATCCTTGGTAGCTTCTTCTAATATCTTAACACGTTCTTCCACAGAAAACAACGGTTTCTTTTGCGTATTATTCAGAACACTGACCGTCAGCTCGTCAAAGATCCGGGCCGCCCGGGTGATCACATCCAGATGCCCGTAGGTCACCGGATCAAAGCTGCCGGGGTACACGGCTTTTTTCATAAAAATCCCTCCTCATTTTGTGATAAACACATGCTTGTTTGTCTTGTAGAGCTTCTCCCGGACCACCTTGAGGGAGCAATCATCCACAAAATCAAAGCTCTCATCCAGCCTGGCCTCCGCCACCAGCAGCGTATTCTCCGTCACGTAGGGCATGCGGGAGAGCAGCTCCAGCACCTCCCTCTCAAGCCCCTGTCCGTAGGGGGGATCCAGGAACACAAGATCAACCTCCCGCTCCCGGATGGCCGGCAGGGCTGCCAGGGCATCCTGCTTCAGCAAAACGGCCCGATCCGCCAGCCTGGTAAAAACCAAATTTTCCTGGATGCAGGCCGCCGCCCGGGGCGCGTTTTCGATCAGATAGGCCCTGGAGGCGCCCCGGCTCAGCGCCTCGATCCCGATGCCGCCGCTGCCGCTGAACACATCCACAAAAACGCAGCCCGGGATCCGGGTCTGGAGAATATTAAACAGCGTCTCCTTGATCCGGTCCGTGGTAGGTCTTGTGTCCAGCCCCGGAGGGGTTTTCAGGGGCATGCTGCGCGCTGTCCCGGCGATCACTCTCATAGGTTTTCCCTTCCTTTGTTTGCTTTTTCGTCCGCCAGAGGGGGCTATACCCGCACCTTCACGCCCTTGGAATCCCGCCTGCCTGGCTTTAAGCTGTTGAGCACCAGCTTCTTTCCCCTGTACTCCACCGCGGTCTCCACGGCGTTCTTGGTGTAATAGACGGCTTCGATCCGGTCCTTCTCCCCCAGCTTCATACCCCGCACACCCAGGGCGGCCTTCTTCTTCTCCGGGATCTCATCCACAGAGAAGCGGAGAAAATACCCCTCTCTGGACTGGAGCACCATGTTTTTCTGATCGTGGAGACAGGCCACGCTCACCACCGTATCTCCTTCGGACAGCTTGGTAGCCGCCACGGTCTTCTTGCTCACGTCGAACTCTCCCCCGTCCACGATCTTTACCATGGCCTGGGCGGTGGCAAAGACCACCCGGCACAGGTTCAGCTCCGTCTGGCTGGTGACAAAGACAATGCTCTCCTTCTCGGAGCTGTAGTTGCTGATATTGTCCAGGGGCACACCCTTGTCCCGGAACCTGCCTGAGGGGATGTCCATGACCTTGATGGTGTGGAGCTGCCCCGTGTCCGTAAAGAGGCAGATCTTTCCCGTGTTCTTGCAGGGAAACACATACTTATTCTCCCCGTCCGCCGCCTCCCTGTTGCGCTCGTAGGTAGTTTTGTCTACGGTCTTTACATAGCCGAAGCGGTCCATGAGACAGACAAGCTCCGTCTCCTCGATCTCCTTCTCCTTATAGATGGCTTCCTCCACATTTTCCACCACAGTCCGGCGGGGCCTGGCGTACTCCCGCTTGATTTCCTCCAGCTCGTTGATAATCACCTGGGCCATGGAATCCCGCCTGGCCAGGATATCCTCATAGCGGTAAATATTGGCCAGGGTTTCCTCATGCTCGTTGATGAGGGCCTCCAGCTCCAGGCCGATGAGCTTGTACAGACGCATCTCCAAAATGGCGTTGGCCTGACGCTCCGTAAAGCAAAGCTGGGCAGCCATGATCCTGGACTCCCGGGACTTGAACCGGATCCCGTCGGTGACGCCGTTTACCAGACACTCCTTTGCCATATTCCGGTCCTTGGAGCCCCGCAGGATCTCGATGATCAGATCGATCACATTGCAGGCCCGGATCAGCCCCTCCTGGATCTCCCGCCGCTCCGTCTCCTTGTTCAGCAGGTTGGTGTACTTGCGGGTGGCCACCTCAAACTGGAAATCCACGCTGGCCTTCAGAATCTGCTTCAGGCTCATGGTCTCCGGCCGGCCCTGACAGATGGCCAGCATATTCACCCCGAAGGTGTCCTCCAGCCGGGTCTTTTTCAGCAGGAGATTTTTGAAATTCTCCGCATCCGCATCCCGGCGCAGCTCAATGACAATGCGCATGCCCTCCTTGGAGGACTGGTTGGAGATATCCACAATATCCTGGGTCTTTTTGCTCTCAGCCAGGGCAGCCACATCCGTGAGGAATTTGGAGATATTGGCCCCGATCATGGGATAGGGGATCTGGGTGATCACCAGATTGGTCCGGCCTCCCTTGGCCTTCTCGATCTCCACCTTGCCCCGGATTTTGATCTTGCCCACTCCGGTCTCATAGATCTCCAAAAGCTCGTCCTTGTTGGTGACCAGGCCCCCCGTGGGGAAGTCCGGGCCCTTGATATAGCGCATCAGCTCCCGGGTGGTAATGTTCTCATCCAGCATATATGCCTTCATGGCGTCGATTACCTCCCCCAGATTGTGGGGAGGGATGCTGGTGACCATGCCCACGGCGATGCCCTCCGAACCGTTCACCAGCAGGTTGGGGATCTTCACCGGCAGCACCGAGGGCTCCTTCTCCGTCTCGTCGAAGTTGGGCACAAAATCCACCACGTCCTTGTCCAGGTCCGCCAGGAATGCCTCCTGGGTCACCTTGGCCAGGCGGGCCTCCGTGTAACGCATGGCGGCCTCGCTGTCCCCCTCGATATTGCCGAAGTTGCCGTGGCCGTCCACCAGGGGCAGGGCCTTCTTAAAGTCCTGGGTCATCACCACCAGGGCGTCGTAGATGGAGGAATCCCCGTGGGGGTGATATTTACCCATGGTGTCCCCCACGATACGGGCGCTCTTCCGGTAGGGCCTGTCATAGCGGAGCCCCAGTTCCTGCATGTCGTAGAGGACCCTTCTCTGCACCGGCTTTAACCCGTCCCTGGCGTCCGGGATGGCCCTGGCGATGATCACGCTCATGGCGTAGTCGATAAAGGATTTCTGCATCACCTCGGAGTATTCTGTTTTGATAATCCGCTCACTCCCTGCTCTGCTCTCTCTGGCCATATCCATTCACCCCCTGTCAGATATCCAGCTCCGCGTCCGTAGCGTGCTCATAGATGAATGCCTTTCTGGGAGGGACCTCCGTCCCCATGAGAAGCCCCGTCACATCCGAGGCCATCCTGGCGTCCTCGATCTCCACCTGCTTTAAGATCCTCGTCTCGGGATCCAACGTGGTCTCCCAGAGCTGCTGGGCGTCCATCTCCCCCAGGCCCTTGTAGCGCTGGAGGGTGAAGGGCCCCTTGTGGGTCTTCCGATATCTTTCCAGGGCCTTGTCGTCGTAGAGGTATTCCTCCTTCCCCTTGCCGGGCATGGCTTTATACAGGGGCGGCATGGCGATATACACATGTCCCTCGAAGATCAGCTCCGGCATAAAGCGGTAAAACAAGGTCAGCAGCAGATTGGAGATGTGGGCCCCGTCCACATCTGCATCCGCCATGATAATGATTTTGTCATAGCGCAGCTTGGTGATGTCAAAATCGTTGCCGTACCCTTCCGAGAAGCCGCAGCCGAAGGCGTTGATCATGGTCTTGATCTCCGCGTTGGCCAGCACCTTGTCGATGGATGCCTTCTCCACGTTCAGGATCTTGCCCCGGATGGGGAGAATGGCCTGGAAATTCCGGTCCCTGGCGGTCTTGGCGCTTCCTCCGGCGGAATCTCCCTCCACAATAAAGATCTCGCACTTGGAGGGATCCTTGGACTCGCAGTTGGCCAGCTTCCCGTTGGAGTCGAAGGAGTATTTCTGCTTGGTCAGCATGTTGGTCTTGGCCTTTTCCTCGGACTTGCGGATTTTGGCCGCCTTCTCCGCGCAGCCGATGATGCTCTTTAAGGTATCCAGGTTCCGGTCAAAAATCCGGACGATCTCTTCCCCGGTGACCTTGCTCACCACCTTGGCCGCGTCCTGGTTGTCCAGCTTGGTCTTGGTCTGCCCCTCAAACCTGGGATCCGGGTGCTTGATGGAGATCACCGCCGTCATGCCGTTGCGCACATCCGCCCCGGTAAAGTTGGCGTCCTTTTCCTTGAGGATATTCAGCTCCCGGGCGTAATTGTTGATCACCGTGGTGAACATGGTTTTAAACCCGGTCAGGTGGGTCCCCCCCTCCGAGTTGTAGATATTGTTGCAAAAGCCCAGCACATTTTCGTGGAACTCATTGACATACTGGAAGGCGGCCTCCACAAAGATGCCATCGCTCTCGCCCTTAAAGTAAATGCAGTCGTGGATGGGCTCCATGGATTTGTTCATATCCTGAATGAAGCCCTTGATCCCCTCCGGCTCCCGAAACTCCACATGCTCGGGCTCTTCCTTCCTCTTATCCTCAAAAATAATGGTGAGCTGGGGGTTTAAGTAGGCGGTCTCATGGAGGCGGCTCTTCACCTCATCCTCCTTAAAGCGGGTCCGCTCAAAGATGGTGTCGTCCGGAAGGAAATTGACGGTGGTGCCGGTTTCCTTTGTCCTGCCGATCACAGGCAGGAGGCCGTCCTTTAACTCCATGGTGGGGATTCCTCTGGCATAGCTGTCCTGATAAATCTGCCCGCCCACCTTGACCGTCACGGTCAACCGCTCGGACAGAGCGTTCACCACCGAGGATCCCACCCCGTGGAGGCCTCCGCTGGTCTTGTAGGCAGAATTGTCAAATTTGCCCCCCGCATGGAGGGTGGTGAACACCAGCCGCTCCGCGCTGACCCCCTTCTCATGCATTCCCACCGGGATGCCCCGGCCGTTGTCCGCCACCGTGGCGGACCCGTCGGCCTCCAGGGTCACCCGGATTTCGCTGCAGTATCCCGCCAGATGCTCGTCCACGGCGTTGTCCACGATCTCGTAGATCAGGTGGTTCAGGCCCTTGGTGGATACACTTCCGATATACATGCCCGGGCGCTTTCGCACCGCCTCCAGTCCCTCCAGAACGGTGATGCTGGAGGCGTCATACTTTGCCTGTGCCATTTCTCAACTCTCCTGCCTGTGGTGTGTGTCGCAACCGCCAAAGCGGATTGCTCACGATTATAACCATTATACACCATATCTAGGGGATAAGTCAAAGAAAATTCGATATTTTGTGGAATTACCCTTTTTGGTCTTTTTACTGTCTTACAATCTCAAATCCCGCAAACTCCCCTGGCATGAGGGTGATCTCCCCCACCCACTCCGCGGCCCTGCGGCCCTCCCGGCGGAGGGTGAGAGGGATCTGGCGCCTGCCGTCCAGGGAGCGGATGCAGGCGGCCTCCCGGTCCAGATGAACGGTTACGGTCTCAGGCAGGCTCTCCTTCCCCGCGTAGCAGTACAGCACAAACCTGCCGTCCTCATACAAAAACAGAGAAGTCCTTTTTGCGCTGATATAGATCCCCTGCACTGCCAGAGCCCGGCGGATTACGTCCATGGCAGGCACCGGCAGGGCCTCAAACTCTGAAAACAGATCCGGCACGGCCAGAGTGTACAGCTTCCCTTTCCCGTAGGTATCCAGAAGAAGCAGGGAGCTGTGATAGTCCCCGGAGCCGGCGTTTAAATAGGACCAGGACGCATTGTTGCCGAACTGAAGCTCCGGGAACAAAACCTCCCGGCTCCCGTCATAAAAGCCGGAGACGGTATCCGTCACCTGATACCGGTTCGCCGCAAGGGTTCTGCCGCTTAGGCGCACGGTGGAGAATTTCTCCCATTCATCGGGATCCACATCCTCCACAAAACCGGTGGTGACCACCGCCGTGCCGCCGGAGAGCAGATACTTTTCCAGCTTGTCCATAATATCCGGATCCTGAGCGGAGGTCTTGGTCAGAAGGAGCTTTTCCGCCTCCGGGTCAAAGTCCGGCGAAGGCTCCAGGGCCGCTCCCTGCATGCCCAGATGATCCTCCAGATGGTTTTCCCCGCAGGCGGCAAAGGGCAGATACACGGACACGCCCGCCGGCTCTCCCACCTTCTCCAGAATCCGGTCGATCTTGGCAAGCTGGATGCCAAGGGGCGTCACCAGCTTGTTTTCGAACAGATCCCCCCACTGAAACAGGGTGATCTCCCGGGGGCGGGAGAAGGCGGTGAGGTAGCCCTGCTCCAGGTAGCAGTCCATAGGCCAGCACTCGTAGGTGTCAAACCAGCCTCCCTTGTTGCGCCCGGGGGCGGCATTCTCCATGTAGCGCATGATGGAATAGCTCAGATACCTGGGCAGATGCTGGTCCGTGCGGGCCGTGTTGCGGGTCTCTGTGCCAGTGTAAATATAGTCAAAAAGATCCCTCTGCTTCTCCGGGTAATAGCCTGTTTCGTGGTAGGACTCCCGCCAGTTGGGATACTTGATAATCACCTTCACCTTGGGATTGACCTGTCTGGCCGGCCCCAGGATCAGATTCCGGGACACCTCTTCCATCTTGGCCGCCCGAAAATCCACCCAGGTGCGGTCCCCCTTCTCCCGGATGCAGTCCTCGCACCGGCAGGAGGTAAAGAAAAAGTCGTCCAGAATAATCTCGTCAAAGAGACTGGCCGTGTATTCCATCACCCGGCGGATCCGGTCCCGCATGGCCGGATTGGAGTAACAAAAAGTTCCCAAAAGGCGCTGGCGTTTGGCATCCTCATCGGACAGATTCGGGGTCACCGTGGTGACACCGCCGGAAATCTCCACTCCCCGGGCCTGAAAGAAATCCAGGAACAGCTTCATGTGTTCCCGATCCACCCAGGTTTCTCCCCGGTAGGTCTCCAGATACACCTTGTCGACCCCCACATACTTCTCCAGGTACTCCCATTCCTGCGAAAGACGCTCTGGGCTTAAGCGGGAAAGAGTCTGAGCGGTACAGTAAATACTGACCTTGAAATGATTGAAATGTCCCATAGATTCCTCCTTATCTTGGGGTGGCCCATTGTCCCCGGGGGAAAAGTATCCCTCCCGGTGTTTCGGCAGATGCCGGGGCCATGGATTATCCTGCACAAGCAGCGGTTCCCGGCTCCCGTATTTACAGTATATGGGACATTCCTCAAAATGACAATGTAATTTATTGCCCTGGGGTCAAAATCTCCGCCGGGTCTGTTTCAGGTACAGCAGATTGCTCACGGGATAACAGCTCCCCTCCCGCACATAGGCTTCAAACTCTCCCCGGTTCACCCAGTACTCCCGGCCCCAGGATGAGACGCGGATCCAGTCCGCCTCCAGCCCGGTGGCCGTCATAAAATGGGCGTAGGCGCTGGCTGTCCCACGAAAATTACCGTCTGCGTCCCTTGCGTAGAGCGTGAGTTTCCTTTTCCTCCAAAATCCGGGGAAGGCCGGCCCCGCCGAAAAGATTACCGGGATATCCCGGCCAAGCTGCTCAGCCATCCTCCCCCAGAATTTCCTTTTGCCCATACACCACCTGGCGCGCAGGGGGATCCTCTCCCGGCGAAAACACCGGTTTACGCCCAGGGAAAGCATCAGGCCGTTTAAGCCCAGGCGGGGAATCACCGGCAGATACCTTCTGCTCAGGCGTTCCATCCACTCCAGGTATTCCTCCAGGGAGGGGGGCGCCTTCCTGGGGACAAAGCTCCCCCGGCAGCCCTCCCCATGATACCTTTCCAGGTACAGCAGGGTGTCCAGGGCGCTGACCACTCCGCAGGCGCTCCCTCTCATGTATTTTTTCCCTGACCAGGACTGATTTCCCCCGTAGGAGAGCCCTCCCTGAGTGCGCACGGAGGGAAAAGGATGTTGAAGCCCTGCGCTTATCACTTCCTTGCGTCCAGCAGAGCGCTCTGCAGCCCGGAAAACAGCTCGCTGCAGCGCACCGACCTTTCGCCTCCCGACCGGAATACGGTGCCGTAGAGATGAAGCGGGATCCTCTCTCCTTCATATTCTATGGGTTCTCCGTTGTGCTCCAGGATGTCCAGGAGGATTTTCCGCGCGTACTCTTCCTCCTGACTGGCGGTGAGCATGGCGAACTCATCGCCGCCGATGCGGAACACAATGTCATCCTCTCCTGCAGCGGCTTCCATTCGGTGCAGAGACTCCAGGATCGCCAGATCACCCGCCTTGTAGGAAATCTCATTGATGGGTATCAGGTTTTGAATGTCGCAGCACACAAAGTAACAGTTTTTCCTGCTCTGAAACAGATCGTACAATTCACTGATATCAAAATTTTTCCGGTTATTCATATACACATCTCCCAGCTCCGAGGGCGTATAAAGCCTCGGGAAGAGCTCCGAGCCCCGGCTTCTCATCCGGTACTCGGAAGGTGAACAGTTCCAGATCTGCCGGAAGGCCCGGGTGAACGCCTCATGGCTGGAATAGCCGAACTTCAGCGCCACATCCAGGATACTGGATTCCGGACACTCCGTCAGAAGCCTTGCCGCCTTGGTCATTCTCCTGCGGATCAGATAGTCCCGCACGGAAATATGATTCACAAAGCGGAAAAGCTTTTCGAGAGTGGACTTGGAGCAATAGCAGATTCTGGCAATATCCTCCGTGCGGATATCTTCCTCCAGGTGCTGTTCCATGTATTCCAGCGCTTTTGTCAAAATCTCCAGATTGTTCATCCGTCCTGCTCCCTTAATTTTGTAAAACCGATCGACCGTAGCTTCAGTATAGCAGAACGGGCCGGAAACGTCTTGATATTTTGGGTAAAACATTTTTGCAGCGGACAGGAAGATTTGATTTATATAAAAATGAATCGTCATTTGTTTGCTCCATTTTCCTTTTTAAATTCTCATCCATTCTAAAATTAACCATAATCTGTGCCATAATGCTCCATTTTTACGTGATAGTATACTCCAAAATCAAATCATTTTTATATCGTTTTTCTTTATACATTGCAAATATTGTTAATTATCATTACGGCTTTTGGTATGAGTCTCCTAAATTCTACACAAAAATGCCTTCCATTTTGAGGGGTGAACGTAGGGATTTACGAAAACAAGTAAATTCAGGTTAACAACTTCAAGCGAGGCAACAGAAAAGCGATCATGTAGGAACAGTATGGTTCTTACATGGTCGCTTTTGCATTATGTAGGTCAATCAAAAATTCTGGCCAATCTGTTTCTGACATCTGGTCTGCTGGGAACATCCATTATTCCATAACCAAGTTTGGTCCCGTTTGCATGGTGACGAATATGTGGAGAAATATAATCTGAATAGAGATCCGTCGCAAATTCATATCGTCCTCGATTTAATAACTGCCCCCGGACAAAACCATTAAAAACACCGACTGCATAATCCGCCAATTGTACGCCAGGACTGTAAATGCTGTTTTCTATTAGAATCCCGTGATAAAGATTATCATAGGTAAGAAAGTCCCCTTTAACTGTCATTTCGTGGCAGGCGCCCTTGATTTGACCCACCGTCTCTCTGTTAAGTTCATCCATTATGAAAACAGCGAAATCATCTTTTGCTAACTCCATAGATACACGCTGAAAAGCATTTTGCAGGTGGAATTTATATACGCTGTCTGGTCTTATCAAGCAGGAACGATCATATAGGCAGGTTATTGTAAAGACAAATTGTAAAGAGGTGCATTGCGTTGCCCTGTCAAATACCCTGCGATAATAGCCTTTTAGTCTGTCTTCACTCATTCGAGCGATGGCCGCCGTCCTTGGTTTTCCTTTAACTAACGACCACAAATCATCCCATTTGATTTCTTCGTCGATTGGAATTTCATACATTGCGTTCAGAGTCTGCATATCCTTTTGATAAGCATGATACTCCTCAAAAGCGATTAAAGCATTCGCGCGAATGTAAAAAGGGTGCGACTGCCTGAATTTCGCCGTGGCATCGTTTCCCTTGTATACTCCTGCTTCGTCCGTAAAAACAAAATAGCTTCTCACAAAAAAACACCTTTCATGGTTGCTCCAGTTGGTAATCTATAAAATCGAGGTCATTGCTGTAAGAATGTCATTATGCGTTCAAAAGGAATGGCGTTTAATTGATTGCTTGAATCAATGAAAGATTTATAAATACCCTTGATTCCAGCTTCATGAGCCATACTGATGACACGGTTTTCTGCTTCTGGATCCATTCTTAAGCCGAGAATAATACCACTGGGAATCCATTCCATCATAACAGGCGCTTCCATTCGGCAGGGGAGGATCATTCTCCATTCTTCGTCGTAATGATGGCATTCCATTTTGATTAAAGCAATTCTTTCCCGTTCCCAGAAACCTGGCCCCAACATTTCATACAATTGAGGCGGAAGCGGAGTTTTCGCTTGTTCTTCCATTTTGTGCAGCATGACATATTTTGCATAGTTTGTTGCATCATAGGGAGTATTAGAATAGTAGATCGGATAAAGCGGAGTCCCATATTGCCTTATCCCACAAGCGGAGCATTTCTCTTGCTTTCCGCATAAAAAGTTTTCATCATTATCCAGATCATAAATTTGAATGAAGCCCTTATACTGATCCGCATATTTCAGCCATAAAACTTCATTAAAGCCATTTTCAGAAAAGCAAACAGACCATATGTCTTTTTTCACGTCATTTCGCAGAGCCAGCGCGAAATTCAAAAAACTATCAAGAAACCCCTGTGAAAGCGCTTTTGTCACGTTCTCTACAGTTATTTGATTTTTCTGCTCCTCGGTAAAAATACCGTCAAACAAAAGTTTGAAAGCATCTACAACAGCGCTCATCCTTTCTGGAGTTTGAAAGACATTTGAAAAGGCACTGCGAATCTCGTCAATATCAATATGAAGAAAAGTGTCGAAAGGGTCATCATAGTAATTTGCGGTAGAAAAATAGAGCTTATTGGTTCTAAGTGCTTCCAAACTCTTAGAACTGACCGAACGGTATCGGTATAAAAACCTTGGATATTTTATGGTTTGTCTAAGTTTTTCGCTTTCAGCTTGAGGATCAGTTCCCGGTAAAGAACACAGTGTTCTCCAAAATTCCTCACGTTCATTGTCTTTCATTGAACCACCTCATTTCAACTTCTTGCACACCGCCAACAACTCCTCCAGCCGGGCCACAATGCGCTTTTGCTCGGCGAGGGGAGGGAGAGGAAACGGATGTGATCTCAACAACTTTAAGGATACAAACATTTGCGCGCCACCCTTTGCGATGGCTTTCATACGGTCTACCTGTGCTTTTAGAAAGTAAAACAAGTACCAAGGTTGAATTTCGTTATAAACATATTGCTTAAATAAGGCAACATTCTTTATTGCCATTTCAAAGAAATTATCTGGTGTAACCATAACCATGCTACCAATATTGCCGCCTATCATAGAAAATAGAATGTCATACGGTTCTACTTTTGATCTTTGCGAAATACATTGATAGTCGTTGCTCGAAATATACTGCGTTTTACTTAAGTCAAAAAAGCCATTATAGAAATCCTTTCCCGTAATTAGCGGATATCCGGAGGGCAGATACTTTGGTGTATCGTGAGTGCCATCTCTAACATCAATTACTTCTGATAGTCTTACCCACTTCCAACTCTCCGGAATCTCAAACGGCTTTTCATCCTCTGCTATCTCCGGCAAAGGTTTTTCTGCTTTGATCTTCCCAGCCTTGATAAGCCGCTGCTTCTCCACCTGGATTTCGCGGTACAGTTCGTCCCCTGTGCCTTCCTCGGGTCGCTGCTCCACCAGCTTGCCTTGGATGGCCAGCTGCAAAATGGACTTCCGCATATCGTCCGGGAACCGCTGGTTGAACGTCTCCAGGCGGATCCACGCCTGCTCGTAGCGGTCGATGTAGGGCAGGAGTTCCTCGATTTTGGCGACGATGCGTTTCTGTTCAGCGAGGGGAGGGAGGGCAATAAGCATATTGCTTATGCTTGTCCGATTAAGTGTTTTACCTTTAATTGCATTTTTGCTGTCTCCGAATTGAGAAATAAAGGGAAGGACCTTAAAAAGGTATTGTTGCATGATCTTTTCATTATCACACAGTGGATAAATAGAAATAATTGCTTCGTTGTGAACAGCATCTATATCCAAGATGGACACTCGCCCCACTGTCAGCTTGAAACTCATCAACAATGTGCCAGCTTTTGTAAAGTTTCCACCGAATATCTCTGAAACAGCAGCGTCAGTGACAGCTTCTTTTGTCTGCTGAACATGACCATTTTCCGGCATATCAGCAATAGAAACCCATGGAATGCCTTGTCCCCACCATTGTGACTCTGCTCGTGGAGGGGTTTTCCCCATAGTGTAGTGTATAATATTTCCCAGCTTTACCCAAATCCAACTCTCCGGAATCTCAAAGGGCTTCTCGTCCTCTGTAATCTCCGGCAGGGGCTTTTCTCTTTTGATTTTTCCGGCCATGATGAGCCGCTGTTTCTCTGCCTGGATCTCCCGGTACAGTTCCTCCGCCGTGCCTTCCTCAGAACGCTGCTCCACCAGCTTGCCCTGGATGGCCAACTGCAAAATACTGTTTTTCAACTCCTGTGGGGTCATTGCGCCGTCCCTCCCAACAGGGCGGTTATCTCCGCCAGCACTTGGTCGATCTCCGCATTCAGAGACGAGCGCTCAGCCTCATACCGCTGGATCAGATCCAACGGATCAAGGATCTCTTCCTCCTCATGCGGAAACGGGCAGCACTTGTCAAAATTATAATTGAGCGCCTGCAATTCTGCAGCCGTATAAAAACGAGCCTTGTCGAAACCGTCTATGACGATTGGCTGCTTGTCCTTCCACCAGGCACGAACGGGGTCAAAATGCTTGTCGAGCATTGGCTTGGTCTTGGTGAAACTCTTGACGCCATTCGGATAATCCAGCCGATAGAACCATACGCCGCGGCTGACAACCCCCTTCTGGAAAAACAGCAGATTGGTATTTACATTGGCATACGGCTTGAACACTTGCGGCAGGCGAATAATCGTGTGGAGACCGTATTCCTTCAGCAGTTTTTCCTTTATCGTCTTTTTGACTTTGCTGTCCGGCTCTGTCCCAAACATAAATCCGTCCGGCAAAACAACGCCGCAGCGTCCATGGTCTTTCAAAAGATTCATAATGAGCGCCAAAAACAAATCCGCGGTTTCGCTGGTCTGGAACTCTGCCGGGAAATTCTGCTTGACTGCCGCATCCTCTGCTCCACCAAAGGGCGGATTGGTGACGATCACATCCACGCGGTCCTTTGCCGAGTAGTCGGACAGGGGGCGGTTCAAAGAGTTTTGGTGGCGCACCTGCGGCACCTCAATGTCGTGCAGGATCAAATTGGTCATTGCCAACAGGTACGGCAAAGGCTTTTTCTCCCAACCGGAGATGGTCGTTTGCAGTGTGTTTAAATCCTCTGTTGTAGTTACACTGCCAATGTGTGCGATCGTGCTGGTGAGGAATCCCCCCGTACCGCACGCGGGATCCAGCACAGATTCTCCGAGTTTTGGGTCGACCATTTCTACGATAAAATTCGTAACAGGGCGGGGCGTATAGAATTCACCCGCTCTTCCGGCACTCTGCAGGTCCTTGAGCATTCCTTCATAAAGGTCATTAAAGGTATGCTTTTGTTTCGCGTCGATAAAATCGACCCGCTCGTTGATCCGGTTAATAAGCTGGCGAAGGTAAACGCCGGACTTCATATAGTTGTTAATATCCTCAAATACGTTGCGGACAACAAACTTGCGGCGGTCCCCATCAGAGGTATCCAGCCTTTTCAGCTTTGCAAACAGCTTATCCACAAAAGCAATCAGCGCATCGCCCGTGATACCCTCTTTATTATCTGCCCAGTCGCGCCAGCGAAAACCCTCCGGGATCACGCCTTGGTAGTTGGGACGAAATTCCCACTCCATTTCCTTTGCGTCAAAGGCTTTCAGAAATAAGAGCCAGGTGATCTGCTCAATGTACTGTGCATCGCCGTTCAGACCCGCATCCTTGCGCATAATGTCTTCCAGCGATTTTATCAATGCTGACATTGCCATATTTGGTTAACTCCTTATGCGGCATAGATAGCCGCTTCTAATTCTCTGATCGCTTCTCTGTATTTCGCAATACCGCCGAAGATCGTATTGACGATATATATCTGTGTGCCATACTGTTTGAGCGGATCCACCTTTAACACATCTACATTTTCGAGATCGGAAAGACCGCTGTCGGCGTATTTTGTCAAAAGCGCATCCAGAATTTCAGCCGCCTTTTCACCGTACTTTGCAAAATAGTTGCGTTTCCGAACGTGTTCCGCACGCTCTTTCCTGGTCAATGGAGGCTGGTCAAAGGCGATGTGAAGGATCATATCAAACGGGTCGAGTTCTTTACCGACTTCTTCGCACAAATCATCAAAGAACACGCCGCGTTTTTCAAGTTCCTCTACGATGACCTGTTTTCTTTCCGCATCGTTCCAAGCGGACAAAAACGCATCAAGCGAAGCATATTGATTGCGCACATTTCGCTTTGTGTAGTCGACCAGACTTTCCGTAATAAGTTTCCCGTTCTTGTCAAGATACTGAACGTGCCTTTGAGAAACCGTAACAGGCGTTTCTCCTAAAAAATATTTCTGCTTTTTCCCAGTACCGGGAGGCGCTACTTTCGGCGGCTCACCTGGCCCTGGGCCGGGTTTAGCAGGCTCAAAATCTTCCTGTTGCTCAATTGGCCCATCGAAATCCGGGTCATGAAACAAGCGTGTGACATCGCGAAAATCAAAAATTGTAAAATAGAGTTTCCCCAAATCCTCCCTCACACGGGTACCACGGCCGATGATTTGTTTGAACTCGGTCATGGAGCGGATGTTGGAGTCTAAGACGATATATTTAACGGTCTGAACGTCCACGCCAGTGGACAGAAGTTTTGAAGTGGTGACAAGCACCGGATACAGGCTTTCTACGTTGCGGAAGTTATCGAGTTGCTTCACGCCCGCCTCATCATTCGCCGTGATACGCATAACATAGCGGTCATCCACTGCACACATATCGGCGTTTTCGTTCACAAGCGCCTGCCGCATCCTGTCGGCGTGCTCTTGATCTACGCAGAAGAAGATAGCTTTATCCATGCGGCAGTCGTGTTTTTTCAGATAGTCGGAAACAGTCTTTGCCACAAGTTTTGTCCGCTTTTCAAGGACGAGGTTTTTGTCAAAATCCGTCGTGTTGTATACCCTGTTATCGATCACTTCTCCGTTATCATCAAGCTGCCCTTCATAGGGAACGAAACCTTCGATGTCCCGGTCGAAAAACACGCGTATCACACGGTATGGAGCAAGAAAGCCGTCATCAATACCCTGTTTCAGTGAATAGGTGTAGACCGGTTCTCCAAAATAATCGATATTGGAAACCGCGTTTGTCTCTTTTGGAGTAGCGGTCAGCCCAATCTGTGTTGCCGAGGCAAAATATTCAAGTACTTCGCGCCACTGGCTATCCGCTTTTGCGCTGCCGCGGTGACACTCATCGACTACAATTAAGTCAAAGAAACCGGGGCTGAACTGCTGGAACAAGCTGTTTGCGCTTTCGTCCTCTCCGGTCAATCCTTGATAGAGCGCAAGGTATATCTCATGTGCAGTGTCAAAATTTTGCTTCGTGACCCATGTCATTTTATCTTTGAACGGAGCAAAATCGTTTGTAAATGTCTGCGAGATCAATGCGGTGCGGTCTGCAAGGAATAGTATGCGTTTTTTGATGCCAGCCTTCCACAACCGCCAGATAATTTGAAAAGCTGTGTACGTCTTACCCGTACCGGTTGCCATAACGAGCAGGATGCGTTTTTCACCGTTCGCAATGGCCTCAACCGTTTTGTTGATAGCATTTATCTGATAATAACGCGGCTGCTTGTCGGGGTTATCAGAATAGTACGGTTCATCAATCACTCTGTCCTGTGACGGATTTATATGATTTTGATTATGATACATTTCCCATAAGGTATCCGGCGACGGGAAAGCATCCAGAGGCAAGGTTACCTCAACGTCACCTTGCGTTATGTATTTGTTGTGAAATACGAAGCCATCACCGTTTGAGGAGAAAACAAAGGGAACATCCATCATTTTGGCGTAGTTTAAAGCCTGCTGCATACCGTCGCCGATGGAATGATTGTTATCTTTAGCTTCAATAATGGCAATTGGCTTATTTGGCTTATAAAAAAGCACATAATCAGCCTTTAACGGCTTCTCACGTTTGCAAGTCTTACCACGGGCAATAATGCGGCCTTTTGTAATGGAATATTCTTCGCGGATTTGAGTGAATTGGTTCCATCCTGCTTTGACAATGGAGGGCGTAATATACTTCGTGCGAATGTCAGCTTCCGAAAGAGCCTTTTTATCCAACGGATCAGTCATTATGTTCTCCCCTTTCTACCTCATTCGGCACAAATTCCAGAATATCATCCACGCCACAGCCGAGTGCGCGGCAGATGCTCTCGATCGTATCCAAAGAGATATAGTCATTCTGTTTCATTCGGGGAACGATATTTGAGGAAAATCCTGCCTTGTGCTGAAGCTGGGAAGTGGTCATGTCCCGTTCAATCAGCAGATGAAACAGTCTCTTGTAACTGACAGCCATAATTACACCTCCCGTACATGTGTTCATTCACATAAATACTATATCATATTAGCGTAATATATTCAATGGCTGGGCAACGGTTGTTGATAAATAGGGACAACTATTGTTTGTGTCAGGTTTGCTATTGGTGGGCAGGAAATGGTCCTGAAATAACATATATACCAGGAAATCTTCATCTGGCACTCTCCGCAAGCGCCACCCAGGCTCTTAGCTGTAGCAGGCAGGAAGATTTCCTGCCATTTTATTTGTCCCTATAATGGGAACCGCATTGCAATATTTCTAAATAATCTCCAGATATCCGGAACACAATACGATTTTTTTCATCAATCCTAACGCTCCAGCAGCCTGACAAATTTCCGGTCAGCGCCTCCGGCTTTCCAATACTTTGATATCCGTTTCTTTCAATATCTGTAATCAGTTTATTTATCCTTTTTAATGTCTTCTTGTCCTGCCCCTGCCAATAAATATAGTCATTCCACGCTTCATCATGCCATATTTTCTTCATTCGTCAACCTCTGCCAGTTCATGTTCCGTCATGTTTACTCCGGCATTGGCATCCGCAACAGCCCTTTCTAACCGTTCAATATTTGATTTATTGAAAAATGGATCAACATTTATTTCAAAGGGGATCCGCTGCTCTCTGGTAACTTTTGCCGCAAACATAGTAAATGCGGCTGATATGGAAAGCCCCATTTCCTTACATGTTTGCTCCATTTTTCTTTTTAAATCCTCATCCATTCTAAAATTAACCATAACCTGTGCCATAATAAACTTCCTCCTTCCTTGATAGTATACTCCGCAATCAAATTTTTTTCAATCATTTATCATCATTTTTCATCATTCATTATAAATATATAGTAAAAACGCCCTCCCAAGGGAGGGCGCAGTCAATATCTCATTATCCGTCGCTTTCCAGCGGATGTCTCTGCCGGTACAGGCCAAGGAGCTTTGCGCCGTCCCGCTCCAAAATTACCACCCGACCTACCACCTGACCTGCCATCTCTCCTTGAGCTTCTCCGGCGCCTCCCCGCCGCTCTCCGCAGCCCGCTTCTCCTGCTCACCGGCGCAGCGCTCCTTCAGGAACTCTTCAAAGCTCTTCTCATCCCCCGGCAGCTCTACCCAGTCATCCTTCCAGGAGGACAGATAGGCAGCGTTTGAGATCGCCAGGGAATTCAGGCCCTCAAAGCCGGGAGCGATCAGCTCCTGCCCTTCCAAAATGGCCTTGGCAAAGTTTTCAATCAAAATGGGATGCCCGTCAGGCTCCGCTTCCCGGTATTCCTCATAGGCTGTCTCCGGGCAGGCAAAGCCCTCCCTGGACGTAAAGCAGAACTCCCTTTCCGGCTGGGCCAGCTTCCACCAGCGCAGCTTTCCCTCCTCCAGCACCAGCTTGCCCAGATCCCCGGAGATCTCCAGCCGGTTGGTGCCGGGGGCCTCCCCGGTGGTGGTGATGAACACTGCCGTGGCACCGTTTTCGTATTCCCCGTAGATGGTCACATCGTCCTCCACGTCGATGCGGTGGTATTTGCCCTGGCTGCAGAAGGCCCTAACCCGCTTCGGCATGCCGAAGATCCACTGCCACAGATCCAGATTGTGGGGGGCCTGGTTGAGCAGCACGCCGCCCCCCTCCCCGTTCCAGGTGGCCCGCCAGCTCCCGGAATCATAGTAGGCCTGGGTCCTGTACCAGTTGGTGATGATCCACACTAGGCGCTTTAACTCCCCCAGCTGTCCGCTCCGCACAATCTCTCTGGCCTTCTGGAAAAGAGGATTGGTGCGCTGGTTGAACATCATGGAAAACACTGTCCCTGCCTTCTGGGCAGCCTCGTTCATCTCCCGCACCTGTCTGGTATAGACCCCTGCCGGTTTTTCACACAGCACATGGAGCCCTCTGCGAAAGCACTGGACCGCCAGGGTGGGATGCTCATAGTGGGGCACCGCGATCAGCACGGCCTGCACCAGGGAGCTGTCCAGCAGCTTTTCCGGGTCCGTAAAGCACCGGATCTCCGGAGCCTTCTCCCTCACCCATTCCAGCTTTTTTTCGTCGATATCGCACACCGCCGTGACGGTCACGGAGGGGCACTGTCCCTCCAGCACATACCTAAGGTGCCCGCTTCCCATATTTCCCATTCCGATGATTCCCAGTTTGATCTGATTCATGTTTTCCTCCCTTTCCCTTTCACATGATTTTCCTGGTTCCCTGTTCTGCACCGAACTACTCCAAAAGCTCTCTCAGGGCCTGCGCTGCCGCGTCAAAGGCAGCCCGGCCGGTGGGATAGCAATAGGGGCCCATCTGGGAGCGCTTCTCCCTCTCCAGACCCGAGAGGCCCGGGAAAACAGACAGATGGGGCTCTAAGGTCAGCGTCATCCCCTGGCAGTCCTTCAGCAGGGCTCCAAGTCCTCCGATCCCCTTTCCCGCGGGCACCACGCTCCCGTCCTCCAGGGCGTCCTTCACATGGAGATATTCCACATAGGGGTGGAGAAGCTCCCATGCTTCCTCCACATTCTGGCCGCACTGAATGAAGTTGGCGGGATCAAACACGGCCCGGATCTGGGGCAGGGCCCTGTGGATCCCTGCGCAGCGCAGGGCCTTGTCCCCAAAGATCCCCTTTTCGTTTTCATGGCACAATGTCACGCCGCTGCCCCTGGCCGCCTCCAGGAAGCGCCCCATGCGCTCCAGCACCTGTTCCTCATATGCCTGCTCCCTTCCCGCCGGCACATAAAAGCTGAAGATCCGCATATGGGAGGCCCCCAGGATCCGGGCGTCCTCCAGGCTTTTCTGAAACCGGTTCAGATGGGGTCCAAAATCCTCTTCGATTCCGATTTTCCCGTAGGGAGATCCCAGGGACCACACCCGGATCCCGGCGTCCTCCAGTCTCCTGGCCGTCTCCTTCACCTTCTCCCGGGACAGCTCGGAGATATTCTGGCCGTCCACCCCCCGTATCTCCAGATACCGGATCCCGTTCTCCTTCATGGCAGCAATCTGTCCCTCCAGACTGCCATCCGCCTCGTCCGCAAATGCGGCAAGTTCATATTTCATCCTGATCTCCCTTCCGGAGTGCTTGCGCGATTGAAAAATTGGCAGCGCTCCCACACAAATTCTCCTGTGAAAACAAAGCACATCCTTGTGTTGTCTCTATTATAATGTTTTTCTATTTGCAATGCGATTGCAGATTAAGCATATTTACATTGCATATTCACGCATATGGGAGTAATATAGGATAAAGGAAAATCAAAGCAAAAAAAGAAAGTCAAACCGGGAAAAAAGGAAACCAAAGCAAAAGAAAAGAAAAGGGGAAAACCGTGGAAGAACTTCACTACTATTATCAGGACCCGGAGCTTTTGGTCCGCCATGTGACGGATCAGAGGCCGGACAACAAAGACTTTACGCTGCATGTTCACGATCAGTGCGAGCTCTATTTTTTCCTCTCCGGAAAGACCAGCTATCTGGTGGAGGGCACCGAGTACCCTCTTTCGCCGGAGTGTCTGCTGCTCATGCGTCCCATGGAGTCCCACAAGGCCCAGATTTTGGAGAGCGTACCATATGAGCGCTACACCCTCAATTTTTCCGCCGGCCTGACCGACCGGCTGGATCCGGAGCACCGGCTGCTGGAGCCCTTTACCCAGCGGCAGAACGGCCGGGGCAATCTGTATCTTCCCCGGGAGTTTCAGCCTGGGGAGGTGAGAGCGTTCTTTGAAGCCATCTGCCGTCCCCGGGAGGATCCCTACGGCAGACGTCTCCAGATCCTCTCCTGCCTGTTCCCTCTTCTGAGCCGGATCCGCCAGGCATATCTCGGCCGGCGGGGGCAGGAGGAGCTTCCGCCCAGCCCGGCGGAACAGATGGTGGCCTATGTGAACGCCCATCTTTTTGACGAGCTGTCTGTTCCCGCTCTGGCAGAGCGCTTTTACATGAGCGTCTCCCAGTTTGAGAGATCCTTCCGAAAGGCGGCCGGTTCCTCCGTCTGGGAGTATATCACGGTGAAACGTCTGACTGAGGCCAGGAACCGCATCCGAAGCGGCTCAGGCGCCCAGAAGGCCAGCCAGGAATGCGGGTTCGGGGAATACTCTACCTTCTACCGGGCCTATGTCAAGCGATTCGGATGTGCGCCCACCGGAGACGGGCCTTTCTCCGGCCTGTGACAGGGGAATATGTCACACCCTGTCGTAATCCATTTTTTTACAGCAGGCGATGGCCAGGGAACCGGGGCCGATATGACAGCTCACGCTCAAGGAGAGCGGATCAATGTGGATATCGTAGAGAGGGAACTGGCTGTGCAGCTCTTCCTTCAGGGCCAGGGCCGCTTCCTCATTCTGGGTGTGGGCAATCTCGATCCACATGCTGTCCCCTGCATCCAGGCCGCCGAAGCGGTTGACGATATCGCTTCGGATGGCGTTGATCATAATCGTCTTGCCCTGGCCGGTGGTTCTGGCCTTGGCAAAGGCGTCCAGCTTCTCCCCCTGGATCTGGAGCACAGGCTTCAGCCGCAGGAGCGTCCCAAGGGCCGCTGCCGCGGGGGTGATCCGGCCGCCCTTTTTCAGGTAATACAGGGTGTCCAGCATGATATAGATGCTGCTGTTGAATTTGTCCGCCTCCAAAATATCCTTGATCTGTGCGGCGCTTTTCCCTCTCCTGGCCAGCTCCAGGGCGTCCAGGACGGACTGCCTCTGGGTCACGGAAATGCGCTGATTGTTCACCACTTCAACCCGTCCCTCGTAATCCTGGGCCAGCACAATGGCGCTCTGGCAGGAGCCGGAAAGCCCGCTGCTCATGGGGATATGCACCACCTGGTCATACTCCTTCAGCATTTTATCCCACAGCTGCGTAACGGACTCCGGGGAGGGCTGGCTGGTGTGAATATCCGCGCCGTCCTTTAAAAATTGATAAAACTGCGGCACCGTCAGATTGATGTCCTCAAAATAGGTTTTCTCCCCAACGATAAAGGGCATGGGCAGCACTCCGATCCCCAGCGCCGCTCCCTGGCTCTGGGAGATGCCGCTGTTGCTGTCTGTTACGATCGCTGTTCTCATGGCTATGATTCTCCTTTGACTTCTCAGATCTGTCATTCGGGCCGGCTAAAATTCAGCGGCCCTCGTTTGATTGTACCTTTATATGCTCCGAAAGTCAACCTGATTTCCCTTCTCCCTCAAAAGATACTCATCCAGATATTTCCCGGCCTCCGTGTCAGCCTCCCGGCACCGCACCTGCTCCAGAGCGATCTGGGCCTCCTGCAGGATTCCCACGTCCGTATACACGTCTCCTATCCGGAAGGCGAACTCTCCGCTCTGACGGATGCCGAACAGATCCCCCGGGCCCCGCAGCTTTAAATCCTCCGAGGCAATATAGAAGCCGTCGTTTGAGTGATTTAAAATCTCCAGGCGCTCCATGGTCTCCCGGCTCTCCTGGGAGCTGACAAAAATACAGTAGCTCTGGGCCTCTCCCCGGCCCACCCGGCCCCGGAGCTGATGAAGTTGGGCCAGCCCGAAGCGCTCCGCGTTTTCCACCATCATCACCGTGGCGTTTGGCACATTGATCCCCACCTCAATGACAGTGGTGGAGACCAGCACATCAATATTTCCTGCGGAAAAGTCCTCCATGATCCGGTTCTTGTCCCCCGGGCGCATCCTGCCGTGGAGGAAACTGACCCGTACCTCCCCCGGCAGAGCCGCCCGCAGCCTGTCCGCATAGTCCACCACATTCTCCAAATCCGCCATTTCCCCCTCTTCAACCGCGGGGCAGATCACATAAGCCTGACGGCCCTCCCGCACCTGTCTGGCGATAAACTCGTATGCCTTGGGGCGGTAGGCGGTGCCCACCACACAGTTTTTGATGGGCCTGCGGCTGGCGGGAAGCTCGTCGATCACCGACAGCTGGAGGTCTCCGTACAGGATGATGGCCAGGGTCCTGGGGATGGGAGTGGCGCTCATCACCAAAACATGAGGATTTTTGCCCTTGGCCGCCAGAGTCTCCCTCTGACGCACTCCGAAGCGGTGCTGTTCGTCGGTCACCACAAGGGCCAGCTTCTGAAAAACCACCTTCTCCTGGATCACCGCGTGGGTGCCGATGACCAGATTGGCCTCCCCGGAGCGGATCCTCCCGTAGACGGCCCGCTTTTCCCCCGCCGTCATGCTGCCCACCAGCAATACCGGCGTAAAGGGCAGGCCATAGCGTTTCGTGAAGGCGCATACTCCCTCATAGTGCTGCATGGCCAGCACCTCCGTGGGAGCCATGAGGGCTCCCTGACAGCCGTTTGCCGCACACATGAGAAGGGCCAGGACAGCGATAATGGTCTTGCCGGATCCCACATCCCCCTGTACCAGCCGGTTCATGCACACCGGGGATGCCATGTCCTCCCGAATCTGGCGCCAGACCCTCTCCTGGGCCCCCGTCAGGGAGTAGGGCAGACGCTCCAGGAAACGCACTGTGTCCGCCGTCTCGATCATGGGGTACTCGTTGACCAGCCGGGATGTCTGTTCCCTGCTCTTCCCCAGATAGTACAGGAAGGTGAAAAACTCGTCAAAGACGATCCTTCTTCTGGCCGCCACCAGTTCCTCAAAGCTCTCCGGAAAATGTATGCTGTGCAGGGCGTCGGACCGATTCATCAGTCCATGCTCCCGCACCAGCCAGTCCGGATAAAACTCATCCTCCCGCAGGCAGCCGCTTATGGCCTGACGGACCGCCTTGCTCACGGCGGCGTTGGTGAGGCCCTTTGTGAGGGAGTACCTGGGCTGGATCCGCTCCACCAGGGGGAGATATTCCTCCTCCCTGTAGAACTTTGGCTGCTCCATCACATGGGAGGCTCCCTTCGCCTGGAGCCGCCCTCGGAAAATATAGCAGGCGGAGGGTTTAAAGACATTCCGCAGATAGGGCATGTTGAAAAAGGTCACCTGCATGGCGGCGCTTTCGTCCCGGACCGTCAGGGTCATAATGGAGAGGCTGCGCACCCGCTTTAAGGCAGGCGCTCCCGCCACCGTTCCCCTCACGGCGCAGATCTCCCCCGTGACGGCCCGGGCGATGGGGATTGGCCTGTGAAAGGTATCGTAATCCCTGGGATAATATTCCAGCAGATCGCCCACCGTACAGATATTTACTTTCTGAAAGAGTTTTTGGCTTTTCTCCCCGATGCCCTTCAGTTCGATGACCGGCGTCTGTCTGTCCAAGTTCCGCTCCTTTCAATCTTCCCCGTAAGCGGGCTTACCTGTAAGCAGGTTTACTTGTAAGCAAGCTTACGTGTAAGCAAGCGCATAGGGAAGACCCGGCAGGTCTCCCCTATGATTTTGACGATAGTCTGACAATAGTCTGACAATAGTCTGGCAATAGTCTGGAAACAGCTTCCCGCTTTTATTCCACCGAGATGCAGTAGTAGTAGATAGGCTGTCCGCCGTACTGCAGTTCCACATCGCAGTCAGGATACGCCTCTGCGAGCTTTGCCTGCAGCTGTTCGGCATCCTCCCCGGCCACGTCGCTGCCGTAGTAGATGCTGATCAGCTCAGACATATCGTCCGCCATGGCATCCACCATCTCCAGGGTCACCTGGCCCAGATCCTTGCCCACGGAAAGGATGCCCGAATCCCCGATCCCCATAAAGTCGCCCTCCCGGATCTCCATGTCGTCTATCATGGTATCCCGGACCGCGTAGGTCACCTGTCCGGACTTCACGTTGCCGATCTCCCGGAGCATGGCCACCTCATTTTCCTCCAGAGACAGCTCCGGCACATAGTTGATCACAGCGGTGATTCCCTGGGGAATGGTCTTCGTAGGGATCACCAGCAGCTGCTTCTCCGTGGAGAGCTCAGCCGCCTGGTTGGCCGCCAGAATAATATTCTTGTTGTTGGGCAGCACAAAAATTGTCTCCGCGTTTACCCGATCCACTGCGTCCAGAATATCCGCGGTGCTGGGGTTCATGGTCTGTCCGCCCTGAATGATGTGGTCCACTCCCAGGCTCCTGAAAATATCGTCGAGCCCGTCCCCCACGGAGACCGCGATAAAACCAATCGGTTTGAAGGGCTCCCGGACCGGATTCTCCTGACCCGGCGTCTCCGCAGGCTGGGAAACCGCCGTCTCGGCCTCCGCCTGAGTCTGTTTCTCCTTCTCAGACATCTTGAAGAGCTTTTCCTGATGCTCCAGACGCATATTGTCAATCTTTATATTGGAAAGGTCACCGTACTTTAACGCCCGCTGAATGGCAAGGCCCGGGTCGTTGGTATGTACGTGCACCTTAACCACATCCCCGTCCGCCACGCACACGATGGAATCTCCGATGGATTCCAGATAGGACTTGAAATCCATCTCGCATTTCACGTTGAAGGGCTTATTCAACAGTATGATAAACTCCGTACAGTAGCCGAAACGGATCTCCGCCTGGGCCTGGGCGCTGTAGCTCTCCGAACCACCCTTTTCTGTCTCACCGGCCTGAATCTGATAGTCGATCTCCTTGCCCAAAAAGGCATCCATGGCGCCGTCGAACACTGCCACAAGCCCCTGTCCGCCGGAATCCACCACCCCCGCCTGCTTCAGCACCGGCAGAAGCTCCGGCGTCTGGCTGAGCACATACTTGGAATGCTCGATCACCTGGCTTAAGAATTTTTCCAGATCCCGCTCGCCGGCGTCCGCCAGCTCCCTGGCCTTCTCCGCGCCGCCCTTTGCGACGGTGAGGATGGTGCCCTCCTTGGGCTTCATAACGGCCTTGTAGGCGGTCTCAACAGCCCTCTCAAAGGCCTCCGCCAGCACAGGCACGTCCAGCTGTGTCTGTGTCTTGACAGACTTGGTAAACCCCCGGAAAAGCTGGGACAGGATCACACCCGAGTTGCCTCTGGCCCCCCGCAGGGAACCGCTGGAAATGGCCTTGCACAGCGCCTCCATGGCGGGCTCATCCCCCAGGGCGGCGATCTCCTTCGCCGCGGACATGATGGTCATGGTCATATTGGTGCCCGTGTCTCCGTCAGGGACGGGGAAAACGTTCAGCTCGTTGATCCACTCCTTCTTGCTCTCCAGGTTTTTTGCTCCGGCTAAGAACATCTTTGCCAGCATCTTAGCGTCGATTGTATTGAAAGCCACGATAAATCCTCCTTAATCAATCACTCTAACACCTTCTACAAAGATGTTGATCTTATCAATGGGAATCCCGGTGAACTCTTCCACCTTGTACTTGACCGTGCTGATCAGGTTGTCCGACACGGCAAGGATACTCACGCCGTAAGCAACGATCACATGAAAGTCTATCGTCAGCTTGTGGTTTTTCAGAGTGACGGTGATGCCTCTGCTAAGGCTGTCCTTTTTCAAAAGCCGCACCAAACCGTCCTTCACATTGATGCCTGCCATCCCGACCACACCGAAGCACTCCATGGCAACGCTTCCCGCATACTGAGCGATCACTTCGTTGTCGATCACAATATTCCCCATATGCGTATTCATAGAAGAACCTTTCATACAGAACCTCCTAATCTCATCTAATATGCTAATTATACATACTTCCATACAAAAAAGAAACTAAAAAAACAAAAAAATTTTTTCTATAAATAATGCTTGCTTTTATTCCCGTTTTCTGATATTATATCAATGTTGCTTTTAAGCGTGAAAACTACACTATCACTGAGGAGGTGTCAAAATGGCTAAGTGCGATATTTGCGGTAAAGGCGTTCATTTCGGGAACAATGTAAGCCATTCTCATAGAAGAAGTAACGCGATCTGGAATTCCAACGTAAAGAGAGTGAAGTGCAAGGTAAACGGTTCTCCCGTCAGACTGCATGTCTGCACCGGATGCTTAAAGTCCGGCAGAGTGGAGAGAGCGTAAAACAATCCGCGCGGAAAGCCTGTTTGAAAAAACAGGCTTTTTTGTTAGTCACAGTTTAAACAACTGTATCCGGCAAACAACAGCACCGCTATGATAATCAGTCCCAGCAAACGGCTGGACAAAAAAAGCATCAGCAGCATTCCGACCGCAATGAACAGGGCGGCCAGCCCGATCAGTTGTTTCATTTCTCTTCTTCCTCCGCCCGCAGCCACACATTCTCTGCCCAGGAAAACGTCAGGTTTCTCACAGATAATATATGCGGGGAGCACCGAAAGGTTGAGACTCTTTACGCCTGATCCTTGTCCGGGAACGCGATATCCACCGCCTCATCGTCGGGGATCATATCCTCCTTCTTTTTGGTAAACTTGTCCACCAGCTCCGGCAGCATGTCCAGGAATTTTGTCATGGTGTCCTGATTGCGGACATTGACCAGCTTGGTGTTGCCGTTCTTGATCACCAGCACGGCGCTGGGAGTCATCTTCCCGCCCACGCCGCCGCACCCGCTGGCGGAATTTCTCTGGTTGTTCACGCCGGTCCCGGCTCCCAGGCCAAAGCTCACGTCCACCAGGGGCACAATAATGGTGTCTCCGATCTGGACAGGCTCACCTACCACCGTCTTGGTGGACAGGACCGTGTCCATCCCCTTCAGCAGGGAATCCACCACTCCCTGAACCTGCTTTTCCTTTTCTGCCATCACTTTTTCCTCCCGTGTTTGAGTTTGTGTATCAGCGGCCGCAGCCGTTTATCCAGCAAAACCGCAAGTATATGGTAAACCAGCACCCAGCCGGTCACATGTCCCCCAAAGCTCAGCTCTCCCTCCAGGCACTTTTCTTCAAAACAGGGTGTCACCCTGGTATTTTTTCCAAGCGCCGGCAAAAGCATACAGTAAAGCCCGTAAAGATATCCCGTGGTGTCGGGGGCCCCTGTGCCGAACTGAAGCGTCAGAGAAAGTTTTCCCGGCAAAATGCCCTTCAGGATCCTGAGCAGGCGCCCCAGCCCATTTCCCAGAAGGATTCGCGTATCATTATCCTGCAGAAGATCCAGGTAGTAGCGGACGTTTTCCAGGGTATCCTCCAGAGCTTCGGCGGTTTTTTCAATTTTCCGGAGAGGCCCCGAAGCCGGTCCCTTCTCTTCCGATTCAGCCCCGGAATCGCTTTCATTGGAAGGTTTCTCTGAGGGTTGCGGCCCTCCGGAGGGTTCTTCCCCGGAAGATTTCTCCGATGGCTGCGGCCCTCCGGCCGGCCCATCCGAGGTCTTCTGCTCCCCGGCCGCCCCATCTGAGGACTGCGGTTCCCCGGAAGATTTTGTCGAGGACTGCGGTTCTCCGGACAGTTCTTCTCCGGAAGATTTCTCCGATGGTTGCGGCCCTTCGGACGGCCCATCCGACGTCCCGGCGGCTTTCCTGCCCCCGATTTCCACCAGCGTTTTAAGGAAAAGCTTCACCCGCAGGGCGTTTGTCTCCGGGTAGGAGAACTCCGCCCTCACCAGCCCAAACAACCATCTGGCGCGGAATCGGAAGCTCTTCTCCCGGGGCCTGATATAACCCTCCCCCCGGTAGACAACCGGCATGAACAGCACAATCAAAAGCGCCAGCAGAAGCAGGCCCAGCAGGATCAGCAGCAAAATGCCCAGGACGCGCAGGATCTGCAAAAGCACCGTCATGTCTCCCCGCCTCTCTCCGCCCCGGGCACGGAGGCAAAGGTGGAGAAAAACTCCCGCAGACGGCAGTCCCCGCGGACCCTCATGCACTCCTCCAGCATCTTTACCGCCAGTCCCACAGCCTCCTCATGGTCCCCGGCGATCCCCACAATCAGGGGAAGCCGGTCGTCATAAAAGCGCTGCCCCAGGTAACGGGAGGGGTAAATATCCAGCAGATCGCGCCCGTTCCTGGCCAGGGTGATCAGACACACATTGGTGCGCAGGGGGCAGCGGTTCAGATTCCGCTTCAGCCTGCCCAGCTTATTTACTTGGATGCTCTCACCCAGGCGAAGCCCAGGGTGATATCTCAACTCACGCATGCCCTCTGCCCCTTGTAAAAAACTCCGGAAAAACCGGAGTCCTAATAATATTTTTTATTTCCCCAGAGATTATTTTTTTTCAGCTCCAAATACTCGCCGTAAGCTCTTTCCAAAATCTGCTTTTCATTTGAAAATTTTAACAAATGCCAAGCCTCATGGTATTTGTAAAACCCCGAGTCCATAAAAAACTCTTCCCTCTGTGGTTTGCTGTAATAACTGTCGGCCATCATCAGATACCAGTGCACCTCCTTGGTGACGGTATCCTCCGGGACGGTAAAGCTGTACTCGCTCTTCCCAATATATTTTATGATGGACGTTTTCGCACCGGATTCTTCCAGGACCTCCCGGAGGGCCGTTTCCTTGTACTCCTCCCCCTCTTCCACCGTACCTTTGGGGAGCACCCAGCCCTCGTATTTATTTCTGTAATTTTTGTACAGAAGTAAGATCTTGCCACGAAAAATTACCACACCACCACAGCTTGTTGCCTCAATCATTGCAATTCCTCCTGATTTGGTGTGTCGCATCGACTACCCATTAGTATAGTCCAAAAAATCCGATATGGCAACAAATTTTTAAACTACTTGTTTTTCTCGTAGATCACCAGGAGACCTTTCAGGAGCAGATCCTCGTCCAGAATAATGTCCCGGCGCCTGCAGTAGGGCACAATCCGCTTCGCCAGGCCGCCGGTTGCCAGGACAGTGGCTTTTCCGCCCAGTTCATCCTCCACCCGGTCGATCACGCCGTCCAGGGCGCCGGCGCTGCTGTAAAGGACGCCGCTCTTCATACATTCTACGGTATTCTTGCCGATCACTCTCCTAGGAGCGTCAATGCTGATTCCCCCAAGCTGGGCCGCGTGGGAGGTGAGGGCGTCCAGAGAAATCTGCACCCCCGGAAAGATCATGCCTCCCACATAGCAGCGTTTCCCGTCCACCACAGACACCGTGGTGGCGGTTCCCATGTCGATGATAATGAGGGGAACCGGATAGATGGAAATGCCTGCCACCGCATCCGCCACCAGATCCGCCCCAAGCTGCTCCGGATGGTCCATCATGATGTTCAGACCCGTGCGGATGCCGGGCCCAAGCACCATAACCTCCTTCTCCAGGATCTTTTCCGCCGCCAGCCTGGCGATATTTGTGATCTGCGGCACCACGGAGGAAATGATACAGCCCTCCAGCTTCCGGGGATCCACCCGATACAGGTCCAGGACCATCTTGATATCCGCAGCGTACTCCAGCTCGGTCTTGGTCTTCACCGTGGAGAGCCGTTCAATAAAATGGGTTTTCTCCCGGTCGATCCCTCCCACCACAATATTCGTATTTCCGATGTCTATGGCTAAAATCATAGTAATCTCCCTTAAATCTTCCTGGTCATCTCTGAACCTGCGGGATGACCTTTGCCTTGTACAGGGCGGTGCCGATGGCTCCCGTCAGGATCGTGGAGGATACCATCTCGCAAACCGCATTGATCCCCACAAAGGAGCAGATGAACAGAATGATATTTCTCCCGCCGATCAAATTCTGCATGTACTCCGTGTTCCCAAACAGCCCCACCAGGGCCAGCATAAACAACAGCGTATTTAAAAAAGCAGAGCAAAAGCCGGTTACGGCGCAGGCGACGTAAATATTCTGGTGCCTGTGCATAAACCGGAAGATGTATCCCAGCAAAAAACCGTCCAGTGCCCGGGGCACAAATCTCTGGACAAAGGCCAGAAAGGGATTGATGTTGAACAGTATGGCGCCCATAGCGCTGGTGCCGCCGACGCCGATGCACTGCAGGAAGCTGGTAAGGCCGAATACGGCGCCCGCCGCCAGGCCGCCCACAGGTCCCAGGGCAATGGCGCTGACCGCCACCGGGATCACATTAAAGGTGATGGCCAGAGGGCCGATGTTCAGATAGCCCAGGGGCGTGTAGGCCATCAGAAGCAGGATGGCCGACATCAGGCCGAGAATAACGAGCTGCGTGGTTGTAAAAAAGGGTTTTTTGGAATTGGTTTTCATGTTTTCCTCCTTGTTACCATTCCCCCGCGGGGGATACAATACTGGCGGAACTGCGGGATATGCCCGCATCCTTAAGGTTGACGGGTTACGCCTTTCCCATAAGAGAAAGGATTTTATCCAGGATTCGGTTTGCTGCATCCTCCTTGCTCATGCGCTGGAGTGATACGTCCTCCTCCCGTGTAATCAGGGTCAGCACATTGGTGTCCACCTGGAACCCGGCGCCCGCCACCTTCAGATTGTTGGCTGCCACCATATCCAGATTTTTCTTGTAGAGCTTTGCCCTGGAATTACCTATCATATTTTCTGTCTCCATAGAGAAACCGCACAAAAACTGGCCGGGACGCTTCTGCTCCCCCAGATACTGCAGGATGTCGTCGGTTTTCTCCAGAGGGATCGACATGGACTGGTCAAACTTTTTAATTTTCTCCTGGCTGACGGAGACGGGGCGGTAATCCGCCACCGCGGCCGCCTTGATGATGATATCCTGCTGTTCGCTGATCTCCGCCACCTGCTCAAACATTTCCGCGGCACTGACCACGGGCACCACCTTCACGAACATGGGCGGCTCTATGGCGGCAGGTCCGCTGACCAGCGTGACCTCCGCACCTCTGAGCATAGCCATTTTGGCCAGAGCGTATCCCATCTTTCCGGAGGAATGGTTGGTGATATAGCGCACGGGATCTAAGGCCTCCTGGGTGGGGCCGGCAGTCACCAGCACCTTCATTCCCATCAGATCCTTGGGGAAGGCGATCTCCTTCAGAATATACTGCAGCAGCACCTCCGGCTCCGGCATCTTGCCCGCCCCGGTATCCCCGCAGGCCAGGCGGCCCGTGTCGGGCTCCACCACCTCATAGCCGTAATGCCTCAGGATATCCAGATTATCCTGCACCACCTGGTTTTCGTACATGTTGGTGTTCATGGCCGGAGAAAGGATCTTTTTGCATTTGCAGGCCATTATGGTGGTGGTCAGCATGTCGTCCGCAATGCCGTGGGCCAGCTTGCCGATCACATTGGCGCTGGCAGGAGCGATCAGCGCCACGTCCGCCTGCTTGGCCAGGGACACATGCTCCACCTGAAACTCAAAATTCCGATCAAAGGTGTCCACCGGACACCGGTTGCCCGTCAGAGTCTCAAAGGTGACAGGGGTGATAAACTGTGTGGCATTTCTGGTCATCAGCACATGTACATTGGCGTGCAGCTTCTTCAGCGCACTGGCCAGATAAGCGATCTTGTAGGCGGCGATGCTGCCCGTGACGCCCAGAAGAACGGTTTTTCCTGTAAGCATGATGGAGGGCTCCTCTCGATTTGGCGGCCTTGGGATTTTTGGGGGCTGGCTTCCTTTGGGTTCTTGGGTGGTGGCGGGCAGAGACTGAGAAATCCTTCGGATTTCTCAGTCCGCTTCGCTCGCCGGATGTCCGGGACGGCAGCTGTCCGTGCAAGCACGGCATCTGCCGTCCCGGACATCCGGCTCTGCCCTTGGGGACATTATATCCCAGCCGGGGAGTAATTGCAACTATCTTTCTGATCGGATTGGCAGTTTGTTCCTGTGCGGATTGCCAGCTTATTGGCAGTTTACCAGTAACGCCGCCCTGTTTTCTGCGGATCTGGACACGGCAGCCGGCGCCGCGCTTCCTTCCGGGGGGCGCGGCGCCGGCAAAGGTCTTCCGTCAATGGGCAGAGCGGACTGTCCGCTCACTCACAGGGTTCGTTCACACCGTGCCGGATACCACCAGAGTGCTGGTGCCGGGGTTGGTGATCCAGGCGCCGGTGGCGGGATCCTGGGTGTAGGTGGCCGCAGGCACGATGATCTGGCCGGCCTGAGTGGTAAACAGACCGTTCACTTCGCTGTAGGTATAATTAGTTCCCTCCGCCCATGCCGCGCCGTTAAAGGTCACGGTCAGGCCGGACAGGATCGGGCTGAAGGTGTCGGTGATCACCGCATTGTCCCCTGCATCCGCCGCCGTATTGCCGGAGTTCTGGATCACAAAGGTATAGGTGAGGGTGCCGTTCTCGGTGACAGGCACGGGGCTCACGGACTTGGTGATCGACAGCACCGGCCCGCTCTTGGCGGCCACACTCTCCGTCACGGTCACAGGAGTGATGTTCCCACCGCTGATGGTGGCGGTATTGGTGATGGTGCCCTCCACACCGGGAGGCGCAAAGCGGTTTGTCTGGGCCTCATAGATGATCGTGGCGTTTCCGTCCGCCGGGATGGTCAGATTGGAAATGACCAGGGGAGGGCCTGCCGTCACGGCGGGTGCCGCCTGGAGCGCACCGTTTACATAGTACCGCACCGTATCTGCCGTGTAGGTCAACGGGACCACCGTGGCCGCTGCCGCAGTGGAATTGAAAGTGTAAGCGCCCAGATTATCGGTGAGAGTAATGCCGGTGAAGGCGGTATTCCCGGTATTGACGACGCTGATGATATAAGTCACCGCATCATTTGCGCCGTAGTCCTCCTGCACCGCCGTCTTGGCGGCCGAAAGGACCTCCAGGATCTCCCCCACCGCCACATTGGAATTGGTGATGGAGTCATTGTAGGTCAGCTGGGCCTGATTGGTAAAGGTTGCCATAGTCAGCTTCCTTTCCAGGGAATTTCCCTGAGCTTTATTTTAGTATATCTTATGCATAAATCGACAAGATGACACATAAACTGAAAGCCCGGTTTTCCCGTTTTACAGATACCGTCCCGTCACGCTGCCTTTGTCGGCCCTTATATCCTCCGGGGTGCCCGCCGCCGCGATCCGGCCTCCCTCGTCCCCGCCGCCGGGGCCCATGTCCACCACATAGTCCGCGTTCCGGATGACATCCAGATCGTGCTCGATGACAATGACCGTGGCCCCCTGATCGATCAGGGCCTGAAAGACCCTCATCAGAGTCCTCACATCCAGAGGATGCAGGCCGATGGTAGGCTCGTCAAAGACAAAGAGAGCGTCGCTCTGCCCTCTGCCCATCTCACTGGCGAGCTTCAGGCGCTGGGCCTCGCCGCCGGAAAGCCCCGGGGTCTGCTCCCCCAGGGTCAGATACCCCAGCCCCACATCCCGCAGGACGCCCAGACGGCTGTGGACGGTCTTCAGATCCTCGCAGGCCCTCATGGCCTCATCCACACTCATGGCCATGAGCTCCGGGAGGGATCTTCTTTCTCCGTCCCTTCCCTCCCGAAGGATTTCAAATGCCTCCCGGCTGTAGCGGGAGCCGCCGCAGTGGGGACAGGGGATCTCCACATCCGGCAGGAACTGCACGTCCAGGCTGATACTGCCCGTCCCGTCGCAGACGGGACACCGCAGAGAGCCCGTGTTGTAGGAGAAATCTCCCGCCCTGTACCCCTTCTCCCGGGCACTCTTTGTCCCGGCGTAGATTCTGCGCAGCTCATCGTGGACATCCGCGTAGGTTGCCACTGTGGAGCGTATATTGATGCCGATGGGGGTGGCGTCAATGAGCTTTACCTGTCGGATGCCGGGGGCATCCACCTCTTTGACATGCCCCGGCAGAGACTCCCCCGCCGCCCAGGCCGCAATAGCAGGCACCAGGCTCTCCAGAATCACGGTGGTCTTGCCTGAACCGGACACGCCCGTCACCACGGAGAGTCTTCCTTTGGGAAAGGATACGGAGAGCGGCTTCACCGTGTGGATCTGTCCGATGGAGAGACGGATCCTGCCCAGGGCAAAGAGCTCATCTGGCCGGACGCGCTCCCGGAGCCTTTCCCGGAACTTCGGATCCAGGAAGGGCCCGATCTGAGAGGCGGGATCCGCCCGCAGGGCCTCCACGGGCCCCTGTGCTATCACCCGGCCGCCTCCCGCCCCTGCCTCAGGCCCCAGCTCCACGATCCAGTCGGCGCAGGCAAGCACCTGCGTGTCGTGATCCACCAGCACCACGGAATTGCCGTCCGCCACCAGATCCCGCATCACGCCGGAAAGCCCCTCCAGATTGGAGGGATGCAGGCCGATAGAGGGCTCGTCCAGCACATACAGTACCCCGGTTGTCCGGTTGCGCACGGCGCGGGCCAGCTGGGTCCTCTGACGCTCCCCGGTGGAGAGCGTGGATGAGGCGCGGTCCAGGGACAGATAGGAAAGCCCCAGATCCACCAGCCTCCGGGCCGTATTCCGGAAGGATTCACAGATACTCTCCGCCATAGGGACCATGGGCGCCGGGAGGGAGGCCGGCACACCGTCCACCCACCGGATCAGCTCCGCCAGGGTCATCCGGCAGGCATCCGCCAGAGAGATTCCACGCAGCCTGGGTGCTCTCGCGGCCTCCGAAAGCCGGGTTCCTCCGCAGCCGGGACACACATCCTGGCAAAGGAACTTCTCCACCCGCTTCATCCCCTTCTCATCCTTCACCTTGGAGAGGGCGTTCTCCACCGTGTAAACCGCGTTAAAGTAGGTGAAGTCCAGCTCCGCCGCGTCATTTGAGTTTTTAGGATGATAAAAGATATGCTTTTTCTCCGGAGGGCCGTCAAAAACAATGTCCCTCTCCCTCTGGGTAAGCTCCGAGAATGGCACATCTGTGCGCACCCCCATGGCCCGGCAGACATCCGTCATCAGAGACCACATCAGGGAGTTCCAGGGCGCCACCGCCCCCTGATCGATGGAGAGAGACTCATCCGGCACCAGAGTGGTTCGGTCCACCGTGCGCACCACCCCTGTGCCTTTGCACTCCGGGCAGGCTCCCTGACTGTTGAAGGCCAGCTCCTCCGCCCCCGGCGCGTGAACCTTCTCCCCGCACACCGGGCAGCGGATCTCCTGCTCCGCCGCCACGTTCAGGGTCGGCTCCAGGTAATGCCCGTTGGGACAGCGGTGACTGGAGAGACGGGAGAACATGAGGCGGAGACTGTTCAGCAGCTCCGTGGAGGTCCCGAAGGTACTGCGGATCCCCGGCACCCCCGGCCGCTGATGAAGGGCCAGGGCCGCGGGAATATAGCGCACCTCGTCCACCTGGGCCGCTGCCGCCTGGGTCATGCGACGTCTAGTGTAGGTGGAAAGAGCCTCCAGGTAGCGCCGGGAGCCCTCCCCATAGAGCACACCCAGGGCAAGGGAGGATTTCCCGGAGCCGGACACTCCCGCGATCCCCACAATCTTCTGCAGCGGAATGTCCACGTCAATATTTTTCAGATTGTGCACTCTGGCCCCCCGGACCTGGATTTTGGCCGGTTTCTCCAATGGCTGTTCCATCGCTTTCCTCTTCTCCTTCCGTTCTCTTCTGCCGCATCCCGACGCCTCTTCGCGCTCAGGGCTTCCCTCCGCCAAGGGCAAAATATGCGTCCCAGATTTCCCGCGCCGTCCTCTCCGCGCTCTCCGCATCCGCCGTCTCCCCCTCCAGAATGACGGTCAGGCAGACCTGGGGATCCGGGGCCGGCGCACAGCCGGTAAACCAGGCGTAGGAATCCTCCGGATCCTCCGTGCCCTGCACAAATCCCGCGGCCCCGGCGGCCTGATAGGCGGCATCCGCGAACAGCTCCTTGTCCAGAGCCGCCTCCAGCCCGGACCAAAGTGCCAGGGCTTCCTCAGGGGTCAGCAGTGTCTCTTCCTGCGGATAGAAGGTCTTCAGCAGCCTGCCGTGAGGGGTCTGAATGCGCTCCACTGTCCAGGGCCTGCTGCATCTGCCTCCCCGGGCGGCAGCGCAGGTTAGCATATTCAGCCGGATAGGCGTGACGCGGGCCGCACTCTGTCCGGAAGCCGGATCCGAAAGCTCTTCCCCGGAGCCGGACGGGCCCTCTGCCGAGGGGCCGGAGAGGCTTCCCGTCAGGATTTCCGTCATGGATTCTGTCAGGGCTTCCGTCAAGCCATCCCGCGGATTCTCCGTCCGCGCCCCGGCCACGGAGCCCTCCTGGGATGCCTCCCCGCTCCCGGGGACAGTCCCCAGAAGCTGAGAAATCACCTCCGGCAGATATCTGCCCTGGGTCACCCGGTTGACCAGGGCGGATCTCTCTTGGGACGGCTGCGATTCCTCCCCGGATGAGACTTCAGAAGCCGCGTCATTCTCCCCGGATGAGGCTTCAGAAGCCGCGTCATTCTCACCGGATGGGGCTTCAGAAGCCGCATCATTCTCAGGATTCCCCTCCCGGTCGGCCGGAGCCTCCCGGATCAGTTCCTCCCACTCCCATGCAATCTTGTTCGGGTCAAAATCCGGCAGAGAAACCATGACCAGGACCCTGCCCGTATCCGCCTCGGTCATCACCGCGGCCCCCCGGCAGGCCTCCGGATCCTCCACCTGGGGATCTTCTGCATCTCCAAGGCCCGCCAGCTCCCTCAATGTCTTTCCAAGCGCCTCCCGGGCCGTCTGCTGAAGATCCGCCCGCAGCGTGGTGACCACCTGATTCCCGGGATTTTTACGCCCGGCGTCCTGATTGGCCGCCCGCTCCCACAGAGGGATATCAGAGCTGATCAGCCAGGCATTATACTGGGATTCCAACCCCATCCCGCCCAGGATATCGTAGCCCACAACGTGGGCGAAACAGGCCCCGTAGGGATATTCCCGCAGGATCTCCCCGTCTTCTGACACCTGGGAATCCGCCAGGATCTCCCCGCCCGCGCCGTAGACGGTGCCCCGCAGATTTTGGGACAGATAGTGCTTCTGCAGCGTGTTATAGCTGTTGTTGAGCATCTCCCTGCCGTTGGCCGCGGTAAAATACGCCAGATACAGGATCATGGCCCCAAAGAGCCCCCCGAAGAACCAGGCGGTGCGTTTTATGATCCGGCCGCTGTTATCCTGCGCCCCGCCGGCCTCCTCCCCCTCCCCCGCTTTTTGAATCCCCAGAAGCAGAAAGATCAGCAGTATACTGGTCAGCAGAGAAGTGCCTCCGCTGCTCACAAACGGCAGCGTCACCCCGGTGAGGGGGATAAACTTGATGCCGCCCCCTACGGTCAGGAAGCTCTGAAACACATACAGGATTCCGAGGCCGAAGGCCGCCAGCCGCCAAAAACGGTCCCCCTGCTTAAGAGCAAGCCTTGTCATACTTAAGAAACAGCCAAGGATCGTCAGGATCAGGCAGATCCCAAAGAGCACTCCCAGCTCTTCACAGAGGGCGGAGAAAATACAATCCGCCTCCACAAAGGGAATGGCCTGGGGCTCCCCGTTTCCAAGCCCCATTCCAAACCATCTTCCCCCGTTTATGGCAAAGAGGGATCTGGCGATCTGGAAACCCTGGTCGTCGATGTAGGACCAGGGATCCCGCCAGGCCAGCACCCGCACCTGCACATGGTCAAAGAGCCTGTAGGCCCCCAGGGACGCCAGCGCCCCGCCCAGCACTCCGGCCGCCAGATACAGCACCTTGCCTGTGGCCGCCAGTACCATGGCCAGGAACACGCAAAAGAAGATCAGCGCGCTGCCCAGATCCTTCGAGGCCGCCAGCACCAGCACATGGCCTCCCGCCAGCAGCGCCGTAACAAAGACCCGTTTCAGGGACCGGTCCTCCCAGAGGGCGCCCGCCAGGAAAAACACAAAGAGCAGCTTCACAAGCTCGGAGGGCTGAAAGCTGACTCCGGCAATCTGAAAAGAGATGCGGGAGCCATAGGTCACCCTGCCCAGGATCAGCACGGCACCGAGCAGCAAAAGGCCCGCCGCCCCAAACAGCCAGGTATATTTTTTCAGGGACCGGATCCGCCCCATGGCCCATGGCAGAAAGAGCGCGATACAAAAGGCTCCCAGGGCGATCAGGTACTGCCTGAGGGCCCTCCCCAGGGAGAGCCGGGAGAGAAACATGAACCCGATCCCCGTGAACAGGCAGAGATGGTTTAGCAGCTGTTTGTCCGCCCGGGGATACAGCTTGACCGGAACGGTCAATTCCGCCGCAAAGAGAAGCTGCACGGCGGCCCAGAGGGCCAGATAACGCCAGTCCCCTTTGACCAGGGCGAGAGTGCCAAAGCACACAAGCTGCATGGCAAACAGACAGATCCTCTGGCGGAGCAGGCAGCCCTTCCCGGCCAAACCGAGAAAGCTGTCCGCCGTATAGAGTACCATGCACAGCAGGATAAAATATTTTGTCAGCTCTGTCACATATACCAGCATAGGCTCTCTCCCTTCCGCGGGCGCTCCCTCCCCGTCTACTCCGCGCCCCGCTTCTCATGTCCGGTGGTATATTCCCCATAGGGAGGAAGGGGCCTCCTTTTCCCGGGCTCATCCCCTCTGCGGGCAACCTTTTCCCCTGCACACCCGGCCGATTCGGCGGCGGCTCCGAAAAACCGCAGTACCTGACCAAGCTCATCCCCGCTCTCGGCGGTGAAGGACAGCCGTCCCTCCAGCCCGGGGATCCCGATCAGCCCCGGCAGGGCATCGTGCAGGGACAGCGGCAGAGAATTGTAGAGAATGTTGGTGCAGCAGGCGCACTGCAGTTCCACCGGGAAGCCCTTTCCCAAACGGTCCTTAAGAAAAGCCCACTCTCCCCCCGCCGGGTCCGGAGAGCCGTCCCGGGAGGCCCCTCTGTGCCCGGCCTCCCTCCTGCACTGCCCGGCGGTCCGCGCCACACAGTTAGCCGTAATCATCAGAGGGATCCGGCCGTAGAGCAGCTTGTCCAGCCCCAGAGAAGGGGAACGCTCCTGCGCCAGGAAACGCCACTCCCCCCGGCTCAATTCCAGCGGGCAGGTGATCCCCTCCACCCGATCCTGCCAGAAGGCCAGCGCCTCCCGGTTCCACACATACAGACTGTGATCGCATCGGATCCCGCCCTCCCAGGCGCGGCTTTTCAGAAAGGCGTATTCCTCCAGATTCCGCACAAGGAATCCGGCATAGCCATCCTCCCGGGCAATCTCCAACAGACACTGCACCGCCCTCTCGTCCTTCTGCCGCATGACCCAGGGCAGCGCCGGGTATATCCCTTGGTAATGACAGCCGTAATTTCCACAACCGGTCTCCCGGCCGATCCGTCCCTCTTCCGGAGCGGACACCCCCGGGGCCCTCCCCAGGGCGGCCTCCAGGGCCCGCAGCTTTTCCCGAATCCTGCCCTCCCGCCCCTCCAAAAACAAAGCGCTCTCCACATAAAGCCTCGACACAGGCAATGGCAGGCCTTCCTTGATCTCCCGCTCCAGGGCCTGCACCTGCTCCCAGGTGGACAGATGCAGAGAAAACGCCATTCGTCCCCCGCTGCACTCCGCCCGCCCTCCTGTCTGCTTCCTCTCTGGGCGGCCGGATACATTTCCGTCTTCTCTCCCGCTCTCCCCCATATCCCCCCTTGGGATCTGTCCTCCCGCCCAAGAGGCTGCCGGCTTCCTGGGTTCTTCAAACCCGTTGTCCCGCAGCAGGGCATCCTCCAGCTGCCGGATCCCCTCTCTGCGCAGCTCGTTCAGCTCCCTCACCGGGCAAAAGCTCCTTTGATCCGTCTCCACAGAGAGCCGCTCCAGGGTAAAGCAGGTGTCCCCCAGCTTTTCCAACTGCCCTTCAATCCTCTCCCGGGTCAGGGGCCGGTTCCTGGCCAAAGAAAGCTCCGCACCCAAAACCGTAACCCTCGTCCCGCCGCTCATCAGGGTCAGCCTTGCCCGCTCCCCCGCAAAAAAACGCCCCTCCACAGACAAAGGAAGCCCGGCGGGCCCCTGAATGTAATCCCGCCGGATCTGGGCCAGCAGCGCTTCGTCGCTGCCGCTGTAGGCAGGATTTTCCAAAGTGACCATATCCCGGCCATTGTACCGAAAGAGGTATCCCGTCTGGCGCTGGCTGCGGATGTAGAGCCGGGAGATCCTCCCCAGATCCTCCCCGGAAATCTCCAACCTCCCTCCGGGGCCGGCGGCCTTTTGATCCAGATATTTCCGATATAGGGCCGTCACCCCAGCGGCGTACTCCGGCCGTTTCATGCGGCCCTCGATCTTCAGGGAGTCCACCCCTGCCTCTGTCAGAGCGTCCAGACTCTCCAGAGTGCAAAGATCCTTCAGGCTTAAAGGATATCCCTGCCCGGTCTTTTTCCCTCCCAGGCAGATCTCATAGGGCAGGCGGCAGGGCTGGGCGCACCGCCCCCTGTTGCCGCTGCGGCCCCCCAGGATACTGCTCAGCAGACATTGGCCGGAGTAACAGTAGCACATGGCTCCATGGATGAAGACCTCCACCTCCATCCCCGTCCTCTCCCGGATCCGCCGGAGTTCCTCCAGGGAAAGCTCCCTGGCAGGCACCACCCGCACCGCTCCCAGCTCTCTCAAAAGGGACGCCCCGTAAGCCCCCGTCACTGTCATCTGGGTGCTGATATGCAGCTCCAGGTCCGGAAACTGCCTGCGGAGGAAGCACAGTACCCCCATATCCTGCACCAGCACGGCGTCGAGCCCCGCCAGGTACAGCGGCTCCAGATAAGCCCGGATCTCCCCGAACTCCTTCTCCTTGACCAGCGTGTTAAGAGTCAGATACACCCGGCAGCCGTGCAGATGGGCGTAGCGGATGCCCCAGAGCAGTTCCTCCGCCGAAAAATTGTCCGCATAGGCCCTGGCCCCGAATTTTTCCCCTCCCAGGTACACCGCATCCGCCCCCGCGTTCACCGCCCCGATCAGCGCCTCCCGATTTCCCGCCGGCGCCAGAAGCTCCGGTGTCCTTTTCCCTGTTTTGCTCATCGCCTGCCCTCTCTATAGACAAAAAGCTGCCAAAAGGCAGCTTCTAAATGTTTGTCGCACACTCTCCCCTGTACCGTCCCCGGCTCACACACTGCCGCTCTTCTCCTGCAGCTCCCTGATGCGCTTCTCCGCATTGTCCAGCTTGATTTGAGCGGAAACCAGATCATGCTTTAAATTGTACAGCTCCTGCTCCTTCTGGCGCAGCTCTTCCTCCAGAGCGGAGATCTGCTTTTTGGCCTTGAAATAATCGTCCGCAATATTCAGCTGCATCAGAGTATTCTGAGTGTCTATGGGCTGCCTCTTAAAGGAGTCCACCTTGCCGTATTCATTCTGCTTGTTGTTGATGTAGGAAGCCACCCTCTGGAGATATTCCTCGCTCTCGTAGCCGCTCAGGGTATAAACCTTCCCACCGATAATCACTTCCGTATCCGTCTTGGCAGTCATATCCGTACCTCATATTTCCCGCGTACTTTCGGCACATGCCCCGTTCCTTTGTTCGGATCCACATTTTGTGCCTTTTCAACCGTTAGATACATTATATAGCAGAAAGGCCCGGCAGGCAAGCATTTCTTTCAGAGAATTAATTCTCAGACGATTGGCCCAGCATTCCCAGACCCAGGTGCCGGTATGCCAGCTCTGTGGCGATCCGTCCCCTGGGGGTACGGTTCAGCAGGCCGTTTTTGATCAGATAGGGCTCGTACACATCCTCAATGGCTCCGGCATCCTCCCCGATGGCGGCGGCCAGTGTGTCAAGCCCCACAGGGCCCCCGTTAAACTTCTGTATGATGGTGAGCAGCATGTTCCGGTCGATGTGATCCAGGCCCAGCCTGTCCACATCCATCAGATCCAGAGCCGTTCGGGCCACATCCTCCGTGATCCTGCCGTCATACTTTACCTGGGCGAAATCCCGGACCCGTTTCAGGATACGGTTGGCCAACCTGGGGGTCCCGCGGCTGCGCCTGGCCAGCTCCACCGCTCCGGCCGTCTCAATCTCCACCCCCAGGATCCGGGCAGAGTGCAGAATGATCTGCTCCAGTTCCTCCACCGTATAAAATTCCAGATGCTGGAGCATGCCGAACCGGTCCCGCAGGGGCGCGGTCAAAAGCCCCACCCGGGTAGTCGCGCCTACCAGCGTAAACCGGGGCAGGTCCAGCCGCACGCTCCTGGCGGTGGGCCCCTTGCCGATCATAATGTCAATACAGTAATCCTCCATGGCCGGGTAGAGGACTTCCTCCACCTGACGGTTGAGCCGGTGGATCTCATCCACAAAAAGCAGATCTCCTTCCTCCAGGCCGTTGAGGATGGCAGCCATCTCACCCGGCTTCTCGATGGCCGGTCCGCTGGTAATCTTGATGTTGACCCCCATCTCGTTGGCAATAATCCCTGCCAGTGTGGTCTTGCCAAGGCCGGGAGGGCCGTAAAAGAGCACATGGTCCAGAGCGTCCCCCCTCTGCCGGGCGGCCTCTATATAGATCTTCAGATTTTCCTTTACCTTGGATTGACCGATGTAGTCATCCAGCTTCTGGGGCCGCAGGGAGCCCTCCACCTTCACATCTTCCTCAGTCAGATTGGTCTCTATCATTCTCCTAGCCATAGGTTATCCGATTCTCCTAAAACATTTTCTTAAGGGCGGCCTTGAGCAGCGCGCCGGAATCCAGCTGCTCCGCGTTCTCTACCTGACTCACAGCCCTGGAAGCCTCCGACTGTCCGTAGCCAAGAGAGACCAGCGCCTCCACCGCCTCCTGGATCTGAGGGTTCTCCGAGCGGAATGCGGTCGCGCTCCCGTAAGCGGCGGCCTCCTGCCCCAGCTGGGAGCCCTCAATACTCAGCTTGTCCTTCAGATCCAGGATCAGCCTCTCCGCCGTCCGCTTCCCGATGCCCGGCGCCCGGCATATGGCCTTCACATCCTGGGAAATAATGGCAAACCGCAGTGAATCCGCATCCATGGCGGACAGAAGCGCCAGCGCCCCCTTAGGCCCGATCCCGCTCACCAAAATACACTGCTTGAAAATGTCAAGCTCGTTTTTTGAGAGAAATCCATAGAGCTGAAAGGCGTCCTCCCGAACACAGGTGTAGGTATACAGAAGAGCCATTTCCCCCACCCCCGGCAGCCGCATGGCCGTCTGGGCAGAGATCTTCACGTTAAGCCCCACATCGTGCACGTCTATGACACAGTTATCCTCCGCAATATCCGCTACAATACCCCTCACATAGGCAAACATAGCATTCCTCCGTCATTTACAGCCAGGCCGTCAGTTCTTTTCCTCTGAAGGTTGATGTCAATCATTTTCATCATCAATTCTAGCATAGGATGCTCCGGTTTTTCAATATATGCTTCGGAAAGTTTCAGAATATTTCTGTAAAAATTTACGGTTTACAAATCCGCAGAACCGTGGTATGATTACCACATTCCAAACAAGTGCACCCAGCCTGTTCCAGCAGGCAGCATTTGTTTCACTCTATTTGGTTCAGGGCGTTTCGCCGCATTGTCCAGATAACTTACTTTTTACCAAACACTTTGCACGCCAGAAAGGAGAACTTTATGACAAAACAAATCCCCCCAGATCTTTTTGACGGGATCATCCGGCTGGACGATTCCCAGGGCGATCTGCCCTTCCACATGTGGAACGACTACCTCTTCCGTGCCCTGCTTCAGGTAAATTCGGAGGTCCTGAAGGCATTTGTCTGCTCCCTGCTCTACCTGGAGCCTCAGGAGGTGACCAGCATCGCTATCCTCAACCCCATTGTGCTGGGAGATGCCATCGACGACAAAACCTATATCCTGGATATATTTGTGGAGGTGAACGGCCGCACCCGGCTGAACCTGGAACTCCAGGTGATCAACGAGAGGAACTGGCCGGAGCGCTCCCTGTGTTATCTTTGCCGCACCTTCGACTCCATGAACCGGGGCGAGAACTACCGGAACGCGCGCACCGCCATCCAGATCGGGATTGTAAATTTCACATTGTTTGAGGACAATCCGGAGTTTTTCTCCAATTATTATATGATCAATGAGAAAAACCGTCAGATTTACACTAGAAAATTCCGCCTGTGTATGTTAGACTTAACACAAATAGAGCTAGCCACGAAGCAGGACCGAAAATTCGGCCTGGACAAATGGGCCGCCCTGCTCACGGCGGCCACATGGGAGGATTTAAATATGCTCGCCAACGAAGATCAGACTCTGAAAAGTGCCATTGTGACCATCGTCCAGCTGACCGAGGATGAGAAGATCCGCCTGCAGTGCGAGGCCAGGGAGGACTACTACCGCCGCACGGAAGGGCGGGAAGAGCTGCTGAGGGAAACTGAGGAAGAAAGGGATCAGGCTGTGGCAGAGCGGGAGCTGCTTAAAACTCAGCTGGATCAAACCACTGTGGAGCGGGATCAGCTTGAAACCCAGCTAAACCAGACCGCGGCCGAGCTAAAGCAGGCGCTTGAGGCCCTTGAGCTTCTCAGAAAACGCAATCCTGATGATTCCTCAAAAACAGAGGGAAGCCAGACGTAAAAGATTCAAACATTTTAATATTATACATTTCGACAAGAATGTCTTGTCTATTACACTGTATTTGTCTTTGGAAAATCGAGAGCATTTCTATGATCCACGCGGTTCCGCGGCATTTTTCTGAGACTACAACTTTATCCATCAAACAAGAGGAGGATTCTGCTTATGACACAAAACGAAGCAAGAGAAGTATCCAACCGGGAGGTGAAATCCAGCGCTTTCACCGCTTACTTCAGCGAACCGAAAAATGCAGCCCAGCTGTATTCCGCGCTGGCCGGGGTGGAAACTGCCCCGGAGGACATTGTGATCCGCACCCTGGAGGGGGTGCTGTTCCTGGCCAGGAAAAATGACCTGGCTTTTACGGTGAAAAATAAAGCCCTGGTGATTGCCGAACACCAATCAACCGTGAGTGAGAACATGCCCCTGCGGAGTGTGATCTACTATGGCCGGACCGTGGAGAAACTCCTAGAACCCCGGGCGCTCTACCATCAGAAGAGGATCTCGCTCCCAACCCCGGAGTTTTACATGTTCTACAACGGGGGAATCGCCCAGCCCCTGGAAAAAGTTTTGAAACTATCGGAAGCATATGTTGAAAAAACGGAGCATCCTATGTTAGAATGTGTGGTGAAAATGATCAATATCAACCTTCCGGCGAAACATGAAATCCTGGAGGAATGTCGGCCCTTGTACGAGTACGCCTGGTTCATCCAGCGGGTAAGGGAGTATCAGGAGGAAGAACTGGGACGCGACGAATCAATCCGGAAAGCGATCCTGGACTGCCAGAGGGAGGGGATCTTTGCGGAGTTTGTGCGGGAGCACGGAACGGAGGCGGTGAATATGCTGTATACGCAGTTCAATATGGATGACGCCCTGGATGTGAGATACGAGGAAGGCGTGGAGGATGGATATGAAAGAGGCGTGACCGCCGGAAGGGCCGAGGGAATCACTGCTGGTAGGGCTGAAGGAATAGCCGCTGGAAGGGCCGAAGGAATAGCCGCTGGAAGGGCCGAGGAAAGAGCCAATGGAGAGCGGCGGCTGATCCGTCTGATCTGCGCGAAGCTGCAAAGAGGAGACTCACCAGATAAAATCGCGGAGGATCTGCTGGCAGATCCAGAACAGATCAACCAGATCTGCTCCGCTGCCGAGATCTGCGGCTTTGACGAGAATGCTGTCTACGAAAAGCTTCAGGCAGAGAATAAGGACCAGGCGTAACGCCTGGTTCCAAACCTTTTGACCAAAACCTATTGCATTCCCCCTCTATCATAGGAAAAAATCAGGATTCACATGTAAATTGTTTTTTTCCAAAAAATTTGTGTATTCAATCAACTTTGTATCATAAGATTTATAGAAATCTATCATACCCATACAAGCTCTGTAGTACAATTCTTCTACACTTGGCTCACATTCCACCAACTCCGATCGTAAGATGTATGGAATATTATGATGTTGTGCTATCTCCAATACCCTACTCGAATGTGCAATTAATAAAGCAGGGCATCCTGATAAAATTGAGATAATTGCTTGGTGAATGCGAGACCCTATAGAAAAATCAAAAGTATGCATCATCTGCATAATTTTATCCTGCCTTGCCAAAAATCTGGCTCGATTTTGTTTTATAATAAAATGATCTTCAGTTGTAGGAAGCAATTCATGTCTTCTGTTTTCTGGAACAGGAATATGTTTATATATTAAATCTGCTTCTACTTTATCTGTAAATATCACATATGATTTAGAAAAATCTTTTAAAATTTTATATAAATAGATCGCTTCATCCAAATCATAATAGTACGCAGTAAAATTAACTGCTATCTTTAATTCTTTAGAAAATAACGGATATTTTCTTGGAAACTTTTCAAGTTTGTTACCAAAATATCTAACCGAAGGACAGCCTATTACATCAATTCGGTCCGAGGAAATTCCAACTTGTTCTACTAAAACCTTTTTAGTGAAATTCCCCCTAACACCTATGGATGGTGTACGTTCGAGCAATAAATTATAGCATTTTTTTATTGAAATAATAAGATCCTTGTCTAATTGAATTTGAAAGTTTGCATTTGAATCTGAACCAACACATACCAGTATAAATGGAATATGTGAATTTAAGATAGTATTATAATCATTTTCAAACCATTTTTTTGTCCCATTTCTAATACTGTTGGCATGAATCAAAATTCCTGCATCAAAGTCATCAATATTAATTCCATTTTTATATCTTACAAGTAGATTATCTTCTCTTAACAACGATTTGACAATTGCATTAAAGAAAAACATATTTCCAACATTATTGCCAAATAGATTTTTGTCAACAATTTCATTTTCAGTTGGAAAATTCTCATGTTCAAATGGAATAGTACTAAAAATTAAATATTTCACTTGCAAAAACCTCCTTAAATAAATCTGCTACCACAGTGGTCAAAAATACCATCTCTTCTTCTGAATGGTATGTCATCTTATGAACAACTGCCCGTAAAACCTGTGCTTCATGTGCAGAACAATACAATACCATAATTTAAGCATCCTCCTATCCCAGTATATATCTTCCTAAATCTGCCTCCATTTGTAAAAACATTTGCGTGTAATAAGGCGATTTCCTTGCAATCATCCAATACTTCTCTCCAAAATGCACACCTGGTGAAAACCATGGTTTATTTGTCCAGGAAAAATGTATCATTTTGGGGTTCTTTTTTGCTTTCAAGTAGTCTGACAAGATATAATGAGGCGCAAATACAATATGTTTCTTACTCCTCCTGTAACTTTCATCATAGTCATAAACAAAATTCCAGGCGTAATCCACAAACATAATTTTCTTGTGACACAAATGATTCAGCGTATCTTGATCATGAAATCTCCAGTTTCTTTCTAAAGCCACCTCAAGCAGGCGATTTGTAGGGCATTCCAGTCGAAACTTATCTAAATTCATCAAAATAATCCCTGCCTGCAAATAATCATATGGTTGCTCCAATCCAACAATTTCATTTATATACTTATGATAATCCGAGTTTATATTATAATTTGCAGCACTATCCGCATCTCTCGTTCCTGCCAAGAAATATTCCTTCACATCATAATCAAACAGCTCTGCCACATCCGTATTTGCTATCACATCGCAATCTATGTATAATACCTTTTCAATATCCGGCAGTAACTCTGGCAATAGCAATCTAAAATATGTTTCAATCTTAATATGATTACTGACAAACAGATCTCCGCAATCCCTCATCCTCTCCGTCACGTTAATGAATTCAATCGAAAAATTTGTTCCGGACAACATCTGAATCAATGTCATCTGATTCTCTCTTGTTATATCCTTATGCAGCACAGTTATGTTATACTGTCGCTGAATACTGCTGAAATCCATAACCGATCGCAGCATCACCGATAAGTACGGAACATATCGATCATTTGCAGCTGCAACAATCTGTACTATATTCACGTCAATTTTCCTTCTTTCCTCTTATTTTTCTCGGTATGGCTGTCATCCAAAGTCCCAGCTTATAGGAAAACGATTTTCTTATCTCATTTAAATGATTTTGCAATTCATCTCTTTGAAAGGTCAGTTCCTGCCTTTCTCTGTTTGACTCATTCAAATGATTTTGTAGTTCCTGCTTTTCTCTGCTTGATTCATTCAAGTGATTTTGCAGTTCATCTCTCTGCCGAATCAGTTCCTGTTTTTCTCCATTATTGAACGCTCTCTCTTCACGTTCGGCTTTCAATGCATTGAACCCTTTAATATTCATTTCATGAATCAAAATTTCAAAAAAAGGAGATGACTGCGCATATTTCCAAAAATAATACCCCATGTCCGTTTGCATATTATCCCAAGGCTTTGGGGTTCCTGCATAATGTATAATCCAGGGATCCCGTTTTGCCTCCTTATATTCCTTTGCCAAATCGTATTTGACAAATTTTTCTACACGTTCTGCGCGGTCAAAACATTCAAATAATGTATTCCAGTTTAATTCTAAGTAATACACATCATTTTTAAATAAATAATTTAAAACATCTTGATCTTGGAATTTCCAGTGTCGTTGTAATGCTGTCTGAAAAATGTCCTCACTGTGATAAATTTTACGTATTTTTTCTAAATTAAGAATCAATACACCTGCCTGGAAATAATCCTCAGCCCTAAGCAAGCCAAGTACATTTCTGATATCATCTCGCACTTCCAAATCCTGCGTATCTTCCTCCGGGAATAAACTTATAATATCAACATCCCTCGTAGCAGCAATAGCATGGTTCCCCATATCCTTTTTAAATAATTCTGCAACATCTTTTTCTACAATTACATCACAATCCAAATATAGTATTTTATGCAGATTAGGGAATAACTCTATCGCCATAAATCTAAAATATGTTTCCAAAGATAGATGCCGGTCCACAAACAGATTATTATATTGCTCCATCTTCCGTTTTACATCTACAAATTCTACATACATATTATTGGTTTTCGAAAGTTGATCCCGTAATATCTGCATATTTTCTTTTGTAATGTCTCTATGCAAAATATAAATATGATAAACATCTTTTTGGTTTCGGTTTCTCATAATTGATTCAAGCAAAACAGATGTATATTTTACATAATTATTATTGCAGCTTAGGATTATCGGAATAAGATTCTCTGTATCCTTTATATCAATAACCTGCTCAGGTTCATTATTCTTAAATTGAACTCTTTGGACATAGCATACTTTTGCCCCCTGCTTTTCGAGATATTTTCCATATATTGCGCACAACCGTTCAGCCATATGGCCAAGTGTTCTCAGTTTTTCTGTAGTATAATCAGAGAAATCAATCCGTGTTTCACACTCTTTTAAAATATCAAACAGCCATTCACTATACTGCATAAAGTATTCTTTTTTCATAATAAACATATTGCAATGAATTGCCTGCTTTGAATTGAATACTTCTCGCGCCAAATCATAAAATTCTGGATATTTTTCCACAATAACCTGTACCAGCGTGTCTATGTCTTTTTTTTCTAAATGCTTACACCAATGTTCATAAATTGTATCACCTCCTATTGGATTTTCCTGCGGATAAATAATGTCATACTCTGATATCAAATTCCGCATAATATCCTCTTTTAGCATCAACCGTTCTACTGCTTCCTCATTACAGTAATCCATATATACAATGTTTTCATAATGCTCCATCTGTATCGGATTAAACGATAAATAACGCCGATAATGAAAGAAGCCATAATAATCAAGATCCGGCATGTTCTTCCATGCCCAATATTGCGCAGTCAATTCACAGTACATCTTATTTTTTTTAGATATGTTTTCACCTTCATCATCATGGAACATATTCTCATAACGCTCATCTGTCAAAGCAGTTCCAACTTGTATCGGCGCAAACAAATTGTTCTGTGGAACATAGCAAAATTCGTGCATTGAAATAAAAATTTTAATTTTGTTTCCCTTTGTCATTTTTATACGCCTGCTTTCTTTAAAATTGTTTTCCTTATGTTTCATCAATTTTTTACCGCGCCTTATACCTATCTGACACATTTGTCAAAAATCGGTGCCTTTCCTTTATCACATTACAGAGAAGCGTAACAGCCGGTTTTAAAAACTCATTATTGTTCCTTGGCAACAAGCTAATATCTATTGCCTGCGTAATTTGATACATAGCTAGGATTGCGCGAATCTGACCGCATTTTCCATCTGGTTCTCGTCTTCCGGCAGAATCTCTGATATTGTTCATCAGCAGTTTCCTATAATAATCTAAATTCAAAATCCCTATGATTCTACTCTGAATCTCACCGTCTCTTTTATTCTGTGCTGCTTGCATTACTTCTGCCAAAGCTTTCAAAATCTTCTCCGCATTTTCTTCTGCGATTTGGTCGGATGGTGTAGACCAGCGTTGTATATAGCCCTCCTGTTCCCAATATATGGTTTTTTGATCCAGCAGCCAGCCTTTCATCAAAAACAAGTCATCCGACAATAATGAGAAGGGGTAGAAGGTAAGATTATTTTCCTGAACAAATTTTCTTCTAATTAAAATCGTATACAGATTTTTTACTTCTGATAAATGTACCTTTCCTGGAGAATGGTATACTTCCGGTGACCCGCCACAGGATACGCACACATCTGCCTCCTCCCGTGCCGCCCTGCAGTACCACTCTTCCAGAGCCGTATCTTTTGTCAGCCATCCCCCGTCCCGGGCAAACCACACATACTCCCCTGCCGCCAGATCACTCCCCGCCTGCAGGGTCTCCCCATAGGAATCCCTTCTCCGGTTATACAGACGGATCCGTCTGTCCCGGAACAGGCTCCGGTGCAGCACACGGTAGGTCTCATCCGGCGCTCCGCTGTTGATCAGGAGAATCTCCGTCTCCCGCAGGCTCTGGCGCTCCAGCCCATCCAGCAGCTCCTGCACATACTCCCCGCTGTCCCAGATGGGGACCACCACCGAAAGCCTGGGGATTACCGGCTCCTTCCCAATAAAGCTCTCCACATAGGCAAACTGCTCCTGGATCCAGCTCTCCAGGCTGTACCGGAACCGGTAGTATCCGCTCCCCACCCAGCACTGTCTCACCGCCGGGGCCAGGCATATCTTCTCTTCCATGGTCAGATAGATGTAATCCCCGTACAGGAAGGGAATGCTCCACCGCAGGAACTCTCTCCTGGCCTCTTCTCCCTCCCCCTCCAGGATCCCGGCCATGTGCAGCACCAGACGGGCGTGGGCCTTCCCCTTCCCGGTGCCGGCGCGGTAGACCTCCCTCTCCATGATGGACCCCTCCCGGCGCCAGCAGTAGTGGTACAGCCGGTCCGGGATCAGGCTGATCCTCCTGGCCTTCGTGTAGAGCTTCGCCTGGAAAGCTTTGTCCTCCCCCAGCAGGATGCTCTCATCCAGCCGCAGCTGCTCCCTCCCGATCAGCTCCCGGCTGGCCAGCACCCGCCACAGAAAGGGAGTGGTTCCTACATTCCCGAAGAGCAGTTCCGGCTCAAAGCTCTCATAATGCCTGCGCCCGGGGCTTAAGGACTCCCGCAGCCATTCCTCCGGCGCGGGTTCCTGGGGAAAAACCTGCGCCCCGCATATAACCACCTCCGCCTTGTCCCTGCGGGCCGTCTCCCAGAGCCTCCGGAACATGTCCGGCTCCGCGTAATCGTCTGAGTCCACAAAGCCGATATATTCCCCCCTGGCCGCCTCTATGGCCGCGTTCCGGGCGGAGGGCAGCCCTCCGTTTTCCTTATGGATTACCCGGATCCTCTCATCCCTCTGCCGGTATCTCTCCAGGATCTCCCCGCTGCCGTCCGTGGACCCGTCGTCCACGCAGATGATCTCGATCTCCCGAAGGCTCTGGCACAGCAGGCTGTCCAGGCACCGGGGCAGCCAGGCTTCCACGTTATAGACCGGCACCGTCACAGATACCAAGGGCCCCTTTTGTTTATGCTCCTTCACAAAACCTTCCTCCTGTCAGCTTCCGCAGGCCGTAGCGCAGTGTCTGTTTCAGCCCGTTGTGCCGGTAGTAGAACCGGAGCTTCCCCAGCAGGGAGTAGCTCCTCCAGTCCTCCTGGGGTATCTCCCGCGCCTCCTGCATGGCCCGGTCGATCTCCCTCTGGTCCCGGGCCAGCTTCTCTTCCAGCCTGTGCAGGTCGCAGGGCACAAAGGGAAAGATGCCCGGCACCCTGGCGGCCAGATCCCACCAGAAGACGCTGTATACCCCCTGGGGATCCTCCCAGGGCAGATCCCTTCCGTAAAACAGGATGGGCTTCCAGAGGGCTTCCTCCTGGCTGGCCCGGCGGGGCTTGTCTGTTCCAAACAGAATCCCTGTTTCCTCCGCCTCCCCGGCCCCTCTCCCTCTTTCGTCCGCCAGGGTCATATAGTACCAGGGCACATACCCTGTCTGCCCTTCAAAAAGCCGGTTGAAAAGCGCCTGCCCGCTCTCCCCCTCCCCTGTCCCCGCCTGCACTCTCACCTGATGCTCTCTCAGGCGGGCACAGTTGAGCACCAGGAAGGCCGGATCCAGCCTTTTGTCCGGCTCCATGGGATCGTACTTTCCCAGGGGCGCTCCCACCCCCCAGAAGTCATCCACGCTGCAGGTCCGGTAAAACTCTCCCAGGTCCCGCAGGGCCAGCGCGTTCTCTTCCAGATAGATACATTTCTTTGCCTGCGGCAGCAGCCATGCCGCCGCCAGCGGATAATACTCTCTCCCTAAATCTGTCTCCAGGACCTCCAGGCTGCAGTTCCCGTATTTTTCCGGGAAGTACGCAAAACGCCTGCGCACCTTCTCATCCGTCCCCTTCCCCGTCAGCAGACTGATCGCATAACGGGTCTGCGGCTTCTTGTTTTCCAGCAGGGAGGTCAGGGTCACCGCCAGGGAAAACTGGTTCCCTTCCTCCAGGGGCAGCACCAGGGGCACCTCTGCCGGCTCCGTCACACAGGAGATGGGCAGCACCTTATAGGTAAGATCCCGGTTCTCCATCAGCCTGGCTATGTAGATTCCCGTCAGCCGCTCGGAGATAAACAGCCGCTTCTCCGACAGGTCCCTGCGCTTTTCAAATTCCTCCAGGATCCCAAAGATCCACCGGCAGTAATCGAAGAACAGCTCCCGCCGGAAGATGAACATGTTGCAGAAGCAGCTCACGTCCCCCGCCAGGTATCTCCGGGCACTCTCCCGGTACTCCGGATTCCTTTCATCCAGGATTTCCAGGGCCAGGTCCAGATCCTCCTTCCGGTGGTTCTCCGCGTAGTGCCGGTACACGTTCTTTACCTTCCCCAGATGGGCCACAAAATCACAGCCCCCCACCAGCCTGCGCAGCGCCTCAGGCGAGTAGCCGGTCTCCTCCAGGTAGTGTTCACCCATATCCTCAAAGGGGATCTCCCCCGTCTCCCCCTCATGGAGGACAAAGTGGCGGCGGTAGTGCATCAGGCCGATATAATCCGGGTCCCCCAGCGCCTCATAATTCTTCCAGGCCCAGTACAGGGCGGTCATCTCGTTGTAGGAGGCGTTTTTCTCCGAGATATTCTCCCCCGTGTCGTCCCCGATCATGTTCTCCGTGAGCCACCGGTATTCTTCGCTTTGAGGATCCATCCGTTTCTGCGCCAGGGCCCTTCCCACATGGATGGGGGTCAGGATCTCGTCCCGCAGCAGCCGGGCGGGTTTATGGTAGCAGACCAGCAGTTTGATCCCGGGCTTACTTTCCTTCATGTTCTATCTTCCCCACCCTGCTCTCCAGATTTTTCAGCCTTCCCAACAGCAGATCATATGCGGAGGCGGCCTTCGCCTTCGGCGCCTCCAGCGCATGGATCAGCCATGCCTTGGAACGGACGATCTCCGAATCCAGCCTTCTCCACACCGTGTCGTAATCGATATCCTCCAGATAAGCCTTCGTCTCGGACACGCGCATGGGATCCAAAAACAGGTTCCGCTCAAGGCCCGTTATCTTCATCAGGGTTTCAAACCGGGATAACCCCCTGCGGATGTTGGCGACGCAGGCAAACTTCTTCCGGAACAGGAGCGAAAAACACAGCCCGTGGTAGGAATCCGTCAGCACCGCCTGGGCATGGGAGAGATAATAGAGCCAGTCTTCCATTTCGATCTCCTCCCGCAGGGCCTCCGGGTGTCCCATGATCTGCTTGTTTTTCTCCCGGTCTGTCTGGGCGTCCAGCACCAGGATCAGCTTCCAGCCGCTTTCCCGGGCCGCCTCCTCCAGCATTTCCCTTTTTTCCCCGCTGGGAGAGAGGATGTAGGCGAAAAGATACGGCTCCCTCTCCCTGACACGGGATTCCCCGGCCAGCTTTTCGTATTCCCCTCTGTCGCACAGGAAAACCGGATCCAGTGTCCGCACCGCTTCCACGCCGAAGACATTCCGGCACACATCCACCCCGTCGTCCTCCCGCACAGATATATAATCCAGCCGCCCCATATGGAAGGCCGTCTCCTCCAATACATTCTGCGGCGCCCCGTAAGTGGGGTGGCCGAAGCTGGTGGCGTAGGCGATCTTCTTTTTGGAATCCTTTACAAAATCCAGAAAAAAGTAGCTTCCGTTCTCCTCTGTGCTCCAGTAGTTCCACAGCTGGTCGCTCCCCACCAGGAACATATCGCAGTAGCGGTTTAAATCCGGCAGTTCCTCATAGGTCCGTCTGACAGAGATTTCATAATACTTTTTCGCCAGCCTTCTGGCAAATGTATCCGGCAAAGGGGCAAAGGGCCTGGCTTTCTCCGGCCACTCCAGCATCAGCACGGAATATCCCAGGGACTCCAGGTACCGGTTCAGGGCGAAATTGGTGATCGCGCTCCCGTAATTCTCCCCGTACCACCATCCGATATACCCGATATCGAACCGTCTCCCGTATGCGTACTCCACCGCCTTGTCATAATCCTCATACTGGTCCAGCAGCCGGAAAAATCTGCCCCGGTTAGGGTGGGCGGCCGGGCCTGCCGTCAGGTTCCCGTTCTTTTCCTTTGCCTTCCCCAGGTCTGTCTTCTCCCACACAGCCCCAGAGGCAGCCCGCTTATACAGCTTCTCCCCCTGGGGGCTGTTAATCAGGACCAGGCTGGTCCCTTTCCCGTCGTCCTTTTCCGGTTCAATCCCCCAGAAATCCCCCAGTGTAAGGTCACCGATCCTGGGGATCTGCTGGAACCGGCACTGCCCGCAGCTTCTCCGGCAGTTCAGGCCGCTCAAAAATCCTTTATACCAGTCCGTCTCAGAACGCGCCTTGCTGAATACATATCCGTTGTCCAGGCGGAGGTAGAAAGAATGCGACCATCCCCATTCGCTTTTTTTGCGGAAGCTCACTTCCTCCACTCCCGCGCCTGCGTTCCCGGTAGTTTCCAGGACCGTGTTGAGGAACCTTCTGTATGCCTTGGGCGACGGCACCCCGTGGCAGATGAGATCCACGGTATACAGGCCGGGGTATTCCTTTCCCAGAAAACCCTTCAGCCCCGCCACCTGGCAGGGCGTGCCGGTGAACAAAACCTCTCTCCCCTGCTCCAGGCAGGACTTCACCTGCCGGTATATCTGCCCCGGCGAAGCCTGCAGATATTTGGAGCCCCTGAGCCTGTCCAGCTCATCCTCCGTCTCCGCCAGAAGGAAGCAGGCGCCCCTGCCATCCTGGGTAAAGCCCACCCCGGCTGCCGCGCCGCCCCCGGACAGGATTTCTCTGGCCAGCACCGGAAAGATCCCTCCGGATGAAGACTGCATGCGGTCCTCCCCCTTCGCCCTTGCGGCGTACACGGCCCTGCATGTGTTTGGGTTTTCCCTTTCCGTGATCACGGGGCAGGCCCGGACGCACAGGCCGCAGCCGGTACATTTTTCCGGGTCTGCCGCAGGCACCTCGAATCCCTCCGGGTCCTCCCTCATGGAGATGGCCTCCTTCGGGCAGATGTTCCGGCAGGCACCGCAGCCTGTGCAGCTGCCCATGTCCGCCCCAAGCTTTTCCTGTTCCGTTATATTTGGCTGCTTCTCCCTGGACAAACCCAGGGGCCCCTTCCAGTTAATCAGTCCCACAGAGCGTTTCTCACTCCCGTCTCTTTTTATTTCGTCGGCTCGGCAGCGCCATCCGCGCCGCTCCGGCGGAGCGGTCTGGCTGCAGCGCTGTCAGCCCTTCAAATTTCCCAAGTGTTTCTCAGCCGGATTCCGGTTCCTGGCCTGTTGCCGGGCCCCGGCGTCTGACCCCCAGCTGCGCCAGCCGCCACAAAACCGCATTCCCCAGCCGGGTGGCATATCTCTTCCGGCTAAGGCGCCTGTGATGCCCCTCCGGGTTGATTCCCTCCAGTTCCTTCCAGCCCTTCAGGTAATCCCGCAGCCCAAGAATCCCCATGCGCTCTCCCAGGTAATCCCCCCTGCGGTGGCATTCTGAAATCTTCCCCTTCCAAAACCCCAAGATTTCCTCCCGCCCGAAAGGCTGGCTGTACAGCTCATTCACAAACAGGCTGTTGCGCACGTCGTAGTAGGTAATCACCGGATCCTGACGTTTCTCGTAGGTCTCATGCCACACCTGGATCCCGTTCAGGATCAGCGGCTTCCCTCCCTGCCGCAGGCCGTACTCCACGTCGTCGCAGTGCAGGAAAAAAGGTAAGGGACGGTTGGCTTTTATGTACTCTATGGGGTAGCAGCACATCCACCAGCCCCCGTACTGGGCTCCCCGGTTGTCGTTCATCCCGGGCAGGTTCTCCCGCAGACCCATATCCAGGTTCCAGCCGATGTGACGGATCTCTCCACCGTTCCAGATCTCCGCCGCCGTGTACTGCACCTGACGGCGGTCTGTGCGGAACATTCTCCCTGCCACCGCCTCTTTTCGGTACTCTTCCTTCAGGCAGGACAGCAGGGCGCATAACTTGGCGATGCTCTCCATTTGCAGCTCCGCATCGTCGTCCATCAGCAGCACATGGGTGGCTGGGAACTCAGGAAGGTTTCTCACCGTCTCTTCCATCCCCCGGCCAAAGCCTCCCGAACCCCCGGTGTTGGGGTTGAGATAGAGCCTTACCCGGCCCCCGTACTGCTCCGGCCAGCCCTCTCCCAGTTCACGGCCGTTGTCCACTACCAGGATCCGGGAGGCATAACCTCTCTCCCTCTCCAGCTTTTCCAGCCCGGGACATAACCTGGCTAAGTTTCTCTCCAGCTGTGCCCTTCTGTGATAGGTGCAGATAACTAGGGACAGGCAGATCTCCCGTCTCCCTGCCGCCCTGGCCTGCCAGGAGCTCTCCAGGATCCGGCTGTCCTCCCATGCCTCCCACTGCCAGTAGAGCAAGCCTTTTGCCTTATCCTCTGGGAGAAATACCACCTTTTCTTCCGGCAAGGGCAGGCTCCAGACGGCTTCGGCCAGAAGCTCGTCGGAGGCCGATCTTTCCTCCGCAGCGCCCGCTTCCCCTGGGTTTCCCATCCGATAGATCCGAAGCCTCCCTCTTCCCTGGAGGCGGATCTGCAGGCAGATCCCGGAAATCTCCCCGTACCTTTCCCAGGCATCCGCATCCAGCAGGTTCATGTAAGTATCCGTGCTTACCCGGCTCCCCTCCGCAAGCTCTAAAATCCCATCCGGCGTCCGGGCCGTTTCCCCGCTCTCCCGATAGTACAGTTCCCTCTCCGGACACACCTCATCCGGCAGGGCCGTCGTCTGCAGAATAATCCCGGGCGCTTCCATCACAGCAGCTCCTTTTCCCGCATAGCCAGGATGATCCCAGTCCGTCCCTGGACGGGCAGGCCCTTACAGTACTCCATGGGCATGGACAGGGTGGAATTTCCAAGGAGCCGGGAGAGAGACATGGCGTCCATCCCCAGTCTGGCGCAGCTCTCCACAAAGGTATTTCGCAGTGAATTGAAATTGATATCCTCCGGCAGGCCCGCGCTCTTTATAATGGCCTTGAGACGGTTCTGCATGGTCCTGGGATCCGCCGGCTGCAGAGCTCCGGTCAGGAAAAATCTTTCGGGCGCTCTCTGAAAGCGGCCGATACATTGAGTCACTGTCTCGGTCACGGGAATCCGCCGGCGGGCGGCGCCCTCTTTGATCTCAGATAACGCAAGCCTGGTTCCGGTTCCCTCTGTGATCCTCTGGAGGGTTTGTTCCACCAGGATCTCTCCCCCCGTCAGGTCAATATGGGCCCACTGCAGTCCGCAGAGCTCTCCCAGCCGCATTCCAGTCATCATTGTCAGGTAGATCCCGGCCTTGGTCAGATCCGTATCCTGCAGCAGACAGCTGCAAAGCCTCTTTTGCATGGATTCCGTCAGAGTACCGCTCTTAAGCCGAAAATTCACACTCCGCTTGGGCAGGATGATACTGTCCGCCGGGTTGGAAAGGCAGTATGCACGGGAGACATACCGGGTCACCATCCGAAGCACCACCAGGATATCCTCTCTATACTTCCGGCTATAGCCCTTCTCCTGCAGACTCTGCGCAAACAGACGGACCTTTTCCGGGGTCACCTCACAGTATTTCAATCCGGCAAAATAGGGGATCACATGACGCTCCAGCTTGTGGCGGTAATTTGAGACCGACGTGATCTGCAGTTCCTTTGACACATTCCGGATCCATTCCTCCGCAAGCTCCTGAAAGCTGCTCTGTGAAACGTCCATAAAACGCCCCTTTCCTGTTACTGTGCCGGGCAAATGGATATATTATGTATCGTAGGGAGCTGATGTCATTCGGCCGGCACTTTTTCGTTTAATCATGTTTTTGCGAAAGATTCTTCTGCAACGTGCTTAGTATAGCATGTTTGTCGAGAAATGACAAGGGTGAAATCATTTTTTACTGGTGGGAAGAATTGTAAATTTCCGAAAAAAATAAAAGGAGGAAAAGAAATGAATATTTACAGACGGCGTGACGGAAGATTTGAGGGCAGACTTGCGGGGGAAAGAGGATCCGGGCAGAGGGGATATCTTTCCTTCTACGGGAAATCCAAGAACGAGGTACAGCAGAAAATGGCAGCGTATGTAGACGGGCTGCGCCAGGAGATACCGGCCCAGAATCTGACGGTAAAAAAACTTTTTGAGGACTGGATGGAAGCGATCTCCGTGAGAGTCAGGGAATCTACGCTGGCCAATTATCGGATGAGGATGGCGACGCACATCCTTCCGCTGTTCGGAGAGCTTGACACCGATGAGCTGACAGCGCCGCGGCTGCAGAAGTTTGTCTCGGACAAGCTGAAGGAAGGGCTGACGTCAAATTATGTGGCGGATATTGTGGCAACTCTGAAATCCATGCTGCGGTTTGGAAACAGGCAGTATGGAATCCGCAACTGTCTTTCCAGCCTGATTCTTCCTAAAAAAAGGAAACCTCAGGTACGCCTTCTGACAAAACCGGAGACAAGCCGTTTGAAGGAATATTTGGCCCAGAACGATGGGCTGTCCTCCCTCGGAATCGCCCTTCCTCTGTTTACCGGGCTGAGACTGGGAGAACTCTGCGGGCTGCGCTGGAGCGATATTGATCTGGAGGAAAAGACGCTTTGCGTCAATCGAATTGTGCAGCGGATTGCCAAACAGGACGGCCGAGGTACTCGGCTGGTGGTTACTGCCCCCAAGAGCGCTTCATCCCAGCGGCTGATCCCTCTTCCGGACTGTCTGATCGAAAGACTGCGGTGTCATCTCCGGAAAAAGGACTGCTATCTGTTTTCCGGTTCCCAAAAACCTCTGGAACCCCGTACCATGCAATACCGTTTTCAGTCCGTGCTGAAAAAAGAAAAACTGCCGTCAATTCATTTTCACGCGCTGCGGCATATGTTCGCCACAAACTGCGTGGAGCTGGGGTTTGATATCAAGTCACTCTCAGAGATACTGGGGCACGCCAGCGTTGAAATCACGTTAAATCATTATGTGCATTCTTCTTTGGAAAAAAAGAAAGCTTTTATGAACCGGCTTTCTCTGTGTTAGAAGATATTTCGTGAAAACATGATTATGCGAATCCCCTCTTCTCTCCCGGCCTCTAGCCGCCGGGCAGGCGGGAAGGATTTCAGGGGTCACGAAATTAGGGCATCCCGGATACGGGACACCCTGTTTTTTCATGCCCTGGAATTTATTTTTTACTGTTTTCTCTCACCTGCTCCAAAAATCGGGAGGGCCCCCCTTTCCCTTTTGCGCCTCCCTCCAGGTACAAAAGGGTCAGACTCTCCCTGGCTCTCGTCATTCCCACGTAAAAGATCCGTCTCTCCTCCTCCAGGGCCTGTGGGCCAATTTCCTCTTCTCTCCGGTATTTGGGGATATTGCCTTCGTTCACCCCCAGGATCAGCACATGGTCGTACTCCAGGCCCTTGGCTCCGTGTATGGTCATCAGGGCAGCTCCCTCCTGCCGGCGGCCCCCGTCCCGGTTTTTTTCACGCTTCTCCCTCTCCAGCTTCTCTTCGTATCTTCTCCGGTGATCCTCCCACTGCTCCAGGCTCTGAAACCTTCCCGCCTCCCCGGCCAGCCACTCCAGCAGTCCCAGCCACTCATCCAGCAGTTCCCGGCTGCCCTGGGCACATTTCTCCAGATAACCTCCATAGCCGAAGGCATTCTTTATAAAGACGACACCCAGATCCAGCGGCATCCCGCCAAGCATCTTCAGCTTTCTCTCAAAGCGCTCCAGATCTGAAACCGCCCGATCATCCCGGTATCCGGGCCGCCGGTAAAACTCCTTCAGTTCCCCAAAGTCCACCAAAGGCTCCGTCAGGCACTCCCGTCCCACATGGATTCTGGGCCGGTTAAAAATCCGCAGGAACAGGCCCCTGTCCCGGCAGCCGGCAGCCGCCCGCAGATAATCCATCACATCCTTGACCGCGAAGTGCTGATACAAAGAGGTGCTTTGATCCTTGACCCAGAAGGGGATCCGGCGCCGCATCAGCTCCCCGGCAAACATCTGAAGCATCCCGTTGGTGCGAAAAAGCACCGCATATCCCGGCAGGGCTTCCTGTCCGGCCTCCCCCAGCACCCCGGCCGCCCAGGCAAACTCATTCTGCTGATCCGAAAAGCCCTTCACGCACACCCTTCTCTCCCCCTGGGATGGGCGTCCGGCGGAGAGTGTCTTTGGCAGCCGCAGCCGGTTTTCCTCCACCACCCTCCGGGAAGCCTCCACAATGCTCTCATGACACCGGTAGTTGACTCCCAGACTCACCCGCCCGGCCTCCGGATAGTCCGTCAGAAAGCTCTGCAGGATTTGGGCATCGGCCCCCCGGAAACCGTAGATGGACTGATCGTCGTCCCCCACGGCAAACAGGTTCCAGGGCTCCGTGACCAGCCGGCGGATTATCTCATACTGCAGTGGAGAGGTGTCCTGAAATTCGTCTAACAGCACATAGGAGAACCGCCTCTGCCATCGGGTGAGAAGCTCGCTGTCCTCCCACAGAAGCCGGCGGCACACATAGAGCAGGTCATCCAGATCCAGCGCCCTTCTTCCGGCCTTCTCCTTTTCGTAACGGGCAAAGATATCCGGCAGCCTTTCAGCCAGCTCATCCCCCGCGCGCCGCAGGGGCTCATCCCAGCTTAAGGTGTTTTTGTACAGACTGATGCAGGAGAGGACTTTTGCCGCATCCTCCTGCCGGCCCTCCAGCGCCGCCAAAAGGAGCTTTCGCTTTTGGGCGTCCGATATGATTGTGGCATGGGAATATTTCTCATGACTTTGAAGGATCTGATAAAAGAATGAATGAAAGGTGGCAAAGACCGGAGCGCCTGCGCCCGGCGGATGATCCTGCCCCAAAAGTGCGTAAAACCGGCGGCCCATGGACTGGGCCGCATCCCTGGTGAAGGTAATCACCAGGATCCTCCCCGGCGGCACCTGCCGCTCTCGGATCAGGTACAGGACGCGGCTGGTGAGCACCAGGGTTTTACCGGAGCCGGGGCCCGCCGTCACCAGCATGGGCCCCTCCCCGTGTGTGACGGCCGCCCGCTGCTCCCCGCTGAGCTTCGCCAGCCAGGGCGCCGGGCGCTCCGTCCTGTTTACGATAGGTTCAGACATTTTGTAAAAGTTCAATCCCCTTTCGGATCCGGGCGAGGGACTCATCCTTGCCCAAAATCTCCATAATCTCTGTGGCGCCCGCGGGCGTGGTCTGTTTTCCGGACAGAGCCGTGCGAAGAGGCCACATCACATAGCCGTTCTTAAAGCCCTTTTCGGCCGCATAGCCCTGCAGAGCCGCAAAAAGCGCATCGTTTCCAAAATCCTCCTGGGCCTCCAAAAGAGGCAGCACCTCCTGCAGTACCTCCAGGGAGGAAGCCTCGCTGGTCTTCATCTTCTTGTGCGCGTACATGGCCGTGTCATACTCCGGCAGCTTTGCAAAAAAGGCCACCTGCTGGGCAATATCCGGGAAGACCTCGATCCGGGTCTGCACCATCCCCGCAATCCGGCGCAGGTTGAGATTCTCAGGCAGGACCGCTTTCAGATAGGGCTCCGCCATCTCATAAAAGGCATCCGGATCCATGGCCTTCAAATATTCCCCGTTCATCCAGCGGAGCTTTACAATGTCAAATACCGCAGGGGACTTGCTGATCCGCCGGTAATCAAACTGTTCGATCAGCTCCTTTAGGGAAAAGATTTCCCGATTGTCCTCCGGGCTCCAGCCCAGCAGCGCGATATAGTTTACCACCGCCTCCGGCAGGAAGCCCTGCTCCGTCAGATCCTCAAAGGAGGCGTGGCCGCTTCTCTTGGCCAGCTTTTTGTGATTTTCATCCGTGATCAGGGGCAGGTGCACATACACGGGAATATCCCAGCCGAAGGCCTCATAGAGGCGCACATATTTAGGGGATGAGGAAAGGTACTCGTTCCCCCTCACCACATGGGTGATATGCATGGTATGGTCATCCACCACGTTGGCAAAATTGTAGGTGGGGAAGCCGTCGGACTTGATCAGGATCATGTCATCGAGCTCCGCATTGTCCACGGTGATATCCCCGTACAGCTCATCGTGAAAGGTGGTTGCGCCCTCCTTGGGATTATTCTGGCGGATCACAAAGGGCTTTCCCGCCGCCAGATTGGCCTCCACCTCTTCCTTGGACAGGGAAAGGCAGTGCTTGTCATAGACAGTGATCTCCTTGCCCTCCACCACCTCGGTCTTCAGTGTCGCCAGCCTCTCCTTGTCACAAAAACAATAGTAGGCCTCGCCCTTTTCGATCAGCTCCCTGGCGTACTTCATATAGATGCCCAGCCGGGTCCGCTCGCTCTGGACGTAGGGGCCGTATCCTCCGTCCCTGTCGGGTCCCTCGTCGTGGGTAATCCCGGCCTTCTCCAGGGTGCTGTAAATAATCTCCGTGGCGCCCTCTACGAACCTCTCCTGGTCCGTATCTTCAATGCGGAGTATAAAGTCCCCGCCTGCGTGCTTGGCAATCAAAAATTCATAGAGTGCAGAGCGCAGATTTCCCACATGCATTTTTCCGGTCGGGCTCGGCGCGTATCTGGTTCTGATTTTCATCATTATCTCAACTCTCCTTTTTTATATTCAGGCTTTTCAAAGGGATTCCCGGTCACATTTACCCTCTCCGCGTGCTTTCTCTATTCTGTATCATAATTCATCCGGATGCGGAAAGCAAGATTTTTTAAAAAAGACTTCCAATCTGAAATACTAAAACGGCGGCGCACCAGGCCAGGATAAGCTCAAAGGCCATCATTTTCAGGGTAAAAACCAAGGATCCGCTCTCCTTCTTCACCGTGGCCAGAGTGGCTGCGCAGGGTACGTACAGCAGGCAGAACAGCATCAGGCAGTAGGCGTTCAGCGGCCCGAAGTCCGGGTTCGCCGCCCGAAGCCCCTCCATCACAGCGGTCAGCCCCGCACCGTTCCCCGCATCCCCTACCCCGAAGAGCACGGAAAAGCTGGTGACCACCACCTCCTTTGCCGAGATCCCGGAGATCAGCGCCACGGCAATCTGCCACATGCCAAGTCCCGCAGGCGCCAGCACAGGCTCCAGCCACCGCCCCAGGATTGCCCCGAAGCTGTCTGCGGGCCGCTCCACCAGCCCTGCCGGCCCAAAATTCAGGACAAACCAGATCACGATGGAGGCCAGGAAAATGGTCGTCCCCGCCTTGGTCAGATAATCCTTGAGCTTATTCCACACATAGATCCGTATGGTCCTGGGATTGGGGCGCTTGTACTCCGGCAGCTCGATGAGCAGGGAATTGTTGGCCTTCCCCTTCTGGAAACGGTTGATCACAAGGGCGGAAAGGATCGCTATGACCATTCCCACCACATACATGGAGAGGGCCGCCAGAGCCGAATATTTTCCGAAGAACATACCCGAAAACAGCACATACACGGGCAGTCTGGCGGAACAGGACATGAAGGGGGTGATCAGCATGGTCTTTCGTCTGTCGCTCTCCGTCTCCAGGGCCCGGGTCGCCATGATCGCCGGCACGGTGCAGCCAAACCCAAGGATCATGGGCAAAAAGGCTTTGCCGGAGAGCCCTACCTTTCCCATCACAGAATCCATCACGTAGGCCACGCGGGCCATATAGCCGCTGTCCTCCAGGATCGCAAGGGCCAGGAACAGGATACAGATATTTGGCAGGAAAGTCAGGATCCCGCCCACTCCCATCAGGATCCCGTCCACGACCAGTGACTGAAGCCAGGAAGCCGTATGGACAGCCTGCAGGATCCCTCTCACTGCCTCGGAGAGGGCCTCCAGTCCCATCTCAAGGATTCCCTTCAGGGCGTCTCCCACTGTAAAGGTCAAAAAGAAGACCAGGGCCATGATCAGCAGGAAGATGGGGATCCCCCAGACAGGATGGGTCAACAGGGCGTCCGCGCGGTCCGTTCCGCCCCGCCTTCCCTTTTTATAGAAGAGTGTCTCAGCCACAATGGTCTCAATATGGGCGTATTTGCACTGTATGATCTCCTTCTCGTAGCTGCGGTCCACAATATCCGTCACCTGGATGGGGTGGTCCTTCGTCACCTCCTCGTCCATCTCAAGGAGCTTGATGGCATGCCATCTCTGGGCAGCGTGGGTGGGATATTGGGCCCGGAACATCACCTGCAGCTTTTCAATCTTGTCCTCGATCTGGGGCGGGTAGTCCAGCAGGTATTCCTCCATCCCCTCTTCATAGTGGTGGATCACCGCATGGAGCAGAATTCCCAGCCCTTCTCTTCTGGCAGCGGATACGGGCACCACAGGAATGTGGCCCAGCATTTCCGGCAGGCGGTGCAGGTCGATCTCCATGCCCCGCTCCTTCACGATATCCATCATGTTCAGGGCCAGAACTACAGGCTTTCCCAGCTCCAGAAGCTGGAGGGTCAGGTAAAGGTTGCGTTCCAGGGAGGAAGCATCCACAATGTTGATGATCACGTCGATGTCGTCCTCCAGGACGCAGTTTCTGGTCACTTTTTCTTCAATCGTATAGCAGGTCAGGGAGTAGATGCCCGGGGTGTCCACCAGCTGGATCTCCACTCCTTCGTATTCGGTTTTCCCTTCCACCTTTTCCACGGTCACGCCGGGCCAGTTGGCCACCTTCAGGCGGGAGCCGGTGAGCGCGTTAAAGAGTGTCGTCTTGCCGCAGTTGGGGTTGCCCACGCAGGCGACGCGTATATGGTCTTTCATCGGTATTTCCCTCACATTTCCCGGATCTCAATATGAGACGCAATATGTTTTCCCAGAGCCAGCCTGGTGCCTCTTACCTTCAGGATCAGGGCTCCTTTTTTCTTACGGTTTAAAATCAGAATCTTTGTGCCCTCGTTCAGGCCCAGGGCCTCCAGTCTTCTGGTAACGGCGTCCTCCACAAGCAATTCCCGGATCTGGTATTCGCCGCCTACTTTTGCATCGTACAGAGTCATATTCTGCCCCTCTTTCGCAGTCTGTGTCCCGGTATCAGGGTTGGGACAATTTATTATATAACGGGTTGAGGGAGAATACAAGAGGGGGTTAAGATCAAAGGAAAATGGTTGATTGTAATATGAAGGAGGATATGGTCGAAGGGGACGGTTGGCTAAAATTTTTAGGTCAGATATGGTCTAAAGGGACGGTTGGCAATAATTTGAAGGCGGATATGGTCGAAGGGGACGCCCGGGGAAGGGGACAGTGCTTAATTGGGCACGCTTTCGCTACGTGAAAAACGTTACGTTACTAGGCTCGAAAATACCTCGCCAAGTAACGACGTTTTTCAAGTACCCTTATTAAGCACTGTCCCCTTCCCCAGGCTGTATTATGACAATTTGACAGATGGCTCCGCGCTGCTTTAATTTTGCAGAGTCAATGTTGCCGCCTATGGTTTTGGGGATGGTTTTAGGGATGTCCGCTTTCATTTGCTTCTCGACTGCTCTCTTAAGTAATCCAGCGGAGCATCTTGATCCTCCTTTGTCTTCATGTTGATTCTTAAATATCGAACTCCATCCGTCATATACGTCGGGATCACCAGATAGATTTTCTCAAGAGACGGGCCTAGACCATATCAGTCCGCCAAGCAACAGCCCGGGTAGGACTATAGTGCCTAATAAGGGTACTTGAAAAACGTCGGCACTTAGCGAGGTTTCTTACGAGCTTAGTGCCGTTACGTTTTTCACGTAGCGAAAGCGTGCCCGATTAGGCACTATAGTCCTGCCCGGGCGTCCCCTTCGACCTTAATACCCCATCCCAGTCCCCCAACATCTACCAACTCTTAATAAACGTATCAATATAATTATCCAAGCACTTGCGGATGACCTCAACGGCCTCTTCTCTGTTCCCTTTCTCATGCACCGCCGTAGTCTTATTCTCCAGCGACTTATACACGGAAAAGAAATGCTCCATTTCCTCCACCACATGGGTCGGCAGCTCAGAAATATCCTGATAGCAGTTATAATTGGGATCATCAAAGGGCACCGCAATGATCTTCTCATCGTTCTTCCCATTGTCCAGCATGGAGATCACCCCGATGGGATATGCCCGCACCAAGGTCAGCGGCTGCACCGGTTCCGAGCACAAAAGGAGCACATCCAGCGGATCCCCGTCATCCCCGTATGTCCTGGGGATAAATCCGTAATTGGCCGGATAGTGGGTGGACGTATGCAGGATCCGGTCCAGGATCAAAAATCCGGTCTCCTTGTCCAGCTCATATTTATTCTTACTCCCCTTAGAAATTTCGATCACACAGATAAAATCCGTTGGGGTCACCCTCTGTGTGCTCATAGTATGCCATATACTGCCGTTCACCTGGTTCATTCCGTAATCCTCCTGTGCTGTTCTTCCCTCCCGGGCCGCTTTTGCCCGGAGGCTTTTCCTTTTCCAGTATACTCACTTCCCCCGGGAAATTCAAGGGCCTGTCCCATATTGCCTCATAAAATTATCACGGTCTCACACATTTTCCAAACCCCTTCATACTATATATTAACAATTCAAAACAAATATGAGAAAGGATTCCCATGCAGGATTATTTCAACTATCAAAGCTGTCAAGCCGACCGCTGGCCCATCGCTATGGCCTATGTCCCCTGGCAGCACTTCGACGGGCTCTGCGAGGACTTTGAGAAGGGTTATGAGACCGGCACCATTTTCCCGCAGCTTGACAAGCCGTTTACCGGAAGGAGGTGCACAGGATGAGCAGATGCAGTGAAGAGATCCGTATGCTGAACGATATCGGCATCCTGGACTTTGTTCTGACAGAGCTGACTCTCTTTCTGGACACTCATCCTCAGGAGCAGGCTGCCATGGAACAGTTCAATCACTATGCCAGGATCCGCGACAATATGACCCGGGATTTTTCCAAGATGTATTATCCCCTCACCAAGGATCTGGCACAGTCAACCACAGAATGGAGATGGGGCGGCGCTCCTCTTCCATGGGAAGGAGACTGCTGATCTATGTGGAACTATGAAAAAAGATTACAATTTCCGGTAAACATCCATGAGCCCAACGCCAAGCTGGCCCAGGCCATTATCTCCCAGTTCGGAGGCCCCGACGGGGAACTGGCCGCCAGTATGCGCTATCTGTCCCAGAAATTCGCCACTCCCTACAAGGAGGTGGCGGGTCTGCTGAACGACATCGGTACGGAAGAACTGGCACATTTGGAGATGGTGGGCGCCATCGTGTATCAGCTGACCAAGAATCTCTCCCAAGAGGAGATCGAGAAGAGCGGCTTCGACAAATACTATGTGGATCACACTCTGGGCCTGTGGCCCCAGGCCGCCGGAGGAATCCCCTTCAACGCCTGCGAATTCCAGTCCAAGGGGGATATCATCACAGATTTGTTTGAGGATATGGCCGCAGAGCAGAAGGCCCGCACCACCTACGACAATATCCTGCGCCTGGTAAAGGACTGCCCGGATGTGTGCGCACCCATCAAATTCCTGCGTCAGAGAGAGATCGTACACTTCCAGCGCTTCGGAGAAGCCCTTCGGATGACCACCGAAAAGCTGGACAGCAAAAACTTCTACGCCTTTAACCCGGGATTTGACTGCAGCCAGTGCCAGAAAAACGGATAAAGGACAAAAGGAAAGCCCCCGGCAGAGCTTAGGCTTTACCAAGAGCCAAAAGCTCCCCGGGGGCTTTCCCCCGCGCGCTGTGCTGCCGATTTTCTTTGTCCCCTTTATAATGCTGCGCAAGGATGCTCTGGATATGTTGAAATATCATTCATTCCTCCATATCCATGGGATAAAGGGTTTTTGTATCAACCATATTTCAGGGCTGTAAGGGCCCGCAAAGCTGCACCTCATCAAGGACAATCAGCTTTTTCCCCTGACAATTATTCGTGTAAAAAACTGTGAGTTTTGCTTCAATATTCGTGTCAAATTACACGAATAATTTTTAAAATTTTACATTATTTGACAGGAAAGAGTTTATGCTCCCTGCCGCAAAGGAATTCCGGCTCCTTAGTCCGCATACTCATCCCCTAAAAATGGCACACAAAAAAGGCGCCTCCCGGGTGGTAAGCGCCTTTCATAAACGGTATAAAACGTCACAGATATTCCTCCGGCTTTCCCTTCTTCTCCTTCTCCAGCGTGAGCTCCATCCCTGCGATCTCCAGGACAAGATGATCCTTGTCCGTAAATTTATATCCGCAGTCGTAGTCCGCGCTGACCTCACCCACCAGAGGCAGGGAGACGGATAAATACAGCGTCAGAGTCTCCTTGTCCTTCTTCTCGTAGGTCATCGTCAGGAGCTGCTTCGATTTCGAGGCGGCTATGATCAGCTGCCCGTCCTTTGTAAAGACAAACCGGTTATTGTCCGAAAGCTCCGAAAGCGCGTAATTTAATGCCGAATCCGCCGCATCGCTCAGATCCAGCCCCTTGACGCTCACCTGTGCGCCGCTGATCTCCCCGATCTTCCACACCCCCGGCAGAGTCTTGCGGTTTCCCAGGATCACCGCGATCAACGCCACGGCCAAAATCAGAACCGCCGCAGGAATCGCCGCTTTCAGAATTCGCTTTCCGTTCCCATGGGACTCCTTCGGAGCGGAGGGGCCTGAATACGAAGCTGCCCCTCCGCCTGTTCCGTTGGACTGGGCGGCGACGCCTCCGGGCATGGTTTTCCCGCACTTCGGGCAGAATTTTACGCCGTCCGGCGCCTGATTTCCACAGTTTGGACAAAACATAATTTCCAATACCTCTCTTTTCTTTTAAGCTGGCCTTTCCTTATGGTTTCTTACTTACATTTTCTTTTTCCATAAGATCTCCTGTATTTTCAAGCTGCAGTTGCTCTTACTTCATCACAAAATTGATCTTCGGATAAGTGTATTTTACATATTCGATCGCGTTGTCCGTCCATCCATCTCCCAAATACACGGTTTCCAGACTGGAACAGCCGTTAAACATGTATTCCATATCCTCCACGCTGCCCGTGTCAAAGCTGCTTAAATCCAACTCTGTAAGACCGGAACAGTCACCAAACATACCCCCCATATCCTCCACTCTGCCCGTGTCAAAGCTGCTTAAATCCAGGCTGGTTGCCCCAGATTCCGTAACCGATACTATTTTATCTCTCAATCTGTCCGCTTTTTGCACCGGAGATGTCCACCAGAGAATACCTACAACTAAAATCACAACCCCTATGACACCCACCACCGAGGCCAGAATGATTTTCCCCTTTTTTTCGGCTTCTTTCCCTTTTTCTCTTCGCCAGCGGACTGCTTTCCTGCCATGGCCGCAGAATCTGACGCCTGGTCTATACTTCCCGGCTTTCCTGTGAGATTACTCTTTTCTGTACCCGCATTTTCAATGGCGTTCCCGCATTTCGGACAGAATTTTACGCCGTCCGGCACCTGACTTCCACAGTTTGAACAAAACATGATTCCCAACACCTCTCTTCTTTTTTGGCTGCCTTTTCTTTATGGTTTCTTACTTACATTTTCCATTTCCATATTTTCCAAAAGACTTAACAAACCCTTATACTTGTGAATATGACACTTACCCTCTATCCATATAACCACACACCATAGAAGTGCAAACAATATTACGGCAAAGGCAATACAACTAACCGTTTCCTGCCCCAAGAAACTAAGATCTAACTCCTTAGTCGCTGTGGTAAACGTATTGAATACGATACTGACCATTGGAAACAGCAGGTTCATATTCTCACTGTCGCTGACATCTTCCTTTAGTGATATTATAGCCGCCTGTCTTTCCTCTTCAGACCAGCCCGCCAATTCCTTTTTCACTTCATTCAGATGTTTGCTGACCTTATCACTTCCTATTTTCAGTTTTTTATAATAATCATTCATATCTATTTTCCTCTCAATCCAGTTTATTCCCGCAGCTTGTGCAGAACACGGTTCCCTCCTGGTAGGGCGTGCCGCATTTACTGCAGACCTTCTGGCCGGACGCTCCCCCCTGGAACAGAGGGACCAGTTTTTCTCCGCACTTGTTGCAGAACGCGCTGTCCAGCACAAGGATATTCCCGCACTTTTCACATTTGCGAAGTCCCTGGACTGCCAGCCTCCGTTTTCCGTAAAACTCCGTATCCTGTGCGACTCTGACCAGTTCCTCCATATATTCCCCATAGGGAGTTCCCTTGGCATCCTCCACCGTATTCTTCTCGGCGTAGACGCGGCCGATATTCAGATATATCTCCTGCTGCTTTGACGCCAGCGAAGCAAGCTGCCTGTCGCACTCCGCCACCTCCGGGTTCTCCTGCTGAGTTTTCCTGTCAAACATTCCCATCTCTTTTTCCCTCCGTCATTTTGTAAATTTGCAAAAGCATAGGTTTACAAATTCTAAACAAGATAGGTTTCTGTATTCTTTGTATCTTCTTCCAGCTTCCTTGCTTTCGCGTAGAACGTTCCCTCCGACATTTTACAGGCTTCCGCCGCTTGTTTTAACGTGATTTTTTTCTTTCTCCAGGCGCTGTGTACCTCCTGGAAGCAATCCGGAGGCGGCAGCTCCGGCCTGCCGAATTTAACCCCTCTCGCCTTTGCCGCGGCGATCCCCTCCGCCTGTCTCTGACGGATATTCACGCGTTCATTCTCCGCCGCATAAGAGAACAGCGTCAGCACGATGTCGCTGATCAACGTCCCCAGCAGGTTCTTCTCCCGCCTTGTGTCCAAGAGCGGCATATCAATCACGACTATATCCGCACCCTTTTCCTTAGTGATGATGCGCCACTGCTCATTCAAGGCGGCATAATTGCGCCCCAATCGGTCTATGGACTTCACGAACAGCACCGCACCGTTGTCCAGCTTTTTCAGCAATTTCTTATACTGTGGTCGATTGAAGTCCTCACCGGAAAATTTGTCCATATAGATGTTTTTCTCCGGGACGCCCATCTCAAGCAGGGCAATACGCTGCCTATCCTCGTTCTGCTCCCTTGTGGATACCCTCATATATCCGTAAACTTTTGCATTTTCCATATCCTACCTCCGTAAAAAACTTTGTCGTGCAAACTTTCCTCCTTGCGGTGGCATTTTAATTTGAGGTTGTCCGATAACTGCCAAACTGCTTGAATGAAAAAAAGGACTGCTGGCCGCAATCCCTTTTTCATTCTGATATTCCATTAACCTGTTGAACCTGATATTTATTTCTTTTTCGCTCCCTGAACGGCTCTGATAACCGCGCAGACCGCATTTCCAAGCAATCCAACCCAAAGTACCATCGCTGAAACGGAAATCACATCAAGATTCATATCTCCAAACACCGCTGCCGTCAAGGCAATCACCGCAAAAACCTGAACAATTAAAAAGAGGATTTGTACCACATAAACTTTATCCATAGATTATTGTACCTCCCTTGCGAACTTCGATTGCTGTTTCCATTATAACTTATTGATAAAAGTGTGTCAACGATCGGCGGCTTGCCAATTTGACCCCCATTTGACGGTGATTTGCTTATTTTACGGCCAGAATGGATACCAAATTTACGGCCGTCAGACCCAAAAGAAAACCCCCGGGAAACTCCAGGCTTTGTAAAAGCCAATAGTTTCCGGGGGCATTCCCACACTGTGAATCTGGAACGGATATAGGGCGCTAGAAAAGTTTTTTCAGAGCGCTCACTGCGGCGCCGGCCTTGTTCAGGGAGACCTTTCCCTTGACCCCGGCCACAATCTTGTCCACGACGTCCGCCGGCAGCTTTACGCCCAGAACCTTCTCCACAGTCTTTACGGGCTCCTTCTGAAACTGCTCCAACAGCTTCTCGTCCTTTGTGATCTTGTCCACTACCTGGGTGATCTGTTCCTTGATGTCCATTTTCCTTCTCCTTACTGCTCTACGATTTGAGGATCGGGCGCGTTCCTTTTCACGGACTCCACGCCGTTCTTGCAGCTGGCCATGGTCTTGTAGCCCTCGCTGACCGCGATAATCTGGCCGTTGGTGGCCTTCAGGCGAAAGCGGTACTCCCCTGCCTTGTCGGTGTAGAGCTCAAACTTGGGGTTCTTCTCCACTGCGTACCCCTCCACCGTCTGATCCTCCACAGCCGCCTCAGGAGCGTTCTTGGCCACGCTGGCGATCCCGTTCCTGCAGGCCGCCTCGGAAGCGTAGACCTGGGAGGAAGCGATGATCTGGCCGTTGGTTGCCAGCAGATCGAACTTAAAGCCGGAGTTGGTTGCCTTCATTGCGTATTTTCCCATGACAGAAATACCTCCTGTATATGATTTGTCTCTATTTTACTACAGGATAATTGAAATTTCAATTTATTCCCGCATATTTTTCACAAAAACTGCATATTTTTGCACAATCGCTTCCACCATCCGAAGCTCCTGGGGATAAATACAGTTGGGAATCCTGCCCTCCTCCACCAGTGAGATACACTCCGGGAAGGGGAACCAGGCCACCGCCTCCACCTCGCTCTCCTGGAGAGAAAACTCCTCCGGCTCCCGGTCCAGCCACATGAAATAGACCCGGCTCACCTGACAGTCCCGGAAGGGCTCCCCGTAAAAGACCGTCTCATAAAAAATATCCCTCTGGCCGCAGTAGAAAAGCTCCTGGGGGCCGGCCTCCACACCCAGTTCCTCCTTCAGCTCCCGAAGGGCGGAGGGGATATAATCCTCTCCCGCCGGGATATGCCCCGCGCTGGAGATGTCATAGCACCCCGGGAAGGAGTCCTTGTCCCTGCTGCGCTTCTGGAGCAGGATCTGGAGGCGCCCCTGCTTCTCCCGCAGAATCCACACATGGGAGGTGCGGTGCCGGATTCCCAGCCGGTGGGCCCTGCTTCGCTCCACCCTCTCCCCTGTGGGCATCCCCTCTTCATCTACCACATCCAGCCATTCCTCGCTCATCTCACACATCCAGCCATTCCCTTTCCCGCCGACAGCCCGCCCTTCCCATAGCTGCCCTGACTCCTTATCGTCCTGCCATTCCATCCCCGCTCAGCTTCCGGCCGGTTATCCGAGTCAAAATCGTCACCCGGCCTTCCGGCAGGCTCTTCTCACAGCTCATCCATCCCGGTGCCCCGGGTGAGACGCCGCAGGAAGGTCTCCGGATCCTTTTTCATGTCCAGCATGGTGCGGAAGGCGTTCAGCACCATGGTCTCCTTGTTGCAGGCGTCTGGATTCTTGCCGATCTCACGGATCAGGTTGTACCGGTCCATCTGCCACACGTACAGATCCGTCAGGGCATAGCCCCGGCATTTGGCCTCATCCAGAAGGCTGTGGTGATCCAGATAGTACATCCACTCCTTCATCAGCTCCCCGTCTGGCACCAGCTCCGCCCACAGGCTGTCGATAAATTCCCTGCTCTTCCCCGCATATTCCCCCAAGTCTACCAGCCCCTGGTAGGCCAGAATCCTTCTGGCGTCATACACAATCCCGCCCATATGCTCATCCCTCCTAAGACACTGCCCTGCATACAGGGATACACCTCCTTCATTATATGGCAAGCCCACCCCAGGCGCAACTTATTTTTCAGGGAAACTGCCTGTAAAATTTTCAGAAGCCCACACAAAAACCGCAAAAAAACTGCGCCAGGCAGCTTTTACACTGTCTCGCGCAGTTTTAAAATTTGCTCTTATGCTTTCAGAAAGCGATTGCTTACTTTGTAGCCTTCCAAGCGTCGTACTGCTTCTGGAACTCAGCCAGGACATCCTGGTAACCGGCCTCATCCAGGGCTGCCTGATAAGCAGCGATGGTGGAGTCTACGTCAGCAGAAGCAACGCCGCCGTTCTCCAGAACGAAGCCGTACTCTTCAAACACGTTCTTGCAGGCGGTAAACTGAGCGTCTACAGGAGCCTTGTCGAAACGGAATCCGGCTGCGCAGGAAACATTGGCACCGCCGTTGAAGTCCTTGTACAGGTCAGCCTTGTTGGCAGGCTCGCTGGTCAGCGGGGTCACGATGGTAGCGGAAGCAGACTCCCACATAGAGTGGTTGTAGTTGGTTCCCAGACCCTCCTGCACATCGGCGCTCTGCTCAACATGGTTAACGCCGTTTTCGTCAGCAACATAGATGAAGTCCTCGCCCTCGATACCGAAGGTGTACAGATCAGCCAGATGGCTGTCGGTGTACAGCAGGCCCATGAAGTCGATACAAGCCTTTACCTGCTCGTCGCTGCTGTTAGCGGTGATCGCATAGCAGGAACCCAGAGCGGAGGTGGAGTGAGCCCATCTCTGCGTAGCGGGAACCATAACAACTTCCTGATTGTAACGGGAATTGGCCTCAGCGTTTACAGGGATGTCGGTCCACCAGGAGAAGCCCCAATCCTGGGACTGGGTGGTTGTATCGGTGGTAACCTTGGTCACATCGTCCTCGGAGATGTAGCCGGCCTCGGCCCACTTAGCCATCAGAGTACAGAACTCCTTGTACTCGTCGGTCAGGACGGTATCCACAACGGAATCACTCTGTCTGTCAACAGCTACAAAGTTAGCGGAAGCGTCGGCAGTGAAGAAATCGAAGCGGTCAATGTACCATCTGTAGAACATAGCGGTCTTCTGGGTCAGGTACGGATACTTCAGGCCTTCTGCCTTGCAGTCAGCCAGGAACGGCTCGATGTCGGCCAGCTTCGTCACGGAAGACAGATCCCAGCCGTACTTGTCAACCAGGTCCTTGCGGGCCATGATGTCGTAGCCTTCCACATTGTCCTTGTACACAGGGATGAAGTAAATTCTTCCGTTGTACTTGGTGGCATCCCACTGTCCCTCATCCATAGAGGTGTAGAGGGGAGTGCCGGGAAGCAGATCGGTGATGTCCTTCACCGCGTTCTTGGGAACCAGATCGTTGGTGCCCACAGTCCCCTGCCAGGAAGCGGTCCACAGCAGGTTGATCTCGTTGTTGGCCAGGGACAGGTTCACCTTGTCGCCGTACTCGCCGGACGCGATATCGGTCAGGTTGATCTGAACGTTGATCTTGTCCTTGATGTACTCGTTGATGGCGTCCTGAACCTTCTTCGTCTGTTCCGTATTCACGGTAGGCAGATTGAAGCAGGCTCTGGTCACATTGATGGTTACAGTACCGTCGGCAGCAGTGCCGCCGGCACTCTGTGAGGCTCCGGAATCGCCCTTGCCGCATCCGGTCAGCATGGTTGCTGCCATCACGCCGGCAAGTGCCAGAGCCAAGAGCTTTTTCACTCTCATTTTGATAGTCCTCCCTTTTAAAAGATTTATTTCTAATCCTCCACACTATTGTGTCGGATTGAAACCGGTTTAACCCTTCACGGAACCGACCGTGAGGCCCTTGACAAAGTACTTCTGGAAGAACGGATACACCACCATGATGGGTCCGATTACGATCAGCACAGTAGCCATTGTCGAGGAATACTGAGGAATGTTGCCTCCCATGGCCGCCCTCGCGCTGGCGGGCACATTGGAGTTGTTGAGAAGGAACTCAATGCTCTTCTGGATGTTGACCAAAAGGAGCTGCAGAGGCTTCTTCTCGTTGCTGGTGATGTACAGCAGAGCGTTCTGCCAGTCGTTCCAGTAGGCTGTGGCCATCATGAAGCCCACGGCCGCCAGGGACGGCTTCAGCAGGGGAAGCGTGATCTGGAAGAAGGTGCGGTACTCTCCCGCCCCGTCGATCTTGGCCGCCTCCATGAGCTCGCTGGGTATACTGTTGACGATATAGGTTCGCAGGATAATCACATTCATGGTGGACACGCACAGGGGCAGGATCAGAAGCCAAAGGCTGTCCTTCAGTCCGTAATAGGAGGTAAATACAATGTAGCCGGAGAGCTGTCCTCCGTTGAACAGCATGGGGATCAGCAGAAACACGGACAAAAACTTTGCCAGCCTGAACTCGGGGCGGCTGATGGCGTAAGCGAACATGCTCATCACCAGAAGGCCCAGGGCGGTGCCCGCCACCGTGATAAAGATGGTCACCCCGTAGGACACCAGGAGCTGTTTGCCGTAGCGGAGCACGGAATTCATACCCGCCAGGGACCACTTCTCCGGGAAGAAGCTGAAACCGTTTGCGTTGATGGCCGCCTCATCGGTGAAGGCGGCGATAATCACCAGCACCACCGGCAGGGCACAGAACAAGGTATACAGCAGGAGGAAGAATCCCAATATGTACTGGCCGATGCCTTTTTTCTCTTTTCTGGAGGGCGCCAGGTCGGCGTTTGCTTTTTTCTTACTCATCTCGATCTTCTCCCCCTTCCCTTAGAACAGTGAGTTTTCAGGCGCGATCTTGCGGACCATGCCGTTGGCGAACAGCATCATCAGCAGGCCGATCACAGACTGGAACAAGCTGGTGGCCGCCACGAACCCGAAGTTGGAGTTCTTAAAGATGGCATTCAGCACGTAGGAGTCGATAACCTGTGTGGTGGAATACAGGGTGCCGCTGTTTCTGGTAACCTGATAGAACAGACCGGTGTCGGACCGCATCACGCTTCCTACCGACAGAAGGAGCATCACGGTGATCATCGGGATCAGGGCGGGCAGAGTGATGTGCCAGATCTGCTGCCACTTGTTGGCGCCGTCGATCTCGGCCGCCTCATAGAGCTCTGTGTCGATGCCCGCCAGCACGGACATGTACAGAACGGAGCCGTAGCCCACGCTGTTCCAGATCTTGACGATGGTCAGGATATAAGGCCACAGGGCCGCTTCGGAATAAAACCGGATGTCCATGCCCAGCGCATTGTTCAGGATACCGGTGTCTGTGCTGATAAATGCGTAAACGATAAACTGAACCGCCGCGTAGGAAATGAACACGGGAATGATCATCAGCGTCTGCATGGTCTTCGCCACTCTTTTGAACACGAACTGGTCGATGGCAATGGCCAGGACCACGTTCAGGAAGGTGCCCACCGCGGTGAAGATGAAGTAGTACATCAGGGTGTTCTTGGTCATGTTCAGGAAAATGCTCTTGGACGTAATCAGGAACTTGAAGTTCTCAAGGCCGTTCCAGTCGCTTCCCCAGATGCCCTTGGAATAGTCGAAATTCTTGAAGGCCATCACAAGGCCTGCCATGGGCACATACATGATGAAGAACAGGATCAGAAATACCGGAAGCGCCATAATCACATGGGCTCTGTGCTTCCAGGTGTTCTGCAGAAAAGCTTTCATTACCATTCCCTCCTTATCATTGCATTACTTAAACGTTTTATATAACAAACTATACAACATTTTATTCAATCTTGCAACTTTTATTGTTGTTTTTGCGCGTTTTTGTCTCATTTGCACAGTTTTTGATTGTGCGTTTTGTGTATTTTTATTCTTTCCATTGGGAAACGGTTTCGCCGGGGTACACCTGCCCCGGGATGACGCCGGGCTCCTCCGACCCCTTCTCCGGCTGCTCGATCAGCTCCATCAGGCGCTCCCCCGCCGCCCGGCCGATGGCCTCCATGTCCTGGCAGACCGTGGTGAGCCGGGGTTCCAGGTGCATGGCGATGCGGATGCCGTCGTACCCGGCCACGGAAATATCCTCCGGGACTCTCAGGCCCTGCTCCCGTATGGCGTTGATCCCGCCGAAGCAGGCATAATCGTCCGGATACAGGATACAGGAAGGCGGGTCCTTTAAATCCAGAAGCCTTCTGGTGGCCTCCCCCGCCTCCCGGATATCCCGGTAGGGCGCCTCGTCCAGGTATTCCGCCGGGATCTCCAGCCCCAGCTCCCGGGCCGTCTCAAGGAACGCTTCCACACGGCTTTTGGTGACGCTGCTCTCCCTCTCCCCGTGGAGGTAGGCGATCCTTCTGTGTCCCTGGCTGTATATGTAGCGGAGCAGGTCCCCCATCCCTGTCACATTGTCGGAGAGCACGGCTGCCTTTCCCTCAAAGAGATGGTCGATGGTCACCACCGGCAGCCCGCTGTACACAAGCTCTTCCACCTGGGGGTCCGTAAAGTCCACACAGGCGATCACCACGCCGTCGAACCCCCGGCAGCGGCAGTGCTCCAGAATGGACAGCCCGTTCCTGCCCTTTTGGCTGTTGTTGATGAAGGTAATATCGTAGCCTCTCTCCTCCACCATCCGCTTAAAGCTCTCCAGCACCATGGCAAAATAATCGTGGGTCAGGCCGCTGTGGGCCTCGTCGATAAAAAGGACGCCCAAATTCCGGGTCCTGTTGGTCTTCAGGGCCCGCGCCTGGGCGTTCGGAAGATACCCCTTTTGTTTCGCCACACTGCGGATCCGGCTCTTGGTGGCCTCCCCCACATCTCTGTGGTCATTCAGGGCCTTGCTCACAGTGGCGATGCTGACGCCGCATTCCGCGGCAATTTCTTTCATGGATACCATACGCGGATTCCTCCGTGAGGCTCGGTTACTTAATCGTTTTCATATATCCACTATACATCACCTTGTACAATTTGACAAGTTCTTTTTCGGGATTTCTGTACATTTTGTCCTCTTCTCCCCCGCGCTTTCCCTTTTTTTCGCCCGTCCGATCCTTTTTCATCCGGCCCGGTCCTTTTTTCATCCGCCCCGGCCCCCCGCCGGCTATTCCTCCCGGGAAGGCAGCCTGCTCCGGAAGAGCTTCTGACGCAGTTTCCTCCCGTCCCAGGGAATCAGGGGATACAGATAGCTTTTGTGGGCCACGGTGCGGTTGGCCGCCGTGAGCACTGCGGCGATCAAAACGGCGGCGATATACCCCCACAGGTCAAACAGGGCGGTCAAAATCAGGTTCAGGATCCGCATGAACTTCAGGGCATAGCCCAGCTCGTAGTTGGACTGGGTGTAGTTGGCGATGGCCACAAAGGCCATGTAGAGCATCACCTCGGCCGAGAACCAGCCGCTGTTGACGGAAAATTCACCCAAAACCAAAGCCGCCATGACGCTTAAGGGTGTGCTGAGCATGTTGGGCGTGTTCACCGCAGCCAGCTTGAGGCCGTCGATAGCCAGCTCCAGCAGCAAAAACTGCCAGATCAGAGGGATGTTTGGGGGCTCCTTTAGCATGATAAAGGAGAAGGACTCCGGCACCCACTGTGGATTCTGCATCAGCAGCAGGAAAGTGGGGGTTAGGATATAGGTCAAAAAAGCGATGAAAAACCGGGTCAGCCGCAGGTAGGTGCCTGTCACCGGGGGAAAATAGTAGTCGTCCGCCTCGTCCAGCACGTCAAAGAGCGTGGTGGGCAGCACCATGGCGGAGGGGGAATTGTCCACCAGGATCACCAGATTGCCCTCCAGGATCTGGGCGGCCGCCGCGTCCGGCCTCTCGGTGTATTTAAACTTGGGGAAGGGATTGAACCATCTCCCTCCGGTCAGGCACTCCGCCAGGCTCTCCTGGTTCATGGTCAGGGCGTCGGCCCGGATCCCGGCAATTTTCTCCCGGACCTCTGTCAGGAGACTGGGGCTGACCCGGGAGGCCATATAGCAGAGCACAATATCTGTCCGGGAGCTTGCCCCGGCGCTCGTCATCTCCATCCGCAGGTCCTCGCTGCGGATCCGCCGGCGGATCAGGGCCGTGTTGAAGACCACCGTCTCCACGAAGCCGTCCTTGGAGCCCCGCAGGGTCTTGTCCTTCTCCGGTTCCTCCACGCTCCTGGCCGGGTAGGTCCTGGCGTCGATGAGCACCGCATGGGTATAGCCGTCGATGAGCAGCACAAAAATCCCGCCAAGGAACCCGGCGACAATCTTCTCCCAGTCCGCCTCCTTGTCCACCTCAATGTAGGGAATATGCTTCTTTAGAAGCTCCGCCGCATTCTGTGGCATATCCTGGGGCTTCAAATCCATAAAATACTGCAGGAGCTTCTGCATCAGCTCGTCCTTGCAGAAACCGTCAATGAAATAAAGGCAGGCGTCCCTGCCGCCGAATTCAATCTTCCGGGAGACCACGTCGTAGCTCCTGCCCACTCCCAGCCGGCCGTCCAGGTACGCCGCGTCCTCCTGTAACCTGCCTGATACCAAAAAAATCTCCCCTTCCGATTCTGAACTCTTAGGAGCTAGTATCCCGAAAGGGGAGAAAATTATACATTTGTGGTGCTGCCGAAGCCCCCGTTGCGCTTTCCCTGGGCCCTGTCGTCCACCGTGATCCCGTACTCTAGGAAAATCCCCTGCATAAAGCCCGTCCCGGCTTTCACCTCCAGGGTCTTTCCCTCCCGGGAATCGTTGGTGATCTTGGCCATAATATGTCCCTCGTTGTCCGAGCCGAAGTAGTCGCTGTCGATAATGCCCACCGTGTTGTTGAGCTGGAGCCGGTATTTAAAGCCCAGGCCGCTGCGGGGATAGAGCTTTAAAACCCAGTCTTCCTCCATCCAGGCCCGGATCCCCGTGGGCACCCGCAGGGACTCTCCCGGCCGCAGGGTGAAATCCACCGGCGCGTAAAAATCATAGCCGGCGCTCCCGGCAGTGGCCCGCTCAGGCAGCCGGATCCCCTCATAGGCTTCCTCCGCCTGCCGGGGCGTCAGCTCCGGAAAATCCGCCTTCATGGCCTCCAGGAACTGGGCCAGACTGACCTTGTGAAACTGTGCTATCCGATGCATCGCAGACATTCTCCTTTCTCCGGATTCCCCAGGTAATCGTCGGGGGCGTAGTCCCCGCAGTGCAGCACCGGCCCCTGTCCCGGGGACAGGGCCAGGGAGGCGGGCACGTCGATGACCCGCTGGTTTCTGCTCCCCTTCCAAAGGAGCTTGGTGTCCTTCTCCTCCCGGTGAAATTCTCCGTCCACCAGCACATCCACATACTGCATCAGCGGATAGCTGCGGATATTTTCCCACAAATCCCCTGTGTAGAGCCAGACCGTCTTGCGGGGATACCTTGCCTTGATCTCTTCCATCAGGCTCCTGACTCCCGGCCGGTTGGCCGGGTGGAGAGGGTCCCCTCCGGAAAAGGTGATGCCGGAGATATAATCCTGATCCAGCTGGGCAAAAATCTCCTGCCGGGCCGCCTCATCGAAGGCAAGCCCTCCGTCCGGATCCCAGGTCACCGGGTTGTGGCAGTCCCGGCAGCAGTGGTCGCACCCCGCCACCCAGAGCACCACCCGCAGGCCGTCCCCGTTGAGCATATCGTCCTTTGTAATATTGTGATACCTCATGGCTACATGCTCTTCCTTTCCGCGATCTCAGCCATTTTGGCGTCGTTGAGCCTGGTGTCCCCGTGGACCCTGGAATAGGAAAGATAGCCGTTCATCCGGTCAATCTTGGTCAGGTTGCGGCTGCCGCACTTGGGGCACACATCCATCTCCAGCTCCTGATGGCCGCAGTCGTCGCAGTAGGCCAGGGACAGATTGACGCCCTCATAAAAGCCCATATCCATGGCCCGGCGGATCAGGGTCTTGATGGCCTCTATATTGTAGTCGATGGGATATTTCACATACTGGATCTTTCCCCCGTTGCAAAGATCCCAGAAGCGGTTCTCCAGATCCTGCTTTTCAATGGGGGTGATATCCTCCGTCACATGGCAGTGGAAGCTGTTGCTCACATACTCCCTGTCGGAGACCCCCTCCACGATCCCGTACTTTTTCCGGAACTGCTTCACCTGGAGCCCGCAGAGATTCTCCGCCGGCGTCCCGTAGATGGCGTACAGGTTGCCGTCCTCCTCCTTAAACTCCGCCACCTTCTGGTTGATATGCTCCATCACCTCCAGGGCAAAGGCTCCGTCCTCCACCAGGGATTTCCCGTTGTAGAGCTTCTGGAGCTCATTCAGGGCCGTGATGCCGAAGCTGGCGGTGGCGGACTTAAGCAGGGGCTTTATCTTGTCCGTGAGCTTTAAATGTCCCCCCAGAAACCCGCCCTCACAGTAGGCCAGGGGATTGGTGGAGGCACGCATCTCCCCCAGATAAGCGTAGGTGCGGATATGGAGCTGGCGGATCAGGTTCAGATAGTAGTCCAGCACCTCGTAGAAATCCCGGCTCTCCTTGCGGGCCTTCGCCAAAATCATAGGCAGATGGAGGGAAACCGCGCCGATATTGAACCGCCCCACGAACACGGGCGTATCCTGCTCGTCCGCCGGGTGCATGCCGCCCCGTCTGTACCAGGGGGACAAAAAGGCCCGGCAGCCCATGGGAGAAATGATCTCCCCGTATTTTTTGTAAATGCTGGGCACGTAGCCCCTGCCCGTCAGACTCAGCCAGTCCGGATACATGGTCTTGGCGGAGCACTCCACTCCCGCCTCAAACAAATCCTCCAGGGGCTTCCCGGGCCCGTGCAGATTCTCGTCGTACAAAAACACAATCTTGGGGAAAAGCACCGGCTTTTTGCACTCCTTCTTCCCCTGGCCGTTCTTTCTCACCTTCAGCAGGCACAGGGTGGCCAGTCTGGCAAACTTCCCGGTCCCGGTGCCCGCGGTCACGGTGATAAAGGGGTAATCCCCCCGGCTGCTGGCCACCGTGTTGAACTTATACTCCCATCCCTGGAAGCCCTGCTCAAACTCCCGTACCACATCGTTATAGCTTTCCTCCCGGGCCCTCTCCTCCTCTACCCCCAGGCGCAGATACTTTTCCAGATTCCTCCGGTAGGACTTCTCCGCGTAGGGCTCCAGCAGCAGATCCACGCTGGGCACCGTAAAGCCCCCGTACTGCTGGCTGGCTGCGCTGAGCACAATATCCCCGATCACGTCGAAAGCCACATCCAGAGTCTTCGGCTCATTATACCAGATATTCCCCATCTCAAAGCCGCCGGTGAGCACGCTCTGCACGTCGAACAGACAGCAGTTCATAGTGTCCCTCCTGGCAGACATGTCATGCACGTAAATATACCCGTCCCGGCATGCCTGGATTTCCTCTGTGGTCATAAAGAACTTCTGATACAACTCCTTGTTGAGCTGGTTGAAAATCAGGCTCCGCTTGGTAGAGACCAGGGCGGAGTCCGTGTTGGAGTTCTCCTTGTCCCCGATATACATGATGGACTGGCTCTTTTTGTACACATCGTCCAGCATCCGCACAAAGTCCTGCTTATAATTGCGGTAATCCCGGTAGCTCTTGGCCACCACAGGCTTTACCTGCTCCAGGGCGCTCTCCACAATATTGTGCATAACCGGGATCGGGATAGCCGTCTCCCCCATCTCGTCCACCTTGTCCACCACATACTGGCAGATGCGTCTCTGTTCCTCGTCGGTAAACTTGGTCAGGGCCCTGTAAGCGCTCTTTCCCACGGCATTGATCACCTTCTGCACATTGAAGGCCTCTCTGCTGCCGTCCTTTTTGATCACATACACTTCCTTTTCCGGCTTAAAATCCTGACTGTAATCCACTGTACACCCCTTCGCCTGCTCCGCAGTATTTCCCATTCTTTCCCGCCTTTCCGCCCTATGGCCGAGCACCTTATAAACTACAACATCTTGTGTCTATCTCCCAAATACAACCCAATATCATGTAATACATAGTATAGAAGAGAATCCGCTCTCTGTCAATCGAGACTTGCTAATATTCCCATATCAAACCTGCACCCAAAATCAAATAAGCAACCAACCGCGAAAATCACCCACATAATTCCCATGCCCTAATACAATCAAGTAGTACTGCAATCCTCTTCTCCCTAATACAGTCAAGTCATACTACAATCCTCCAACGTCCTAAAACAGCCCGAGGATGGATATAGTGCTTAACAAGGGTACTTGAAAAACGTCGTTACTTGGCGAGGTATTTTCGAGCCTAGTAACGCAACGAGCATAAGGAAGATGCAGCGCATCTTCCGTTGCAATTTCACGTAGCGAAAGCGTGCCCGGTTAAGCACTATATCCATCCCCCGGGCGTCCCGTCAGCAAAGGAATGTCCCACGCAGAGGGAAAAAGACTGCTATTTTCAATACCTTAGAACATATATTATTTCCCGCATTGTTTTTATTTTTTAATCCACACGGTTTATTGCAATCCCTTCTATTTAATTGCTAGCTTCCGTTTTTGCATGGGTAGATCACTTGTTCCCGGGGACGCCTGGGCATGAGCATATTGCTTAACCGGGCACGCTTTCGCTACGTAAAAAACGTTGCGTTACTAGGCTCGAAAATACCTCGCCAAGTAACGACGTTTTTTAAGTACCCTTATTAAGCAATATGCTCATACCCAGGCTGTATTAGGTCAAGCCATTGTATAAAAAAATGCTAAGTAGTGCTTCAGGTCTCTGTCTGGTCCCTCAAAAGATTCTGAAGATAGGTTATGTATTCGGTGCGCACAGAGTCCGGGGACTCCAGCTGGATCCCGGGGCCCAGACCGGCCACCCATCCGAAGAACTGCCGGCTCACTACCACCCTCACCCGGACCAGAATCCTTCCGTCCTTCCCCGGCCGCACACCCGCCTCTCTCCCAAAGCGGTCCATGACCACACCGATCAGTTCTTCCGGCATAGACAGGCACACCAGCTCTTCCCTGCCGCCGAACATGCCGAAGGTGCGGTTGGCATATACGGCCAGGTCAGTCTTTTCATATTCCTCCAGGCCCTCCCGGCTCTCCTGGCAGATCTCCACATCTCTCATCTTGTCCACACGGAAATGACGCATGGCTGCGGCCTGGGCGTCGTAGGCAGCCAGATAGTAATTCTCGTCCTTCCAGACCAGAGCCCAGGGGCTTACCTGGTACCTTGCGCCGCCTCTGCGGGGCACAAGCTGTCTCTTGACATTCCACTCCAGGTACTGGAAGGTGATCCGGCGGTTCTCCTGGATTGCCCGATGGAGGGTGTCGATATGGTAGAAAACGCCCTCGTTCTCGGTTTTGATCCGGTTTGCCACATAGACCTGGCGCTGGAGGCGGCCGGCCTCATGGCGGCTGGCGAGCTTTTCCAGCTTTCGGATCAGTTCCCGGGACTTTTTCTGGGTGATAAACCGGGATGCCTGCACCGCATCCACCAGGAGCTTTAGCTCCGCCAGCTCAAATTCCCGGCCCGCCATGTAGTAGCCTCCCCCGCTGCGGCTGTGGACGGACAGGATATCGAAGCCGAAATCCGTCAGGCACCGGATGTCGCTGTATATGCTCTTTCTCTCCGCGTGGATGCCGTACTGCTCCAGCCGGGAGATCAGTTCCTCCGTGGTAATGGGGTGATCCTCGTCGGTCTCCTGGCTGAGGATCCGGATCAGATATAAAAGTTTTAATTTTTGGTTGGCGGATCTGGCCATGGCATTCCCCCCTATCCCAGGATCTCAAGGACCTGGTCCAGTCTTCCGATCTCATAGTCGACGGTCACATCCGCCGGAAGGGCAAGGCCCTTGGGGTTGTACCAGCAGACAGGGATCCCGGCTGCCTTGCCGCCGGCCATGTCGCTGGTCAGGGAATCGCCCACGATCAGAATCCTCTCCCGGTTTTTCTCCGGAATATGAGCCAGGCAGTAGTCAAAATATGCCTTCTGAGGCTTGTCCGCTCCCACCTCCTGGGAGATGAACACGCCGTCCACAATCCGATCCAGCCCGGAGATGCCCAGCTTCGTGCGCTGGACCCGGACAGTGCCGTTGGTGACCAGGTACTGCCTCACTTTCCCCCTCAGGCTCCGGCACAGGTCAAGGGCGTTCTCCCGGAAGCGGAAGATATGGCCCAGCCCCTCTTCATACTGTCCGTGGAACACATCAGGATCCACCCCCTGAATGCCCAGGTGGGCAAACAGCTCCACAAAGCGTCCGGGCAGAAGTTCCTCCCGGGTCACCTCTCCCCGCTCCAGTCTCTTCCAGAAGCGGTCATTGATTCCGGCGTAATCGGCCAGGATTTCCTCGGTCATGACGACCCCCACTGATCTCAGGCACTGCTCCAGGGAGGCGCGCTGGGAGTAGTCAAAATCCAGGAGAGTGTTGTCCACATCCCACAGGAGGGTGGTGAAGTTATTTCGGCTCATCCGCACCTTCCTCCGCAGTCTCCTGGGCCTGCAGGGCGGCCGCTTTCGCGTTGGACCTTTTTCTCAGGGTGATGCCGATAGCCACGGCCAGAGCAATGACAGCCACAAACACCAAAAACACTACCAGATAAGATAAAAATGAGTTTGCAAATGCGATCATGTGATTGAATTCTCCTTGTCAGGTTTTCTTTTCCGCCAGACCCTCCCGGATCAGGATCTCCAGACCCCATCTTCCATAAACCTCCGGGCCCGCTCCTGGGCCTTGCGGACGATGCTCTCATCGTAGCCCATGAGCTCCAGGAGCTTGATGGCATTCCGGGAGGAAGCCCTGCCCTTCCGGATCTGGTAGGGGAACAGGATATCCCCCTCCCGGATTTCCTCCTCGAAATGGTAATTCTCGTAATCCTCCCGCAAAAGCTCCGTCAGTTCGATATCGTGGGTGGCCGCAAAGCAGAGCAGATTGCCTCCCGCCAGGCTCTTCAGGATCTGGGTGGAGGCGGCAATGCGCTCCACCGTGTTGGTGCCCCGCAGGACCTCGTCCACAAAGCACAGGGCGGGCACCTCCCCCTCTGCCGCATCCAGAATGCGTTTCAGGGAGCGGATCTCCACCATGTAATAGCTCTCCCCCCCTGCCAAATCATCCTTCAGCGCCATGGAGGAAAGGATCCGGAAGAAGGGGGCCCGGTAGGCGTCCGCCGGGCAGGTGTGAAGGGTCTGGGCCAAAATGGCCTCCAGGGCCACAGTCTTTAAAAAGGTGGACTTGCCGGAGGCATTGGAGCCGGTGATCAGCACTCCTTTTCCGGCGCGGATGCTGTTTTTCACAGGGTCCGTCAAAAGGGGATGGTATCCCTCCTTCAGGGTGAGGGTCCTCCCGCTCACAAATTCAGGGCAGCACCAGCCGTTTTCCAGGGAAGCCCTGAAATAATCGGCGCACACAGCCGTCTCCAGCCAGCCGAGGGTCCCCGCCAGGGCGTCCAGCCACTCTTTCCGTCCCCGGAGCCGGTGCAGCATGCTGTTGAACACTATGATATCCAGGTGGAAGGTCATCCGCAGGTAATCGTTGAGGATCTCCAGGGGATTGCCCCCGCCGCCGGCGCCTCCGCTCATCAGCCAGCCGGCTCCCCGGGCCAGCCCCGCCAGCTCTCCCCGGGCCTTTTGGAGGATCTCCCTCTCCCGGGCAGGAAGCTCCTTAGTCAGCATCCTTCCCGCCGCCCTGTGCAGCCGGATACAGAAGGAAAAGCTGGTGATGTAGGGGTCGATGACCCCTTTTTCCTTATAGTAGGTGGTGATATTGTAGGCCACCAGAAACGCCAGGGCCGCCACGCCCATAGACAGGTTCACAAAGCAGAGGCCGATCAGGGGCAGAAAGGCCGCGTCCGCCAGGATATGCCGGAGGTTGGAGCGTTCCCCCAGATCCTCCAGATAGTCCAGGTAATCATAGAGCGAAAATTTTCCGGTGCCCCCCAGCTCATGGAAGATCTCCTGGGCCTGGATGCGCTCCCCGGGATGGTCCCTGTAGTAGGAGATCCTCTCCTCCAGGCGCTCCAGTTCCTCCCCGGACTGGGCAGGGCTCCGCAGGGTGTAGTAGAGGTATTCCTCCCCCGCCGCAGACTGGGTATAATTGACCCGGCGGAAGATCTCATCCATCCCCAGATCATTCCAGGTAATATCGTCCAGCTGCCCGGGCCTTGGATGGGCCCGGCAGTATCCTCCCAGGTGGGCAAAGCGCTCTGTGCTGCATTCCCTGCCGGCGGGCTTCCCGTAATTTTCCTTCAGGCCCTCCAGAAAGCGCTTTTTCCTTTTCCGGGCATTTCTCATGCCCTGTCCCCATACAAAGGCGATAAGGCACAAAATTGCCGCCGCAAACACCAGATACTCCACTGTGCAGATTCCTCTTTTCCCTACAGATTTGACCGGTCTTTGATCCCTCAAAAGGGCGGGCCGCCGGAAGGTATCTTCCAAACCGCCCGCCCCTGCTATTTTTCCCGGGAGCTTATAAGCTCCCTTCTCTCCTTACACTGCCAGGAAGAATTTCACTAGGAAGATGGCGGAGAGCACATAGGTCAGCACGGATACATCCTTTGCCTTGCCGGTGAAGACCTTGATCACGGTGTAGGTGATCAGGCCGATGCCGATGGCATGTCCGATAGAGCCGGAGATGGGCATTGCAATGAGCATCAGGGCCACAGGCACCACCTCGCACATATCGTCAAAGTGGATGTTCTTGAGGCCGGTGAGCATGAGCACGCCCACATAGATCAGCGCGGAGGAAGTAGCCGCCGCGGGGATCACCGCCGCCACAGGGGAGATAAAGGTGCAAAGCAGGAAAAGGATGCCGGTGGTCAGAGCCGTCAGGCCGGTGCGGCCGCCTGCCTCCACGCCGGAGGCGGACTCCACGAAGGTGGTGACGGTGGAGGTGCCGGTGGCGGAACCCACCACGGTGCCCACTGCGTCTGCCAGGAGCGCTTCCTTCATCTTGGGCATCTTGCCGTCCTTGTCCAGCATGCCCGCCCGGCTGGCCGTGCCCACCAGGGTCCCGATGGTGTCAAACATATCGATGATGCAGAAGGTCACGATCAGGGTGATCACGGTAAACCATCCGATCTGTGCAAAGCCGCTGAAATTGAACTTAAACAGGGTTGTGCTCACCATGTCCTTCACGGGAGGCACAAAGGATGAGGTGGTCAGCGCGGCAAAGGGATTGGTTCCCAGGAAAAGGGCCTGGCCCGCCCAGTTGATGACGCTGGCCGCCAGCATGCCCAGGATTACGGCCGCCTTGACGCCCTTCTGGGCCAGGATCACGATCACAAACAGGCCGATGAACATGGTCACCACGGTGAGCACCATGGTGCCGTAGCCGGATCCCATGGTATCCTTGGCCGCACCGGCGGTCAGGGAGCCGAAGAAGTTGGCCATGGCGTAGAAGGGGCCTCCGGTCTCGGAGTACACGCCTGCGTTGGAGCCGAGACCTATGTTCATCAGCATCATGCCGATGGCGGGTGCAATGCCCAGACGCACGCCCAGAGGAATGGCGTCCACAATCTTCTCACGCACCTTCAGCACGGAGAGGATGATGAAAATAATACCCTCGATCAGGATGATGCACAGGGCCGCCTGGAAGGAGGCCACATAGGTCATCCCTGTCAGGGAGGCGATGTTTGCCACCACCAGCGCAAAGAAGCTGTTCAGTCCCATGCCGGGGGCCATGGCAAAGGGTTTGTTGGCGGCGAACGCCATGACGAACATGCCGATGGCTGAGGCCACACAGGTCGCCATGAACACGCCGTTCCACAGAGGACTTCCCGTATCGAAGTTCGTCAGCAGATTGGGGTTCAGGGCGATAATGTAAGCCATCGTCATGAACGTTGTGAGACCCGCGATGATCTCGGTTCTCACGCTCGTTTTGTTTTCCTTCAGTTTGAAGAGCTTTTCTAACATTTTTCTTCCTTCCCTCCTGAGTTTTTTATCTTTAAGAGGCCCTGCGCCTCCCAAAGCCGATCCTTATATCCCCTGCAGGACTCTGCCTGCCACCCGGCGGCACTGACGGTAGATTCCCTCCGGATCCTCTCCCACGAAAAATCTTCCGTCGTGGTAGAGCACCCTTCCCCCCACCACCGTCATTTTTACATTGGCCTTGCTGCCGCTGTAGACCAGATTGGCCGGAATATTGTGCTCCGGCTGCATATTTGGCTGGGACATATCCAGCATGACAATATCCGCCAGCTTGCCCTTGGCCAGCACGTCCGCCCTGCCAAGGCGCATCGCTTTGGCCCCGTTCACCGTGGCCATCCGCAGCACCTCCAGGGGATCTATGCTGGCCGGGTCCATCTCCCGGAGATTACTCAGAGCCGCCACCAGAAACATCTCCCGGAACATGTCCAGGGCGTTGTTGCTGGCAGGGCCGTCGGTCCCGATGGCCATCCCCACCCGACTGTCCCAGAAATCCCGATAGGGCGCCACGCCGCTGGCCAGCTTGGCGTTGGAGGCGGGACAGGTGATCATATAAAGCCTGCGCCGGCGGAATACCTCCATATCCTCCCGGGTCATGTGCACACAGTGATAGGCTCCCCCTCCAAAGTCAAACAGTCCCAGGCTGTCCAGATACATGGCGGGCGTCAGGCCCGTTCTCTCCCGGCACTCCTTCACCTCCCCGGCCGTCTCCGCCAGGTGGGTGTAAACCGGCGCCCGATAATGGTGCACCAGGCTGGCCAGCTCCGCCAGCAGCCCGGGGGAGCTGGTATACTCCCCGTGAAATCCGATCTGATAGCTGATCAGGGGATTTCTCCGGTTCCACTTCAGGTATTCCTCTTCCACCTGGCTTACGGAGGATGTAAAATCGTTGAGCCCGCTGACCAGCACGCAGCGCATCCCCAGATCGATACACGCCTCCGCCGCAGCCTCCGGCTTCAGATACATGTCAAAGATGGAGGTAATCCCCCCGGACAGATACTCCAGGACGGCCAGCTTGGTCAGATAATAGATATCCTCCTGTGTCAGCCGCTCTTCCACCGGGAACACCTTCTCCTTCAGCCACCGTCCGGTGGGCAGGCCGTCCGCCAGGGACCGCAGCAGGGTCATCCCGGAGTGGGTGTGGGCGTCCTTAAAGCCAGGCATCAGCAGATTGTCCTGACAGTCGATCTCCAGATCCCAGTCGATCCGGGGCATCTCCTGCCCCTTCCACTCCCGGTCGATTTCCTCCTTGGGCGCCACATAGGCAATTTTTTCATTTTTGATCCAGATCTCCCCGGGGAAAATCTCCCGATCCCTCTCCATGGTGAGGATCCTGGCGTTGTACAGTCTCAGATTCATGGCTCTATTCTCCCCGGCCGCCCAAAGCGCCGCTGTCAAACTGATGGGGAAGCAGCTCTGCCAAGGTACACTCCCTCACCTTCTGCCCGTCCCCGGCCGTCAGAATGCGGAAATCGGGCCCGCAGAACTCCGCAAGGGCCTGCCGGCAGACTCCGCAGGGCCAGGCAAAGGGCAGCTTCTCCGCCCCGGCGGGGCCTCCCGCCACGGCGATCGCCGAAAAATGCGTATGCCCCTCGCTCACCGCCTTAAAGAGGGCCGTGCGCTCCGCGCAGTTCGTGACACCGTAGGAGGCGTTCTCGATATTGCAGCCGGTAAAGATCCTGCCCTCCGCCGTCAAAAGGGCCGCCCCCACCTTAAAATGTGAATAGGGCGCATAGGCCCGCTCCCTGGCCTCCAGGGCCGCCCCAATCAGCTTCTCATCCCCCGCATCCATGCCTGTCCCAGTCAGCTTCTCATCTTCCATACCCATGCCTGTCCGAATCGGCTTCTCATCCTTCACATCCATGCCTGTCCCAGTCAGCTTCTCATCCTCCATACCCATGCCTGCCGCGCTCCCATTCTCCCGCGTCCCGCTCATACCCGCTTCTCAAAGAACCCCTTCAGGAAGAACCCCTTCTAGAAGAACCCCTTCAAGGACTCCGTTACCAGCCTCTCAAACCGGGGGGCCGCCTGATCCGCCGCCGCCTGGACCTCCTGATGGCTTAAGGGCTCCCTTGTCATGCCCGCCGCCAGATTGCACACGCAGGAGACGCCGCAGACCCGCATCCCCATGTGGCGGGCCGCAATGGCCTCCACCGCGGTGCTCATGCCCACCGCGTCGCACCCAAGAGCCCGCAGGAGCCGAATCTCCGCCGGCGTCTCAAAGGAGGGCCCTGTGAGCTGCACATACACTCCCTCCCGCAGAGGGATCCCGAAGGCCGCCGCCTTCTCCCGGATCACCGCGGACAGCTCCCTGTCGTAAACCCGGCTCATATCCGGGAACCGCGTCCCCAGGCTCTCTAGGTTGGGCCCGATCAAAGGATTGGGGGCAAAACAGGATACATGATCCGTGATCAGCATCAAATCTCCCGCCCGAAAATCCTCCCGGATCCCGCCGGAAGCATTGGTCAAAAAAAGGATCTCTGCGCCCAGAAGCCTCATGAGGCGCACCGGCAGCACCACATCCGAGATGGGATATCCCTCGTAGTAGTGTACCCTGCCCTTCATACAGACCACAGGCACATGATCCACATATCCGAAAATAAATTTCCCCGCATGCCCGGGAACCGTGGACACGGGGAAGCCTTCTATCTCTTCATATGGAATTTCCGCCTCCAGACGCAGACTGTCCGCATAGCTTCCAAGCCCCGAGCCAAGCACAAGCGCCGCCTTTGGCACAAAACCGGTTTTCTCCCTGACGCAGTCCAGACATCTAAAGAGCCTGCTCTCCACCGGATCTCTCAAGCGTCCCACCTTTCCCGAAAATTTCCGAATTCACCACAAATTGACAGTCTTCTGGAAAACAACTGCTTTCATTATACAAAAATCTTCGGTCCAAGTCAACAAAAAACAGTAGAAATTCTACCGGCCCATGTGGAAATGATACCGGCCCGGAATTGTGCCGGCTGCCCGCCGCGGGGGGACATATATCTCTTCCAGGGGCGTGAGAGGACGCCGGCACTTAGCGAGGTCCCTTACGAGCTTAGTGCCGCTGCGTCCGAACCCGAGCGCAAGCGTCCCCTGGAAGAGATATATGTCCCCCCGCGGCTCCCACGCCCAAAGACACCCCAATATGCCCCTACAATTCCAAAAAAATATCCGCCCCCTTTTTCCTCAAATAATAATGCAGATCATCCCGCCGCTGCTGTCGTTTACAATCTTCTGCATGGTATCCTGGAGCTTCTCCTGGCATTCCTCCCCGATGGCCGCAATTTTGCTCCCGATCCCGTCGTTGACCAGCTGCTCCACGCTCTTCCCGAAGATGTTGGTATCCCAGATCCCGTCCTCGCTTCCGGCTCCCTCCCCAATGTACTTGATCAAATCCTGGGCCTGGTTCTCCGTCCCCACAATGGGCGCAATCTCCGTCTCGATATTGGCACGGATCATATGGATCGAGGGGCTTATGGCCCGGATCTTAACCCCATACTTGCTCCCGTGCCTGATCACCTCCGGCTGGTCCAGGGTGATCTCCTGCTTCTCCGGCATGACCACCCCGTATCCCTTCATCCGGACCATGTTCAGGGCGTCCAGCACCTTGGTATACTCCTTCTTCATGGCGGAAAACTCTCTGAGCTTGCCCAGCAGCTGATACTCGTCCCGGATATCCTCCCCCACCATGTCCGTCAGCATCTCATAATAATATGCCTCGTCCCCTTCCAGATATATCCGGATGGTCCCGTCGCTTAAGGAAATGCTCTCCGTCTTCGTCCGCTTCACATAGGGGCTCTCGACGGCGACAGGCTTTTCCACGCAGTCCCGCACCCGGCTGTACTCCTGCATCATCCCCCGCACTACCTCCAGGATCTCCTGCTTCATGCGGTTATCTCCCGGCAGCATCTCCACCCACTTCGGCATGTAAAACTCGATCACCGAAATGGGGAACTCATACAGCACATTCTCCAGGATCCGGTTGATATCCTCCTTTTTCAGCTGCTCACAGTTGACCGGCATCACCGTCACCCGGTACTTTTCCCCGATCTCCTTTGCCAGCTGCTTTGTCTCCTCCGAGTATGGCTTCTGGCTGTTTAAGAGCACCAGGAAGGGCTTATGTATCTTTTTCAGGGCGGTGATGGTCTTCTCCTCGGCGCTTAAATAGCTGCTGCGGGGGATCTCCCCGAAGCTCCCGTCGGTGGTGATCACCAGCCCGATGGTGGAGTGATCGTTCATCACCTTATCCGTGCCGATCTCCGCCGCCTGGGTGAAGGGGATCTCGTTCTCAAACCAGGGAGTCTTCACCATGCGCTCCTCGTTTTCCTCCATATGCCCCGCGGCCCCCTCCACCATGTAGCCCACGCAGTCGATCAGACGCACATTTGCCTCGATTTCTCCGCTTAAGGAAACCCGGGCCGCCTCCTTGGGAATAAATTTGGGCTCCGTGGTGGTGATGGTGCGGCCTCCGGCACTCTGGGGCAGCTCATCCATGGCCCTGGCCTTGGCGTGTTCGTCCTCCATATAGGGCAGGACCATCACATCCATGAAACGCTTGATAAAGGTGGACTTGCCGGTGCGCACAGGCCCCAGCACCCCAATGTAGATCTCCCCGCCCGTCCTTTGCTGTATATCGTGATAGAGGTCATATGTATTCGCCGTGTATGTATCCATAAAAAAACCTCCTGCCTATCCTGTTACAGTATATGCGGAAGGTTTTCTCTTTATGTTAGGAAACGGCCCGGCCTTACCGCCGTCATCCTTCCTCAGGTTTTCTACAGTTTGGCGGTAATATTCCCTATAGCTTGTTCCAATCTCATTTTGACTTAATCAGTTCCTCCCAAGAAGAAAAATGATACGCCAATTTATGCCATTTCCTAACAGCAGTACCTTTAGGATCTGATCACTCTCAATCACCATCGTCTTCTTCATAATCGCTTAGATTTATCCCCTTTTTAGTCGCAATTTTTACCAATTTTTCCGGTGACGCTTTTTCCACATCAATGGATTCTGATTTTCATTGTCTTTTTCCTATCAACCTCTTGCTGATACAAACCGAAGGTTCTTTCTGCATTTTTATAGATATCGTTATCATACAGCACAAACATTTCAGCATACAATAGTAGCCTTGCTGCCGCCGCTCTTCTCCTTTGTCACGACAATCTGCTTATCGATCTTCTCCCGCAGTTCCGCCACATGGGAAATAATACCCACTAGGCGATTCCCTTCCGTGAGTCCAGTCAGCGCGTTCATGGCCTGTGCCAGGGACTCCTCGTCAAGCGATCCGAAGCCCTCATCCACAAACATCGTGTCAAGCTTCACACCGCCGGCCGACGACTGGATCTCATCGGAAAGTCCCAACGCCAGAGACAAGGACGCCTTAAAGGATTCGCCGCCGGACAGGGTCTTTACACTGCGCTCCGTACCGTTGTAATGATCAATCACGTCCAGTTCTAGGCCGCTCTGGCTCCTAATATTCTCCGCCTCACGGCGACGCTTCAGCTCATACTGCCCGCCCGACATCACCAGGAAACGGCGATTGGCCCTAGCAATGATCCGGTCGAAATACGTCATTTGGATGTAGGTCTCCAGCATGATCTTCTCCCTGCCATTGATAGTTCCGTTGGCCGTGTCAGACAGAGCGCGGATCCAGGCGTAACGCTTCTCAAGCGTCTCCAGATCTCCGGTCTTTTCCCGGATGTTCTTAAGAACGTCGCGATTGGTTTCCAGACGCACAGCAATCCTTTGGGAATCCTCATTCCGGCTGTTCCGCTGACTGACAATCGTCTGCTTTCTTTCCGTCTCCGCCACCCGGTCGAGACCGGTATCTTCTTCCAACTGCTTCTGAAGCTTCTCTGTCGCAGCTTGATATCCGGCGATCTTCTCAACCGAATCATGATACTTCTGCTCCGCGTCCTCCAGAGCTTTTTTCATCTGCGCCAGCTGATCGTCCAGTTCCTTCCCCTTTGCTTCGGCAGTTCTTCTGCTGTCATACCGCAGGTTCTTTTTTCGCTTTGCGATCTGTTCCTCGCAGGTACGCCGGGTAGCCGTGACGGACGCCAGTTCTTTCTCAAGATCGGCAACCTGCTGTATCAGTGCCATAAGTGCTTTCTCCTTCTGCGACAGTTCCTGTTCCAATCCTTCCTTACGCTGTATGTTTCTCAGCTCCACGGAAATCTCTTTCTCCAGTTCGCGAAGCTTTACAGCAACGGCAATCATTTCCTTTTCGATCTGCTTCTTTGCAGCGGATCGCCGCGCGACGGCATCCTGCATCGCTGCTGCGTTTTCCTGCGCCGTTTCCGCTTTATCGTCATCAAAAGACAGCAGTTCTTTGATCTGCCTGTCCAGACTTTCTTCCTTGATCTCGATCTCCTTGCGCATCCCGGCGCATCTCTCGCTCTCGGTTTGTGCCGTTTCCCGTGCGCTTTCCGCCTTCTCCCGGGCCTTTTTAAGCTGCGCCTCGGATGGTGCTTTCTCCGACTTGCCCGCAGGATGCGGATGCGTTAAAGAACCGCAGACCGGACACGGCTGCCCTTCTGTCAGATTCTCCGCCAGGATTCCTGCCTGCTCATCTAAAAATGCCCGGTTCTTCGTCTCATAATCATTCACGGCAGCTTTCACCAAATCCGCAGCTTTCCGGTACTTCTCCTGCTGTTGCGCATACGCCTGCTGCTGTGAATCCAATTCCTTAAAGTCTTCCTGCAAATCTCTAAGGCTCTTCTGTCGCTCAGTCTCACGCGCCTTCTGCGCTTCCAGCCTTTCCCGCTTCTCTCCCGCTCCTGCCAGTCCTGCCAGCTCCTGTTTCATTTCTCCCAGCCGCTGCTGTTCCTGCTGTGCCGCCTGGCGCTTCTGCTCAAGTGTTCCTTCCTTCTCACGGATGTCGACCGTCAACTGCACGGCCTGTTCCTCCAGATTCGCCAGTTCCTCATACCACGGCAGTTCCGCCTCAATCTCCGCTTTCCGCGCGGCCAGAGCATCTCTCTCTGCGCTTTTTTCTTTCTCTGCCTCCCATGCAGCCTTGAACCCTTTATAACGCGCCGTTTCCTCTTTCAGCGTCTCGAGCGTCTGTTCCAGATCCTGCCGGACCTTCTCCTGCATTTCCAGCTTTCCAAGATTGGCGTTCACCTGCTCCAGCTGCTGATCCAGCCCTTTGATCTCCTCATCAATCAGGCGGCCCTTCTCTTCATCCTTCTCAATCAGCCGCCCGATCAGCTCTGTCACCTCCGCCGCAGGCAACTCATCGTTCTTTGCCTTCCGTACATCGATAGACAGTATGTCATCTTCCTCGCACATCACGCCTCCGACGTACTGTTTCAGGCTCCGTCTGGCGTCCGTATAGGCGTCTTTCATCGCGCCGGACTCCCGCCCCAGCCGCTCCTGCAGATCCGCGAACAGTCGCGTCTTAAAGATCTGCCGGAAGATCTTCTTCCTCTCCTCCGTCGGTGCCAAAAGAAGCTTTAAGAAATCCCCCTGTGCGATCATAGCGATCTGCAGAAACTGGTTCCGGTCGATCCCCATGATCTCCCGGACAGCCGCGTCCACCTCTCTCTGCTTCGTGATAATGCGCCCGTCCGGATACGTAAGCTCCGCATCCGCTCTCTGTAGCGTGACCCCATCGCCTCTGGCCTTCGGCCGCTCGTATTCCGGGTTTCGTCTCACGGTATATATCTTTCCGCCGTAGGAAAATACCAGTTCCACCTCCGTTGGCGTCTCCTGCGCCGCGTATTTGGAACGGAACATCCCCGGCTCCCGCATGGCTCCGCTGGCTTCCCCATAAAGGGCAAATGTGATCGCGTCAAAGATCGTCGTCTTGCCCGCTCCCGTATCTCCCGTGATCAGATAAAGACCGCTCTTCCCCAGCCGGTCCAGGGGCAACACTATTTTTCCGGCATACGGCCCAAAGGCGGACATCGTTAATTTGATGGGTCTCATTGTTCCTCCTCCCATGTATTCTCAATCAGCCGTTCCATAAATGCGGTCTGCTCTTCACTCATAGGCTGGTTATTCTGCAGCTCATAAAATTCCGCGAATAATTCCAGCGGCGTCCGACTCTCCACATTCTCCGCACCTGTAACCGATACCCCGGTGCGCGTTCTTTGATTGTCGTAATCCAGTTTCATGAGGTTATGGTAAATGATCCGCAGCTTGCCGATGGCGTCCGGCACGTCCTCCTCGTCCGTAAG
>CANQOL010000007.1 GCA_947625475.1 uncultured Acetatifactor sp.
TCATACAGGATCTCCAGCTTGTGCTCCTGATTTTTCAGATAGGTTCCCTGGAGGAAGGAGAGGAACAGTTCGCGATGCTCCTGGGACAGGGCGAAAAAGCGTTTTCTGGTGCCGCGGCCCGAACGACGAATCAGCTGCATGGCCTCCTCTGTGGAGAGGGGAGCCCCAAGGATCTGAGCTGCGCCGTTCGCATCCTGTGGATTACCGGAGAGCTGCGCAGATGGGATATGAGAATTGCGTTCATTCATAGACGGTGGATTCCTTTCTTTTGTATCACTGGTCGGATGAAAGATGTTCAGCCGGATACCGTGTGATCTGAAAATTATGAGTGTCGGGAAAAAGGCAAGAGACTGGGTCTATGCTGGTCAGATAGAGCGAACCGGAACTTAGATGAAAGAGATCGAAAGACAGTTGAGATCTTTTGCCTGAAATTTCCGGTGTCAGGATATAAAAGCATGAAGACATACGCAGGCGGTTGACGGAAAGCAGATGGAAATAGGAAGAGGATCTGGATTAAGGATTTTACGCCTGCTCCTTGTTCATTTCCGAAGGGTCAATGCCATGCGCTCGGAGAAGATCAAGAGCTTCGAGAGCCTGCTTCAGCTCGGCCGCGGTCTGATTTAACTGAGTTTCAAGCTGGTCGCGTTCAGTATTAGCCAGATCCCGCTCTGCTGTGGTTTGATCCAGTTGAGTTTTAAGCTGCTCCCGCTCTGTCGTGGTTTGATCCAGCTGAGTTTTAAGCTGCTCCCGCTCTGCCACAGCCTGATCCCGCTCTTCTTCAGTTTCCCTCAGCAGTTCCTCCCGCCCTTCCGTGCGGCGGTAGTAGTCCTCCCTGGCCTCGCACTGCAGGCGGATCTTCTCATCCTCGGTCAGCTGGACGATGGTCACAATGGCACTTTTCAGGGTCTGATCTTCTTTGGCGAGCATACTTAAATCCTCCCATGTGGCCGCCGTGAGCAGGGCGGCCCATTTGTCCAGGCCGAATTTTCGGTCCTGCTGCGTGGCTAGCTCTATTTGTGTTAAGTCTAACACACACAGGCGGAATTTTCTAGTGTAAATTTGACGGTTTTTCTCATTGATCATATAATAGTTGGAGAAAAACTCCGGATTTTGCTTAAATAATGTGAAATTTACGATCCCGATCTGGATGGCGGTGCGCGCATTCCTGTAGTTCTCGCCCCGGTTCATGGAGTCGAAGGTGCGGCAGAGATAGCACAGGGAGCGCTCCGGCCAGTTTCTCTCGTTGATCACCTGGAGCTCCAGGTTCAGCCGGGTGCGGCCGTTCACCTCCACAAATATGTCCAGGATATAGGTTTTGTCGTCGATGGCATCTCCCAGCACAATGGGGTTGAGGATAGCGATGCTGGTCACCTCCTGAGGCTCCAGGTAGAGCAGGGAGCAGACAAATGCCTTCAGGACCTCCGAATTTACCTGAAGCAGGGCGCGGAAGAGGTAGTCGTTCCACATGTGGAAGGGCAGATCGCCCTGGGAATCGTCCAGCCGGATGATTCCGTCAAAAAGATCTGGGGGGATTTGTTTTGTCATAAAGTTCTCCTTTCTGGCGTGTAAAGTGTTTAGTGAAAAGTAAGTTATCTGGACAATGCGGCGAAACGCCCTGAACCAAATAGAGTGAAACAAATGCCGCCTGCTGGAACAGGCTGGGTGCACTTGTTTGGAATGTGGTAATCATACCACGGTTTTGCAGATTTGTAAACCGTAATTCGGGACCAGCGTTATGCCTGGCCCTTATTCATTTCTTCTGCTGCCTGAAGCTTTTCGTAGACAGCGTTCTCATCAAAACCGCAGGCTTCGGCGGCGGAACAGATCCGGTTGATCTGTTTTGGATCTGTCAGCAGATCCTCTGCGATTTTATCTGGTGTGTCTCCTCTTTGCAGCTTCGCGCAGACCTGACGGATCAGCAGCCGCAGCAGCCGAAGTTCTCCCTCGGCCCTTTCCTCAGCCCTTCCGGCGGCCACGCCTCTTTCATATCCGTCCTCCACGCCCTCCTCGTATCTCACATCCAGGGCGTCATCCATATTGAACTGCGTATACAGCATATTCACCGCCTCCGTTCCGTGCTCCCGCACAAACTCCGCAAAGATCCCCTCCCTCTGGCAGTCCAGGATCGCTTTCCGGATCGACTCATCGCGCCCCAGATCTTCCTCCTGATATTCCCTCACCCGCTGGATAAACCAGGCGTACTCGTACAAAGGCCGGCATTCCTCCAGGATCTCATGCTTCGCCGGAAGGTTGATATTGATCATTTTCACCACACATTCTAACATAGGGTGCTCCGTCTTTTCAAGATATGCCTCCGATAATTTCAGGACTCTTTCCAGAGGCTGGGCGGTTCCCCCGTTGTAGAACATGTAAAACTCCGGGGTTGGGATTGGAATCCTCTTTTGATGATAGAGCGCCCGGGGCTCCAGGAGCTTTTCTATGGTCCGGCCATAGTAGATCACGCTCCGCAGAGGCATGTTCTCACTCACGGTCGATTGATGCTCGGCAATGACCAGGGCCTTGTTTTTCACTGTGAAAGCCAGGTCATTTTTCCTGGCCAGGAACAGCACCCCCTCCAGGGTGCGGATCACGATGTCCTCCGGGGCAGTTTCCACCCCGGCCAGCGCGGAATACAGCTGGGCTGCATTTTTCGGTTCGCTGAAGTAAGCGGTGAAAGCGCTGGATTTCACCTCCCGGTTGGATACTTCTCTTGCTTCGTTTTGTGTCATAAGCAGATTCCTCCTATGTTGTTTGGGATATGAAAGTGTAGTCTCAGAAAAATGCCGCGGAACCGCGTGGATCATAGAAATGCTCTCGATTTTCCAAAGACAGTGACAGTATAACAGATACAGGGTTTCCTTGTCTAGGGGGATATTATAAAAAATTTCTAATCCTAAATTTTTTTTCTAAAATCATACTGATGTGCTGATTTTTCATATAAGATTAATATAAAATTTTCTAAACCTTGAAATTATCCAAATCATATATTGAAAAACCGGACATCCTATGCTGGAATTGGCGGTGAAAATAATCAATATCAACCTTCCGGCGGGGGCGGCGGATCTGTGCCGCCCTGCCTATTTTTTCTCCTGCCTGGCCAGGATCTGGTCGATCCGCGCGGATTCCTCCGCGGTGCTGTATTTTTTGATGGCGGCGGTGATGGCGCTCAGCTCCTTGGAGGAGAAGGTAAGGTGGTCCTGCCGGGCCTGCTTTAACAGGGACAGAAGGCTGGCCATCAGCTTTTTCTGATCCTTGCCGCGGGTTTCCTCGTAGAAGCGGGCGAGAAAACTGAGTTTTTGAGGGTCAATGTCTTTTACGAGGGGGTCTGTCATCCAGACCGGCGTTGAAGATTGATTTTCCATGGGAATCCTTTCTTAAAAACAGTTGGTCTATGAATGGGGATTTTTTCCCTCCTTCATTCCTGCCAGCGCGGAGAGGGCGGAGAGAAGATCCCCGCCCTCCCCGGACATTTCTGCCAGTCCGGAGAGGGCAGAGAGAGGATCGTTTTCCTCCCCCTCCGGGAAGAGCTCCCGCAGGCTTTCCAGCATCTCCATCATCTCCCGGTAATTTTCCAGGCTTCTCAGGAGGTTTTGGAGGCTTTCCAGCTGCCGGCGCTCGTCGGGACTGCAGTAGGGCAGAAGCTGAGAGCAGATCCGGTCCGGGTCGAGTTCATCCTTGGGCAGGGGCATGAGAAGGGGGCGGCGCCGCAGCAGGGAGAGGGTATGGCGCAGCTCCAGAAATTTGATACAGACTGCCAGTCTGCGCTGGGCACCGCCGTCCAGGCATGGCAGGAGTATCTTGAGCTTCTGGATCCGGTTGTCGGTGAAAAGGGTGTCGAAAGCCGCCACCTTGTCCTGTCCGTTTTCCGCCATGCCGTGTCCTCCTTTCCAATATCCTATGCGGTCAGGCCCCTCTTTAGAATTGACAGCAAAATAGGTCCCTGCCGGGACCTATTCGCTTGGTGCTTAAGGAACAGCGTTAGTTGCTGCCGCACAGGCAGTTGAGGATCAGGATCAGAACCAGCAGATCGCAGCTGCTGTTGCAGCCGCCGCCGTTGTTCAGAAGGCTCAGGCCGTTATTGCCGCATCCGCAGCCGTTGCTGTTGCCGTTGCCCAGAAGGCTCAGCAGCAGAACGATGCCGACCCAGCTTCCCAGTCCGCTGCACCCACAGCCGTTATTGTCGTTCCCGTTGTTTCCGCAGCCACAGTTGGTAGCAGTCAAGTCACTCATCTTATCAGTGCCTCCATGTTTTATTTATGCTCTATTCTATGCGCCAGGGCTTGTCGAAGTTTCCCGGGAAAAAGCATACAGAGAAAACCCGGAAAATCTTAAGAATTCTTTCGTTGTCTTTTGGAAGGTGGCTTTGCTATAATGGAGCGGTAACAGGGGCTCCTTCCCGCAGGGTAGGGGCGGGATCTGACAGGTTCAAAAGAGGATCGGAGAGGATACGGCGGATGACGGGAAAAGGGAGAGCGAAAGTATATAGATATGCGGCGGCAGGGTGTGCGGCGGCGCTGCTGTTGGGAGCGGCGGCCCCCGTTCAGGCACAGCCGGACCGGGAGGCAGAAGGCCAGGCGCAGACAGCAGTGAGTCAGGAGCAGACAGCAGTGGGCCAGGAGCAGGCCGCGGGTCAGGAGATACCCGTCCCGCCAACGCAGAGCGCCGATCCGGGGGCATGGGGATCGGCCCCTGTGGTGGATACCGCCATACCCTTCAGCAGACAGGTGTTTGACCCGGTTTATTATTATGAGACGAATGAAGATCTTTGGGCGATCCGGGATCCGGAGATGCTCTACTCCCATTACATGCTCTGTGGGGCCAGGGAGGGGCGCAGCGCCAGCGCGGACTTCAACCTGAGAGCCTACATAATCCAAAACAGGGATCTGCTGAACGCCTTTGGCAAGGATTATGAGAGGTACTACGAGCACTATCTGTTGTTTGGAAGAGGGGAGGGCCGCCCGGCTCTCTTTGAGGAGGAACCGGACTATGTGGGCACATACACAACCTTTTACGATACGACACAGCAGCGGGCCGTTAATGTGGAGCTGTCGGCTCAGCGGGTCAACGGGACAATCCTGCAGCCGGGGGAGGAATTCTCCTTCAGCGACACGGTTCTGTCCCGCACCTATGAGAACGGCTATGTGCTGGGCCCTTCCTTCGCGGGGGGACGGCTGGTCGTCAGTGTGGGCGGGGGCATCTGCCAGACCTCATCCACTCTGTACATGGCGATGATCAGCGCCCAGCTTCCCGCCACGGAGCGCCACAGTCATTCGGGGCTGGTGGACTATGTGCCCTACGGTATGGATGCGGCTATCTCTGAGAATGTGAAGGATCTGCGCTTTACCAATGTGTTTTCCAGGCCCATGCTGATTACGGTGACCACACATCTGGGTGTGCTCACGGTCAAGCTCCATGTGGGAGACGGGGAGGAGCTTGCCCGGATCTGGGCGGATCACCTTCTGCAGGAGGCGGCCTGGGAGCGGGTGGAGGCGTCTTAAGGGGGCTGCGGGCCCGCAGGAGGCCCAGGGAGATAGGGCGGATGGAAAGTCCGGACCGGACGCGGATCAGGCCCCGCAAGTTTGAAAATAACATGGAATTTTTGTACCGAATGCCTTCGGCCGCATAAAATACTCATAAGTATATGTGGTCCGGAGGCATTTTATGCAGCGGGTCAGGAGACAGATCGGTGCGGAGGGGATCGGCGCGGGGGAGGAATGGAGAAATCGGAGTGTCACCGTGGCCGTCCTGGATACAGGGATCGGGCACCATGTGGACCTGAATGGCAGACTGGTGGATTTCCGGGACTTTGTGAACGGAAGGGGCGGGCAGGGAACTGGTTCGGCCCGGCGCGCCGGGACAGGGGCCGGCAGGGTGCGGTGCTATGATGACAGCGGCCACGGCACCCATGTCTGCGGCATCATCTGCGGCAGCGGGGAGGCATCCGGGGGCCTCTACCGCGGGATCGCCCCCGGGGCCCGCCTGGTGGTGGGCAAGGTGCTGGACAAAAACGGGGAGGGCCTCACCCGGGCCATGCTGGAGGGGCTTCAGTGGGTGCTGGATATGCGGGACGCCTATGGCGTCCGGGTGCTGAATATCTCGGTGGGGATCGGGGACCTGAAGGAGCCGGAGAAGACCAGGGCCCTTCGCCGAAAGGTGGAGGAAGTCTGGAGCGAGGGCATCGTGGTAGTCTGCGCCGCGGGCAATAAGGGGCCCGGGGACGACACCATCTCATCGGTAGGGGGGAGCGAGAGAGTGATCACGGTGGGCTGTCACGATGAGGGCTTTTGCCCGGACCCGGAGAAGAGCTGCCAGAGCTACTCCGGCAGGGGGCGGAGGAATGCGCCGGTGAGAAAACCGGATCTGGTGGCCCCCGGAACCCAGATTGTCTCCTGCAGTGTCAGATGCCGGGAGAGGGGAGGAATGTGGACGGACGCCTACGTGGCAAAGAGCGGAACCTCCATGGCCACTCCGATCGTGGCTGGCTGCGCCGCGCTGCTTCTGCAGAAGGAGCCCTGGCTGACCAACGAACAGGTGAAGGAGAGGCTTCTTTTCTCCGCCAGGGATCTGGGAGAGCCATGGAACCAGCAGGGCTGGGGGATGGTGGATGCAAGGAGGCTGCTGGGGGGCTGAGGGGAGCGGGCGGCCCGGCCGGCACGGGCCGCTGACGGAGAGCGGTAAAAGTGGCCCGGTATGGCCCGCTGCCCAGGAAACCGGCGGAGGCTTCTTGCAGAAAAGGGCTTGACATAAATGGTATAATTGCATACAATCATACAAGATGAACATCAGGGAGGATGAGACATGCTGGAGAATGAAAGATTTGAAAATCGCCCTATTTCGATGAACCCCAAGAACAATCTGCTGGAGATAGAGGAGCACATGTACATTCTGGACGACGTGGAGAAGCCCAATGTGTTCCGCAACATGTTCCCCTATTCCGAGATCCCCAAGATCCCCTTCAACGACAGGATCGTGCCCCACAATATGCCCAAGGAGATCTGGATCACGGACACCACCTTCCGGGACGGGCAGCAGTCCCGGGCACCCTACACCACGGAGCAGATTGTGACCGTCTATGATTATCTGCACAAGCTCGGAGGTCCCAACGGCATGATCCGGGCCAGCGAGTTTTTCCTCTACAGCAAGAAGGACCGGGACGCGGTGTACAAGTGTATGGAGAGGGGCTATCAGTTCCCCGAGGTCACCAGCTGGATCCGGGCCAGCAAGGAGGATTTCAAGCTGGTCAAGGAGATCGGCATGAAGGAGACGGGCATCCTGGTGAGCTGCTCCGACTACCATATCTTTATGAAGCTGAAGATGACCAGACGCCAGGCCATGGACCACTATCTGAGCGTGATCCGGGACTGCCTGGAGGAAGGCATCAGCCCCAGATGCCATCTGGAGGATATCACCCGGGCGGACATTTACGGCTATGTGGTCCCTTTCTGCCTGGAGCTGATGAAGCTGATGAAGGAGTATCAGATCCCCATCAAGGTCCGGGCCTGCGACACCATGGGCTACGGGGTCAATTTCCCCGGGGCCGTGATCCCCAGAAGCGTCCAGGGCATTATTTATGCCATCCATACCCACGCGGGGGTGCCTCATGATCTGATCGAGTGGCACGGGCACAACGATTTTTACAAGGCGGTTGTCAACTCCACCACTGCCTGGCTCTACGGCTGTGCCGGGGTCAACACCTCCCTCTTCGGTATCGGGGAGAGAACCGGGAATACGCCTCTGGAGGCCATGGTGTTCGAATATGCCCAGCTAAAGGGAGATCTGAACGGCATGGACACTACCGTGATCACGGAGCTGGCGGAATACTATGAGAAGGAGATCGGTTACCAGATCCCGCCCCGCACTCCCTTTGTGGGCAAAAATTTCAATGTGACCCGGGCGGGGATCCATGCGGACGGGCTTTTGAAGAACGAGGAAATCTACAATATTTTTGACACGGAGAAGTTTTTGAACCGGCCTGTGCTCTGCGCCGTCTCCAACACCTCCGGCCTGGCGGGGATCGCCCATTGGATCAACACCTATTATAAGCTGAAGGGGGAGGATCAGGTGGACAAAAACAGCCAGCTGGTCCGGGAGATCAAGGCCTGGGTGGATCAGGAGTATGCGGGGGGCCGTGTGACTGTGCTCACCGACCGGGAGATCATCGATTGTTTAAACCGCGTCTGTCAGGAGCAGAATATCCGGATCGGCGGCAGGGATCGGGAGAGCGCCCAGTAAGGGACACATTCAGGATCCGGGGAAGAAAAGAGGGAGAAGCGTGGAGAGGTATAATGTAAAACAGGAGGTCACAGACAAGTATTCCCTTCGCGGCAGAGTGTTCAACAAGCTGCGTGAGGATATTTTGAACGGGAAGTATGCGGAAAATGAGGAGCTGAAGGAGGTAGCCATCGGAGAGGAGATGGGAGTGAGCCGCACGCCGGTGCGGGAGGCATTCCGTCAGCTGGAGCTGGAGGGGCTGATTCAAATCATCCCCAACAAGGGCGCCTATGTGACCGGCATCACGGAAAAGGACGTGATGGACATTTATATGATCCGGTCTCTGCTGGAAGGGCTCTGCGCCAAGTGGGCCACGGAGCATATCACTCCCGAGCAGCTGGAAGAGATGGAGGAAAATGTGTATCTGGCCAGATTTCACGCCCAGAAGGGCCACTGGGACCAGATGGCCCAGCTGGACAACCGGTTCCATGAGGTCATGTACGAGGCATGCAGCAGCAAGATCCTGGAGCATGAGCTGAAGGATTTTCACGCCTATGTGCTGCGGGTGAGGAAAAAGACCCTCAGCAACGGGGAGCGGGGGCTGAAATCCAACGAGGAACACACCCAGATCCTGGAGGCCATCAAGGCCGGGGACGGGGAGCTGGCCCAGACCCTGGCCAACCGCCACATGATCAACGCCTATGAAAATATGGTGAAAAACGGGCTCTACGAGGCCTATCATCCCGGTCAGGAGAGGGATGGGGAAGAGGGAGCGGGATGCCCGGGAGAAAAGAAGAGCATTTGAAAAAATAAAAAGGATGGAGAGTAAGCATGGAAAAGATTCAGATGAAGACACCCCTTGTGGAGATGGACGGGGACGAGATGACCCGGATCCTCTGGCAGATGATTAAGGATGAGCTTTTGCTCCCCTACATTGACCTGAAGACGGAGTACTATGATCTGGGGCTGGAGCACCGCAATGAGACCGACGATCAGGTGACCGTGGACTCTGCCCAGGCCACCCTCAAGTACGGGGTGGCGGTGAAGTGCGCCACCATCACCCCCAACGCCGCCAGAATGAGCGAATATCATTTGAAGGAGATGTGGAAGAGTCCCAACGGGACCATCCGGGCCATTCTGGACGGCACGGTTTTCAGGGCTCCCATCCTGATCAAGGGCATCGTGCCCTATGTGAGCCGCTGGACCAAGCCCATCACCATCGCCAGACATGCCTACGGGGATGTGTACAAGAACACGGAGATCAAGGTTCCCGGCCCCGGGAAGGCGGAGCTGGTGTTCACGGGGGAGGACGGGACCCAGATCCGGGAGACCGTACATAACTTTGCCGGCCCCGGCATTCTTCAGGGCATCCACAACACGAAGGCATCCATCGAGAGCTTTGCCAGATCCTGCTTCGGCTACGCGGCGGACACCCGCCAGGATCTGTGGTTTGCCACCAAGGATACCATTTCCAAGAAATATGATCACACCTTCAAGGATATCTTCCAGGAAATCTACGAGGCGGAGTACGCGGAGAAGTTTAAGGAGCTGGGGATCGAGTATTTTTACACCCTGATCGACGACGCCGTGGCCAGGGTGATCCGTTCGGAGGGGGGCTTTATCTGGGCCTGCAAGAACTATGACGGGGATGTGATGTCGGATATGGTGGCCACCGCCTACGGGGACCTGTCCATGATGACCTCCGTTTTGGTCTCGCCGAACGGAGTTTATGAGTACGAGGCGGCCCACGGCACCGTGCAGCGCCACTATTACAAACATCTGAAGGGGGAGGAGACCTCCACCAACTCCATCGCCACCGTCTTTGCCTGGACGGGAGCCCTGAGAAAGAGGGGAGAGCTGGACGGGATCCCTCAGCTGGCGGATTTCGCAGGAAAGCTGGAGCGGGCCTGCATCCAGACCGTGGAGAGCGGCAGGATGACCAAGTCTTTGGCGGCCATCTCCACCTGCAAGGACCCGGTGATATTAAACAGCCTGGACTTCATTAAGGCCATCCGCGCCACCCTGGAGAGCCTCCTGGAGGCCTAGGGCAGGATCTGCCCTGGACTCCGTACAATATGTCTCAGGAATCCTCCGCCAGGGATTCCCACAGCGTCATTTCTTCCTCCAGCCGGGCCTGTGTCTGGGCCAGCTGGAGGGTGAGCTCCTGGAGCCGGACGGAGTTGGTGGCAGTCTCCGGCCGGGACATCTCATCCTCCAGCTCCTTCTTTTGGTTCTCCAGTGCCTCGATCCGTTCCTCGCACCGCTTCAGATCGTTTTCCCGCTTGCGCTGACGGGCCTGTTCCTCCTTGCGGGAGCGCCAGTCCAGCTTGTTCTCCGAGGGGGCGGCGCTGGAGGGGGCCTTTTCGGCGGGGCCCGGGGAGGCGGCCGCCGTCACGGCCTCCTTCTTTTCCAGATAATAATCATAATTTCCAATGTAATTGTAAAACTGCCGGTCCTGCAGCTCCAGAATCCGGCTGGCGGTCTTGTTGATAAAATACCGGTCGTGGGACACATACAGCACGGTGCCCCGGTATCGGTTCAGGGCGTCCTCCAGGATCTCCTTGGACAGGATGTCCAGATGGTTGGTGGGCTCGTCCAGGATCAGGAAGTTGCAGTTGGAGAGCATGAGCTTGGCCAGGGACATGCGCCCCCGCTCGCCGCCGCTTAAGTCCCCGATGCGCTTGAACACATCCTCCCCCACAAAGAGGAAGGCCGCCAGCACATTGCGGATCTGGGTGTTGTCCAGGAAGGGATATTCGTCGGAGATCTCATCAAAGAGGGTTTTCTCCGGGTGGAGCACATGGTGCTCCTGGTCGTAATAGCCGATCTCCACGTTGGCCCCCAGCACAAAGGAGCCCCCGTCTGCCGGGATCAGGCCGTTCAGAATCTTGAGCAGGGTGGTCTTGCCGGTGCCGTTGTCCCCGATGACGGCCACATGCTCCCCCCGCTTGATCTCAAAATCTACCTGTTCAAAGAGCCTTTGCTCCCCGAATGCCTTGGCCAGCCCCCTGACCGTGAGCACATCGTTCCCGCTCTCGATCCTGGGGGTCAGGGTCAGACGCATATCGGATTTCACCTCCGTGGGCTTTTCCAGCACTTGAACCTTTTCCAGCATTTTTTCCCGGCTCTGTGCCCGGCGGATGGATTTCTCCCGGTTGAAGGACCGCAGCCGCTCAATCACGGCCTCCTGACGGCGGATTTCCTTCTGCTGGTTCAGGTAGGCGTTTCTGGCCGCGGTGCGCAGCAGCTCCTTTTTCCCCACATAGTCCGTGTAATTTCCCGTAAAGACAGTGGCCCGCCCCTGATCCAGCTCCACCACCTTCTGGGCGATGCGGTCCAGGAAGAACCGGTCGTGGGAAACCAGGATCACGGCCCCCTTATAGGTGTGCAGATAGTTTTCCAGCCAGGCGATTGAGTTCATATCCAGGTGGTTGGTGGGCTCGTCCAAAAGGATCAGATCCGGAGCCAGCAGGAGCAGCTTTCCCAGGGCCACCCGGGTTTTCTGGCCCCCGGAGAGAGCGGCAATCCCCTTGGAAAAATCTTCCTCGGAAAAGCCCAGGCCCTTTAAGACTCCGGTCAGCTCGCTTCGGTAGGCGTAGCCGCCCCGGATTTCAAAATCGTGGGTCAGCAGGGTATACTGCTTCATGAGGGCCTCCAGCCGGGCTCCCCCGGCCTGCTTCATGTCTTCCTCGCAGGAGCGCATGCGCGCCTCCAAGTCCACCAGGTCCTGCTTGACGGACAAAAGCTCCTCGTAGATGGTCCGCCGGGAGTCCACCGCCCCGTCCTGGGCCAGATATCCCATCCGGGCGTCCTTGGCCAGAACAACGGATCCCTGGTCCGCCTCCAGCTCCCCGGTGAGGATCCGCAGCAGGGTGGTCTTGCCCGCCCCGTTGATGCCCACCACCGCGGCCTTTTCGTGTTCTTCTATGTGGAAGGAAACCTCCTGCAGTACCCGGTTTTCCAAAAACGCTTTCGATATATTTTGACAGGAAAGAATCATGGCTGCCTTTCCGCCCGCGCGAGCGGGCCTTGGTTGGGATTCAAACAATGCTCTATGGAACATCATACCCAGAAAGGCGGTTTAAGGCAAGCATAAATTTACAGCCGGATGCGGAGGCAAACCCATTGACAGTTTTTTAACATTCCGCTATAATATCCCTAGTTGAAGTAAACCTCAGGAGGCAGCCAATGGAAGAAAAGGAAATATCCCAGGCGGTGGTCAGCCGCCTTCCACGATATTTCAGATACTTGGGAGAACTGCGGGACCAGGGGGTGGAGCGCATTTCCTCCCAGGAGCTGAGCCGTCTGATGAAGGTGACGGCCTCCCAGATCCGCCAGGACTTTAACAACTTCGGAGGCTTCGGCCAGCAGGGCTACGGCTACAACGTAGAATTCCTCTACCAGGAGATCGCCAGGATCCTGGGACTGAACGATACACACCACTTTATCATCATCGGGGCCGGCAATTTGGGCCGGGCTCTGGGCGGATACCTGAACTTTGAGAAGAGAGGCTTCCTTTTTAAGGGCATCTTTGATCAGAATCCGGATCTGGTGGGCACCAGGGTGCGGGGCATCCCCGTGATGCCCATGGAGAGGATGGAGAGCTTTATCCGGGAGAATGAAATTGACATCGCCGTCCTGACCATCCCAAAGGCCGGAGCCGTGGCGGTGGCTGAGCGGCTGGTGAAGAACGGGATCAAGGCTATCTGGAATTTCGCCCATGTGGATCTGAATCTGCCGGCGAATATACAGGTGGAAAATGTGCATCTTTCGGACAGCCTGATGAAGCTGTCCTACAATATCAACCGAAACAAGGAGGAAAAGGACTGTTGAGCGGACGGTCCTTTTTTTCAAAAAAGGAGATTCCATGAGAGAATATCTGGTCACCCCCGGGGAGATGCAGGCATATGATAGCTATACCATACAGCAGATCGGCATACCTGCGCCGGTGCTGATGGAGAGGGCCGCTTTGGCCCTGCGGGATGAGGTGAGGCTTCTGTTCCCGGGTCCGGCGGGGGATGGGCGGGGCCGGGGAGGCGCAGGGGCTCCCGGGAGGCTCCCGGATGGGCCCGGGCGGGCGCTGATCGCCGCAGGCGGAGGCAACAACGGGGCCGACGGCCTGGCCCTGGCCAGACTCCTTTCTCAGGACGGCTGGCAGGTGGAGGCGGTGCTGCCTGGCCCCCCGGAGAAGAGAACGCCGGAATGGATCCGGCAGGAGCGGATTTTGGAGCACTATCCGGTCTCGGTCCGCCCGGCCGCGCAGTTTTTGGCGGACCGGGAGCGGAGAAACCCTTCGGGGGAAGGAGACCGGGACGGGTATGCTCTGATCGTGGACGCCCTTTTCGGGGTGGGCCTGTCCCGGCCGGTGGAGGGGGAATATGCCCGGATGATCGAGGCCCTGAACCGGATGGGGGGCTTCAAGCTGGCGGTAGATATTCCAAGCGGCGTGGAGGGAGAGCGGGGAGCGGTCCTGGGAACGGCCTTCCGGGCGGATCTGACAGTGACCTTTGCCTTTGCCAAAAGGGGGCTTTTCATATTCCCCGGAGCGGAGTTCGCCGGCCAGGTGCGGGTGAAGGACATCGGGATCGGCCCGGAGAGCTTTCAGGGAGCGGAGCCGCAGATGTTCACCTTAAGGGGGCCTGTGGAGGAATATCTCCCGAGGCGCAGGAGGGACGGCAACAAGGGGACCTTCGGCAAGGTCCTGCTGGCGGCAGGCTTTGAACAGATGCCCGGGGCGGCTGTTTTGGCGGCCCGGGCGGCCTACTGCGCGGGGGCGGGAATGGTGCGGGTGCTCTGCCCCGGGGAAAACCGGGGAGTCCTGCAGGCGGCGGTGCCGGAGGCTCTGTGGGGAGATCCCGGGGAGGTGCGCAGGGCCCTGGAATGGGCGGATGCGGCCGCCGTGGGACCCGGCCTTGGCACCTCCGAGGATGCCTGGGAGGTGCTTAAGGGCCTGCTGGAGGCCCGGATCCCCCTGGTGGTGGATGCGGATGCCGTCAATCTCCTGGCGGCCAGAGGATGGCCGGAATCCGCGCAGAGGAAGGGAAGGGCCCTGGTGATGACGCCTCATGTGGGAGAGCTTTCACGGCTCAGCGGCGTTCCCGTTCCGGAGATCAAGGCGGATCCCGTGTCCGTGGCCCGGCGCATGGCAAAGGAAAATGACTGTGTCATGGTCTGCAAGGACGCCAGGACCCTGATCTGCCGGGGAGAGGGCCCCATGTGTCTGAACCTGGCCGGCAACAGCGGCATGGCCACCGCCGGGAGCGGGGATGTGCTCACCGGCCTGACGGCGGGGCTGCTGGCCCAGGGAATGGAGGCATTTGAGGCGGCCTGCGCGGGGGTGTATCTCCATGCCCTGGCGGGGGATCTGGCGGCGGAGCGGCTTTCGGAGTATGCGGTGACGGCCGGGGCGCTGGTGCGCTGTGCGGCGCGGCTGCTGGAGACGCCCGGGGAACGGGAAGGGGAGCGGCCATGAGGGAGGTGCGGGGAGAAATGACGGAGACAAAGAGGGGGCAGGAGAGGGCGGTTCCCCAGGAATACGCCAGGGGGTACGCTCTGGTGGATCTGGACGCCATCCGGGGCAATCTGCGGGATCTCAAGGAGAAGACGGCCCCGGGGACAAGGATGATGGCGGTCATCAAGGCGGACGGCTACGGTCACGGCAGTGTGCCCGTTGCCCGCTGCCTGGAGGAAATCGACTATCTCTACGGTTACGCTGTGGCAACCGCTCAGGAGGCCCTCGAGCTGCGCCGGGCGGGGATTCAAAAGCCGATTTTGATCCTGGGGTATGTGTTCCCCTGCTTCTACCGGGAGCTGACGGAGAAGGGGGTGCGCATGGCTGTCTTCCGCAGGGATACGCTGCCCCAGCTCTCCGAGGCGGCAGGGGCGGCGGGCGTACCGGCCAGGATTCATGTGAAGGTGGACACGGGGATGGGCCGCATCGGTATCCGGCCGGATGAGGAAGGGCTGGCCTTTGTGCGGGAGGCGGCTGCCGCTCCCGGCGTTGAGATCGAGGGGATCTTCACCCATTTTGCCAGGGCGGATGAAAGGGATCTGTCGAATGCGGAGGGGCAGCTGGCCTGCTTTGAGGATTTTGTGGCCCGGGCGGAGGCGCTGCTGGGGCACCGGATCCCTCTGAGGCACTGCTCCAACAGCGCCGGGATCCTGCAGCTTTATCCCGCCAATCTGGACCTGGTCCGGGCGGGCATCGCCCTCTACGGGATCGAGCCCTCCCGGGAGACGGACCTTGGGGGCGTGCTGCTGCAGCCTGCCCTGTCCCTGTACAGTCATCTCGTCTATGTGAAGGAGCTGTTCCCCGGGCAGAGCGTCAGCTACGGGGGGACCTTCACTGCCGTCAGGCCCATGCGGGTGGCAACGGTCCCCCTCGGATACGGGGACGGCTATCCCAGGAGCCTTTCCGGGAAGGGCTTTGTGCTGATCCGGGGAAGAAGGGCGCCCATCCTGGGGCGGGTGTGCATGGATCAGTTTATGGTGGATGTGACAGAAATTCCCGGGGCCGCGCAGGGAGATCCGGTGACCCTGATCGGCCGGGACGGGAAGGAGCGGATCACGGCCGAAGAGCTGGGGGAGCTCTCCGGCAGATTCCACTATGAGCTTCTGTGCGGCATCAGCCCCAGAGTGCCCCGGGTTTATCAGAGGGGCGGAAAAATCCTGTAAGCCGTGAATACCTTTCGAGAAAAGGGCAATACTACTGAGCATAGGAATCTCATGTGAAAAATCAGCACATCAGTGTGATTTCTCACATGAAGGCCCTTCCCGCCTGGCGGGGAGCACAACTCTAAACGGAAAGGTATGGTCACAGCATGAGAAGAGGAGATGTTTTTTACGCGGATTTAAGACCGGTGATCGGCTCCGAGCAGGGAGGGATACGCCCTGTGCTCATTGTTCAGAACGATGTGGGGAACCGGCACAGCCCAACCATTATCTGCGCAGCCATTACCTCTAAGATGAACAAGGCGAAGCTGCCCACCCACATCGAGCTGCGGGCGGACCGGTATGACATGGATAAGGACTCCGTCATCCTGCTGGAGCAGCTGCGCACCATAGACAAAAAGCGCCTGAAGGACCGGGTCTGTCATTTGGATGGGGAGATCATGGATCGGGTGAACCGCGCGCTGATGATCAGTCTGGAACTGGATACATAGAAAGAGAAGCCGGTTTCTTGACGAATGTACAAAGGAATGGTATAATATTAACTTCAGAGTGTCTGCCATGAGGCGGACCGGGAGGTAAAAAAAGGCAACATGGAGGACGACGGAGGCCCGACGGCCACTATCATCTTTATTCTGCTGATTGTGACGGATCTGTTCTTTTACGGCTTCGGCGCGGCTCTGCGCCAGTTAAGCCCCAAGGAGCTTGAGCAGAGCGCCGGGGAGGGAGATAAGCGGGCGGGGAAGCTCCTTGCCATTGTGAACAGCCCGTACCGGTATGTGAATACGGTGCAGGTGATCATGACCCTGGTCAATCTGACCATGGGGAGCGTGTATCTGGGACTGTGGAGGGAGCGCATCCGTCTCTGGCTTCTGAACCTGGCAGGGGGAAGGCTCTCTTTAAGCCTGCTGGAGGGTGCGTCTGTCCTTCTGGCGTGCCTTGCGCTCCTGTACATACTGCTCACCTTCGGCGTGCTGCTTCCCAAGAAGATCGCGGCCCGCTATGCCCGGCGCTGGGCCTTTTCCTGTGTCCCTGTGATCGGTGCGGTGACGGTGCTCCTTCGGCCCCTTACCTGGCTGATCTCGGCTTCCTGTGACCTTGTGCTGCGTCTCTTCGGCGTGAAGGCCGGGGTGGACGAGGCGGATGTCACCGAGGAGGAGATTATCCAGATGGTAAACGAGGGGCATGAGCAGGGGGTGATCCAGGCCAGCGAGGCGGAGATGATCTCCAATATCTTTGAGTATGGGGACAAGGAAGCCCAGGATATCATGACCCACCGCAATAATATTCAGGCGCTGGACGGCGGCATGTCGCTGCGGGACGCCCTGGATTTCATCTCTCAGGGCAAGAACAGCCGCTATCCGGTCTATCAGGAGAACATCGACCACATCATCGGTATCCTGCATCTGAAGGACGCCATGCGCTACTACGGGGCCGAGGACAAGCTGAAGTGCCCCCTGGAAGAGCTGACGGATCTTTTGCGGGAGCCGGAGTATGTGCCCCTGACCAAGAAGATAGACGAGCTCTTCCGGGAGATGCAGGCGGCCAAGCTGCAGATGGTGATTGTGGTGGACGAGTACGGTCAGACTGTGGGGCTGGTCGCCATGGAGGATATCCTGGAAGAGATCGTGGGCAATATCATGGACGAGTACGATGAGGAAAAGGCATACATCCAGACGAAGGGGGAGGATGAGTATGTGATGGACGGGCTCACCCCCCTGGAGGAACTGGAGGAACGCTTCGGCATCTCCTTCGGGGACACAGGTTTTGAGACCTTAAACGGTTTCCTGATCTCCAGGATGGACCGGATCCCCGAGGAGAACGAGTCCTTCCAGGCGGATCAGGAGGGCTACCGGTTCAAGGTCCTGAAGGTGGAGAACAAGATGATCCGCAGCGTGCTGGTGAGAAAGCTCCCCCAGGAGCCTCCCGGAGAGGGCGTCCCGGGGGAGGCCCCCCTTGAAGAGCCGGGGAAATGATGGTATGATGATACGGGAACCATCTGAGAGCATGAAAACAGGAAAATGAAAAAGGAGAGGTATTATGTCAGGACATTCAAAATTTGCCAATATCAAGCATAAGAAGGAGAAAAACGATGCGGCCAAGGGCAAGATCTTTACCATCATCGGCAGAGAGCTGGCTGTGGCTGTGAAGGAGGGCGGGCCGGATCCTGCCAACAATTTCCGCCTTGCGGCCGTGATCGCCAAGGCCAAGGCGAACAATATGCCCAACGATACCATCGAGAGAGGCATCAAGAAGGCGGCCGGGGATGTGGGCAACGTGAATTACGAGTACATTACATATGAAGGCTACGGGCCCGGAGGGACCGCTATCATCGTGGACACCCTGACGGACAACAAGAACCGCACGGCGGCCAATATCAGGAGCGCCTTCAGCAAGGGCCAGGGCAATATCGGCACCCCGGGCTGTGTGTCCTTTATGTTTGACAAGAGAGGACAGATCATCATCGACCGGGAGGAATGCGATCAGGAGGCGGACGATTTGATGATGCTGGCCCTGGACGCGGGGGCGGAGGATTTTTCCGAGGAGGAGGACAGCTTTGAGATCCTGACGGATCCCGACTCCCTGGAGGAAGTGCGGGAGGCCCTGGAGAAGGCAGGCGTTCCCATGATGAGCTGTGAGGTGACCATGATCCCCCAGAACTATGTGGAGGTGACGGACGAGACGCTGGTGAAGAACCTGCAGAGGATTCTTGACATCCTGGATGAGGATGACGATGTCCAGAACGTGTATCACAACTGGGACGAGTAGATACAAAACGGAACACACAAAGGGGAGGAATGGAGATTCTTATGGACAAGCTGGCGATCGTAGTTCCCTGCTATAACGAGGAGGAGGTCCTGGAGATTGCCTCGAAGGCGCTGCGGCAGGTGCTGGATGACCTGATCGGCAAAAATAAGATTCACCGGGAGAGCTTTATCCTGTTTGTCAACGACGGAAGCAGGGACCGGACCTGGGAGCTGATCGAGAAGGAGCACCGGGAGCATCCCGCGCAGGTGCGGGGCGTGAAGCTGGCGGGCAATGTGGGGCACCAGTATGCCCTGACGGCGGGGCTCATCACCGCCAAGGACAGGTGCGATGTGTCCGTTTCCATCGATGCGGACCTCCAGGACGACGTGGACGTGATCGAGGAGATGATTGACAAATACCATCAGGGCTGCGATATTGTCTACGGCGTGCGCCGGGAGAGGAAGACGGACACCTTTTTCAAGAGGACGACGGCCCAGGGGTTTTATAAGGTGATGGCCATGATGGGGGTCAAGACGGTGTACAATCACGCGGATTTCCGCCTGATGTCCCGCAGGGCCATGGAGCAGTTTGCCCTGTACAAGGAGAGCAATCTGTTCCTGCGGGGGATTATGCCCACCATCGGATACCGCACAGACAGCGTGTACTATGACAGGAAGGAGAGAGTGGCGGGAGAGTCCAAATATCCCTTAAAGAAAATGCTGGCCCTCGCCTTCAACGGGATCTCATCCTTCAGCGTCAAGCCCATGAGCATGATCATGTGGGCGGGGGTGGTGATCCTGCTGTGCAGTGTGCTGGCGGCGGTGTACGCCCTGATCTCTTACTTTACGGGACAGGTGGTGCCCGGCTGGACCTCCCTGATCCTCTCCATCTGGTTCTTGGGAGGGCTGCAGCTGATCGCCACCGGAATGGTTGGGCTGTACATCGGTAAGATCTATATGGAGGTCAAGCATCGTCCCCGGTATAATATCGAGACGGTTTTGGAGAAGAAGACGGATGAGCTTTAAAAAAGGTGGAGTCAGTTTCATATGCTGGACGCTGCTGCTTCTGGGCACAGGGGCGGCCGCTGCCTTTTTTGCCATGGCCCTGCTGGCAAGCCTGGGACTGCATCCCCTGGAGGGCAGGTTCCCGGTCCTCTGGGGAGAGGTGACGGATCCGTTCTGGCAGGATCCCCTGGCGGCGGGGGTGTTGGCTCTGGCAATCTGCCTGGCAGTCTGCCTGGCGGTTTGCCTGGCTCTGGCCGCCCTGGGACGGCGGGGGGAGCGGGATCAGAGGGGGGCTGCTCTGGCGGCGGAGGCAGTCTTTGTCGTCTGTGTGCTGGCGGCAGGGGCGCTGCTTCGGTTTGTCAATCTGGAAAGGGCCGGTGAGGACGCGGACTATTTTCAGTGGGCCATGGTCACAGGAGATCCCTTTCCCGACCGTTTTATGGCTGCGACGGGCATGACCGGCGGCTATCTGTATGTTCTCCACGGGATCCTTTATCTGCTCGGAAACCGCTATGAGGCGGGGATCGTGGGGCAGATCCTTCTTCAGCTGGCCGGATCCTTCCTGGTCTTTCTGGGAGTCAGGAAAATGGCGGGCCGGGAGACGGCGGGGGTCCTGTGGCTGTTTCTCATGCTGGCCCCTGTCTCCGTGAAGGAGGGGCTGACCTATTCTCCCAGAATGCTTTACTTTGTCCTCTACGGGATGGGCCTTTTTTTGACAGGCTCCTATCTGTCCGCCAGCGCCAGGCATCAGGGGCGGGATTTCTCCGGGTGGGTGCTGGGGATTGTGACGGGGCTTTGGGTCGGCCTGACAGGGTATTTTGACGCGGCGGGCTTTACGCTGGCCCTTTTCCTGCTTTGGCTCCCCTTTGTGAACCGAAAGGAGAGAGGACGGACCCTCTGGGCCGGGCAGGCGGCAGCAGCTTTGGGGGCGGCGCTGGGGAGCTTTTTCCTGCTGATCTTTTGGGAGGGAGGGCGGCTGTCTGGAACCTCCTTGGGGGAGACCCTCCGGGTCTGGGGACAGATGTATGCCCCCCGGGGCCCCCGCCCGGTCTTTTGGCTGGAAGGAGCCGGCTGTGAGAGCCTGGCGGTGTGGCTGTTTTGCGCTCTGGGCCTGGTGGGCTTTGCCAGGCGGAAAGGGGAGGAAATCTATTCCCCCTGGGTGGCTTTGACATTGGGAATCGGGGCCCTTCTGTTCTTTGACATGAGCCGGGAGGGGAGCTTTTTGTGGCAGACGGCCCTCTGGACCCTATCCTGTGCGGGAGTGTGGGAGTTTTTCAGGGAGAGGGGCAGGACGGCGCGGATGACGGCTGTCGCCGCCGAGGCCGTGACGGTTCTGGAAAGATCGGTGCAGGCCGGGAGCGTTCAGGTGCAGGAGCCCGCCTTTCTGGAAAACCCGCTGCCGGTGCCAAAAAAGCATGTGAAAAAGAGCATGGAGTACGCCCTGGAACCGGAAGAGAGCCGGATGCATTTTGATATTGATGTGGAAGAAAACGACGATTACGATATCTGAGGTATGAAAACCGGATTCCTGGAAAACCTATGTGTCATGGAAGGGATCATGGAGAAAGAACCGTAAAAGGGTTCTTTTTCTATGTGCCGGAGAGGCGGTCGCAGGTTATGGAACAGGAACAGTCGGAAAAGGTCGAGAGAGAGCAGCACAGGGATGAGAGGATTGAAAAGACGGGACAGCTGACCCTGGAGGAAAATGTGGATCACAAGAGGATCCATCTTTTGTCCATCATAGGGGAGATCGAGGGCCATGACAATCTCTCCGGCAGCTCTAAAACCACAAAGTACGAGCATATTCTCCCTCAGCTGGCGGCTATCGAGGACAGCAGCCAGATCGACGGGGTGCTGGTGCTGCTCAACACCATGGGCGGGGATGTGGAGGCGGGGCTGGCCATCGCGGAGATGCTGGCCTCCCTGAGCAAGCCCACCGTCTCCCTGGTGCTGGGCGGGAGCCATTCCATCGGCGTCCCCATTGCGGTGAGCACGGACTACTCCTTTATCGTGCCCACGGGGACCATGGTGATTCACCCGGTTCGGATGAATGGGATGGTGATCGGGGTGCCTCAGACCTTCGACTATTTCAAGCAGATCCAGGATCGGATCACCGGCTTTGTGTGCAGCCACTGCCGGATCACGCAGTCCCGGCTGGAGGAGCTGATGATGGAGACGGGAGTCCTGACTAAGGACGTGGGCTCCATCCTGGTGGGCAGGGAGGCCGTGAACATGGGGATCATCAATGAGGTGGGAGGAATCTCCCGCGCCATCGGAAAGCTCCATGAGCTTATGAGCGGTTCTCAGGATACCGGGACTGAGGCAGGGAAGCGTGCCCTGTGAATTTTCTCCCGTTGCGAATAAAGAACGTGACAAGAGAAGGGAAAAATGGTATACTTCCGGTGGAGGCAGTATGAAGCTTTTCCCGGGCCCCCGATTCTAACATGCAGTCAGAGAAAGGACATAATCACTATGGCAGGAACGACGCGCAAAAGGACGTCATCTTCCGGCAGCGGCCGAAAAAAAACCGCCTCCCGCTCAGGGAGCCGCAGAAAGACCACGGCCAAATACGACTATGAGAGGGACAGGGCTCTTTTTCAGGAGATCGGCCTCATTGTCTTTTTTGTGGTGATGGTCCTCCTGTTTTTGTGCAATTTTGGGATGATCGGCGTGGTGGGCAATTTCTTCCGGGATATCCTCTTTGGCATCTTCGGCCTGCCCGCCTACGCGGCGCCCATCCTGCTGTTCGTGGCGGCGGCGTTCTGGTCGGCCAATGCGGGGAATCCCACGGCGGTGAGGAAGCTCCTGGCGGGGACCGTCCTGTTTTTGATGGCGGGGGTAGTCTGTGAGCTCTTTGCCAAAAACCTGGCAGGGCTCACGTCCTATGACCTGGCGTATATTTACACCGCCTCCAGCCAGGGCAGAAACGGCGGAGGCGTGCTGGCGGGAAGTCTGTATTATGTATTACATAAATATCTGGAGACCATCGGCACGGTGCTGGTGGTGATCCTCTGCTCTGCCATCAGCTTTATCCTGATGACGGAGAGATCCCTTCTGGGGGGCGTTCGGGAGAGGGGCTCCCAGCTTTTGGAGAGAGGCAGGGAGGACTCTCAGCGCCGCAGACAGGAGTGGGAGGAAGAACGCCGGCAGAGGGAGGAAGAGCGCCTTCAGAGGGGAGATATCCGCCAGCAGCGGGAGGAGGCCCGCCAGCAGAGGGAAGAAGCCCGTCAGCAGCGGGAGGATGAGCGCCGCAGGAGGGAACAGGAGCGGCTCCTGCGCCAGGAGGAGAAGGAGAACGAAAAGATCCTGCGCATGGACAAGAAGGTATCCGGCGTGATGATGGACACCGCCATCTCCAAAAAACAGGAGGAACAGCGGCGGGACGATATGCATGAGATCATGTGGACGGAGCCCGGGGAGGGAGAGCTTCCCCAGCCGGCGGAGCTGGCCCTGGAGGCCGGAGCGCGGTCTATGACGGGTGGAGCGCAGTCTTTGACAGGTGGAGCCCAGCCTTTGGACAATGTGGTGGACTTTAGCAAGATCCGCATCCGCTCCATGCACCAGGTGACTCTGCAGGAGTCCCAGGAGGATTCGGAGGAAAATCTTACCCCCATGCAGCGGGCTATGAGGATGGATGACCCTGTGACAGGCGGGGCCCGGTCTTTGACGGGTGGTGCGCAGTCTATGGCAGGTGGAACGCAGCCTATGACGGGTGGTGCGCAGTCTATGGCAGGTGGAACGCAGCCTATGGCGGGTGGTGCGCAGTCTATGGCGGGTGGAACGCAGTCTATGACGGATGTAGCCCGGTCTATGACGGGCGGAACCCAGTCTATGGCGGGCAGCGGGCGGCCGTCTGCGGGTGAGATGCAGCCGGTGCCGGGGGATGCCCGGGAGAGAGGGGAGTCCCCGGAGGACATCCGGATTCACAGAGAGGGCGCCTCACAGGGGGAGGCGGGCGCTTCCCAGGAGAGGATACGGCCTGCGGCAAGGCTTCCCCAGCAGGACGCTTCCCAGGGCGGCAAACCCCTGAACATACAGAGCACGGAGAAGAAATTCCCTAAAAAATACATATTCCCGCCCCTCTCCAAGCTGGTGAGAGGCCAGGGAGGGTCAGGCGAGTCCGAGAAGGAGCTGAAGGAGACGGCCATCCGTCTGCAGCAGACGCTGAACAATTTCGGCGTCAAGGTGACCATCACGGATATCAGCCAGGGCCCCAGCGTGACCCGCTATGAGCTTCAGCCGGAACAGGGGGTGAAGGTGAGCCGGATCGTGAGCCTGTCGGACGATATCAAGCTGAATCTGGCCGCCACGGACATTCGCATCGAGGCGCCCATTCCCGGGAAGGCCGCCATCGGGATCGAGGTTCCCAACAAGGAGAATACCCCTGTGGCCCTGCGGGATCTGCTGGAATCCAGAGAGTTTAAGGAGTTCCCCTCCAACCTGGCCTTTGCGGTGGGCAAGGATATCGGGGGGCAGACGGTTGTGACGGACATTGCCAAGATGCCCCACATGCTGATCGCCGGCGCCACGGGCTCCGGGAAATCCGTCTGTATCAACACCCTGATTATGAGTATCCTCTATAAAGCCCATCCCGACGATGTGAAGCTGATCATGGTGGATCCCAAGGTGGTGGAGCTGAGCGTATACAACGGGATCCCCCATCTGCTGATCCCCGTGGTGACGGATCCCAAGAAGGCATCCGCCGCCCTGCACTGGGCTGTGGCGGAAATGACGGAGCGCTACAAGAAATTTGCGGACTTCAATGTCCGGGATCTGAAAGGATACAACAGGAAGCTGGAGACCATGCGGGAGAGCGGCCAGGAGGATGTCCCGGTCAAGATGCCCCAGATCGTCATCATTGTGGACGAGCTGGCGGATTTGATGATGGTGGCGCCCGGGGAGGTGGAGGAATCCATCTGCCGTCTGGCCCAGCTGGCCAGGGCGGCGGGGATCCATCTGATTATCGCTACCCAGCGCCCCAGCGTGGACGTAATCACCGGGCTGATCAAGGCCAATATGCCCAGCCGGGTGGCCTTTGCCGTATCCAGCGGCGTGGATTCCCGCACCATCCTGGATATGAACGGGGCGGAAAAACTCCTGGGCAAGGGGGACATGCTCTTTTACCCCCAGGGGTATTCCAAGCCTGCCCGGATACAGGGGGCCTTTGTGTCGGACAAGGAGGTTTCCGATGTGGTGGACTTCCTGAAGAATCAGGCTTTGGGCAACACCTATGCGGAGGAAATAGAGGCGCAGATCAAGACCATGGGCACCTCGGGGGGATCCGCGGGAGGCTCCGGCGGAGACGAGAGGGACGAGTATTTCGCCGAGGCCGCCAGATTTGTTATCGAGGAGGAGAAGGCCACCATCGGAATGCTCCAGAGGCTGTTTAAGATCGGCTTCAACAGGGCGGCCCGTATCATGGATCAGCTCTGCGAATACGGCGTGGTGGGAAAGGGTGAGGGCACAAAGCCCCGCCAGGTGCTCATGACCAAGGAGCAGTTTGAGGAAATGCTGGAGGAAATGTGACTATGAAATCAGACATTCAGATCGCTCAGGAGGCGGTGATGGAGCCGATCACCCAGGTGGCGCAGCGCCTGGGTCTGGATCCGGATGAATTGGAGCTTTACGGCAGATACAAGGCAAAGCTGACCTCTCAGTGCCTGGAGAGACTGAAGGATGAGCCGGACGGGAAACTGATTCTGGTGACGGCCATCAATCCCACCCCTGCGGGGGAGGGGAAGACCACCACCACCGTGGGGCTGGGGCAGGCCTTTGGACGGCTGGGAAAGCGGGCCGTCATCGCCCTCAGGGAGCCTTCCCTGGGGCCCTGTTTCGGGATCAAGGGGGGAGCGGCGGGAGGCGGCTATGCCCAGGTGGTCCCCATGGACGACCTGAATCTGCACTTTACGGGGGATTTTCATGCCATTACCAGCGCAAACAATCTGCTGGCCGCGCTGCTGGACAATCATATTCACCAGGGAAACGAGCTGCAGATCGATCCCAGGCAGGTGGTGTGGAAGCGCTGTGAGGATATGAATGACAGGGCGCTGCGCAATATCGTCATCGGTATGGGCGGCAAGGCGGACGGCGTGGTGCGGGAGGATCACTTTGTCATCACGGTGGCCTCCGAGATCATGGCGGTGCTGTGCCTGGCCAGCGATATGGAGGATCTCAAGGAGAGGCTCTCCCGGATCGTGGTGGCCTACAATTATCAGGGGGAGCCTGTGACCGCCAGCCAGTTAAAGGCGGTGGGCGCTATGGCGGCCCTCTTGAAGGACGCCATGAAGCCCAATCTGATTCAGACGCTGGAGCACACGCCGGCTCTGGTCCACGGGGGGCCCTTCGCCAATATCGCCCACGGCTGCAATTCCCTGATCGCCACCCGGACGGCCATGAAGCTGGCCGACTACTGTATCACGGAGGCGGGCTTTGGCGCGGATCTGGGAGCGGAGAAGTTCTTTGACATCAAGTGCCGCATCGGCGGCCTGAAGCCGGACGCGGCGGTGCTGGTAGCCACTATACGGGCACTGAAATATAACGGGGGAGTGGCCAAGGCGGATCTTAACCGGGAAAATCTGCCGGCGCTGCAGGCGGGGATCGTCAACCTGGAGAAGCACATTGAGAACCTTCAGAAGTACGGTGTCCCTGTGGTGGTGACCTTGAATTCCTTCGTGTCGGACACTCCCGCGGAGGAAGCGTTTGTGAGGGAATTCTGTCAGAAAAAAGGCTGTGCCTTTGCCCTGTCCCAGGTTTGGGAGAAGGGGGGCGAGGGCGGCGTGGAGCTGGCGGAAAAGCTGCTGGAAACTCTGGAGACAAGGGAGAGCCGCTTCCGGCTGCTGTATCCGGATGAGCTCGGCCTGAAGGAGAAGATCCGTACCGTTGCCCGGGAGATCTACGGCGCCGGCAGCGTGAGCTTTTCCCCGGCGGCGGAAAAGCAGATCAGACGTCTGGAGGAACTTGGCTATAGGAGCCTTCCCGTCTGTATGGCGAAGAATCAGTATTCCCTGTCGGACGATCCCGCAAAGCTGGGGCGGCCCAGCGGATTTGAACTGAGTGTGCGGGAGGTTTATGTGTCCGCGGGAGCGGGCTTTGTGGTGGCGCTCACCGGCACGGTAATGACCATGCCCGGGCTTTCCAGGACGCCGGCGGCCTACCAGATCGACGTAAACGACGAGGGAGTCATCACCGGATTATTTTAGAAAAGCGGAAAAGAGGGATGCAGAATGGCACAGATCATAGACGGCAGGAAGATCAGCGCGCAGATCAAGGATGAGGTAAAGGAACAGGTGGCGGCCCTGCGCCGGCAGGGCAGGGAGGTCGCGCTGGCGGTGATCCAGGTGGGCCAGGATCCTGCCTCCACCGTGTATGTGGGGAACAAGAAGAAGGCATGCGAGTATGTGGGAATCCGTTCCCTTTCCTACGAGCTGCCCCAGGAGACCACGCAGGATGAGCTCCTTGCCCTCATTGACGGGCTCAACGAAAGGGCGGATGTGAACGGTATCCTGGTCCAGCTCCCCCTTCCCGGCCAGATCGACGAGAGCGCGGTGATCGGCAGGATTTCCCCCCTGAAGGATGTGGACGGGTTCCATCCCGCCAATGTGGGGGCCCTGTGTATCGGCAGGCCCGGCTTTGTCTCCTGCACGCCCGCCGGAATCATCCAGCTTCTGAAGCGCTCCGGGGTGGAGATCGAGGGGAAGGAGTGCCTGGTGATCGGCAGGAGCAATATCGTGGGGAAGCCCATGGCCCTTTTGCTGCTGCGGGAGAACGGGACAGTCACCGTGGCCCACAGCCGGACCCGGAATCTGAAGGAGATCGCCTCCCGGGCGGATATTTTGGTGGCAGCCGTGGGCAGGCCCCGGATGATTACGGCCGACTATGTGAAGGAGGGAGCCGTGGTGATCGATGTGGGGATCCACAGGAACGAGGGCGGAAAGCTCTGCGGGGATGTGGATTTTGACAGCGTATCGCCCCGCTGCAGCGCCATCACGCCGGTGCCCGGGGGCGTGGGCCCCATGACAATCGCCATGCTTATGAAAAACTGCGTAGAGAGTGTAGCCCTGCAGGATGCAGGAAGTTTGAGAGGATAAGAGAGCATGAAATGTCCGAATTGCGGGGCAGAGGTGGATGAAAACTCTCTTTACTGCAGCGTCTGCGGACAGGACATCCATATGGTCCCGGATTATGAGTGCGAAGTGGAGCACAGTATGAGCGAGACCATGAGCCGCATCATGGAGGATGTCTTTGACGACGCTCCTGAGGATTTGGGAGAGAGCCCGCCGAAGAGCCTCCCAAGAAGAGACCGGGGAGGCGGGGGGCGTGGCCCGGCAAAGCGCGGCAGACGGGGACGGAAGAGGGAAAAGGGCGGTTTCTTAAGCCTGTTCAGCATAGCGCTCATGGTGTGCGCCATTGTGGGGATCCTGGCGGCAGGCGGATATTTCTATGAGAATTATTCCCTGGATTATCAGCTGGATCAGGCCCGGAGCTGTGTGCAGAAAAAAGAGTATGAGAGCGCCATCGGGTATTACGCCCGGGCGGCCCAGCTTGACAGATATAACATGGATATCCGTGCTTCCCTTGCGGATGTATATTTTCTGAATGGGAATGAGGAGGAATACATAGATCTGCTGATGCAGATCATCCGGGACGGATACTCGAACCGGGAGCAGGTGGAGACAGCCTACGGCAAGGTAATCGGTTATTACCGGGACAGGGAGGAGTATCAGACCATCTGCCGTCTGCTGGAGGCGTGCGGGGACGAACAGATCCGGAACACCTATCAGAACTATATGGCGATGCCCCCGGAGTTCAGCAGCGACGAGGGCGTCTACGAGGAAGTGATTCCTCTCAAGCTGAGCTCCCCGGTGGAGGGCAGGATTTATTACACCCTGGACGGAAGCGATCCGGGGCCGGAGAGCGAGGTTTACACGGCGCCTATTTTTTTGGAGCGGGGCAGCTACCGGGTCAGGGCCGTGTTTGTGAACGGCTACGGCGTATGGAGCCCGGTGGTGGAGAAGGATTACGAGATTGAGCTGGCTGTTCCGAGAGCGCCCCGGGTGCTCACGGAGGACGGCGAATATTTCAGGCCCGCCTGGATTGTGGTGGAGGCGGCGGAGGGGGAAAATGTCTACTACACGGTAAACGGACAGGATCCCACTCTCCAGTCCTCTCTGTACACAGGGCCCATCCCGATGCCGATCGGAAGTAATATTTTCCGCTTTGCAAGCGCCAAGGAAGATGGTATCATGGGAGAGGTAGCCCTGAAAAAATATGATTTGGAGCTGGATGCCCCGGTGAGCGTTCAGGACGCGGAGGCCTCCCTGATGGAGAAGATGTATCTCCTGGGAAAGGTGGAGGATCTGGCGGGCAGCTCCCAGGAGATCGCAGGTTACTATCAGTACCGTTATCAGTACGCTGTCACGATCGGGGAGAGAGATTACTATGTGATCGCGGAGCTGGAGAGTGACGGGGACGGCAGCGCCACCCGCACCGGCAGCTACTACGCGGCGGATGTGCAGACCGGTGAGATTTACAGGCTGCAGATCGAGAGCGGACAAAGATATACGTTGTTGGAAATGATACAGGCCCCGGCCGCGGAGAGCGGCCAGTGACCGGTATTGAAGTATAAATGCCCCAAGGGCGGATAGGAGAAGATATGTACAAAATTTTAAAAGCGCAAGAGTTGACCACGAACATTTACCTGATGGATGTGGAAGCCCCCAGGGTGGCCAAGACCTGTGAACCGGGACAGTTTGTGATCGTCAGGACGGACGGGGAGTCGGAGCGGATCCCCCTGACCATCTGCGATTACGACAGAGAGCGGGGGACGGTGACCATCGTGTTCCAGATTGTGGGCGCCGCCACTCAGATGATGGCCCGGCTGCAGGAGGGGGACTCCTTCCGGGATTTCGTGGGCCCCTTAGGCTGTCCCTCGGATCTGACCAAGGAGGATGCGGAGAGCCTGAAGCGGAAGAGAATCCTGTTTGTGGCAGGCGGCGTGGGCGCGGCCCCCGTCTATCCCCAGGTGAAATGGCTCCATGAGAGAGGCGTGGACGCGGATGTGATCGTGGGAAGCAAGACCAGGAGCCTGCTGATTCTGGAGAAGGAGATGGAGGCGGTGGCGGGGAATCTCTACATAACCACCGACGACGGCTCCTACGGCAGAAGCGGCATGGTGACCCAGACCATTCAGGATCTGGTGGCGGAGGGAAAGCAGTACGATGTGTGTATTGCCATCGGCCCCATGATCATGATGAAATTTGTCTGCAAGCTGACAAAGGAGCTTGGGATTCCCACCGTTGTCAGCTTAAACCCCATTATGGTGGACGGCACCGGCATGTGCGGGGCCTGCCGGGTGACGGTGGGCGGCCAGGTGAAATTTGCCTGCGTGGACGGACCGGAGTTTGACGGGCATCTGGTGAATTTTGACGAGGCCATGAGCCGCCAGCAGCTCTACAGGACCCAGGAGGGCAGGGCCTTCCTGAAGGCGAAAGAGGGAGAGACCCATCACGGCGGCTGCGGAAACTGCGGCTGATATGTGCGTGCAGGTGAAGTGTGACGAGGATGCCGGCAGGGCCGGCGGAAAGGATAAGGAGACGAGAATGGATGTATTGAAGAAGGTGCCGGTGAGGGAACAGGATCCCCAGGTGCGTGCCGCGAATTTTGAGGAGGTTTGTCTGGGATACAATAAGGAGGAGGCCATGGAGGAAGCGTCGCGCTGTATCGGCTGCCGCAACGCCCAGTGCGTGAAGGGCTGCCCTGTGGCCATCGATATTCCGGGCTTTATCCAGCAGGTGAAGGCGGGAGAGATCGAGAAGGCATACGAGGTGATCAGCCAGGCCAGCGCCCTGCCCGCAGTGTGCGGCAGGGTGTGTCCCCAGGAGAGCCAGTGCGAGGGCAAGTGTATCCGGGGCATCAAGGGAGAGCCCATCTCCATCGGCAAGCTGGAGCGCTTTGTGGCGGATTACGCCCGGGAGGCAGGGATTGTGCCTGAGGGCGCCAGGGAGAAGAAGGGCAAAAAGGTGGCGGTCATCGGCTCCGGCCCCGCAGGCCTTACCTGTGCGGGAGATCTGGCCAAGATGGGCTACGATGTGACCATCTTTGAGGCCCTGCATGAGCCCGGGGGAGTGCTGGTGTACGGCATCCCGGAGTTCCGTCTGCCCAAGAAGGCGGTAGTGGCCAAAGAGATTGAGAATGTGAAGGCCCTGGGCGTGAAGATCGAGACCAACGTGGTGGTGGGCAAATCCGTGACCATTGACCAGCTGATCGGGGAGGAAGGGTATGAGGCCGTCTTTATCGGCTCCGGCGCGGGCCTTCCCAAGTTTATGGGGATTCCCGGGGAGAATTCCAACGGCGTGTTCTCCGCCAACGAGTACCTGACCCGGAGCAATCTGATGAAGGCCTTTGACGAGAATTCCAACACCCCCATTATGCGGGGCCGGAAGGTGGCCGTGGTGGGCGGCGGCAACGTGGCCATGGACGCCGCCAGGACCGCTCTGCGCCTGGGTGCGGAGGTACACATCGTATACAGAAGAAGCGAGGAGGAGCTGCCCGCCCGTGTGGAGGAAGTGCACCACGCCAAGGAGGAAGGCATTATCTTCGACCTGCTGACCAATCCCACAGAGATCCTGGCCGACGAGAAGGGCTGGGTGACCGGCATGAAGTGCGTGAGAATGGAGCTGGGAGAGCCGGATGAGTCCGGCAGAAGGAGGCCGGTGGTAAAGCCGGATTCCGAGTTTACCATGGATCTGGATACGGTGATCATGTCCCTGGGAACCTCCCCCAATCCCCTGATTTCCTCCACCACAGAGGGCCTTGAGGTAAACAAGTGGAAATGTATCGTGGCCAGCGAGGAAAACGGCATGACCAGCAAGGAAGGGGTTTACGCCGGCGGAGACGCCGTGACGGGAGCCGCCACCGTGATTCTGGCCATGGGAGCCGGCAAGGCTGCCGCCAGGGGAATTGACGAGTATCTCTCCGGGAAATAGGAAAGAGGGACGCGTATGGTGAGACATATTGTGCTGTGGAGTTATAAAAAGGAGCTGACAGATGAGCAGAGAAGGGAGGCCGGCAGCAGGATCCGGGAGCTGCTGGAGGCTGTGGCCCCCCTGGTGCCCGGCACCCGCTCCCTGCGGGTGGTGACCGAGGGGCTTCCCTCCGGCAGCCGGGATGTGGCCCTGCTCTCGGAGTTTGAGAGCCGGGAGGCCCTGGAGGCCTATCAGGTCCATCCGGCCCATCTGAAGGCAAAGGAATATGTGGGCAGCGTAACCTGCGGCAGGGCATGCATGGATTTTCAGGAGTAAAGCGTTATGGGGACGGCCGGGCGGGAGAGGGGTCTTCTGCCCGGCGGAAAGTGCCCGCGGGGGCGGGCAAGGGGGTTACAGATGATCTGTCCGAAGTGCAAAAATGAGTACCGGGATGGGATTACAGTCTGTGCGGACTGCGGGTGCGGTCTGGTGGAGGCGTCGGAGCTCGGGGAGAACTATGTGACGCTTCTCTCCGGCAGGGAAGACAGCGTGGAAACCATGAGGGAGTACCTGGAATACAGCGGGATCCGCGGGGTGGAGACCCGGCTGGCTGACGGAGGATATTTTTACGAGCTCCTGGTTCCGGAGGATGAGAGGCAGCAGGCCGCCAAGCTGGCCTCCGTCTTTGTGCGGCAGAAGCGCCTGCAGAAGCTCCAGGAGAATCCGGAGGTATCCCGGGAGCTGGAGCAGCAGGCCAAACCGAAGGCCTCCGGCGCCTATGTGGACAGCCGGGACAGGGCGGAGGAAAACCGGGCCAGCGCCTGGACGCTGCTGGCGGTGGGCGGCGGAGGCTTAGTGGTTCTGCTGCTCTGCGCCCTGGGGGTGATCCCCATTCCCTTCTTTGCGGGCGCCAACCGGTTTATGCTCTATGGGATTCTGGGGGCGCTCTTTGCCATCTTCCTGGTGATGAGCCTGGTATCCTTCCGGAGCGCCAAGACCTACAAGGCCAGGGCGGAGGTGGAGGACACCCTGCGGTCCGAAATCCTGAAATGGAGCCGGGAGAATCTGCGCCCGGAGAGAGAGAAGCTGTTTCAGGATCAGGGCTTTCAGGAGGAAATCCTCTATTTTCAGAGGACGGCCGCCCTCAAGGAGATCATCGGCAGACAGTTTGTGAATTTGGACGAGAGCTTTCTGGAGAGCGTTCTGGATGAGGTCTATGAGGCGGTCTTTGAGGATGCCGCCCCGGAGGACGGGGACAGTGCAGAGGACTGGGACGGCGGAGAACTCTCATGAAGATTACGATTCTTTGTGTGGGAAAAATCAAAGAGTCCTTTTACCGGGAGGCGGTGGAGGAGTACGCCAAGAGGCTGAGCCGGTACTGTAAGCTGGAGATCCTGGAGACGGCGGACGAGAAGACGCCGGAGGGGGCGTCCCCTCTTTTGGAGGAACAGATCCGGCAGAGAGAGGGAGAGCGCCTTTTAGAAAAAATCCGGCCGGACGCCTTTGTGATTACCCTGGAGATCGGGGGGAAGCGCTGCAGCTCCGAGGCTTTTGCGGCCTATCTGGATCGATGCTTTACGGGAGGGAAGAGCCATCTGGTGTTTGTGATCGGGGGATCCCTGGGGCTTTCCCGGGAGGTGCGGGAGCGTTCCGATTGCGCCCTGAGCTTTTCCGATATGACCTTTCCCCACCAGCTGATGCGGGTGATCCTCTGCGAACAGATTTACCGGGCCTTCCGCATCCTTCACGGGGAGCCCTACCATAAATAGTTTTCTTGACCCATTGCAGAGAGAATCTCAATGGGTTTTTTCAAAAGCAGGGAGCGGACATGAAGATCATACACTGTGCGGACCTGCATCTGGATTCCCGGATGCAGACCCATCTGTCAAAGGAAAAGGCCAGGGAGAGGCAGGCGGAGCTGCTTGTGACCTTCCAGGAGATGGTAAGGTATGCGGCGGACAATCAGGTGGATGCCATTTTGATTGCCGGAGACCTTTACGACAAAAAAAATATTTCCGCCGCCGCCCGGAATGTGATCCGGGACGCCATTGGGGGGCATCCTCAGATTGACTTCTATTATCTGAAGGGAAACCATGATGCGGACAGCTTTTTGGGGAGCCTGGAGAAGATCCCGGAGAATTTAAAGCTCTTTGAGGATCACTGGGTGAGCTACACGGCGGATCCCGGGGAGGGCGGCAATATCACGGTAACCGGGGCGGAGCTTGGCCGGGAGACGGGCCAGTCCCTGTATCATCAGCTTTCTCTGGACAGGGAAAAGTTCAACATTGTGATGCTCCACGGGCAGGAGGCTCAGACGGGTGCGGAGGGCTGGGACTGTGTGGATCTGCGCAGGCTTCGGGACAAGGGGATCGATTACCTGGCCCTGGGGCATATCCACAGCTATAAGCTGGAGCGCCTGGACGGCAGGGGAATTTACTGCTATCCGGGCTGCCTGGAAGGAAGAGGCTTTGACGAGTGCGGAGAGCACGGCTTTGTGCTCCTGGAAATCCAGGGGGAGAGCAGGACCTTTACCCATCGGTTTGTGCCCTTTGCCGGCAGGAGGTTCTATGCCCTGGAGGTGGATATCACCGGCTGTATGACCACCACCCAGATCGGGGAGAGGATCCGGCGTGTGCTCGCGGAGGCGGCCCCAAGCCCCAAAAGCCTTGTGAAGCTGGTGCTCACCGGCCAGGTGGATGTGGAGTGCGAGAAGGAGCCTGCGCTGCTGTGCAAGCAGTTTGAAGAGGACTATTACTTTTTAAAGCTGGAGGACGAGTCCCGGCTCTGGGTGGATTACGCGGGCTTTGCCCGGGACGAATCCCTCAAGGGGGAGTTTGTGCGGACCGTACAGGGGGCCCCGGAACTGACCCAGGAGGAGAAGGCCGCCGTCATCCGCTGCGGCATCCAGGCCCTTTCCGGGGAGGAATTCTAGGGGCAGGAGGGATCGGACATGAGGATCAACAGCTGTCATATTGAAAATTTCGGAAAACTGCAGAACGCGGATTTTACCTTCCGGCCGGGCTGTAATGTGATCTGCCAGGCAAACGGCTGGGGGAAAAGCACCCTCACGGCCTTTATCCGGGTCATGTTTTACGGCTTTGAGGAGGAGAAGGCCAGGGACGAGCTGCGGAACGAGCGGCGGCGCTACAGGCCCTGGCAGGGAGGCGTCTACGGGGGACGGCTGGAGTTTGAGGCCGCCGGGGAGACCTATGTGATCACCCGCACCTTTGGAGCCAGGGAGAAGGACGACACCTTTGAGCTGCGGGTGAAGGCAACCAATCTGGAGAGCAGCGCCTTCTCCGAAAGGGTGGGAGAAGAGCTTTTTCAGATCGACAGCGCCTCTTTTTGCCGCACGGTGTTCCTGACCCAGAACGACTGTGAGACAACGGCCACGGACAGCGTCAACGCCAAGATGGGGAATCTGGCCCGGGAGGCCGGGGACATCAACGATTTCGAGGCGGCCAGCCAGCGGCTGACGGATCAGATCAACAGCATGAACCCGGGCAGGAAGACGGGCTCTTTGTATCAGATGAAGAACGAGCTGGCCAGGCTTCGGGAGAGCGTGAGGGCAGCGCGGACCCTGGGAGGGGCCATGGAGGAAGTGAGGGGCCGGATCCGGGAGCGGGAGCAGGAGCAGGAGCGCTTAAAGGCACAGCGGGAGGAACTCACGGAAAAGCAGAGGATGCTGGGCGCCTATCGGGACCGGCAGAGCAAATGGGAGCGCTATCAGGTGCTCTGCCAGGCGCTGGGGGAGAGAAGGGAGCAGGTCCGTCAGGCGGGAGAGTGCTTCCCAAAGCAGCCCCCCTCCCGGGAGGAGCTGGATCGGATCACGGAGGTGTGCGGCCGTCTGCCGGCGGCCTGTCAGAGCCTGGAGTTTTACCGGCTCACCCGGGAGGAACAAAAGGAGGCTCTCCGCTTCGGTCAGGTGTTTGCGGACGGGATCCCCGGGAAGGAAGAAATTCAGGACCGGGAGAGTGACCTTTGCCAGGCGCAGGCCCTTCGGTACGACATGGCCCGGGAACAGCTCTCCCTCCAGGAGGCGGAGAAGCTGGGGGTCTACCGGAGGCGGTTTGCCCGGGGAGTTCCCAGCCCCCGCCAGGTAGAAGAGAGGCTGAACTGCTGCCGGCAGGCCCAGGAGCGGGAGCGTCTGCTGGCGGAGAAAAGGGCATCCCTGGAGGCTGCGGCGGCGGGGGAGGGAGATCTCCAAGAGGGGAGAGGGGCTCTTTCCCGGCTCCTGATCCTGCCGGGACTGATGCTGGCGGCGGGGGGCGTGCTTTTGCTGGCCCTTTCCCAGGGTGGGATCCTGGGGCCCCTTCTGATCCTGGGCGGCTTGCTCTGGTGCGGGGGCGTTCTGCTGCGGTCGGGGCAAAGGAAAAGGGCCCTGGCCGAAGAGAGGGCGGAGCGTCTGGCCCGTCGGGAGGCCCTGGAGGCGGAAATCGCCGGGGAGGAGGAAGAGATTTCCCGGATCTGGCAGGAGACGGAGGACTATCTGGCAGGCTTTGGATTGGCCTCCCAGGGGGATGTGCAGGAGAGCTTTTTTGTCCTGAAGGATCAGGTGCGGGAATACCTGGAGCTGTGCCGCCGGCAGGAGGAATATGAGCAGAAGGATTTGGAGGGAAGAAGCGGGAGGCTGACACAGCAGGTGCAAAATTTCCTGGGAACTTACGGGCTGGGGCAGGACGGCCGGGATCTTTCCGGCGCTCTCCGGCAGCTGCAGGCCATGGGGGAGGAATATCTGCGCCTGCAGAAAAAGGAGGCCCAGTTTGGCCGGGCCAGGGAGAGCTGCGAGGCCCTCTGGCAGGAGGCGGAGGGCTTTTTTGACTCCCTGGGCCTGGAGGCGCCTCCCCGGGAGCCGGAAAAGCTGCAGGGGAGACTGGCGGAGCTGCAGAGACAGCTGCAGACCCTCCACGCCTGTTACCGGGAATACCGGGAGGCCAGGCGCCAGAAGGAAGAGTTTGAGCAGAGGGAAAATATGGAGGAACTGGGCCGCCTGCAGCCCGGGGAGAATTCGGAGGGACTGGAAGAGCTGGGAGAGCGACTGAAGGAAATCTCAGACCGGCTGGGAAGCAGCTATGAATACATGGCGGATGAGAGACGCCAGCTGGAAGAGCTGGGCCGGGAGAGCGATGCGGCCGCCGAGGTGGAAGAAGAGCTGGCGGCCCTCACCCAGGCATACGAAAGGGGCCGGGAGCGGTATGAGCTGCTGCAAAAGACAAGGGAGTATCTCTCCCAGGCCAAGAGCTCTCTCACAGCCCGCTACACGGAGCCTGTCCGCCGGGCCTTTGACAAGTATTACCGGATGCTGGCGGGGGAGGACGGGGCCCGGTTCTATGTGGATGCGGACACCCGCCTGACGGTGGACGAGCAGGGAATGCAGAGAGATCCCCGCTTCCTGAGCGCAGGCCGCCGGGATCTGATCGGAGTCTGTATGCGCATGGCGCTGGTGGACGCCATGTACAGAGGGGAGAAGCCCTTCCTGATTCTGGACGATCCTTTTGCCAACCTGGACGGGGAAAAGCTGAAGGGGGCCATGGAGCTGCTGCGGCAGATCGCCGGGGAGTACCAGGTGCTGTATTTCACCTGCCATGAGAGCAGGACGGAGGCAGCCCGGGCGGTGGCCGGGATCAGCGGGAAGGAGGCCGGGGCGGCTATGCGGCCCAGGGAGCAGGGGGAGATCTGAAAATGCAAAGACATACGCCGCCTGGCAATCAGAGGCCGGTGTGAAGGGAAAACAGGCAGGTTAAAAGCTCGGGGAGATATCTTTCCGGGCTTTTGTTATGCCCTTCTTCTGGGAAAGATCCAATTTTCCTTTTTGCGGACACGGCGGAAAAGTTTAAAATATTAAGAGTTGTTTCCGCAAGGAAGTGGTTGACAAGATACGGGGGGGTGGTACGATATAGGCGCAGTCAAAAGACCGGGCCGGGAGCTATAGCGCCGGGGCGGAAAAACTAAGGGAAGAAGGTAAGAGGTATGAAGAGAAAAGGGAAAAGTCTGGCAGCGCTTCTGGTGGTGTTTTTGGCCATAGGCCTGACAGCCTGTGGCCAGGAGGAAGGTGCCGAAGGTACGGGGAGTGCGGCCGCCTTGGAAAGCGAGAGGGAAACGGAGTCGGCGGAAGCTGGGACAGCGGAGGTGCCTGAGACAGAGACGGCGGAGGCATCGGAAGCGGTGGAGAATCCGGAAGTGCAGGCTATCACGGTGCCTGTGAAGGAGACGCGTTTTAATTCGGATAATGTTGATGCTAATGGTTGGTATGAATGGGAATATGACGCAGCTGGCAACAAGACGAAAGAAACGTGGTATAAGTCGGACGGCAGTGCTTCTAGCTGGACTGAATGGGAATATGACGCTGTCGGCAACAAGACGAAAGAAACGGGTTATTTCTCGGACGGCAGTGTTTCTAAATGGACTGAATGGGAATATGACGCAGCCGGCAACCAAACGAAAGAAACGCATTATAACTCGGATGGCAATGTTTCTAGCTGGACTGAATGGGAATATGACGCGGCCGGCAATATGACGAAAGTAACGTATTATAACTCGGACGGCAGTGTTTATTATTGGTATGAATGGGAATATGACACAGCCGGCAACAAGACGAAAGAAACGCAAACGCAGTATAACTCGGACGGCAGTATCTATAAAGAGACCAAAACCGAATATACCACCATATACATCAGCAAATAATCAAGAGAAAGAGAGGACAAAAGATATGTTTATGGAAAGTTTAATCGGAGAAGCCATTCTTGCCATGGTGCGCAGCGGGCTGACCACGGAGAACCTCAATAAGATTGTGGGGATGCTGACGGGCTGCGGCCGGAAGATCAGCGAGAAGGTGAAGGAAGCCTGCAAGAACCCTCCGGAGAAGGAAGTCCCTCAGGATGTGCAGGAGGAATTGAAGCTCACGTTCAGGGAAATCCTGGAATCTTCCGCAAGGCCCGTGTACATGGGAGGCATCGCCCTGTTTTTTGACGAAGAGGTCGATGAAGAGATGCAGGAGAGGGTTTTGAACATCCTGAACCATTTCACCGGTGAATGGGAGGACGAGGAAGAGGTGCCGGAGAACGAGGATGAGAGGAAGAGGGTACTCAAAAACCGGGAATGGGTGGACACCTTCATGGAGTATCATTTTATCTGCGATCCGCTGGGTAAGGAGGATTATGAGTTTGAAGGCAGCTGCCTGTATCTGAATTTTGAACCTCCCATGGATGCGGCCGGCCATATTTATGACAGCACCGCAGTCCGGGAGTTCATCGACGGTGTGAATTATCTGCTGGGAATGGAGAAGTTCATCGACAGGTATGCCATTTATTAAGAAACGATAAGGGGTGTTTTTTACCCCAAGGGACGTTTTTTATCCCAAATTTGAGAAAAGCGCCTCCGGCAATGGGTAAGCCGGAGGCGCTTTTCCGCCTTTTCATCTTTTAACGGATCTATATTTGTCGTGACAAATTCTATTTGTCGTGACAAAATCTAAAATTCTATCTTGACAAAAACATCCCGCTGCATTATACTCAAATCATCTAAAGAACATGAATTATGTTCCATCTATTGATTCATCTGTTGTTTGTGGCGATTATCGCTGGCGTTTCTGCCGATTTCAACGGAGATCAGACAAAAAAGCGGCAGAAATGCAGAGGCATCTATCCCATGGCATTCCTGCCCGGAAAAGGAGGAAGGTACATGGGTGAAGTAAACGATGTCCTGATGGATTACCTGCGGGACAATGTCCGCTTTGCGGATCTGTTTAACGGAGCGCTTTTTGGCGGAGAGAATGTGATCCGGGCAGAAGAGCTCTTTGAGGGCTCCGAGGTCTCTGTGGAGGGACTGTCCGGGGAAGAAGCCCGGAAGGCTGCTGGGGAGGGACTGTTCCGGGAAGAAGAGGCTGTCTGGCCGGAGGACGGCGGGAGCGGAACGGGCTACAGCGGGAGAGGGAAAGGCTCCGGCAGAAACGGAAAGGGCGCCGGAAAAACCATTCTGCGGATCAGGGATATCAAGAAGTGGATGCGAAGCGGCTGTGAGCTGCGGATCCTGGCGGCGGAGAATCAGGATCAGGTAGATTACGCATTTCCCTGGCGTGGGATGAATTACGACGGCCTCCAGTATGAGGAACAGATCCGGCATCTGCGGAGGGAAAACCGGCGGGAAGGGCGCCTTGAGAGCAGTGCGGAGCGGATGTGCGGCCTGCGCAGGGAGGACCGTCTGGTGCCGGTGTTCACCCTTTGTCTGTACCACGGGGAGGAGCCCTGGGACGGTCCCCGGAGCCTGAAGGATATGATGGACTTTGGCCGGGAGCGGGAGAGATGGGAGAAGCTGTTTTCGGACTACCGGATCCATCTGGTGTGTCTGAATGAGATGAAGGACTTTGGCTGTTTCAAAAGCCCGCTGAAGGACTTGTTTGGGCTGGTGCCCTATCGGAAGGACAAGCAGGGGCTCAAAAAGTATCTGGAGGGAAACGCGGTATATCACTCTCTGGACGAAGAGACGGCCAGGGCGGCCAGCGTACTGATGGGGATGAAGAATTTTGAAAAAAACAAAAAGAAATATCAGGAAGGAGTGGGTTACGATATGTGTACGGCATTGAGAGAGTTAGTGGAGGATGGCAGGATCGAAGGCGAAAAAATAGGGATGCAGCGCTGTTACCTGCGGGCCATAGCGATGCACATGGCCCCAGAGGATGCCCGGGCGGTGGCCGGGATCAGCGAGAAGGAAGCCAGGGCGGCTCTGCGGCTCAGGGAGCAGGGGAAGATCTGAATTCCGGCTCTTTTGAGTTTGTTTCGTGTCAGGCGGTTTTAATTTTCCGTGGGCTCTGCCTTGAGCACAGCGGCGGCAGGCGACGAAGGGGAGGATCAGCGATCTTCCTCTTCGTCGTCTGCCAGCTCGTCGAATTCACACTCATCCAGATATTCGTCGAAGGCGTCCGCCACCCTTTCGTATTCCTCATCGCTGTCGATGTAGCCCAGCTCCGGCTCTTCGTTGGGATCATCGGGATTTTCCCGGTAGCGGTAAAACCAGACCTCCCCGTCCCGGTTATCCCCCTTGTCGTCTAAGGGGAGCAGCCCGATATAGTCCTGTCCTTCCACCTCCAGGATGGTCACCACGGAGCAGGTGACGTTGGTGCCGTCCTCCAACTCCAGATCTACGGTCATCTCTTCTTCCGGTTCCTGTTTTATGCCCATTTCAATCTTCCCTCCGGCTCAAAAGTCCTTTGTCTGTTTTGCTGCTTGGATCCCTGTCCTTATCATACAGGACAAAGCCATTTCTGACAAGGGTTTCCCGGATTTTTTACAAAGCTTTTTTACAGAGGGCATCTCAGACTTTGGGAGACCGGTTTCTATAAGAGATTTTTCAGATTTTTTTCACAAGCGATTTACAGAGTTCTGAAAAAAAAGTATAATGCACTTATAGACATGCAGAAAGAAACTGGCAAGGAGGACGTGATGAAAACAACTTTGAAACCGCCGTATCCATACCCATTAGGCGTCTTTCCCCTGGAAACCGGTATCCGATTTTCCTTTGTGTCCGGGGAGGCGGACTGCGGGATCCTGATCTACCGGCGCGGCAGCGGCGAGCTTTTGCAGAAATGTCCTGCGGACCCGGCGGGCGCCCTGGGAGATGTGCGCAGCGGGGTGGCGGATGTAGAGATACAGGAGATTTCCTATGCGTTTTACGAGAAGGACAGAGTGTTTGCCGATCCCTATGCCAGGGCCTTTGAGAAGGGCGGGGAGTACGGCGCACTCCGGCGGGAGGATGAGCTGAGAGCTCTGGTTCCCGCTGCGGCCTACGACTGGGGGCAGGAGGAACGTCCCCTGCTTTCCTATCAGGAGTCGGTGGGGTACTGCCTCCATGTGAGGGGCTTTACCAGGCATCCCTCCGCCCATGTGAAGGGGCCGGGCACCTTTTGTGGGATCCGGGAGAAGATTCCCTATTTAAAGGAGCTGGGGATCACCACCTTAGAGCTCCAGCCCGCCTATGAATTTTTGGAGAGGGAGGCCCCCCGGGAGCAGGGGATCCTTCCGGAGGAACCGAAGCTGAATTACTGGGGTTACAAAAAGGGGTTTTACTACGCTCCCAAGCAGGCATATGCCAGGGGGAAGGATGCGGGGCTGGAGCTGAGGGATCTGGTCAGGGAGCTTCATGAGAACAAAATGGAGCTGGTGATGCAGTTTTATTTTCCCAGGGAGGTGCCCAGAGACGAGATCGGGGAGATCCTCCGGTTCTGGCGCTGGGAGTATCATGTGGACGGCTTCCGTCTGATGGGGGAGGGGCTGCCCGTCCGGGAACTGGCCCTGGACAGTGCGCTGATGGATACAAAGCTCTGGTGCGAGGGCTTTCCCCAGGATGAAATCTATGGGTACGCCGAGACCCCCTCTTACCGCAGGCTGGGGATCTACAATGACGGTTTTTTGTATCATATGCGCCGTTTCCTGAAGGGCGATGAGGGAACCCTCCAGGAGGCCATGAACTATATGCGCAGGAATCCCGGGAAGTTTGGATGCGTCAACTATCTTACCAATTTTGGCGGCTTTACCCTCTGGGATCTGGTGAGCTATGACAGGAAGCATAATGAGGCCAACGGGGAGGACAACCGGGACGGCAGCGATCAGAACCTGAGCTGGAACTGCGGGGCTGAGGGCCCCTCCAGGAAACGCCAGGTGCTGAGCCTGAGAAAGCGCCAGGTCAGGAACGCGTTGACTCTGCTGTTTTTGTCCCAGGGGATGCCCCTGATCTTTATGGGGGATGAATTCGGCAACTCCCAGGGGGGGAACAACAATCCCTACTGTCAGGATAATCCAACATCCTGGCTGAACTGGGGAGATCTGAAAAGGAATCGGGAGCAGTACGGATATGTGAAGCGTCTGATAGAGCTGCGCCGGGCCAATCCCGTCTTTTGCATGGACAGGGAGCCCCGCCTGATGGATTACCGGGGTTATGGCTGCCCGGATTTGTCCTACCACGGAAGCGAGGCGTGGAAGGTGCGCTGGGATGCCTACTGCCGCTATGTGGGAGTCCTGCTGTGCGGGGCCTATGGGCGGGAGGGGGACGGCACCCTCTGGTATCTGGGGATCAATATGCACTGGGAGCCCCATGAGTTTGCCCTGCCGGCGCCGGCCAAGGACTGTGTGTGGGAGAAGTATCTGACTACCTGGGGGGAGAAGGAGGAGAGGATGGCCGAAGGGCCGTTGGAGAAGTCCTTGGAAATGTCCATGGAAGAAAAAATGTCCATGGAAGTAAAAATGTCCATGGAAACGGAAATGCCCGTGGAAGTGAAAAAATCCTTGGAAACGGAAACATCCTTGGAAACGGAAACATCCGCGGAAACGGAAAGCTCCGTGGAAAAGTCTCCGGAAAGGCCGGCAGAAAAATCGGCGGAGAGGCCCTCAGAGAGGCTGGCGGTGCTTCCGCCCAGGAGCATCACGCTCTTTCGAAGCACGGCAGCGCCCCGGAAGAGTTCTCCCCGGAGAAGGACAACTCCCTTTTGAAATTCCCTGGAACCTCTCCGGGGGATCCCGCATACAATACAGTAAACGAATCAAAGGTTGTATCTGATATGAATTGTCTCGTTTTACTGTTAGTGTTGAGCTGTCTGTGCGGGAACGGCGGCAGCGGCAATGGCTCGGGCCGCAGCGGCGGAAACGGCTGCGGCAGCGGAAACGGCGGCCGCCGGGGGAATAACCGGAATACCTGCGGAGGAAGCGCGGGCATGGGCGGAGACTGCGGCTGCAACGGCAATGGCAATGGCTATGGCACGGCCTGTGAGACGGCGCAGGAGAGAAGCGGCGGCTGCGAGAACGCTGCGGAGCGAAGCTGGGAGAAATGGCAGCCTCAGAGCTACCAGAACGGCCCCGGCCCGGAGACCTGCGGATGCGAGGAAAAGACAGAGGAATAACCGCAAGAAAAGGGCGCCGGAGGCGCCCTTTTTGCTGCCCCGGGGAGGCCTGGCTCAGCCATACCGTCCCCGCGGGTATCATCCGTATTCAGTTGTATAGAGATGGATCCGGGTAAGCCGGAAAGTTCCCCGGGTCGGGCCGGTTTACTGGGATTTGACTTCCTTCCACCGGTCGTTGTACATTTCGTCTCCCTCCTCGCCCAGGTAGGAGAAGGTCTCCAGGCCCTGGTACTGGGACAGGTCCGGGAAGGCGATCTGGGAATTGCGGATATCCTCATCCTCAATCAGATCCCGGGCGGCGTCGTTGGGAGTGGAGTAGGTGATGTACTCAAAATTCATCAGGGCGATATCCGGGCGGCACATGAAGTCGATGAACTTCTCCGCGTTCTCCTTGTTGGGAGCGTTCTTTAAGACCACCCAGCTGTCGATCCACACATTGGTGCCCTCCTTGGGGATCACATACTCCAGATCCGGGTTCTCCCTCTGGGTGTAGATGGCCTCCCCGGAGTAGATCACGCCCAGAGCGGCTTCATTCCCGATCATTTTGTCCCGCACTTGGTCGATCACATAGGCCTGCACCAGGGGCTTTTGCTGGATCAGGGCGTCCCTGGCCTCGTCCAGCTGGGCGCTGTCCATGGTGTTCATGGAGTAGCCCTTCAGCTTCAGGGCCACCATGAAGGCGTCCCGGACGGAATCCTGCATCAGGATATTGTCCGCGTATTTCTCGTCCCAGAGGATGGACCAGCTCTCCACGGGCTCCGTCACCATGGTTTTATTATAGAGGATGCCCACCGTGCCCCAGCAGTAGGGGACGCTGTATTTGTTTTCCGGGTCAAATGCCTTGGACTGCTCGTAGTACTGAGCGCCGATGTTGGCCTTGGCGTTGGGCATATTGTCAAAGTTTAATTCTGCCAGAAGGTCGTTTTCCCGCATTTTCTGGATCATATAGTCAGAGGGACACACCACGTCGTAGCTGGAGGATCCGGTGGACACCTTCGGATACATGATCTCGTTGGTCTCGTATTCCTCGTACTCCACATGGATGCCGGTTTCCGCCTCAAACATATCCAGAGTCTCAGGGTCGATATACTCGCCCCAGTTGTACACGTAGACCGTGCCGTTTTCGCCTTCCTTGCTTCCACAACCGGTCAGAAGGGCTGTGCTCATCACACCAAAAAGAAACAGTGCAATCAGTTTTTTCAATTCTTACTCCTTTCCTGCTAAGCCGTGCGGCTGCCGCGCGGCACGCAACTGCCGGTCCCCGCCTAAAGGGGTAACCGGAAGGTCACAGGCGCCTCTCCTTTTTGGGGCCCTTCTCCCTGGGAGTGTAGTTGACCAAAAACAAAAGGAGCAGCACTGCGACAAAGATAATCGTGGAGAGGGCATAGATTTCCGGCTTTATGCCCTTTCTGACCTCCGTATATATCTTCGTAGAAAGTGTATCAATACCGGGGCCTTTTGTAAAGTGGGTAATTACAAAATCGTCCAGGGACATGGTAAAGGCCATCAGGAAGCCGGAGAGGATCCCGGGCATCAGGTCCGGCAGGGTGACCCGGAAGAATGCCTGCAGGTGGGAGGCTCCCAGGTCCAGGGCCGCCTCGTAGGTGTTGGGGTTCAGCTGGTGCATCCGGGGCATCACGCTTAAGATCACGTAGGGGATGTTGAAGGTGATGTGGGAGCAGAGCACCGTAAAGAAGCCCAGCCGCATATTCAGGCTGATGTACAGCAGCATCAGGGAGATGCCGGTGACGATCTCCGCGTTCAGCATGGGGATGTTGGTGATGCCCATGATGAGGGTGCGGGAGCGCTTTTTCATGCCGCCTAAGGCCACGCAGGTCATGGTGCCGATCAGGGTGGCGGCCAGGGCGGAGAGGCCGGCGATGGCCAGGGTGTTCCAGAGGGCCTCCATGATGTCCTGGTTCTGGAAGAGCTGGGAGTACCACTTCAGGGTAAAGCCTCCCCATTTGGCCCTGGATTTGCTGGCGTTGAAGGACAGCACCATGAGGGTGAGGATGGGGGCGTAGAGGAAGACAAAGATCAGCCCGATATAAATTTTCTGTGAAATCCTGCGGATCATAGGGCGTTCACCTCCCCGTCCTTGTCTGTGACGGCGCTGACGACCATGTTCAGGATGATGAACATCATGAGCACGATGGACAGGCCGCTGCCCAGATGCCAGTTGCCGGTCTGGGTAAATTCCTGCTCGATCACGTTGCCGATCAGCAGAATCTTGCTGCCCCCCAGGATGGTGGAGATGACGAAGGTGGTCAGGGCGGGCACAAAGACCATGGTGATGCCGCTGATGACCCCCGGCACGCTCAGGGGCAGGGTGATGCGCAGAAAGGTCTGCACCCCGTTGGCCCCCAGGTCCCTGGCGGCGGCGATCACGTTCTGGTCGATTTTGGCCAGGGTGTTGTAGATGGGGAGCACCATAAAGGGCAGGAAATTGTATACCATCCCCAGCACAATGGCCGAGGGGGTGTTGATAATGTTGAGGGGCGGCAGGCCCAGAAAGCTCAGGACATTGTTGACCACCCCGGTCTTCTCCAGCAGGGTCAGCCAGGCAAAGGTGCGCAGCAGAAAGTTCATCCACATGGGCAGGATGAAGATCAGCACCAGAAAGGAGTGCTGGCGGGTGCGCATGCTGCACAGGATCATGGCCAGGGGGTAGGCCAGCAGCAGGCACAGCACGGTGCTCCCCAGGGAGAGCAGCAGGGCCTGCCAGAGGGCCTTGGCGTGCTCCGCCCGGGCGATGGCCAGAATATTCTGCAGGGTAAAGGCGCCGCTCTTGTCGGTGAGCCCGTAGTAGAACACCATGCACAGAGGCACGATGATGAACAGGGCCGACCAGAACAGATAGGGCGCGGATAAGGCTTTTTTATTCATTGACTCCCACGGCCTCCTCGTCCTCGGACTCCGGTTTGTTCATGATCTGGATGTTGAAGGGGTCCACCTTGATATCCACCGCGGTGCCCGGAGCAAACATTTTGGTGGAGTGCACCAGCCACTCGAAGCCGGCGGCCATGACCTCCATCTCATAGTGGACCCCCTTGAAGATCACATGGGTGACGGTGCCGCTGATGGTGCCCTCCCCGGGGGAGACCAGCTCCACGTCCTCGGGGCGGATCACCACGTCCACGGGCTTGTTGATGCCGAAGCCCTCGTCCACGCAGGCAAACCGGGCCCCCAGGATCTCCACCAGCCGGTCCTGGATCATGGTGGCCCCGATGATATTGCTGTCCCCGATAAAGTCCGCCACAAAGGCGTTCTCCGGCTCGTTGTAGATGCTCTCGGGGGTGCCGATCTGCTGGATGTAGCCCTGGTTCATGACCACGATGGTGTCGGACATGGTGAGGGCTTCCTCCTGGTCGTGGGTCACGTAGATGAAGGTGATGCCCAGCTCGTTCTTGAGCCGGATCAGCTCATACTGCATATCCTGGCGGAGCTTTAAATCCAGGGCCCCCAGGGGTTCGTCCAGCAAAAGGAGCTTGGGCTCGTTGACGATGGCCCTGGCGATGGCGATCCGCTGCTGCTGGCCGCCGCTTAGAGAGTCGGGCATCCGCTTCTCGTAGCCGTCCAGGTTCACCAGCTTCAGGGCGTATTTGATCTTGTCGTCGATATATGCCTTGCTCTTGTTTTTGATCTTCAGGCCGAAGGCGATATTTTCCGCGATATTCATATGGGTGAAGAGGGCGTACTTCTGGAACACGGTGTTGAGCTGGCGCTTGTTGGGCGGAAGCTCCGTGATATCCTGGTCCTCAAAGAAGACCTGTCCCCGGTCTGGGCGCTCAAAACCGCCCAGAATGCGCAGGGTGGTGGTCTTTCCGCAGCCGCTGGGCCCTAAGAGAGTGAGAAATTCATTCTCGCGGATGTAGAGATTCAAATCGTCCAAAACCAACTGACCATCGTAGGACTTGGAAATGTTTACCAGATTGACCAGAGCTTTTTTCATGTTCCGCTTAACTCCTTCCTATGTGGCAGTGAATCCTTGGGATATCCCACTGTCTGTCTGACGGGCAGACTTACATAAGATATACTTTATACACAAACAAGGGAAAAGTCAACGCAATTTTCTGGGGGAAGTGACAAAAAAAGCTCTTTTACTGGACAGACAGATGTGGTAAAATTAAAATTAAATAAAAACCCTATAGACTGTAAGGGTGTACCGGGAGGCGGGAAGATGAGCAAGGGAAAATATGTGGCCTATGTCTCTACTTATACAATGGGGGATAAACACGGGATCAGAGTCTACGATGTGGATCTGGAGAAGGGGCGTTTTGCGGAGAAGGAGAAGGTGGAGATCACCAACTCATCCTATGTGACCATCTCCCACAACGGGAAATATCTCTACTCCATCACGGATCTGGGAGTGGAGTCCTACCGGATCGAGGCGGACGGGGGGCTTTCCTTTATCAATCTGGCCTCCATCAACGGGATGCGGGGCTGTTATGTGTCCACGGACTATACGGACCGGTATCTGTTTGTGACCGGCTACCACGACGGGAAGCTGACGGTGCTAAGGCTAAAGGAGGACGGGGCGGTGGGCGCTGTCACGGACGAGATTTTTTACAAGGGTCTGGGAGGGCTTTCCGAGAGAGGGTCCCGGCCCCATGTAAACTGCGCCCGGATGACCCACGACAACAAATATCTTCTGGTGGCGGTGGAGGGGCTGGATCATGTGAATGTGTACCAGCTTGTTTTGGAGACCGGAAAGCTCAGGCTGGCGGACGTGATCCGGTGCGATCTGGATTCCGCTCCCCGGCATATCAAGATTTCCGGGGACGGGCGCTTTATCTATGTAGTGCAGGAGTGGAAATGCCAGGTGGATGTGTACCGCTATGAGGACCGGGAGGGGATTCCCTATTTTGACAGGATTCAGACCATCTCCACCCTGCGGGCCAACGGCACCCAGGGCTCCGCGGCCTGTACTCTTAGCTTTTCCGACGATTACAAATATCTGCTCAGCTCCAATGCGGGGGAAAATTCCGTGATCATCTACAATGTGAACCAGGAGGACGGCACTCTGACCACCAACCTGTGTCTGCCCATCAGCGGGGATTATCCCAAGGATGCGGATCTGTTCCCGGGCAACCGCTTTTTGGTCTCCTTAAACCATGAGTCCAACACCATGACCTTCTTTCGGGTGGATTTGGAGGCGGGCACGCTGATGATGAACGGGCCCGCGGTGAAGATCCATGAGCCCAACTCCATCATTTTCCACAGGCTGCGGTGAGTTTCCGCGCCGGGAGAGCTTATTTTTCGTAAAATGTCCGCAGTGAGTCCAGCCGGGCCGGCATGTTTGCCATCAGTGCGTCCACCAGGGTGAGAGCGGTCATGCACTCCATGACCACCAGGGCCCGGGGGACGATGATGGGATCATGGCGGCCCTTTATGCGGATTTCGGTCTCCTGCCCGCCGGCGGTCACGGTCTGCTGGGGGGAGAAGATGGAGGGGGTGGGCTTTACGTGGGCCCGGATCAGGATGGGGCTGCCGTCGCTGATGCCTCCCAGGATCCCTCCGGCGTGGTTGGAGGTTTTGACGATGTGCCCATCCTCCATGCAGAAGGGGTCGTTGTTTTCGCTCCCGAAGTGTCTGGCCGCCTGGCAGCCGTCCCCGATTTCCACCGCCTTCACAGCCCCGATGGACATAATGGCCCTGGCCAGGTTCCCGTCCAGCTTGTCAAACACGGGATCCCCGATTCCGGGGGGCATGTGGGTCACCACACATTCCATGACGCCTCCCACGGAGTCCAGACGCTCCATGGCCTCCTTTAGGAGTGCCACGGCGGCCTCGTCCGCCTGCCGGTCCGGCATCCCGGTGCGGGTCTCGCGGATGGCCTGGGGGTCAAAGCGGGAGAAGTCGATCTCCACGGGGCCGATGGCCCGGGTGTAGGTGCACAGTTCGATCCCCAGCTCCTTCAGGATTTTGCAGGCGACGGCCCCCGCCGCCACCCGGCCCACGGTCTCCCGGCCGGAAGAACGTCCCCCGCCCCGGTAATCCCGGATGCCGTATTTGGCGTCATAGCCGTAGTCCGCGTGGCCCGGCCGGTAGCACTGGGCGATCTCGCTGTAGTCCCGGGAGATCTGGGAGGTGTTGGGCACCGTCAGGGAGATGGGGGTTCCCGTGGTGCGTCCCTCAAAGACCCCGGAGAGGATCTCCACCTGATCCGACTCCCTGCGGGAGGTGGTGATGCTGCTCTGGCCGGGACGCCGCCTGTCCAGGTAGGACTGAATGTCCGCTTCCGTCAGGGGAAGGCCCGCCGGACAGCCGTCGATGACTGCTCCCAGGGCTTTGCCGTGGGATTCTCCCCAGGTGGTGACCCGGAATAGATTGCCGAATGTTGAACCGCTCATAGTTGGTGCCCTCCTGTTGGGGTGGGGTTGGCTTATGTGAATAGTATACAATAAAACTTATAACTAGCAAAGAGTTTTTTGCGGGGAGGTTTTGAGGGGGGATGTTTTGAGGGGAGAGCGGGAAGTTTGGGTGGACGGGAGGGGGACGGGGTGGTATACTGTTCTCGCGCCTTATCATTTCAGGCGTGGGAAATATTCAGGCGTGGAAAACATGCGGGGGATTCTGCTCCCCTTTTGGGAAAGGGTATAAATACAGGAGAGACAGGGAGGTATCATTTTCATGTATCAGATCATTGCAAGGGAGGGAAGGGCCAAGAGGGCGCAGCTGACTACGGTGCACGGCACGGTTCAGACGCCGGTTTTTATGAATGTGGGAACTGTGGCCGCCATTAAGGGGGCTGTCTCTACCCAGGATTTGGAGGAAATCGGGACTCAGGTCCAGCTCTCCAATACCTATCACCTGCATGTGCGGCCTGGGGATGAGGTGGTGCGGCAGCTGGGGGGACTGCATAAGTTTATGTCCTGGGACAGGCCGATTCTCACGGATTCCGGCGGGTTTCAGGTGTTTTCCCTGGCGGGCCTGCGCAGGATCCGGGAGGAAGGGGTGTACTTCCACTCCCATGTGGACGGGCGGAAGATTTTCATGGGGCCGGAGGAAAGCATGCAGATCCAGTCCAACCTGGCCTCCACCATTGCCATGGCCTTTGACGAGTGCCCGCCCAGCAGGGCCGAGCGCTCCTATGTGATATCCTCTGTGGAGCGCACCACCCGCTGGCTGGAGCGCTGCAGGGCGGAGATGAAGCGGTTAAACTCCCTGGAGGATACCATCAATCCCCATCAGCTGCTCTTCGGGATCAATCAGGGGGCGGTTTACGCGGATATCCGCATTGAGCACGCCAAGCGCATCCGGGAGCTGGATCTGGACGGCTACGCGGTGGGAGGCCTGGCGGTGGGGGAGACCCATGAAGAGATGTATTATATTCTGGAGGAAACGGTCCCCTATCTGCCCCAGGATAAGCCCACTTATCTGATGGGAGTGGGGACACCCGCCAATATTTTGGAGGGAGTGGAGCGGGGGGTGGACTTCTTTGACTGCGTGTATCCCTCCCGGAATGGGCGCCACGGGCATCTTTACACGGACCGGGGCAGAATCAATCTGTTCAACGCAAAGTATGAGCTGGACGAGAGGCCCATCCAGGAGGGCTGCCAGTGTCCCGCCTGCCGCCGGTATTCCCGGGCCTACATCCGTCACCTGCTGAAGGCGGGGGAGATGCTGGGGATGCGGCTGTGTGTGCTTCACAACCTGTATTTCTACAATACTATGATGGCCGAGATCCGGAGCGCCTTGGAGCAGGGGAATTTTGCCGCCTACAAGAAGCGCAAACTGGAGGGGATGAGCCGGGGAACCTTGGAATGATTCCCGGAATAATTTCCGGAGTGATTTTTGGAGCAGTCCCCGGAGCATTCTCCGGGGCAGCCGGGCCTGCGGCGGGTACTTTTTCTAAAATAATCATAAAAGCTCTTGTCCTTTTGCCTTTTTTTGTGTATGATGAAAGGAGCGTTAAGCCAGAAATCTAGGAGGAATGAGTATGAATGCAGTTTTAACGGCACAGGAGGCGGCCCAGGCGGGATCCGCTACAGGCCTGATAATGACCTTTGCTGTGTATGCGATTTTGATTGGGGCCCTGTGGTTTTTCTTTATGAGACCTCAGAAGAAGGAGCAGAAGAGAGTGGCTGCCATGCTGGCCGCCCTGGAGGTGGGGGACTATGTGCTGACCACTGCGGGCATGTACGGCGTGGTCATCGACATCCAGGAGAACGATGTGATTGTGGAGTTCGGCAGCAACAAGAACTGCCGGATCCCCATGCAGAAGGCCGCCATCAGCAAGGTGGAGAAGCCGGGAGAGTCATAGGAAGATTGGGAAGGAGAGACTGTGTGTGCTGCGCGTAGGTGTATCTCACACGGTCTTTTTTACATACCCGGCGGCGGGAAAAGGCAGCCCGGAACCCTGCAGGGAAGAACCAGGGGCTTTGGCCGGCGGGCCGCCCTGGACGGCGGGGCAGTTTAGACCGGCGGGGCAGTTTAGAGCGGAAGGAGAAACGAGATATGAAGTGCAGGATCACCTGTATTCCCGGGGACGGGATCGGGCCGGAGATTGTAGCCCAGGCCAAAAAGGTGCTGGAGCGGGTGGCGGAGAAGTATGGCCATCAGATGGAATTTCAGGATATTCTCATGGGAGGCGCCTCCATCGACGTGTATGGGGAGCCCCTCACCCAGGAGGCCATTGACAAGGCAAAGGGAGCGGATGCGGTCCTCATGGGATCCATCGGCGGAGACGCCGCCACCTCCCCCTGGTATCGGCTTCCTCCCAATCTGCGCCCGGAGGCAGGGCTGCTTCGGATCCGGAAGGAGCTGGGGCTTTTTGCCAATCTGCGTCCCGCGGTGCTCTACGAGGAACTGGCGGCGGCCTGCCCTTTAAAGGAGGAAATCAGCCGGGCCGGCTTTGATCTGCTGATTATGCGGGAGCTCACGGGAGGGCTCTACTTCGGAGAGAGAAAAACCGTGGTGGAAAACGGGGTGAGAAAGGCTCTGGACACGCTGACCTACGATGAAAATGAGATCCGCCGCATTGCCGTAAAGGCATTTGACATTGCCGGAAAGCGCCGCGGGAAGGTGACCAGCGTGGACAAGGCCAATGTGCTGGATTCCTCCCGGCTCTGGAGGGCCGTGGTGGAGGAAGTGGCAAAGGATTACCCCGGCGTAAAGCTGGAGCATATGCTGGTGGACAACTGCGCCATGCAGCTGGTGAAGAATCCCGCCCAGTTCGATGTGATTTTGACGGAAAATATGTTTGGAGACATTCTCTCCGATGAGGCAAGCATGGTCACGGGCTCCATTGGGATGCTGGCCAGCGCCAGCTTAAATGATACCAAATTCGGCCTCTACGAGCCCAGCCACGGCTCCGCGCCGGACATTGCGGGGCAGGATATCGCCAACCCCATCGCCACGGTGCTCAGCGCCGCCATGATGCTGCGCTACAGCTTTGACCTGGACCGGGAGGCGGACGCGGTGGAGGCGGCCGTGCGGCAGGTGCTCCGGGAGGGGTACCGCACCGGCGACATCATGTCCCCGGGCTGTCAAAAGGTCGGCTGCAGCCGGATGGGCGCTCTGCTGGCGGAGCGGATTTAAGAAACCGAAGGGAAAGCGGGCCCCGGTGCCCGCGCCAGGATAAGCCGGAGATCCGGCGGAAATGAGGATGAATTGCTATGAGAAGTGACGCAGTGAAGACAGGAACCGCCCAGGCGCCCCACAGAAGTCTTTTCAACGCTCTGGGCTTTACCGAGGAGGAGAGAAAGCGCCCCATGATCGGGATTGTGAGCTCCTACAACGAGATTGTCCCGGGCCATATGAACCTGGACAAGATTGTGGAGGCCGTGAAGATGGGCGTGGCCATGGCGGGAGGAATGCCGGTGGTGTTCCCGGCCATCGCCGTGTGCGACGGCATTGCCATGGGACATGTGGGGATGAAGTATTCCCTGGTGACCAGGGATCTGATTGCGGACAGCACCGAGTGTATGGCCCTGGCCCACGGCTTCGACGGCCTGGTGTGCGTGCCCAACTGCGACAAGAACGTGCCCGGCCTTCTGATGGCGGCGGCCCGTCTGAATATTCCCACGATTTTCGTGTCCGGCGGCCCCATGCTGGCCGGCCATGTGAAGGGTCAGAAGAGAAGCCTTTCCTCCATGTTTGAGGCGGTGGGAAGCGTGGCCGCCGGCACCATGACCCTGGAGGAACTGGCGGAGTTTGAGGAGAAGGTATGCCCCACCTGCGGGTCCTGCTCCGGTATGTACACCGCCAATTCCATGAACTGTCTCACGGAGGCCATCGGCATGGGACTTAAGGGCAACGGAACCATCCCCGCCGTATACTCCGAGAGGATCCGCCTGGCCAAGCACGCGGGCATGAAGATTATGGAGCTGGTGGAGAAGGATATAAAGCCCCGGGATATTATGACGAAGGACGCCTTCCTGAACGCCCTGACCGTGGATATGGCCCTGGGTTGCTCCACCAATTCCATGCTGCATCTGCCTGCCATCGCAAAGGAGGCAGGAGTGGAGCTGAATCTGGATATTGCCAATGAGCTCTCCGCCAAGACGCCCAACCTCTGCCACCTGGCTCCTGCGGGCCCCACCTACATAGAGGATTTAAACGAGGCGGGCGGCGTGTACGCGGTGATGAAGGAGCTGACCAGGAAAAATCTCCTGCATCTGGACTGCATGACCGTAAACGGCACCTCCATAGGGGAGAACATCAAAGACTGCGAGAACCTGAATCCCCAGGTGATCCGGCCGGTGGAGAACCCTTACTCCCAGACCGGCGGCATCGCCATCCTGCGGGGCAATCTGGCTCCGGACAGCGGCGTGGTGAAGCGCTCCGCCGTGGCTCCGGAGATGATGGTCCATGAGGGGCCTGCCAGGGTGTTCGACTGTGAGGAGGACGCCATCGACGCCATCAAGGGCGGCCGCATCGTGGCGGGAGACGTGGTGGTGATCCGCTACGAGGGCCCCAAGGGCGGCCCCGGTATGCGGGAGATGCTCAATCCCACCTCCGCCATTGCGGGCATGGGGCTGGGCTCCAGCGTGGCGCTGATCACGGACGGACGTTTCTCCGGCGCTTCCAGAGGCGCCTCCATCGGACATGTGTCCCCGGAGGCTGCGGTGGGGGGACCCATCGCCCTGGTGGAGGAGGGGGATATCATCCGCATCAATATTCCCGAGAACCGGCTGGATGTGCTGGTGTCCGATGAGGAACTGGAAAGACGGAGACAAAACTGGAAGCCCAGGGAGCAGGAGCTGACCGGGTATCTGGCCAGATACCGCAGGCTGGTGACCAGCGGGAACCGGGGCGCGGTGCTGGAACTGCCGGGGAACCAGTGAGCAGGCCAGCGCCGGGGATCAAGTGAGAAAATAGAGAGAAAGAGGAAAAGAGACATATGCAGCTGACAGGATCTCAGATTGTGATAGAGTGCTTGAAGGAGCAGGGGGTGGACACCGTCTTCGGATATCCCGGGGGGACCATCCTGAATATTTACGACGCCCTGTACCAGCAGTCGGACATCCGGCATATTCTGACCTCCCATGAGCAGGGAGCTGCCCATGCGGCGGACGGATACGCCAGAGCCACGGGCAGGGTGGGGGTCTGTATGGCCACCAGCGGCCCCGGTGCCACCAACTTAGTCACCGGCATTGCCACGGCCTACATGGATTCGGTGCCCGTGGTGGCCATTACCGCCAACGTAAATCTGCCGGCCCTGGGGAAGGACTCCTTCCAGGAGGTGGATATCGCGGGGGTGACCATGCCCATCACCAAGCACGGATTTATCGTAAAAAATGTGGAAATTTTGGCGGATACCATCCGCAAGGCATTCTATATTGCCCAGAGCGGCAGACCTGGCCCTGTGTTGGTGGACATTACCAAAGATGTGACGGCGGCCCTGTGTGAGTATACGCCAAAGGAGCCCAAAAAGCCCGCCAAAGTGAGCCGGTACACCCAAAAGGAGCTGGAGCAGGCGGCGGAGCTGATTCAGAAGGCTAAAAGGCCCTTTATCTATCTGGGAGGCGGGGCTGTGATCTCCGGGGCGGACCGGGAGGTGGCCCGGCTGGCCCAGCTGGCGGACGCGCCGGTGTGCGATACGCTGATGGCCAAGGGTGCCTTCGATGGAAAGAGCCCCCGCTACACGGGCATGATCGGCATGCACGGCACCAAGACCTCCAATCTGGGAGTGAGCCAGTGCGATCTTCTCATCGCCCTGGGAGCCCGGTTCTCCGACCGGGTGATCGGAAACGCCAAAAAGTTTGCCTCCGGGGCCAAGATTATCCACATTGATATCGACGCGGCGGAGATCAACAAAAATATTCATGCGGACTGTGCCCTGGTGGGTGATTTAAAGGAGGTGTTGACCCGGCTGAACGCCCTTCTGACACCCCAGGCCCATCCGGAGTGGATGGAGCAGATCCGGGAGATGAAGGAGAAATATCCCTTAAAGTATGAGGAGGAGAACCTGTCCTGCCCCTACGTGATCCAGGAGATCGACCGCGTCACCGGAGGGGATGCCATTATCACCACGGACGTGGGACAGCATCAGATGTGGGCGGCCCAGTATTACCGCTATACAAAGCCCCGCACCTTCCTGTCCTCCGGAGGTCTGGGCACCATGGGCTACGGCCTGGGGGCCTGCATCGGGGCCCAGCTGGGACAGCCGGACAAGGTGTGCATCAATATTGCCGGGGACGGGTGCTTCCGCATGAACATGAACGAGCTGGCCACCGCCAGCCGGTACAATATCCCCATTATCCAGGTGGTGATCAACAACCATGTGCTGGGCATGGTGCGCCAGTGGCAGACCCTCTTTTACGGGAAGCGCTACTCCCAGACGGTGCTTACGGATAAGGTGGACTTCTGTCAGGTGGCGAGGGGTCTTGGCTGCGAGGCCATCCGTGTGACAAAGAAGGAGGAGGTTGGGCCCGCCCTGGAGAAGGCTCTGGCCCTGAAGGCTCCCGTGGTGATCGAGTGCATCATTCCGGAGGACGACAAGGTGTTCCCCATGGTGCCCGCAGGGGCGCCCATCGAGGAAGTGTTTGACGGGGACGATCTGAAGAGACAAATGAGCGAGTGAGCGGAACATGAGACGAAGGATTCTGTGGAGTGCGGCGCTTGGCCTCACAGGCTGCCTGCTTTTGATACTGGGTGTTTTTACAGGGCTTTCCTGGTACTACAGGGATACCTTTGCTGTGAATACCTGGATCAACGGGGTTTACTGCACCGGACTGACCATAGATGAGGCGAATGCGGAGCTTCTGCGGGGGGCAGAGGCTCCGCTTCTTGTCCTTCGGGATCTGCAGGGGCGGGAGTATGTGCTGGATCTGGCGGATGCCGGGTATCAGGCGGATTACCGGGAGGCCCTGGGGGCCTGCCTGGAGGGACAGTGGGACGGACAGTGGACGGACAGGCTCCTTTCCCCTCAGGAGGGGGAAGAGCTCCCCGTTACGGTCTCCTGGGACGGAGAGAAGCTGGAGGAGATGATTCTGGCCCTGCCCTTTGTGCAGGAGGAGCGGGAGAGGCCGGCGGCCGTTTCCATCCTCCCGGCGGAGGGTGGCTGGGAGCTCATAGACGGAACCCGGCACAGGTTATCGGAGGAAAGGCTTTTGAAGGCCCTCCGGGAGAGCCTTAAGAGAGAGCTGGCGGCGGATTCCCAAAGGGGCCCCGGGGAGAGCCCTTCCCTGACAGTGGATCTGGCGGATTGGGACTGCTATGAGGACCGGCCGGATACGCCGGAAGACCGGCGGACCCGGGAGAGATATGAGCGTCTCCAGGCTTTTTTGAAGGGAGGCCCCGTCTATGATATGGGGGCGGAGAAGGTGGAATTTTCCCCTGTGAGGATGGGGGAGTTCCTGGAGAAGGACGGGGAGGGGATGCCCGCGGAGGATCTGCGGGGGAATTTCCGGATCCGGCGGGAGGCAGTGCTTGCCTTTGTGGACCGGCTGGGGGATGCCTATGACACGGCGGGAACCGTTCTGTCCTTTACCGCCACTGGAGGGGATCAGGTGGAGGTGCCCTATGTGACCTACGGGACCCTGCTGGACCGGGAGGCGGAGACGGAGTACCTGACAAAGGCCCTGGAGGCCCTTGGCCGGGGAGAGCCTCTCCCGGAGCGGAACCATATCCCGCAGTACCTGCAGCAGGGCTTTGTCCGGGGCAGGAATGATATCGGGGACACCTACATAGAGGTAGATATGACCCGTCAGATGCTTTACTATTATGTGGAGGGGGAGCTGGCCCTGGAGAGTGAGGTGGTCACCGGCAGCGCCAGGCGCCGCATGGATACCCCGGAGGGGGTCAACTACGTATATGACAAAGAGCGCAACCGGACGCTGCGGGGGGCCGATTACGCCACCTTTGTGAGATACTGGATGCCCGTGATCCGGCATGTGGGGCTCCACGACGCCTCCTGGAGGGGGAGCTTTGGGGGAGAGATCTACAAGACAGGGGGATCCCACGGCTGCATCAATCTGCCCCCGGAGGCGGCGGCCCGGCTCTATGAGCTGGTGGAAATCGGCACGCCGGTGATTACCTTCTATATCCCGGAGCCGTGACAGGCTTTTCCCATGGGCAACTTGTACAAAGAAACGACTCAAACCGCCGGAAAATAAGTTTAACAATTCAGTTGACTAAAGCGGCGGGAAAGGATACAATGATTTAAATATACTGAGAAGCAGGAGGAAAAGACAGTGTCCAGAGTTTACAATTTTTCCGCAGGTCCGGCCGTGCTGCCGGAGGAGGTGCTCAGGGAGGCCGCCGATGAGATGCTGGATTATCGGGGAACCGGCATGTCCGTCATGGAGATGAGCCACCGCTCCAAAGCCTATGAACAGATTATCCAGGAGGCGGAGGCGGATCTGAGGGAGCTGATGAATATTCCCGGCAATTACAGGGTATTGTTTCTCCAGGGCGGCGCCAGCCAGCAGTTCGCCATGATTCCCATGAACCTGATGAAGAACCGGGTGGCGGACTATATCGTCACCGGCCAGTGGGCCAAGAAGGCATACCAGGAGGCCAGCCTCTACGGGAAGGCCAACAAGATCGCCAGCTCCGAGGACAAGACCTTCTCCTACATACCGGACTGCTCCGACCTGCCCGTCAGCGAGGATGCGGACTACGTATATATCTGTGAAAACAACACCATCTACGGCACCAAGTTCAAGACCCTGCCCAACACCAAGGGAAAGCCCCTGGTGGCGGACGTTTCCAGCTGCTTTCTGTCCGAGCCGGTGGATGTGACAAAGTACGGCTTGATCTACGGCGGCGTCCAGAAGAACGTGGGCCCGGCGGGCGTGGTCATCGTGATCATCCGGGAGGATTTGATCACCGAGGATGTGCTGCCCGGCACCCCCACCATGCTGCGCTACAAGATCCATGCGGACAACAATTCTCTGTACAACACCCCTCCCGCCTACGGCATTTACATCTGCGGCAAGGTGTTCAAGTGGCTGAAGAAGCAGGGCGGCCTGGAGGCCATGAAGGCGTACAATGAGAAGAAGGCGGCCGTTCTCTATGATTTCCTGGACAGCAGCAGGCTGTTCCACGGTACGGTGAGGAAGGAGGACCGCTCCCTGATGAACGTGCCATTTGTCACCGGGGATGCGGATCTGGATGCAAAGTTTGTGAAGGAGGCCGCGGCGGCGGGATTTGTGAACCTGAAGGGACACCGCACTGTGGGCGGCATGAGAGCCAGCATCTACAACGCCATGCCTATAGAGGGCGTGGAGAAGCTGGTGGCCTTTATGAAGAAATTTGAGGAGGAAAACGCGTAAAATGTTTCAGATTCATTGCTTAAATCCGATTTCCAGAGTGGGTCTGGATGAGTTTACGGAGAATTACCGGATCACGGAGGGGGAGCAGGAGGCGGACGGCATCCTGGTCAGAAGCGCTTCCATGCACGATAAGGAGCTGCCGGAGAGGCTGCTGGCCGTGGCCAGGGCAGGGGCGGGCACCAACAATATTCCTCTGGATCAGTGCGCCCAGAAGGGAATCGTGGTGTTCAACACCCCCGGCGCCAACGCCAACGGCGTGAAGGAGCTGGTGATCGCGGGCATGCTGCTGGCCGCCCGGGACGTGGTGGGAGGCATCCGGTGGGTGGAGTCCGCCAAGGAGGATCCCGCCATTGCCAAGACCGCCGAGAAGGAGAAGAAGAATTTCGCGGGCACCGAGCTGGCCGGCAAGAAGCTGGGCATCATCGGCCTGGGAGCCATCGGTGTGAAGGTGGCCAATGCGGCGAGACATCTGGGCATGGAGGTTTACGGCTATGATCCCTATATTTCCGTGGATGCCGCCTGGAACCTGAGCCGGGATGTAAAGCATGTGCTGAATGTAGATGAGATTTACAGCACCTGCGATTACATCACCGTCCATGTGCCTCTGATGGATTCCACTAAGCATATGGTGGGGGCGGAGGCCATCTCCAAGATGAAGGAGGGCGTGGTCCTTCTCAACTTCGCCAGGGATCTGCTGGTGGACGAGGAGGAGGTACTGAAGGCCCTGGAGAGCGGACGGATCCGCAGATATGTCTCCGATTTCCCCAATCCGGTTACGGCGGGGAAGAAGGGCTGCATCGTGATCCCCCATCTGGGAGCCAGCACGGAGGAGTCCGAGGACAACTGTGCCAAGATGGCGGTGTTGCAGCTCATGGACTACCTGGAGAACGGAAACATTGTGAACAGCGTGAATTATCCCAGCTGCGACATGGGAGTGTGCAGCCAGGCGGGCCGGGTGGCCATCTGCCACACCAACACCGCCAACATGATTACCAAGTTTACCGGGTGCTTCGGCGAGAACAATATCAATATCACCGACATGATGAACAAATCCAGGGGAGAGGTGGCCTACACCATGCTGGATGTGGAGTCCCCTGCTACCGACGAGATCATCGAAAAGCTCAGGTCCATTGAGGGAGTCTTCCGGGTGAGATTGGTCAAGTAGACCTGAAGTGGTCAAATAGACCTAAAGTGGTCAAGCAGACCCGGGAACACCCAGAAATATAAAACAGAAACGTCCATTTTTCCGGCTGACTATATCAGTCCTATGGGGAGATGGGCGTTTTTTATTTTTTTGAAAAACTATGTTGACGCCCGACATATGTCGTGATGCTGATCCCCGTTTTTGCTTTGGGTGCGGCCTCCCTGTTTTTTGGCAGCTCCCGAATAGGTTTCCGCACCCAGACGGAGTACATCGTTCCGGATGAGGACAGCGCATGGAAGTGCCAATTTGATGTGATGCTGCCGGACATGTATACCCTGGATGTGAGTGTTGACGCTCCGGTGGATGTAAGGATCGTCCTGGTGAAGGAGGTTGCCGGCGTGGAATCGACCGCGGAAACCTACGGCATGCTCCCCGGATATTACACGGCGGAGGGCCTGCGGATTGAGCAGACCGCCCACCTGTTCCTCACTCCGGGCACCTACAGCCTTTATACCCAGTATCTGCCCGGCTATCTGCCAGGCGCAGAGCCCGGTCTGGCAGGGCAATTTCAGTATCAGCTGAAATAAAGAAAAATACGCTCAGGCAAACCGTTTTTGCAATGCGGTTTGCCTGAGCGGTGGGAGAGAAAGGGATGGAAGCCCCCTCACCGGAACAAAATAGGCATCCCTTCCCCCTGATTTAAGTCCTGAAGGCTGTCCGTGAGCTTCTGCTGGGTGATGCAGGATGCCTCACTCTGGAGATCCATATACCGGATGAACATATCCTCCAGGGAAATTCCCTGCTCCCCGGCAATCTGCTCCATCACAGGGCGAAGCTTTTCCAGCTGCTCGGAGACGGGCACCTTTTGGGGATCGATCTCCCCCATCACGTCGTTTGCATATCCGTTGATCCGCTCCAGGATTTTCTTGTCTGCTTCCGTCATCGTATTTTCCCTCCGATTCTGATATAGTCCGCCGTACAGCAACATTTTACACTTCTGTCTTGAGAAGTACAAGGGATTTTGTTATAATAAATTATCAAGTTTGCAAAAGGAGATCTCTGCGTATGCCCGTCATCCGACCCTTCCGATCCTATCGTCCCGCTCCCGGCCTGGAATCCCGGATCGCGGCCCTTCCCTATGATGTATACAGCCGCCAGGAGGCTTTGGCGGAGGTGAAAGCCCGCCCGGGTTCCTTTTTGGAAATCGACCGGCCGGAGACCGCCTTTTCGCCGGATACGGACATGTATGCCCCGAAGGTATATGAAAAGGCCGCATCCCTGCTGAGAGAGTGGATCGCCTCCGGGAGCCTGATTCAGGATCCGTCCCCCTGCTACTATATTTACCAGCAGGTGATGGAGGGGCGCAGCCAGACCGGTATTGCGGCCTGCGCTTCCATCGACGATTACTGCAGCGGCGTGATCAAAAAGCATGAGAATACCCGGGCAGACAAGGAGCAGGACCGGATCCGGCATGTGGATGTGTGCGGCGCCCAGACAGGGCCCATTTTCCTGGCCTATCGGGGGCAGGAGAAGCTGCGGCTGCTGATCCGGGAGTGCATCCAGGCGCCTCCCGTTTACGATTTCGCAGCTGTAGACGGCATCCTTCACCGGGTGTGGGTGATTTCGGATCCGGAGACGGTGGAGAGAATCACCGGCCTGTTCGCGGAGATGGACGCCCTTTACATAGCGGACGGCCATCACCGCTGCGCTTCCGCCGTGAAGGTGGGGCTGAAGCGCCGCCGGGAGCATCCGGATTACACCGGGGAGGAGGAATTCAATTATTTCCTCAGTGTGCTGTTCCCGGCGGAGGAACTGAAGATTTTGGATTACAACCGGGTGGTGAAGGATTTGAACGGGCTCACCCCGGAACAGTTCTTGGACAGGGTTCGGGAAAACTTTGAGGTGGAGGCCGTTGCCCCGGCCCAGTGGCCCTGCAGGCCCGCCGCCAAGGGGGAGTTCGGCCTGTTTTTGGAGGAGCGGTGGTACCGTCTCAGGGCCCGGCGGGAGATCCGCAGCCAGGATCCGGTGGAGGGTCTGGACGTTTCCATCCTTCAGGAGCATCTGCTGGCCCCCATTTTGGGCATACAGGATCCCAAGCGGGACGCCAGAATTGATTTCGTGGGAGGCATCCGGGGGCTGGGAGAGCTGGAGGATCGGACCCGCCGGGATATGAAGGCGGCTTTTTCCCTGTATCCCACCTCCATCTATGAGCTTTTCCGGGTGGCAGACGCGGGAAGGCTTATGCCTCCTAAGTCCACCTGGTTTGAGCCAAAGCTGCGCAGCGGACTTTTCATTCATGAGATCGGTCACTGACCGGGCCTGTCACAGGGCCTGTCATCCGTGATTTTTTCACAGGAGAATTTGTGCCGGAGCGTCACAAATTTTCCGGAGGGCAGAGGGGGAAGCCTTTTTTGAATTTCCCGCCGGCCCGTCGCGAGGGCGCTCCGGAATGGAGATTGGTATGAACAACAAACTGTATAAGCTGATGAACTGGCCCGGGATTGAAGAGATCATTTATTCGGAGAGCGACAATCCCCACGGGCTTCTGGGACCGCACCGGGTGGGCAGTCAGATCCTGCTGCAGGCATTTTTCCCGGGGGCCGGTCAGGTGAAGGTGCAGCTTTTGACGGATATGCGGGAGATTGCCATGGAGCTGGCGGATGAGGAAGGCTTTTTTGCCCAGCTGATTCCCGCCAGGGACTTTGGCCCCTACCGGTATGTGGTGACGGACGGGGAGGGGGAGCAGCGTCTGGTGCAGGATGCCTACTGCCACGAACCGGTGATCACCCGGGAGGATACGGAAAAGTTCTCGGCGGGGATTCACTACACGGTCTATGACAAGCTGGGGGCCCATCCCTGTGTGCTGGACGGTCAGGAGGGAACCCTGTTTGCCCTCTGGGCGCCCAACGCCCTGCGGGTCAGTGTGGTGGGGGATTTCAACGGCTGGGACGGGAGAGTGCATCAGATGCGCAGGCTTTGGGACTCCGGGATCTTTGAGCTCTTTGTGCCCGGAGCCGCTGTGGGGGACTGCTATAAATACGAGCTGAAGCTGAAGGGGGGCCTGACCTATCTGAAGGCGGACCCCTATGCAGATGCCGCCCAGAAGAGGCCGGACACGGCCTCCGTCATTGCGGATCTGACCGGCTTTGTCTGGGAGGATCAGGAGTTTGTCCAAAACAGAAGCCGGTTTCAGGCGCCGGATCAGCCGCTGAGCGTTTACGAGGTATATCTGGGCTCTCTGGCCCAGGCCCAGGAGGGGGAGGAATATGCGGGCTATCGCCGGATTGCTCCCCGCCTGATCGAGTATGTGAAGGAGATGGGCTACACCCATGTGGAGCTGCTGCCGGTGATGGAGCATTCCTCGGACGCCTCCCTGGGGTATCAGATCACCGGCTATTATGCCCCTACGGCCCGGTACGGCAGCCCGGAGGATTTCATGTATTTTGTCAACGAGCTGCACAAGGCGGGAATCGGTGTGATTTTGGACTGGTCGGCCGCTTATTTTCCGGGGGACGGATACGGCCTGTCCAATTTTGACGGAACCTGTCTCTATGAGCACAGGGATCCCCGCCAGGGCGTTCACCCTTATCTGGGAACTCTGCTCTACAATTACGGGCGGCCCCAGGTGTCCAATTTCCTGATTGCCAGCGCTCTGTTCTGGGTGGAAAAATATCACGCGGACGGGATCCGCATGGATTCGGTGGCCGGTATGCTGTATCTGGATTACGGAAAAGGCCAGGGACAGTGGATCCCGAACCTGTACGGCGGCAGGGAGAATCTGGACGCCATCGAGCTGATCAAGCACCTGAATTCCATCCTGAAAAAGAGAAATCCCGGGGTTTTGACCGTGGCAGATGAGAGCGGCGCGTACCCCATGGCCACGGGGGCCCTGGAGGAGGGCGGCCTGGGCTTTGACCTGATGTGGAATCAGGGCTATGTGAACGACTATCTGGGATATATCCGCTATGATCCCTTCTTCCGCTCCCATCACCACGGGGAGCTGACCTTCAGCATGATTTATGCCTACAGCGAGAGCTTTATGCTGGCCTTTTCCCACCGGGAGGTTGCCGGCGGCAGGAGCGGGCTGGTGGAGCGGATGCCGGGCACCCGGAGAGAGAAGTTCGCCAATCTGCGCCTGAGCTATGGCTATGGGATGACCCATCCCGGGAAAAAGCTGTTGTTCATGGGACAGGAGCTGGCGGAGCCGGAGGGGTGGAACGAGCGAAGAACCGTTTCGTGGGAGCTGATGAAGACGCCGGAGCATGCGGGTATGGCGGCCCTCTGCCGGGATCTGAACCGGCTGTACAGAAAAGAGAAAGCCCTGTATGAGCTGGACAGACAGCCGGAGGGATTCCAGTGGATGAACGCCATCTCCGGCAATGACTGCTATGTGAGTTTTGTGCGCCAGGGCCGGTCCCCGGAGGAACTGCTGCTGGTGGCGGCCAATTTTGCCGGGATCCCCCAGACGATCCGCACGGGGGTGCCCAGGGAGGGCAAGTACAAGGAAATTCTGAATACGGACGATATCCGCTATGGGGGAGAGGGGATCACCAACCCCAGGGCCAAGAGGGCCCAGGAGAAGGAGTGGGACGACCGAAGGTTCTCCGTCAGTGTGGAGCTGGGGGCCCTGTCCCTGAGTATCCTGAAGTTTGTGCCCTACACCCAGGAAGAGCTGGAGGGCATCCGGGCCAGACAGGCGGAGCGGGAGAGAAAAGCGGCCCAGCGGGCGGCCCAGGCGCAGGCAGGGAAGGCCAGTGGGGAGACCCGGGCGCGGGCAGGGAAAGCCAGTGGGGAGACCCGGGCGCAGGCAGGGAAGTCCAAGGGGGAGACCTTGGCGCGGGCAGAGAAGTCCAGTGGGGCGGCCCAGGTGCAGGCAGGGAAGGCCAGTGGGGAGACCCGGGCGCAGGCAGGGAAGTCCAAGGGGGAGACCTTGGCGCGGGCAGAGAAGTCCAGTGGGGCGGCCCAGGTGCAGGCAGGGAAGGCCAGTGGGGAGACTTCGGTGCAGGCAGGGCAGACCGGGCAGAAGGCTGCGGCGCCTGCCCCTAGAACTTCCTCCGCCAGGCGGCCCAGATCCACTGGGGGGAATGAGGAAAAGCAGTAGCGGTATGGGATGTTTTTCCTGCCGTTTCTTCCGGAAATTAAATTTTCCTGCCGGGAATCAAATTTTGGGTTGCAAAATATGGCCGGAGCCTATATAATAGAATTCGGCCGCATAAATGGGCCGGGCAGCAGGAGAAGATATGTTCCCTGAAGCCATGGCCATACCCTGCTGGAATAGCTCAGTCGGTAGAGCACTTCACTCGTAATGAAGGGGTCGCGGGTTCGAGTCCCGCTTCCAGCTTTCAGAAAGTGCCGATAACGAATTTACATGTATAACAAATTGATACGTAAAAATGGGGATTGGTTTTTGCCGATGCCCATTTTCTACTCTCATGGCAATAGGTATGCCCTGTTTGCTCAGTGTGAGAAGCTCTATAAAAAAGAGAATTTGATTGAAATTTCTGTGGGACTGTAGTAAAATCCAAATTACGGAAAGTACCCATGACAGGGTGGTAGCCTCCCGAGCCAATGACCGGTTCACCGGTAATACAAAACGTACATAGTACGTTGGAAGGGAGGTACGTGATATGACAGCCGCAGATATCGTATTGATATTTATAGGGATAATTGGCTTGCTGATTTCCTTTGGCAGTTTGATTGTTGCGTTTCTGACCTTTCTCGATAAGAGAAACAGTAAGAAGAAATAAAAATGCCTATCCTGTCTGATCCACAGGATAGGCGGTGCTCGTAAGAGCAAAGTCATCATCTGGGAGAATCCACCATTGGAGTGGGTAACTCCGTTTTGGGGCACCTGTTACCGGCAGGTGTCCTTCTTTACGTTCAATATACCATATTCTGTGCGGAGTTTCAAGTGTTTTCTTTTCGGGTCAGCCCTTTCCTTTTCTGTGGCAGCAGTTTGACAGGTAACCCCGGGAGCCCAAGGAATGCTCCCGGGGATTTTTACGGCCTTTTGCCCTGCCCGCCGGAAGCGGGTTTTGTCTGCCGCCGGCCTTAAATCTGGCACCGCCTTTAAATCCATTGCCTGCCTTAAATCTGCCGCCGTATCCTCAGATGATGTTCCACATACTGGATCCCTTTATAAAATCCCATGGCAATGATACAAAGCAGGATAATGCTGGTGATTACCATATGCAGATGGAAGACCTGGGTGCCGTAAATGATCAGGTAGCCCAGCCCCCTCCGGGCGGCCAGGAATTCCCCGATGACCACGCCCACCAGGGCCAGGCCGATGTTCACCTTGGTGGCGGAGAGCAGGATGGGCAGGGAGCCGGGCAGCACCACCTTGCGGAAGGCGTCCCGGCGGCTGCCGCCCAGAGTCCGGATCAGGATGATCATTTCCTCGTCCACCTGCTGGAAGCCCGTGTAGAAGCTGATGATGGATCCGAATACGGCCACGGAGATGCCGGCCGCAATGATGGTGCGGGTGCCGGTGCCCAGCCACACAATGAGCAGGGGGGCCAGGGCGGATTTGGGCAGGCTGTTGAGCACTACCAGATAGGGCTCCAGCACCCGGGAGAGCCTGGGGGAGTACCACAGGGCCGTGGAGCAGGCCAGGCTGACAACAAATACCAGCAGGAAGCTCAGAACGGTCTCCAGCAGGGTGATCCCAATGTGCATCGGAAGGGTCCCGTCTCTCATCATGCTCAGAAAGCAGGACAGAACCAGCCTGGGACTGGAGAAAAAGAAGCTGTCGATCCAGCCCAGGTCCGCGCTGACCTCCCACAGGATCAGAAAGAGCAGGAACAAAAGCAGCCGGCAGGAGGAAATCCTGTGATGCTCCCGCCTGTGCTCCCTCACAAATTCCTCCTGTTTTGTCAGTTCTTTTTTATTTGCTTTCATAATTCAGCTCCTTCCATAATACATTGAAGTAATCCGAAAACTCCGGCGCGTTCCGGGCGGCCAGGGGAGAGTCGTCCGTTAGGGTAAGGCGGATGGGAAGCTCCTTTTTGACACGCGCCGGCCGGGGGGAGAGCACGATCACCCGGTCCGACAGGCTGATGGCCTCCGCCAGGTCGTGGGTAATCAGGATCACAGTCTTGCCGGTCCTGCGGATCAGCCGGCAGATATCTGCGGACACGGTGAGGCGTGTCTGGTAGTCCAGTGCGCTGAAGGGTTCATCCAGCAGGAGAAGCTCCGGCTCCAGTGCCAGAGTGCGGATCAGGGCCGCCCGCTGGCGCATGCCTCCGGAAAGCTCGCTGGGGCGCTTCTCCCGGAATTTTTCCAGGTCATAGTCCTTCAGCAGCCGGTTCACGCCTTCGAGACGTTCCTCTGTGAGCATATGGTTGATCTCCAGGCCCAGGATCACGTTTCGGTAGACGCTCCGCCATTCAAACAGATGGTCCCTCTGAAGCATGTATCCCACTCTCGGGCGGCGCATGGAGCCGTCCGGATTTTGGATGGAGACGGTCCCGGACTCCGGCTCCAGCAGGCCGGCTATGATGGACAGGAGCGTGGATTTCCCGCAGCCGCTGGGGCCAACGACGGCCAAAAACTCTCCCAGCGATGCCCCGAAGGAGATGTGAGAGAGGGCATTGGTTTCTCCCTGGAGACTGTGGTAGGAATAGCAGATGTCCTTAAGCTCCAGGAGATTCGGTCTTTTGTTTTCTTGCATAAGGCATCCCTCCTTCTGTCTGCTGAGAATATACAATAATATATTCGTCGTCTTGCATTGGAGTACCTTTTGTGGTATGATTTGTAGAAGATTTGAAGAAATGACACAGGAACGGAGAAAAGACATGGCTGCTTTGTGGGGCGGACGCTTTACCAAGGATACGGACAAGCTGGTATATGATTTCAATGCGTCCATCGGATTTGACAGGAAACTGTACCGCCAGGATATTCAGGGAAGTATGGCCCATGCCCGGATGCTCGCCCGCCAGGGGATATTGACCGAGGATGAGGGAGAGCAGATTCAGAAGGGCCTGGAGGGCATCCTGCGGGATGTGGAGGAGGGGCGTCTTGCCATCACCTCCCAATATGAGGATATTCACAGCTTCGTGGAGGCCAATCTGACGGAGCGGATCGGAGAGGCGGGGAAAAAGCTGCACACCGGCAGAAGCCGCAACGACCAGGTGGCTCTGGACATGAAGCTTTATACCAGGGAGCAGGCGCAGGGCACCGACAGCCTGCTGAAGAGCCTCCTGGAGGTGATCCTGGACACCATGGAGAAGAACAGGGACACCTACATGCCCGGTTTTACCCATCTGCAGAAGGCCCAGCCCATCACCCTGGCCCACCACTACGGAGCGTACTTTGAGATGTTTTCCCGGGACAGGGACCGGCTTCGGGATCTGATCCGGCGAATGAATTACTGCCCTTTGGGAGCCGGCGCCCTGGCGGGCACCACCTACCCTCTGGACCGGGAGTACACCGCGCAGCTGCTGGGCTTTGCGGGGCCCACCCGCAACAGCATCGACTCGGTGTCGGACCGGGATTATCTGATTGAGTTTTTGTCGGATCTTTCTCTGATTATGATGCACCTGAGCCGCTTTTGCGAGGAAATCATCCTCTGGAACAGCAACGAGTATCAGTTTGTGGAGCTGGACGACGCCTATTCTACCGGGAGCAGCATCATGCCCCAGAAGAAAAATCCGGATATCGCGGAGCTGGTCAGGGGCAAGACGGGCCGGGTCTACGGGGCCCTGATGGGGCTTTTGACCACCATGAAGGGTCTGCCCCTGGCCTATGACAAGGATATGCAGGAGGACAAGGAGGCTTCCTTCGACGCCATGGAGACCGTCCAGAGCTGCCTGATTCTTTTCACCGGCATGATAAAGACCATGCACTTCCGCCGGGAGAGGATGGCGGCCAGCGCCAAGGAGGGCTTTACCAACGCCACCGACGCGGCGGACTATCTGGTGGGAAAGGGAGTGCCCTTCCGGGATGCCCACGGGATCGTGGGACGGCTGGTGCTCAGGTGCCTGGAGAAAAAATGCGCCATCGACGATATGCCTCTGGAGGAACTGCGGCAGATCAGCGAGAAATTTGAGGCGGATGTGTACGACGCCATTTCCTTAAAGACCTGCGTGGAGAAGCGCCTGACCGAGGGGGCCCCCGGGCCGGTGGCCATGGACCAGGAGATCCGCGCCTACCGGGCATACTTGGACGAAGCATAACCTCCGCCGCGGCGGGCCTTTGGTGCGCCGCAGGGGAGAAAGGATAAAGGAGAAGAGAATATGAGTGAGAAACTGAAAGTCGGTATATTGGGCGCCACGGGCATGGTGGGACAGCGCTTTATCGCCCTGCTGGAGAACCACCCCTGGTTTGAGGTGACCTGCGTGGCCGCCAGCCCCCGCTCCGCGGGCAAGAGATACGAGGACGCGGTGGGAGAAAACTGGAAGATGGATACTCCCATGCCTCAGGCGGTAAAGGATATTGCGGTGATGAACGTGAACGAGGTGGAGAAGGTGGCCTCCCAGGTGGATTTTGTGTTCAGCGCCGTGGATATGCCCAATGAGGAAATCAAGAAGATAGAGGAGGACTACGCCCGCACGGAGACCCCGGTGGTCTCCAACAACAAGTCCCACCGGTGGACCCCGGACGTGCCCATGGTGGTGCCGGAGATCAATCCGGAGCATATGAGAGTGATCGACTATCAGAGAAAACGTCTGGGAACCGAGAGGGGATTTGTGGCGGTAAAGCCCAACTGCTCCATCCAGAGCTATGCCCCTGTGCTGACGGCCTGGATGGAATATGAGCCCTACGAGGTGGTGGCCACCACCTACCAGGCGATCTCCGGAGCGGGCAAGGTCTTTAAGGACTGGCCGGAGATGGTGGGGAACATCATCCCCTACATAGGCGGCGAGGAGGAAAAGAGCGAGAAGGAGCCCCTGCGCATCTGGGGCCGTATCGAGAACGGAATCATTGTGCCCGCCGCTGAGCCGGTGATCACCTGCCAGTGTATCCGGGTGCCCGTGCTGAACGGCCATACGGCGGCGGTGTTCGTAAAGTTTCGGAAAAAGCCTGTGAAGGAGCAGCTGATTGAGAAGCTGGTGAATTTCCGGGGCGTGCCCCAGGAGCTGGAGCTTCCCAGCGCCCCCAGGCAGTTTATTCAGTATCTGGAGGAAGACAACCGCCCTCAGGTAACCCTGGATGTGGATTTTGAGAGAGGCATGGGCATCAGCGTGGGGCGCCTGCGGGAGGATACGGTTTACGACTTTAAGTTTGTGGGACTTTCCCACAACACGGTGAGGGGCGCTGCCGGCGGGGCGGTGCTGTGCGCGGAACTTTTGAAGGCCCAGGGATATATTGCGGCGAAGTAGGAGAGGCCGGGGCCGGGATAAAGGAACGCAGACGGGGAGGCATAGTGTGAAAAACCACACGGATGTGCTGATTTTTTACAGGGGAATTTGTGCCGGAGCGCCGCAAATTCTCCTGATGGCAGATGAGAAACCGCATTCGCGGATTTCTCATCGCCCCGCCGCGCAAAGCGCTCCGGAATGGAGATTAGGATGATGGCACCGGAGCGGGAGAGGGATCTGCCGGAAAAGGCCGGGGATCTGACGGATCAGGGGGAGAGAATGTACCGGCTGATCTGCGATACCTCAGAAAATGCGTTTTTGTATTATTCCTTTCAGAGCCGGACATATGTGACGCTGGGGAGATGGAGGCGGTTTTTCCCCTTTGACATCTGCCGGGAGGAGGACTGGGTCAAGCTGGAGATGACAGTGGACGAGCCCTATGTGGAGCCTCTGCGCCATGTGCTGTTTCCGGAGCGGGAGGGGAAAAAGAACGCCAGGGTGGAGTGTATGCTCCGCAGCAAAAAGATCTGGCTGGAGTTTTCCGCCACCGTGTTCTGTGACGAAAAGGGGGAGCCCGTGGACAAGGTGATCCGGGTCACGGACCGCACCCGATACCGCCAGCAGGACGAGGAACTGACCTATATGGCCTTCTACGATTCGCTGACGGGGCTCTACAACCGCAACTATTTCGTGCGGCTTTTGGGGGAGTTTGTGCGCAACGCCAAGGAGCATCAGGAGCGCATCAGCGTCCTGGTGGTGGATATCGATGATTTCCACAAGGTAAACGACGGCCTGGGCATCATTGTGGGAGACGAGCTGGTGCAGCAGTTTGGGGCTGTGCTGAAGGAGTTCGCCAGCGAGAAGGTCATCGTCTGCCATCTGAACAGCGATGTGTACTGTATGGCCATCTATGAGCCCTACGGGGAGGAGACCGAGGAAGTCATCTACCAGAAGATCAAGGAGCGGATCCGCCATCCCTTTACCCTAAGCGGCGGCCAGGAGCTGACCATTACGGTCAGCGTGGGAGTGGCCCAGTATCCCCATGCGGCGTCCTCGGCCCTGGAGCTGATCAACTGCGCCGAGATCGTCATGATGAAGAGCAAATCCTCCGGCAAGAACGCCATCCAGTATTTTGACGCGCCCATGCTGCGGGAGTTTCTGCAGAATGTGCAGATTGAGAACAAGCTGAAGGAGGCCGTGTTCCATCAGAATTTCTCCCTCCATTACCAGCCGCAGTTTTACACGGTGAGCAAAAGGCTGCGGGGGATGGAGGCCCTGATCCGCTGGCAGGATCGGGATCATCACATGATCAGCCCGGCCCTTTTTATCCCCATTGCGGAAAAGAACGGCTCCATCATCCCCATCGGAAACTGGGTCATGGAGCAGAGTATTAAGCAATATCATATATGGAAGGAAAAGTACGCCCTGCCCATCATCCTCTCCATCAATATCTCCGCCATCCAGTATATGAAGGAGGAGTTTGTGGAGGTGCTGCTGGGGCTGCTGGAAAAATACCGGGTAAATCCCTCCGAGATCGAGCTGGAGATCACGGAGAGCGTGCTCATCGAGGATTTCGAGAAGGTGGCGGAAAAGCTGCGGGTTCTGCGGGAGCACGGCATCCGGGTTTCCCTGGACGATTTCGGAACGGGTTTTTCCTCCCTGTCCTATTTAAAGAGACTTCCCATCGATACCCTGAAGATCGACAAATCCTTCATCGACACGGTGCTGACGGACGCCGCCACCCGGGTGATCACGGAGACCATCATCAACATGGCCCGGACCCTGGGCTTTGAGACCGTTGCGGAGGGGGTAGAGCAGGAGCAGCAGTACAAATATCTCTATGCCGTGGGCTGCAATGTGATCCAGGGCTACTACCTGGGCAGGCCCCAGACGGCCCAGCAGATCGAGGAGCTTTTGAAACGTGCCTAAAAATTTGTTTATAGCGGAAAAGCCAAGCGTGGCGAGAGAATTCGCCAAGGCGTTAAAGATAAACGCCGGGTCCTACGACGGCTACATGGAATCCCCGGAGGCCATCATCACCTGGTGCGTGGGGCATCTGGTGACCATGAGCTACCCGGAGGCCTACGATGAAAAGTACAAAAAGTGGAGCTTTGATACTATCCCCTTTATCCCGGAAACCTTCCGCTATGAGGTGATCTCCGGCGTGAAGAAGCAGTTCGATATCGTCAGCGGACTGCTGAACCGGCCCGATGTGGCGGTGATTTATGTGTGCACCGACTCCGGACGGGAGGGTGAGTATATCTACCGGCTGGTGGAGCAGATGGCCGGGGTCAGGGGAAAGCAGCGGCGCCGGGTGTGGATCGACTCCCAGACGGAGGAAGAGATCCTTCGTGGGATCCGGGAGGCCAAGGATCTGTCGGAGTACGACAGCTTGGGAGACGCGGCCTATCTGCGTGCCAAGGAGGACTATCTGATGGGCATCAATTTTTCCCGGGTGCTCACCTTAAAATACGGCAGGAATGTGAAGGAATACTTAAAGAGAGACAAGGCGGTGATCTCCGTGGGACGGGTCATGACCTGCGTGCTGGGCATGGTGGTGAAGCGGGAGCGGGAGATCCGCAGCTTTGTAAAGACCCCCTTTTACCGGGTGCTGGGCAGCTTTTGCCTGGGGGGAGAGGGCCAGGAGGGCGAGGGAAGGACTCTGACCGGGGAGTGGAAGGCCCTGGAGGGCTCCCGGTATTTTGCCTCTCCCCTGCTGTACAAGGAAAACGGCTTCCGCAAGGAAGAGACTGCCAGAGAGCTGATCCGCTGTCTGGAGGAAGATCCCTGCCGGGAGGGAGTCGTAAAGAGCATCGAGCGCAAAAAGGAGAGCAAGAAGCCTCCCCTTTTGTATAACCTGGCGGAGCTGCAGAACGACTGCTCCCGATACTTTAAGATCAGCCCGGACGAGACCCTGCGCATCGCCCAGGAGCTCTATGAGAAGAAGTTGACCACCTATCCCAGGACCGACGCCAGAGTCCTGTCCTCGGCGGTGGCCAAGGAAATCCACAAAAACCTAGGGGGCTTGGCCCGGGGCCTGGGACAGAGCGGCCCCTATGGCGCCTGTGCCGCTCTGGCGGATCAGATTCTCTCGGGGGGACTGTATGGGCAGATCGGGAAGAGCCGGTATGTGGACGACAAACAGATCACGGATCACTATGCCATTATCCCCACCGGACAGGGCATGAACGCCCTGGGGAGCCTCTCTCCCGTGGCGGGGCGGGTTTATGAGCTGATCCTGCGCCGGTTTCTGTCCGTCTTTTTCCCTCCCGCAGAGTACCAGAAGGTGACTGTGGTGCTGGCCATGGGGGGAGAACAGTTTACCGCCGGCTTTAAGGTGCTGGTGAAGGAGGGCTATCTGCAGGCGGCCCAGGCGCCCTTTATGGAACGGGGCAGGGATGCGGGAGCGCCGGGGGGAAAGAACTCCGGGCAGGAGAAGGAGAAGGGCCGGGAGGCAGACCGGGAGAAGGAGCCGGAGGGAGAGCTGGAGGAGGTTAAGTGCGATGCCGCCTTTATGGGGCTTTTGCAGAAGCTGAAAAAGGGAGACCGCCTGCCTGCCGCCGGCTTTGAGATCAAGGAGGGGGAGACCACCCCGCCCAAGCGCTACAACTCCGGCAGCATGATCCTGACCATGGAGAACGCGGGACAGTTTATCGAGGATGAGGAACTGCGCTCCCAGATCAAGGGGAGCGGCATCGGCACCAGCGCCACCCGGGCGGAAATTTTGAAGAAGCTGGTGAACATAGAGTATCTGGCCCTGAATAAGAAGACGCAGATTATCACACCCACTCTGATGGGGGAGATGGTCTACGATGTGGTGGACAGCTCAATCCGGCCTTTGCTCAATCCGGCCCTGACCGCCAGCTGGGAGAAGGGGCTTACCCAGGTGGCCTCGGGGGATATCACCTCCGAGGAATATATGCGAAAGCTGGAAGATTTTGTGACCAGGAGGACCAATATCGTCAAGCAGCTGAGCAACCAGAATGCTTTGTTTCAGATGTTCCGGGCTGCGGAGGTTAACTATAGGAGGAAGTAGATCGCTGGATCCGGACGGAGTAAGGTTGTCTGGGCAAAAATGGGTTTGGCGCGGGGGAGATCGCTGGATCCGGACGGAGTAAGGCAGTCCAGACAAAAACGGGCTCCGATGCAGTGGCAAGTCGCCCTTATTTTGTCTGGCCTGTCTTACTCCTGTTACAGGAAAGTGCAGATTTTAAGGGATAGATTAGGAGAGGAGAGATTGTATATGACGGGTGTGACAGTGGAAGAGCTGTTTGATTTAAGGGAGACTCTGGCGGGGGATTTGTTTGCGGGGGCCGTGTACCCCTGGGAGGTGCTTCCAAAGATCGCGGATTTTATCCGGGAGCTGGGGGCGAAGCTGGATCCGGAGCGGTTTGAGAAGCGGGGGGAGGATATTTGGATCGCAAGGAGCGCCAAGGTGGCTCCTACGGCCTGTCTGAACGGGCCTCTGATTGTGGATGAGGAGGCTGAGATCCGGCACTGTGCTTTTGTGCGGGGCAGCGCCATTGTGGGAAAGGGGGCCGTGGTGGGCAATTCCACGGAGTTGAAGAATGTGGTGCTGTTCAACAGGGTCCAGGTGCCTCACTACAATTATGTGGGGGACAGTATCCTGGGGTATAAGGCCCATATGGGGGCGGGCTCCATCACCTCCAACGTCAAGAGCGACAAGACCCTGGTGAAGATCAAGGGCCAGGGGGAGGAAATCGAGACGGGGCTGAAAAAGGTGGGCGCCATGCTGGGGGACGGTGTGGAGGTAGGCTGCAACAGTGTGCTGAATCCGGGAACCGTGGTGGGGAGGGAGAGCAATATATATCCCACCTCCTGTGTCAGAGGGGTGGTGCCGGCGCACAGTATCCTGAAAAAGTCCGGCGAGGCGGTGGAGAAGAGGTAGGGAGCCGGCCGTCTGAGCCATTTCGATATTTTTTATAAAAAGCACTGGATTTTTTGTTATATATATGAGAAAATATTAGGGAATGAGATTATTTTGTCAATGAAAGTGATGAAATAATAACTTATACATATTGAAAGGAGATTTCACATGATCTATTCAAAGGAAGTAGAAGAAATGTGTCCCGTAGCTCAGGGCGTACATCACGGCTGCGCGCCGATCCCTGAGGAAGCCAAGTGGGTGCAGGCAAAGAAGGTGGAGGATATTTCCGGCTTTACACACGGTGTGGGCTGGTGCGCGCCTCAGCAGGGTGCCTGCAAGCTGTCCCTGAACGTGAAGGAGGGTATCATTCAGGAGGCTCTGGTGGAGACCATCGGATGCTCCGGTATGACCCATTCCGCCGCCATGGCCGCCGAGATCCTTCCCGGCCTGACCGTGATGGAGGCTCTGAACACGGACCTGGTGTGCGACGCCATCAACACCGCCATGAGAGAGCTGTTTCTGCAGATCGTCTACGGACGTACCCAGAGCGCCTTCTCTGAGGAAGGACTTCCCGTGGGCGCCGGCCTGGAGGATCTGGGCAAGGGTCTTCGCAGCCAGGTGGGCACCATGTACGGCACTCTGAAGAAGGGACCCCGCTATCTGGAGATGGCAGAGGGCTATGTGACCGGCATCGCTCTGGACAAGGACGATCAGATCATCGGCTATCAGTTTGTGAGCCTCGGCAAGATGACCGACTTCATCAAGAAGGGCGACGATCCCAACACCGCCTGGGAGAAGGCAAAGGGCCAGTACGGCCGCGTGGCGGACGCTGTGAAGATCATCGATCCCAGAAAAGAGTAAGCGGAAATAAGGAGGACAAGGAAAATGGCTTTATTTGAATCATATGAGAGACGAATCGATAAGATTAACGCCGTGCTGAATGGCTACGGCATCTCCTCCCTGGAGGAGGCTGAGAAGATCACCAAGGATGCCGGCCTGGATGTGTACGATCAGGTAAAGAAGATCCAGCCCATCTGCTTTGAGAACGCCTGCTGGGCATACACCGTGGGCGCTGCCATCGCCATCAAGAAGGGCTGCCGGAAGGCCTCCGAGGCCGCGGCTGCCATCGGCGAGGGCCTGCAGGCATTCTGTATCCCCGGTTCCGTGGCGGACACCCGCAAGGTGGGTCTGGGACACGGCAATCTGGGCAAGATGCTTCTGGAGGAGGACACCGACTGCTTCTGCTTCCTGGCGGGACATGAGTCCTTCGCCGCTGCGGAGGGCGCCATCGGTATCGCCGAGAAGGCCAACAAGGTCCGCCAGAAGCCGCTGCGCGTGATCTTAAACGGTCTGGGCAAGGACGCTGCCAAGATCATTTCCCGTATCAACGGCTTCACCTTTGTGGAGACCGAGTACGATCCCTATACCAACACCGTGAAGGAGACCGACCGCATCTCTTATTCAGAGGGCCTTCGCTCCAAGGTGAACTGCTACGGCGCCAACAGCGTGCCTGAGGGCGTGGCCATCATGTGGAAGGAGAATGTGGACGTGTCCATCACCGGCAACTCCACCAACCCTACCCGGTTCCAGCATCCCGTGGCAGGCACCTACAAGAAGGAGAGGACCGAGGCCGGCAAGAAGTACTTCTCCGTGGCCTCCGGCGGCGGCACCGGGCGCACCCTGCATCCCGACAACATGGCGGCAGGCCCTGCTTCCTACGGCTTCACTGACACCCTGGGACGGATGCATTCCGACGCCCAGTTCGCAGGATCTTCCTCCGTGCCCGCTCATGTGGAGATGATGGGCCTCATCGGCATGGGCAACAACCCTATGGTGGGCGCCACCGTGGCTGTGGCTGTCTCTGTTGAGGAAGCGGCCAAGGCTGGGAAGTTCTAAGGGATTCGGCAAAACCCAGTAAAATTCAGTAAAATCAGGGGCCTGCGCCAGCGTAAATTGTCGGCGGAGGCCCTGAATTTTACCGCGCAGCACACAAATAGCACTCAAGTAGCACACAGGCGGCAGCACACAAATTTATTTAAAGTGAAAAAAGACCGCTGCCTAGCAAAATGCGCTTGCAATTTTTCTTTGCATGTGCTATACTATAACAAGAAACAGGGAAAGCCAGAGAAGCGGCTCTACCCTGAATGATTAGCTAGTTTTAGTACCAGCCGTCACTATTCGTGGTAGTGGCGGCTACTTTCTGCCCTTAAAGATTGTATAACACAATCCTATGAGGGCTACAATGAATATACCTATCTGAATCAGATCAGAATATGTAACCATTGACATCCCTCCTTTCTTTCGTCTGGAGGGTCAGCCCCTCCCATTCAAAGAGGGTAAGCCGCCTGGCTCTCTGGTTTCCCATGTCACATAGTATAACATAAGTGCATCTGTCTGGCAATATGGTATTTGGCATTTTACGTAATACAAAATATATAGATAAATAATATAATTTCTCCAACACAATCCCCTTCTCATCCATCTTATAGGTGAAGGGCGAGGGGAAAAAGCTGACGCGAAGCAAAATCCGATAACAACGTATGGCAATTCAAAATAAGAAGGGAATTTTCTCATGATCAATATTTTGCTCGAGGGTTATGATATAAACGCCGCATGGCTTTTCGACGATCTGAAAAGGTACATAAAACCGGGCCACACGGCTGCGGTTGTCGCTTTCGCTTTTCGGGACAACTGTGTTAAGACCATTGAAGACTGGAATCTCCTGTATGGCAGGGAAAAAGGCAGGCTTTATGCCGATATTACAGGCGGGCTGGCCTCTTATGGGATAGCGGAAAGCAACATTTCATTCCTCAATTATTTTACGGACACGAAAGATTCCGCCAGACAGAAAATCGAAAAAGCGGATATCGTTTACTTTCCCGGCGGCCTGCCGGACAGAATGATGGAGCGCATCAAAGAATTTGATCTGTATGATACTTTGATGAGACACGACGGTATTGCTATGGGATATAGCGCCGGCGCAGTTGTTCAGTTGGCGGAATACCATTTGTCACCGGATAGTGACTACCCGGAATTTCAATATTACAACGGGCTTCCCTACTTGAGAGATTTTTATGTCGAGGTGCATTATGAGGACACGGATATTCAAAATGATGCCATCCGGCGAGTAATTTCCGAACGGGGAAAGATTGTATATGCAATTGCCCGCGGGGCCGGAGCGATACTGGTTGATAATGGGGGCGTAAAACTGCTCGGAAATGTAAGGACATTCAAAGCCCCTATGGGAAATCAGCAGATACAGCAGGATGATAAACAGGAATTGTGAGGCGAAAATGGCAAAGCTTATATTTATTTCGGGCCCCTGCGGCTGTGGGAAGTCGACATTTTCAGAAGATTATGCCAGGCATCTTGTCGATCGGTTCAGAAAGACAGTTTATGTGATCCATGGGGATGATTTTCACAGGGGATTTATAGAACCGGAGGATAAGGGTGATTTCTTTGTGGATGGCGAGGCGTCTGATTCGGTACATTGGGAAGATATCCTGCGGTTTAATTGGGACTGCATAATAGAAACGGCGGGCAGAGCGCTCAGGCAGGGGATCGACGTTGTAATCGACTATGTGATCGAAGAAGAATTGCCCCGTGTCCGGGAACTGGCGGAGCTTTATCAGGCAGAGCTCTATTACATTGTCCTTACGGCGGAGGCGGAAGAAATTGAAAGACGTATCCGTATGCGCGGTGACGTGGATATGATCGGCAGGGCCCTGTTCCTGAAAAGGGAACTGGAGGCAATGCCGGAAAACCAGGGTCATTTGTATGATAATACCCGGAAAAGCCCGGAGGATGCTGTCAGGGAAATCGTCCTTGAGCGGTATCTTGTAAAAGTTTGATGTTGTGCTTGCAATTACCTTTTGCATGTGTTATTCTATAAATGGAAATAGGGAAAGCCAGAGAAGCGGCTACCCTAGTAACATTGGTCTGTTACATTTCAACAGCCGTCACTATTGCAGTAGTGGCGGCTACTTTCTGCCCTTAAAGACTGTATAACACAATCCTATGAGGGCTACAATGAATATACCTATCTGAATCAGATCAGAATATGTAACCATTGACATCCCTCCTTTCTTTCGTCTGGAGGGTCAGCCCCTCCCATTCAAAGAGGGTAAGCCGCCTGGCTCTCTGGTTTCCCATGTCAAATAGTATAGCATAAGTGTATCTGCCTGACAACTAAATATTTAGTATTTAATGTAACACATAAATTTCTCCCAACACAATCTCCCTTTCATCCGTCTTATAGGTGAAGGGCGAGGAGACACAGAAGGATGATCGAGGAACTGTATCAAACCTATTATCGGGAGCTGACGGACTGGTGCCGCAGCATGACGGGAAATGAGCACACCGCACAGGAGCTGGTGCAGGAAGCATTTTTGCGCGCGATGCTTCATGAGGACCTGCTCGGGCAGCTGCGGGAGGGCCAGCGCCGTGCCTGGCTGTACCGGACGGTCAAAAATCTGTACGTGGACCGGATCCGCCACGGGGGCCGGGAGAGCATTGTGGAGGAACTTCCGCCCCGGCAGGCTTATCCGGAGGAAATCCTGCGCTGGGAGTGGGAGGAAGTGCTCCGCTCCCTGCCGGACCGGGAGGGAACGATTCTGTCTATGCGGTATCTGGAGGGGTATAACTCCCGCCAGATCGGAGAGATCCTTTCTCTGCCGCCGGGGACAGTCCGCAGCAGGCTTTCCGACGCCCGCAGACACTTAAAAGAAGCATTGGGAGGAAAAAGAAATGTTTGAGAAGAAAAGCTATGCGTTAAACTGCGATGTGTGCGACACCAGAAGGATGAAGGAGGAGGACTACAGCGGCTATGAGAAAATGCTTATCAACACGGATGTGCTGCTGGTGAGCGACGCCAGCAAAAGTATCCTGAACCGGCTGCCTGTCACCATCAACCAGGACTGCACCGTAGAGCTGCCCCCGGAGGTGGAGGTGGAGATCAAAACCGTGAACGGCTCCTACGAGATCACCCAGGCCACATCCGTCAGGGAGTACACCGTTCTGACCGTCAACGGCAATCTGTTTATTCACCCCGGCACCCAGGAGGCCCTGAAGCGCTATGCAAAAATCTGCGTGAACGGCTCTGTCAAGCTCCCCAAAAGTCTGGATATGGGGTCCGAATCCTTAAGCATGTCGGTGAACGGGTCCGTGTCTGTCTATCCGGACGACGGTATTCTTCTGGAGCCTGTGTTTGTGCTGGACAAATATTTCCCTCTGCGGGCCAGAGAGGGAGGAAAATATTACGTGGAACAGGAGCTGATCATACAGGACAAATCGGTGGATCTTGGGAAGCTTTTGGAGAAAAAGGTACAGTTTATCACCGGACGGCTGATCCTGCCGGAGGAACTGGTGGAGGCGGGAGTCGGCCTGGTGGACGAGAAGACGGCTCTCACGGTGATCCCCGCCGGCATGAGCCTGCACCTGGGGGACGCGGTGCTGGACGGGAGCCTGATTGAAAAGGAGGGCGGAAGCATCTATGTGCACGGAGATCTGGAGGCGGCCCCGGACTGTGACTGGGAGGCCCTGGAGGGAGGCGTCAGGCGGATTGCGGTCTCCGGAGAGGTACGGATCCGGAAATCCCAGGAGGAAGCCCTGCGGCGGCTGAACCTGGAGTACGGCCGGTTGGAATATATATGGGAGGGAAGAATTTTGGAGCGCATGCCCAGCGTGCGGATCGACCGGGCCCTGTTGGAGAATTCGCCCAATCAGCTCCAGGTCAGACACTGCGCCTCGGTGGAGATTGGAAAGGATGTGAGCGCGGGGCTGATCCTGGAGAGGCTGATGCTGGAGCACTGCGCCAGCGTAAGCTGCTGGGAGGAACAGGAGAGTGCCGTCGCCGCCGTTTCCTCCCATGTGGCCTCCATTGTCAGAGCCGTGGAGGCGCCCGCTTCGGAGGGCCTGCCCATGGATGCACCTTCCCCGGAGGGCCTGCCGATGGGTGCGCCCTTCCAGATGCCCCCCGGCGGGGAGCCCGGCAGCCAGTTCCCTCAGTGGCTGAAGGATCTGTTTGGCGGCAAAGTCATCAATGCGGAGAGTTATATTATGTAAACATTCCGGGAAAATGCCGCGGCCTTTAGGGGACCGCGGCATTTTTAGACGGTTTTTTGAACATGAATAAAGCGGCATTAAAGGTGCATAAAGTGACGTTTACGGTGTATAATGTGGCGTTTAAGGCGCTTTGTTTGACAAGATGACGGTTTTATGATATAGTGATATCCTAGTTTTTTGATTTTACTGAGCTGTGATTTTGGCAGAGGAGGGATCAGCGGAAGGGGCAGGTCTGCGCTCTGAGGGCGCGGCTGTATTTGGCTTGGAGAAAACTGGGAGGCGGCTTGCATGGTATCTGAGCAGAGGGAACAGGAAACAGCATATATACTGATGGTAGACAACAGCACCGTCAATCTGAAGCTGGTGCAGAAAATACTCGGCCAGGAGTATGATGTGTTGTCCGCCGGCTCGGGTGAGCAGGCCCTGGAGATGCTGGAGGTCTATTCTCCCCAGCTGATTCTGCTTGACTTCCATCTGCCCGGGATGGACGGGGCGGAGATCATGACCCGCATCCAAAATCACCCTCAATGGAGCAAGATCCCGGTGATTATCCTCACAGAAGACGCTGCGCCGGAGATAGAGAAGGACTGCTTTATGATGGGAGCGGCGGACTTTATTGTAAAGCCCTTCGTCCCGATGGCCATGAAGAGCCGCATCAGCCATGTGATTGAGCTCTACGGCCTGAGAAGGGATCTGGAGGGCAAGCTGGAGGAAAAGTCCCGTCTGGTGGAAAAGGTGTCGATCAACGCCATTATGGCTATCGCGAATACCATAGACGCCAAGGATGCTTATACCTCTGGCCATTCCATGCGGGTGGCCCTGTGCGCGGAGGCCATCGCCGAGAGGCTGGGCTGGAGCGCGGAGGAGTCCCACAATCTCTACCTGATCGGCCTGCTTCACGATATCGGGAAAATCGGTGTGCCTGACACCATTTTAAACAAGCCCTCCCGGCTGAGCGAGAGGGAGTTTGGACAGATCAAGAAACATCCGGTGATCGGGGCGGAAATCCTTAAGAATGTGAGGATCATTCCCGGCGTTTCCGACGGCGCCCTGTATCACCATGAGAGATATGACGGAAACGGGTATCCCTTTGGACTGAAGGGAGAGGAAATCCCTCTGTGTGCCCGGATCATAGCCATTGCGGACACCTACGACGCCATGACCTCCAACCGGATCTACCGGGCCAAACTGCCGGATCCCAGTGTGGTGTCTGAGTTTGAGCGGTGCTCGGGGACACAGTTCGATCCCCATCTTGTGAGCGTGTTTGTGGAGATGCTCAACGAGGGCTTCCACGTGGCCAGACAGGACAGGAGACGCCAGGAGGACGCGTTCCCTGAGGCGGAGCTGTCGGATGAAGCCGCAGATCAGGGCAACGCTCTGCTGGGGAGGGCTCTGACGGACTACAGCAGGGAAAAGGGGACGGTGGACGTCCTGACCGGGCTGTCCAACAGAGCATATGGGGAATCCCTGATTAACCGGCTTCTGGCGAAGGGCCACAGCGGGGCGTTTGTGATTGTGGATCTGGACGATTTCAGCGGGATCAACGAGAATTACGGGCATCTGGTGGGAGACAAGGTGATCAAGCTGATCGCGGCCACCCTGCAGGAGAAGATGGAGGAGGGCGATGTGTCCTGCCGGCTGGGGGGAGACGAGTTTGTCCTGTTTATGTCGGATGTGCGGGAGCGTGAGTCCGTGGAGAAGAGAGTCAATGGGATCCTGGAGGCTTTCGCCGGCAATATGGCACAGATCGGGCTGGATAATGTGACGAATCTCTCGGCGGGGATCGCCATGTCCCCGGCGGACGGCAAGAGCTATGCCGTTCTTTACAGCGGCGCGGACAAGGCGCTCTATTATGTGAAGAGAAGCGGCAAGGCCTCCGTGAGCTTTTACCGGGGCGGCGATACGGTGAAGCCGGCCGCAAGGCCGGATATGGATCTGGATCATATCCGCCGTATCCTGGAGGGACGGACGAATCTGGAGACGGGTGTGTTCAAGATCCCATATGAGGAGTTCCAGAATCTGTACACCTATCTGTCCCGCTGTATCAAGCGAAACGGCCAGCAGGTGCAGGCGGTTCTGTTCGCCTTGGGAGGCGGCGAAACCTATCTGGACAATGCGGTCAACGAGGAAGCCATGTCGGCTCTGGAGGTGGCGGCCGCCTACTCGCTGCGCATGGTGGATGTGGGAAGCCGTTTCAGCAACACCCAGTACATAGTGATCCTGGTGGACACCAATCTGGAAAACGGAAGAAAAGTGGCAGACCGGGTGATCAATCAGTTTTATAAAATCTATGCGGGCACCGGCGTGGAGCTGTCCTATGATATCCAGACGGTGACGGTGAAAAACGAGGGACAGGCTTTGAAAAACGAGGGACAGGCCTTAAAAAACAAGAGCAGGCTTTGAGAAAAGAGGGCGGGCTGACAAACGAGGCCAGGTTTTGAAAAGGGCATAAAACGAGGGCCGGTTTCCGGGATTTCCCGGGGAACCGGCCCTGTTTTGCTCTTTTTCCTCTGCAGGAAAGCCCGCCCTGTATAAGGGACGTTCACTCTGCGCAGCTTACTTCAGGAAACGGATCTTGCCGATCAGGGGCAGCTCCTTCTCCTCGTCCTTCGCAGCGTGGATAATGCCCAGAATCCAGCATACAAAGAAGAAGATTCCGCATACCAGGCTTAAGATTCCCGCCACAACAGAGACAACAGGCACATAGCCCAGAAGCGTCAGCACGATATTGACCACGGCGCTGCAAAAGATGTAATCCAGGCTCTGGTTTAAGTGGAACTTGGCTCCCTGACGGTCGCCTGCAAAATAGGCGATCAGCCAGCCGATAAGTGTGATGTAGGATACTACAGCGGTTGCTTTTTTGCTCATGATTTTCCTCCGTTTTAACTGTGTTTTAGTTTACGCTGTCCAGAATGTTCTGCAGCTCAGGCATGTTTGCGATGAGGACCGCGCCCGCAACGGCGTTGATCACAGCGATCACAATGCCGATGATGGAGCAGACGAGACCGGCTGTCGCCATACCGCTGGGCCCCTGCTTCTTGGACATGATAGAACATACCAAACCGCCGATGGCGAGAGCAACACCCACAATAGGGCTGCAGCATGCGCCGATGATGGATATGATACCCAGCACCATACCGGCGATGGCAAGGCCGTTGGACTTCTTCGGCTGTTCAGGTCCTGCCACGTTTTCGTTCTGAAGATTCTGACCGTCCATTTTCTTTTCCTCCCTTAAGAATATATGTATTTTGGTAAACACCATAAAGTAATTATACTACAATGCGGAAGATTTGCAAGCAAAATATACGGACGGACGCAGAAAAACGCACAATTTTTCTTGCAATCTGAAACGTATGTGCTAAAATAAGAGTAGAAAATTTTTTCCGGAAGGAGACACGCAATGTATTACTGCAAAAACTGTGGAGAACCCTACTCGACCGACGAGGCTGTTATGTGCGTAAAATGCGGCGTCGCCAAGGGGATGGGGAGTAATTACTGCCGCAACTGCGGCAAGCCCGTGACGCCTGAGGCCACCGTGTGCTTAAACTGCGGCGTGCCCTGCCAGCCGCCGATTCCCATGGATGCCAAGTCCAAGATCGCAGCCGGTCTGCTGGGGATCTTTCTGGGGGCCTTCGGCGTACATAACTTTTATCTGGGATATACCCAGAAGGCCGTCATTCAGCTGGTACTGACGATTGTAGGCCTCATCACGTCCTGCATCGTGATCGGGGTGTTCCTGGTGATGGCTTCCTCGATCTGGGGCCTGGTGGAGGGAATCCTGATCCTGGTGGGCAAGATCAACACCGACGGACGGGGCGTTCCTCTTTCGGAATAACCGTAAGGGAGCAGGCATGTCTGAAAAGAAAAAAATCAGGGGGAGCTTTGGCGGGCTCTCCCTGGAGGATCAGCTGTTTTATGTGGGAGCTGGGGTCTTTGCGGCCGCAGCTGTCTTTGTGTGTCTCTGGCTGACGTTTATGGGAACACGCTCTGTGCTGGCTCCCTGTATCTGGAACACATGCTTTCATATCTACTGTCCGGGGTGCGGGGGAACCCGGGCGGTGCTGGCCCTGCTGAAGGGGGATTTTCTCGGTTCTCTGTGGTATCACCCCCTGGTGCCCTACGCCGCAGTGCTGTACGGGTGTTTTATGGGAAGCCATCTGGCCTCCCGGCTCACCGGAAGACGTTTCTTTAGGGGAATGCGTTTTCACAGCTGGTATCTGTTTGCGGCGGTGGGGATTGTGGCGGTGAATTTTGTGGTGAAAAATCTTCTGCTGCTGGTCTGGGGTGTAGAGATGGTCTGAGAGCCTTCCTCATACTCCGCGGGATCCTCCCCGTGGATGACGCTTAAGATGATCTGAAGACGTCTGTTGGCCCGGGCATAGTTTTCCTCCGCGTACTGCGCCATGGCCTCGGTGAAGGAGTCCTCCGACCCGTAGAGAGCGTGGTAGGATGAGACGGCCTCCGACATGTACTGGCCTGCCTCCGCGGAAAGCTCTTCCAGATAGGCATATTTTTCGGGAAATTCTATCTGGGCGAGCTTTTGAAACTCTCCGTCCAGCTCGTCCAGGTAAAAGAGAAGCTGCTCCCTGGCAAAGCTGAGATTGCCGTTTTCCAGCGTCCCGGCCAGGTCATTGATGGAAGCGTTCAGCCGGGCTGCGCTGTCACAGAAGGCGTTCATATCATTCTCAAAGGCGGCCAGCTTGGGGTCTGGCCCGCAGCCGGTGAGAAGCAAACAGATGACCGATGCGGTCAACAATATCTGATGTAGTTTCTTCAAGGTGGGATCCTCCGAAAAGTATTCTGAAGCGGTTTCTCTCAGGCGACATATCTGTACACACTTTATCACATTTTCCCATGCGGCGCAACCTTAGGATCACAATCCTTGGCATATTTCCAGTTGAGAACAGCCTTGATTTGTGTTACGCTTGAAAAATAAGAGAAGCATAAGAAAAGCGGATCTGGAATACTGCGGAAGATCCGGACAAGGAGCTGCCATGACAAAAAGCGAATGGAGAGAATATGCAGGCGGGGGCTACGTTTTGCTGGACGGGGCCACGGGCTCGAATCTGATGAAAAAGGGAATGCCCGCCGGAGTCTGCCCGGAGGCCTGGATTTTGGAGCACCCGGAGACCCTGTTAGAGCTCCAGGAGAGCTATGTGAGGGCGGGCACCCGGATCCTGTACGCGCCCACCTTCACCGCCAACCGGGTCAAGCTGGCCCAGTACGGCCTGGCGGGCCGCCAGGAAGAGCTGATCCGGGAGCTGACTGCCCTCTCGAAAAAGGCGGCCCAGGCAGCCCCCCAAGGGGGGAAAAGGGTTCTGGTGGCGGGAGATCTGACCATGACCGGACGGCAGCTTAAGCCGGTGGGGGATATGGAGCTGGAGGAGCTCATCGATGTGTACAAGGAGCAGATCCGCCTCATGGAGAAGGCCGGAGTGGATCTGCTGGTGGTGGAGACCATGATGAGCCTGGCGGAGACCAGGGCGGCCCTGATCGCCGCCGGAGAGGTGAGCGATCTGCCCATTCTGGCCACCATGACCTTTGAGAGCGGGGGAAGGACCCTGTTCGGCACGGACGCCGCCACTGCGGCCCTGGTGCTGGAGGGCCTGGGGGCCGACGCGGTGGGCGTGAACTGCTCTACGGGCCCCGCCGGCATGAAGGATCTGCTGCTCCAGATGGCCCAGGTGACGGATCTGCCCCTGATTGCAAAGCCCAACGCGGGCCTGCCTGCCCTGGACGGGGAGGGAAACACGGTCTACGATATGGACCCGGACACCTTCCTGGAGGAAATGGAGGATCTTTTGGAGACGGGTGTCTCCCTGCTGGGCGGATGCTGCGGCACCTCGCCGGAGTATATCGGCCGGCTGAAGGCTCTGACCGAGGGGAAACGCCCCGCAAGGCCGGAGCGCAGAAAGGGCGTCCGGTATCTGACCGGCGAGAGATGCACCCTGGCCTTTGGCCTGGAGGATTCTTTCAGGATCGTGGGGGAGCGGATCAACCCCACAGGCAAGAAAAAGCTCCAGGAGGAACTGCGCCAGGGGAAGATGGATCTGGTGCTTCAGTTTGCCAGAGAGCAGGAGGAAGGCGGAGCCTCCGTCCTGGATGTAAACATGGGTATGAGCGGTATCGACGAGGGGGAGAGGATGCTGCAGGCCGTCCGGGAGCTTTCCGTGGCCACAGACCTGCCCCTGTCCCTGGATTCCAGCCATATTTCCGTGCTGGAGAAGGCCCTGCGCCACTACCCGGGCCGGGCCCTGGTAAACTCCGTCTCCTATGAAAAGGAAAAGTTTGAAAAGCTCCTGCCCATTGTGAAAAAGTACGGGGCCATGTTCATTCTCCTTCCCCTCTCGGATGAGGGGCTGCCCGGGAGCCTGGAGGAAAAGTGCCGGATCATCGACCGGATCTGCCAGAGGGCCCTGGAGCTTGGCATGAAAAAGGAGGACATTGTGGTGGACGGCCTGGTGACCACCGTGGGGGCCAACCGCCGGGCGGGCCTGGAGACCCTGGAGACCATCCGCTACTGCCGGGAGAGAGGTCTGGCAACCGTCTGCGGCCTGAGCAACATCTCCTTCGGCATGCCGGCCAGAGTCCACGTGAACACCGCCTTTCTGACCCTGGCCATCCAGGCGGGCCTGACCATGGCCATCGCCAACCCCTCCCAGGAGCTGCTGGTGTGCGGCGCCCTGGCGGCGGACCTTCTCATGGCCAAGGAGGACGCGGATCTTCGCTACATCCAGTACGCCTCCCGCCTGACGCCCCAGCAGGCCCAGGGAGGGATCCGGACGGGCCAGGGGACGGAAAGCCCGTCTGCCGGGGGAACCGTTGGGCAAGGGACAGCCGGGACGCAGGCACCTTCTTCCGGGCAGCCCCCAAGGGCTGATGGCAGCTCCCTCCCGGGGACAGAACCGGAGAAAACTTCCCCGCCCTCCCCCTGGAGGGAACGCCTGCAGGAGGCCGTGGTAAAGGGAAACCGCAGCGGGATTGCCGGACTCACTGCCCAGGCCCTGGAAGCGGGGGAGGATCCCAAGGACCTGCTGGATCACGCCCTGCTCCCGGCCATCAATGAAGTGGGAGACCTTTTCGACCGGAAAAAATACTTCCTCCCCCAGCTCATCGCCGGAGCGGAGGCCATGAAGAACGCCATCCAGGTGCTGGAACCCCGGCTCACCACAGGCTCCGCCACAGACAGGATGCCCGTCATCGTCATCGCCACAGTGGAGGGAGACATCCACGACATCGGCAAAAACCTGGTGGCCCTGATGTTGAAAAACTACGGCTTCCGGGTGATCGACCTGGGCAAGGACGTGCCCGCCAGGCAAATCCTCCAGGCCGCCAAAGAACACCATGCCTCCATCATCGCCCTCTCCGCCCTGATGACCACCACCATGCAGCGCATGCGGGAGGTGATTGACCTGGTAAAACAGGAGAAACTGCCCGTCAAGGTCATGATCGGAGGCGCCGTCATCACCCAGGAATACGCGGACGAAATCCAGGCCGACGGCTACTCCCGCGACGCTGCCGAAGCCGTCCGCGTTGCCAAGCGGCTTCTGGGCCTGATGAACCAGGGCTAGAGCCCGGCTGCGGGCCCCGCGCGCCCCTTCAGGTTAGTGTAAAATTATAGTTGGCAAACTAAAAGGAAGAGGCCGAAACCTCTTCCCAATCACACAGTTTTTCTTTA
>CANQOL010000008.1 GCA_947625475.1 uncultured Acetatifactor sp.
TTCTTGTACCCTTTTTTACTGGTTTTTGGGTTATTTCTTTTTCAATTTACTCTTGACATATCACCAAATTGCTTTCAAATTGGCACACTCCGTTTTCATCCGATTATCTTCCAGTATCCGGATTTATCGGAACCGATTCTTTCAATCAACCCTTTTTCTTTTAGTCTTTTTATTTGGACGGATACAAACTTCCTGCCAACACCCAATTTGCTGGCCAAATCCTGATAGGTATAGGAAGGATCCCCAGTGAGCAGTTCGAGTATACGGCTTTCATTTACCGTCAAGTTTACAGTTCCATTTACAGTTCCATTTACAGTTCCATTTGGACCTCGAACAATGCGCTCATCTGGAGCTGTAAATTTAATCATAACAGTATTGCCGGTAATATCATATTCGGGTAAAGGGACATGATCCGCTTTGCAGGCATCGCATATTTTTTCGATGCCACGTCCCCAGCTTTCAATGAAACCTGCCAGATAATAAACATGGGCAATATTGGGATTAAAAGGCTCGGAGGAATGCTTTCCCATAAGTCTTGCTGCAGACCAATTCTCGGGGAGATGCCCACAGTTAGCAATATAAAGTCTGTCATCATATACACTCACCTGAATTGGAATTCCACGCGCATAGTCCTTATGGCATAGAGCATTCAACAGAGCCTCGCGCAGAGCCTCATCCGGAACAAAATACCGCTCAATTCGTTGAACGCCTTCATAGGTGATCTTTGCCTTCATGTATTTTAGATGGACAATTTCGATAATGCGATCAATCTGATCGAGCAGAGATCCATGGATCTCATCCTGGTAACGCAAATCGGAGTCGCTTTCAAAGTATCCGATTTTGGTAAAGGCACCAAGCTGCCATGTTTCGGGATCCTCGGCAAAGAGAAGCATCGCCGCGTTTGTCAGATATCCATTATTCATCAGATGCAGCTTCTTCATCAAGATATCTTTCGTCTCATCTAATGCACTTTTGTCAATTCGTCCTTTTTTAGCAGCCCATTTTTTGAAACGCTTTATCACACCATCATCAACATCATCTAACGTAAAAGACGGAAGAGGGAGATTATCCCAGGTTGCCCCTTGCTTATGCAGCAAGAAACTTTCAAGTTCCAATCCAACCAATCTTTGGTTAGTACTGCCGCTTCGATAATAGTATGTGCCTTTGTAGGAAATGGCAATCGGGTAAGATTGAACCGAGATTTTAAGATATTCCTTTCCGCTGTCCTCTAATAGCCTTATAGGGACAATGATTCCCAGGGCATCTCTTATTTTATTTGGGAGATCTTCGAGGAGCTTGCGGGAGTTTTTAACTCCTACAATTTTCCCCTCATCATTCTTTCCGATATAAAGAGTACCACCTTGCGCGTTGGCAAAGCCGCAGATCCATGCAAGATATTCGTCCTTCCATATTTCTTTCCATTCTTCAGTCTGTAATTCAGGCATCAGTCTGTCCCTCTTTTCGCTTTATATATTTCCCGCTTTTGATACGGGCGTCAGATGGCTTTTGCGCATTGTCGGGAATAATCCATGTTGCGCCGGCTTTCTGCGCACCTTCAATTCTGCCGTTATTGCACAATGTAATGATGCGCCGTCTTGAAAGATTCCAGCGGTCTGCTGCCTCCTGAGCTGAAATGTATTTCATCTTGCAAGGCTCCTTTCTGAACTCCCTTTTATTATATTCATGATTTGGAACAATATCAAGAGGCTTGAAAGAAAAATTCCAAATCCTACAAATTCTTCTTTCAAACAAGTTGAAGCTGTTCTTTCATTGTCAGAGATTGCATTTGTTTAGTTGAAGGCAGGGGATATTTTTGATATACTCAAAGAAAAAACGACGTTCAGGGAGATATGGAAATGGTCTATTATGATAAAAATGGAATTGTGATCCGGGATTTGCAGCAGAGCGACGCCCAAATCATTACGGATGAAGAAATCGCGCAGGGCTGGGATGCGACAGTAGACAAATACGAAAAGCGGCTGAAACATCAGGCCGAGGGCAAAGCGGTCGCATTGGCTGCCGAGTGGAATGGCAGCATTGCCGGATATGTCAACGTCTATCCCGATGCCAAGTGTGGCGCGTACGCAGATCGGGGCTATGCGGAGATTGTTGACTTCGGCGTTCTGGAGAAATACAGGTGCAGAGGAATCGGCAGCAAGCTCATGGATATTGCGGAACAGATCGCATTCTCTTATTCGGACGTGGTATACCTCGGAGTGGGCCTGCACAGCGGATATGGAAGCGCCCAGAGAATGTATGTCAAGCGGGGATACATTCCGGACGGGAGCGGCGTCTGGTATAAAGACCAGATCTGTGAGCCGTATTGTGATTGCTGTAATGACGATGATCTTGTATTGTATTTATCGAAACATAAAAGTGAATCTGTATTTTCAGGCAGTGAATCAGAGTGAAAATCACAGCCGGCAAAGGCAGGTTATAAAAATAAACCGGCTTGAGAGGGAATGGAATATGAACAGGGAATGGTCTGAACTTAATAAGGCAATGCAGGCTCAAATAAAAAAGAAAGATACTTATAAGACGGGTATTGATACTTTGCTTAGTCTGCGGAGCCGGTTAATGCAGACCTTAGTATCTTTCAAAGAGGAATTATGCAGAGAAGATTTTAACGCGATACCTTTCATAAACGCTGACGGTTATCACAGTAAGACGATTGCTTATTCGATTTGGCATGTCTTCCGCATTGAAGATATTGTTGCGCATACGGTGATCAAGGGAGAGGAACAAGTATTTTTTGCAGGCAATTACAAGGAGCGTATCCATTCCCCCATCATTACAACGGGAAATGAACTAGTGAAGCAGCAGATTGCAGACTTTTCAAAACAGCTTAATCTCGAAGAATTGTATTCCTATGTTTTTGAAGTATGTGAAAGCACCGGGAAAATGCTGGAACGGTTATCTTACGATGAATTGAAAAGGAAAATACCGGAAGAAAGAAAAGGATACTTAAAATCGTTAAATGTAGTAAACGACAGTGAAAAAGCAATTTGGCTGATTGATTATTGGTGTAATAAAGATATTCGAGGGCTCATTCAAATGCCGTTTTCAAGACATTGGATTATGCACACGGAAGCCTGTCTGCGTATAAAGAGTAAGATACATTCATAGAGAAACAGCAAAACGGCCGTGAAAACGCGGCCATTTTGCTGTTTCAAGTGCTCCGGCGGTCAAAGCCGGTGCGGGCAGCCTGCCGATTGGTATGTGTGAAGAGGCACTCAGAGAGAAAAGGCACACTCCCATGTGCCGTTGATTTGGAGCGGCTGATCTGCTTTTGCCGCGCCGACAAAGGCAGTGATCACAATTTTATACTCACCGCTTCCAATATTATCTGAGGGAATTGTGATGATTGACTTTCCGCCGGCCAGTTCAAACAGTTCTGTTTTTTCCCCTTCAACAATAACTGTTCCGGACATATCGACTATTTTGTAGCTTTCAATTCCCAGAGTTTGTATCTCACTATAAGGGGCAGCGGCGGGATCAACTACCACAGCGCAAACGGTAATCCCATTTTGATCAGCAGAAACGGTTATCTCGATTTCGTCAGAGGCTTGCTCGTACTGAGTGCCCACTACAGCTCCGTTCCAGTTAGTAATGTCCTTGAAAAATCCAAAACGGCCTGACGCCGCTGCCGTTATTCCCGCAAGGCACAGGCAAAGTGCTGCCGCCACGGCCGCAGGCTTCTTAAGCCATCTGTCAGCTATGTTGTGATTCATTGTATTTTCCTCCGTTTCATGTAAGATCTTCCCTTCGCAGTTCCTAATAATACGCGCTCTCATTTCATCCGGCATTTCAATTCCCTTTACTGAGTTTTTCAATCTCTCATAATCCATTTACAGATACTCCTTTCGATATTTTTCTCCCAGCAGTTTGCGGCCTTTTTGTAATCGCATTTTTACTGCTGACGGGGTTCTTTGAATGATTCGTGCAATATCCTCGATGCGGTATTCTTCAACATAGTAGAGGACAAGGACAAGACGAAACTTTTCCGGCAGGGACATGAGAGCTTCCAATATACCGCTGTCATGGGGATCGGATGATAATCCCTGCAGATATTCAAGATTGATTTGCGGATGCCGAAGTCTAAACCGCAGCATATCCCGGCATTGGTTCCTGGCTGTTGTGATAAGCCATGCTTTCTCATGTTCGGAGTCTTCAAATGCCGGAGCCTTTTGCATATATTTGATAATAGTTTCCTGAACGGCATCTTCCGCGTCTGCTTCGTTCCCTAATATGACATAGCATGTTCTGAACAGCATATTGCCGTAAATCCGGACAACGGTTTGAACGTCATCAGCCGGCCGTACTGATGAATGATTCATTTTTACATCCTCCTTTCACCTATAACACGCCTGCGAGTTCCATATGGTCAATTTTTTAATGGATCGGTCTCAAAAATTATTGACAAACAATAATTCCGCGCTATAATGATTATTGTAAAACAATAATTTTCAAGAGGAAGGCTGCATGATGAAAAAAATAACCTTACTTATTGCCTGCCTTGGCACAGGGATATTTACAGCTGCGCTGGCTGTCCTGACCAGGCATTTCCCGAATCTTTTTTCTTCGATAATGACGTTCCCCTTTGAGCAGATAGGCTGCGGACTTGGCGTCCTGTCAAAAACAGGATCCCTTGGAAATGGGGCCGCCGTGGCCGCCTGGATTGGAATATCTGCGATTCCGATCATAATTGCCCTTCGATACAAGAGAAGCAAAGAGACCTTGTGGGAGCGAGTGTCATTATATGTTTTGTCCGCCGCCGTCCTCTTGGCGCTTTATGGCATGGTAAATCCGCAGCTCTTTCACGCTGTGCCCTTCGATAATGCTCTCGAATTTTTAAAGCTGATAAAGACGATTCTCGGCGCCGGTGTCTGGGCGGTTGTCGTCCTGTATCTAGCCCTGCGTCTCATTCGGCTGTTTCGGCAGGGAAATAAGGAGCAGCTTCTAAAGTATATGCAAAACATTCTGTACATCCTGTGCATCCTCTTTACAGGAGCAGCGGCCATTTCCATTATAAATGGGGGAATTGCACTTATGGACGCGGCACAGGCACCTGCGGATGCCGGCTTCGGAGTTTTTCATCTGATTGCGGAGCTTGCCCCTTATGTATTTGATAATATCATAATCCTGCGTCTGACGGATCTGCTTGGCATCGCCAGAGATAAAAAACAGGAGGGGATTGCGGAATCAGCCGGGCGGGTGAGCCGTATTTGCTGCCTGGCACTGGGGATCACGACAGCACTGACCGCGGGTTCCAACCTGGTTCAGATTGCTCTGATGCGGCACCTGTCAAATATTTCTGTCACGGTGAATATCCCTGTCATCAGTATCGCGTTTACGGTAATGGTCCTGCTGTTTTCACGGCTCCTGATCGAAAACAAGGTACTCCATGATGACAACGATCTGTTCATATAAGCGGGGTGGCGTATGGCGATTAAAGTTCATTTGGAAGAAATCCTCAAGGAACGCAATATGACTTCCAAGGAGTTATGCGGGCTGATTGGAATTACAGAAGCAAATCTTTCTATCCTTCGCAGCGGGAAGGCAAAGGGTGTCCGATTCGGCACAGTCAATAAAATATGCTATTACCTGCAATGTGAGGTGGGGGATATTCTCAAATTCGATGGCAATCTGGAGGGAAATGATGAAAACTAAGAATATAATGATCACCGTCTGCTGCGTAATCCTCTCTGCTTTTCTTCTTGGGGCAGCGGGCATCCTAAAAATGACAAATGAAACTCCGCAGGAGAGCTCTGGATCCGACCGCCTGATCGGCGTTTTGATCACACGCGAGTATCTTGATTTGTTTGACGCCGACCGGTTCCTCAGTGATAATGTCAGCCGTCTCGCTGCCGGAGGAAAAGTCAGCGAATCGGAAAGTGCGAAATATCAGGGAAGACTTTATGCCAGCCCTGTCGAGACAGTTCATACCGACGAGGAAACAGGGGAAATTCTGAAAAGCATAGAATATGTTTTCAGCGGCGTTGACGGCATCCGCTTGTTCGCCCCATACATCCGGGATGAATCGGGCTCCTATCAGAGTGCGTATGTAGATGAAGGGATAACAGATGGCAAAATAAATTTCCAATCGACGGATGAGGGAGAAAATGTATCTCTGAAAGGGACCATTTTTGTCGCACCAGACAGCAATTCAGGCCAATTTTATTTTAATCCCGTCTACCAGACAGCAGACGGCGAGGTTTATGCTGTCAGCGGTTCCGGAGTATTTGGGACCGATGAGGGCCCTGCGGGAGCCTCCTGGAGTACAAAAATCTCGGGGACCCAGGAAACAGCGTCTGGAGATACCATTACATCTTCCGGCACGGAGGTGGAGGTGACGGTCTGCTTTATGGATGAGCCGGCAAAGATCGCGCTTCTGCAGTTTAACGGTAAAAACGAGTTGCTGGACAGGACAGAGTATCGTCCCGGCATGCTGCCGGAACACATCGATGCCCTTGCGGATACTCAGTACATGATTATGGAAACTTCCACCTCCGAGGGCCAGAACCGGACATTATTCCAAAGGGAGGACGATTTCCTATATGCTTTTTACTGCCGCAGTGACGGAATCTGTGTAAAACAGGAAAGCGGGATCGGTTGGAATGGAAGATAAATATTAAAGAATCGCTCTGCCAAAATGAACGAGCCACAGCTTTTCCTATATTCGTGTTGCTCATATTTTGAAAAGGTGTTATACTTCTCCTTGTTCAGAGAAGTTCATGCTTCTTGGCAGATCGGTTTTGCGGAGAAGTTTTGTACTATCATAGAATAATGAGTGGGGGTAACAATTGTATGAAAAGAGCAGCCATTCTGCTTGTCATTCTTATGGGCATGGCTGGGCTGTCAGCTTGTGCAGCCGATAACCTGAATATCTCTGACGCATCAGCCCCAGACAGACCGGGAAAAATGTATGAGGATGTCGCAGTTGAAGATTTCGGGCAGATTAAGATAAGCGGAAGTGCCTTGTCTGTTGTGATCCAGCGCAGCAAAAGCAATAATCTGGAATTTTATAACGGAGATTTGAATCCGACTCATACATATACTGTTCGCTGTGATAAGGATGGAGAAACTCTCAACATTGAACTTGTGATGGGGAATCCGGAAAATGACAATGATGTTCTCGGATCCCCTATGATTTGCATACCGCAAAAAGAGTTTGATAAAATTGAAATAGCCGGTGATTTCAGACAAATTTCTTTGGATGCTGTTCATTCAGACGTGCTGATTCATGCAAAAAACGATCCGCATGTAAATCTTAATTTAGAGGCTGACCATTTGAATCATAATATTACATTGGACGGTTCAAAATCAGATATTTTCAGGAGCGTTTCGGTTTATTTTGATAGATTTCCTGACAATATAAAGATGGATCTAAACATAATCGAGGGCGGAATAATCAATGATCCGGATGACATACTGAAAAAGGAAGGCCTTGAAGCCGGTTCCGGGGAACTGGTTATAAGTGTAAATGATGCGCAAGAAGTAAACATTTATAGGCAAGAATAAAATTCTCGCAGGGTGACTGATGCTATTCGGTCACCCTGTCTTTTAGCTGCAGGCAAGAGTTTGGCATGTGCGAAGAAACGCTCTGTCAAAACAAATTGTCAGAGCAGGTTTCTGTTCATAATTCGTCGAAATCAATAGGCTGGCAAAATATTTCTATGAGCTGCTCCCAATATTGTATTGCAATTCGTCATATAATGCGACATAATCAGAAGCAGAGGGGCGGGGCTTATGATCAGTGCAAAGCTCAATTGTAACGGCCCGTACTCAGCCGGAAATGATAATGGAGACATTGACATGCAGAAGCTATACGACAGAGCGGATATCTATGACCTGATTGAAAGTCCCGAGCGCTTTGAGGTGAACAAAAAGCATTGGGAGATTGTTTTTGCGGGAAAGCATATTGATACCTTGCTCGATGTCAGCATCGGCACCGGAAACGTAACCTTACCCCTGGCCAGCCTGGGCGTGCGGCTCTTTGGCTCTGACCTGAGCGAAGCGATGCTGGATCGGTGCGGCAAAAAGGCTGCGGCGGCAGGCGTCGATATGGATTTGAGACAGAGTGACTTCAGAGAGGTCGCGAAGGCTTGGCCGGGAAAGCAGTTTGACTGTGTGGCCAGTACCGGAAACAGTCTGGCCTATGTGCCCAATGCGGATGTTGCCAGGGCGCTTGCACAGATGGATATGCTTGTCAAACCAAACGGTTACCTGTATTTTGACACGCGGAATTGGGATTATATTTTGCGCGGACGGCCACGGTTTTACCTCTATAACCCTATGCACAAAGACGGTGTCAGGATTAACCTCATGCAAGTATGGGACTACAATACGGACGGGAGCATGACCTTCAACCTGCTCTACACATTCGAAAGGGAGGAACGCATCTTTCAAAAGGAGCAATTTGAAGAGCATTATTTCCCGGTCTCCCGAAGGTTCCTCATGGACACCTTGTCTGCCTTAGGTTATCAGAAGATTGATATTCTTCCGTATCCCGCCATGATGGATGCCAGGGATCCGGAAACAATGCCTTGGTACGGTATCCTTGCGCAAAAATAGCAGTTCTTTCATTACATAGATTTTATATAGGGAAAACCATGCGGACAGGAGGGAAGGGTCAGGATGGAACAGAAGAAATTTCGCTGGGCGTTTATCGGATGCGGGGGCATTGCGGTCACGGTGGCCCGGGAGCTGGAGCAGTCCGGCGGCCATGAGATTGCGGCAGTGTGGAACCGGACGGCAGGCAGAGCCGAAGAGTTTGCCCGGCAGTTCGGGGGCCGGGTGTGTGAGACGCCCCAGGAGGCGGTATCCCTGCCCTCAGTGGAGGGGGTCTATATCGCCGTCACTGCGGACAGACACGCAGAGTACATGGAGCTGTGTATCCGCTGTCACAAGCCGGTGCTCTGCGAGAAGCCCTTCACGGTGAACGCCGGGGAGGCTGAGAGGATTTTTGCCCTGGCCCGGCGGGAGGGCGTCTATGTGTCCGAGGCCATGTGGACCTGGCACAATGAGGCGGCCTGCCGGGTGCGGGAGTGGCTGCGGCAGGGGCGGATCGGTCAGGTCACAGGGGCCAGGGGCGTGTACGCCTATGAGATGGCCCGTCCCGGCTGTAATCCCCGGCTGATCCTGCCGGAGATGATCGGCGGGGCCCTGATGGACATCGGTGTGTACGGGGTGCGGTACGCCTATGAGCTCTTCGGCATGCCCCGGCGGATTTTGTGCCGGGGGGAGCTTTTGGGGGCCGTGGACGGAGAAGAGAGGATCACCATGGAATACCCGGAGCTGTCCGTGGAGCTGGATATATCCATGAAGGAGCACCGGGGGGAGGTCTTCGAGATCACAGGCACCCGGGGCAGCATCCGCGTGCCCATGTTCCACATGGCAAAGAGCGCGTCTCTCACGGGGCCGGAGCCGGAGGAATTTTCCCAGGAGGTGCTTTTGTACGCCAGAGAGTTTGACCGGACGGCCCGGGAAATCCGTGAGGGCCTGACCCAGAGCAGGATACTGCCGCCGGAGGGGACTCTTGCGGTGATGGAGCTGATGGATGAGTGCCGCCGCCAGATGGGAGTGGTTTACCCCGGGGAGGGCTGATGCAAAAAAAACAGGAAATTTTTTTTCAAACAGCTGGACCTTTTGAGAAGAAACCTCCGTCTTTATTTATAGAAGTAGGAAATTGGCGACGGAATTATATAAAATCAGCGATGAGAAAGGAGCTTTAAAATGAAAAAGAGATTAACAGCAATCTTATTGACAGCAGTCATGGGGCTTTCCCTTGCAGCCTGCGGCGGCAAGACGGCCACCAACATGACCGCAACCTCCCGTGACCGCAACAGCGGCGACGGCACCGTTTACATTGCGGATCAGGAGCTTCCCCTGGCCGGCTCCATCAAGAGCGACAGCATGACTCCCGAGGAAGCCGCAAGAGCGGATGAGCTTCGCGCCATGGCGAAGGAGGCTCTGGATCTGACCAACGCCAGGAGAGCGGAGAGAGGACTTCCCGCTCTGGTATGGAGCGATGAGATCGAGCGCTGCGCACTGATCCGTGCTTCCGAAGAGGTGACTCTCTTCTCCCATCAGAGACCTGACGGCTCCGATTGGTGGACCGTGAACAGCGACCTGCTCTACGGCGAGAACCTGGCAATGGGCTATACGGATGCAGCCAGCACCGTTCAGGCCTGGGTGAATTCCCCTGCTCATGCAGAGAATCTGTTCGGCGACTTCTTAAGCTGCGGCATCGCCATCTATGAGGCGGGCGGCGTGCTGTACGTAGCACAGGAGTTTGGATATTGATCGGAAGATCTGATATCGATACTTAGATAAGACAAGAAAAGGGTTCCCTGACGGGAGCCCTTTTTCAGCTCAGGGAGCCTTTCACCCGCCAAATGATCCGGACGGGAATTTTTTTGGGAATTGTCAAAATTCTGAGTATGCTTTATAATAAAAAGCAGATGAGAAACCAAACATTGTTTCCAAAGGGATATTTCAGATGAAAGATATCAGAGAACTAGAGCAAAGCTGGAATCATGTGGATATGCCGGTACTGGTCCTGACACCTGCGGAGGCCGGCGCAGCCGGCCAGCAAAAGACAGGAGGGGCAGGCTATGTCCCTGTCTATGAGAATGACGCCGCCAGGGCCCTGTGCCCCGGGGGGACCCTGTGGGATATGCTGGAACAGGGGCTTCGGGAGACCATCGCGGCAGGAGCCAGAGAGCTGCCTCCCTTCAATATCCTGGGGGGGAGGGCCTACTCCGCCCTGACCTTTGACTGGGAGGGCTGGCGGGTCTGCATGTTCCACGATGTGAACAGCTATTATGAGGAAAACCAGCGGGTGATCAATGAGGCCGTGATGGCCAACCGGGCCAAGACCAGCTTCCTGTCAGAGATGTCCCATGATATCCGCACGCCTATGGGGGCGATCATGGGCATGACGGACATTGCCCTGAAGCAGAAGGATATTCCCGAGAGGGTGAGCGAGTGCCTGGGGAAGATCAAGGTGGCCTCCGTGCATATGATGTCCCTGCTTAACGAGGTGCTGGATATGTCCCGGATCGAGAGCGGCCGGATCCTGCTCCAGAAGGAGGATGTGGATATCGCGGAAATTCTCCATGAGATCCTGGTGGTGGCCAGGCCCCAGGCTGACAGCGGGAAGCTGCAGTTTCAGCTGGAGATCGGCCGGATGGACAGGGAGAGGATCCTGGCGGACGGGGTCCGCTTAAAGCAGATCTGTCTGAACCTGCTGTCCAACGCCATCAAGTTTACCCCCGTGGGAGGGAAGGTGAGCCTTTCTCTGGAGATCCGGTCTCTGAAGAAGCCGGGCAGAGTGCTGCTGATGATGCGGGTGCAGGACACGGGCATCGGTATGAGCCCGGAATTTCTGAATAAGGTGTTTGTCCCCTTTGAGAGGGAACAGAAGTCCTCGGTCAACAAGATCCAGGGGACCGGCCTTGGCATGGCCATCACCAAGAATCTGGTGGATCTGATGGAGGGCAGCATTACGGTGGAGAGCCGGCTGGGAGAGGGAAGCTGCTTCCATGTGGAGATCCCCTTTGAGGCGGCGGAGGAAAACGAGACCGTCTACAGCCAGGCCCTGTCCGGACGGAGGGTGATGCTGCTGGACGAGAATGAAAAGCAGGCGGACCAGGTGCGGAAAATGCTGGGGAACCTGCATATGGAGATGGACTGGGCCCCCAGCGCGGAGGCGGCGGTGGATCTGCTCAACGATACCGTTTTTACGGGCAGGGAATACTTTGCCCTTCTGACGGTGGACAGGCTCTCCGAGGACGAGGTTTTGCTGTTTCTGCCCCAGGTGCGCCAGAGGATGGGGGCGGATTTCCCCATTCTGCTGCTTTCCGGCGGCGACTGGAGCCAGACGGAGTACATGTACACCCGGGCGGGAGTGGACGCCTTCCTGCCGCTGCCCCTGTTCCACAGCAGGCTGGCGGCGGGGCTGTATGCCTTTACCCAGGAGGGAAAAAACCGCCGGCAGCAGGAAGAGAATGGGACGCAGTGGAACTTCCAGGGCAGGAGGATCCTGCTGGTGGAGGACAATGAGATCAACCGGGAGATTGCCCAGGAGCTGCTGGGCATGGCCAATCTGGAGATTGAGTGCCGGGAGGACGGCGCCCAGGCCCTGGAGAGATTCCGGGAAATGCCCCCCGGCTACTACGATATGATTCTCATGGATATTCAGATGCCGGTGATGAACGGGCTGGACGCCACGCGGGCCATCCGGGCCCTGGAGAGGGAGGACGCCCGCAGGATCCCTATTGTGGCCATGACGGCCAACGCCTTTGTGGAGGATGTGAAAAATTCTCTGGATGCGGGCATGAACGCCCATATTTCCAAACCCCTGGATATGAATCAGGTGTATTCTACCATTGAGCTGTTTTTGGGGAGGAGTGAGGCATGAGGCCCTATCAGGAGACCTACATTAAAAACATCACAAGAGTGATGGAACTGAATACGCCCGACGCCCAGATCCCCAGGGATGCCTCGGTTTTCTGGAGGGAGCGGGAGAAAAAGCGGGAAGAGATCGGGCGCCTGATGGAAGAGAATACGGCGCTGCTGCGCAGAGAGCTGATGCCGGTGCTGGACGATATCCTTTCCTTTCCCCGGCAGGAGATCGACGAGCTGGAGACCTTCGCCCTGGCGCTGATGCCCCTGCCCCGGCAGCTGGATGTGATGCTCAACTACACCATCCACAGTGCCCTGGTGGCCTACGCCAGACATTGGAACGACCGGGATATGCTGATCCGGGAGCTGTATCAAACGGGTATGGCCCTGTTTTATTTTCAGTCCATGATCGATATGGCGGAGGGGGACCGCTACAATTGGAGAATGCGCATGCTCTTCGGGGAGGCGGCCTCCTATATCAAGGTGTACGATGAAATTGAGGATCCCCAGATCCGGGGCTATATCCACCGGTCCATGGCCAACCTGGCCCTGGGCCACGCGGACAGCTCTGATCCGGAGAGCGGCAGGCGGAAAATGGAGACGCTCCGCCGGTCCTTTCAGATCCTCACGGATCCGGTCTTTCGGGAAAAGACGCCCTCTCTGCCCTGGGATGTGTACCTTTACAAGAGCCATCAGGAGAGAACCACGGGCATGACGCTTCTGCGGGCGGGTGTGACGGACCAGAGAATCCTGCAGGAGGTTATGGAGTCGGCAGAGTATGTGTGGCGCAGACAGCTTGAGGCGAGCCGAAGGAAGGGAACGCAGCCTTCCATCCGCTGGCATGTGGTGTATGAGACGGCACAGTACCACTGCGGGGTCACAACCTTGGGGTATCTGCTGCGAAAGATGGAAGAGCTGTATCTGGAGCGGGACGTGTCCGATTTTTCCGACGAGGGGATTTACACCAATATTTTCCTGCCGGCCCTCTATGCCAACTATCTTGCCAAGGACGAGTCCTACAAGATCCGGAAAAAGGAAGTGATGGGGCATATGTACCGCATGATGATGCGCTATGTGTCCTCCATCCCGGGCAGCCGGGTGAGTATGACCATGATCCGGAACCTGATGGATACCTTCCACACCTTTATTGAGTACCCGGACGGGATCAGCCAGAAGGAGTTCCTGATCCGGCTGGTGGTGAGCCGCAACCCGGAGATGTTCGTGGCCTTCCAGATGGCCGCCTCCCTGGCGAGGATGCTGATGGAGCGCGTACTGGATAAGAGCCCGGAGCTGATGCTGGGCGTGCGGGGCTATAAGACCCTGGGGGAGCTTGCGGCGGCCAGGGAGGAGCTGTGCGGCTATGCCTATGAGTGCGGCATGTTCCACGATGTGGGGCTTTTAAACTTTTTCGGGCTGATCGGCCAGTCCGGCCGGGCGTGGCTGAAGGAGGAGAAGGACGTATATAAGTCCCATGTGAAGATCGGGTATGCGATTCTCTCCCGCTGTGAATCCACCCGGCCCTACGCGGCTTCGGCTCTGGGCCATCACCGCTACTACGACGGACAGGGGGGATATCCCAGGGAGTATGACAGGACCCGGCAGCCGGATCAGCCGGTGATCGACCTGGTGAGCGTGGTCCACTACTTAAACCAGCTGGTGGAGTCGCCCGTCAACTATTCCCGCAGGCCTCTGCCCCTTTCCGAGGCCCTGGAGCAGGTGAAGAGCCAGGCGGGCACCCGGCTTTCCCCGCAGATGACGGAGCTTTTGTGCGATATGGAGCCCCAGCTGAGGGAGTATTACGAGAGGGGCAAAAAGGAAGCCTACCGGGAAGCCCTTCGGTATCTGAAGGGGGAGGAAGACTTGACAAACGCCTGAAAAAGGCGTATCCTTACTTGGCATGGATAATTTATCGGTTTAAAGCGTTAAATTGCCGGAGAGAATAAGCAGATAGGAGAAATCAGTATGAGTCGCAGCAGACAGGGAAGCCTGGTATCCTTCAGACCGGATATCAAGGTTGTGGATTGTACCATGAGAGACGGAGGTCTGGTCAACAATTTCCAGTTCACGGAGGATTTTGTGCGGGATCTGTATCAGGCCAATATCCGGGCCGGAGTGGATTATATGGAGTTTGGCTATAAGGCATCCAAGGAGATCTTTGACCCGAAGAAGTTTGGCAAGTGGAAGTTTTGTGACGAGAAGGATATCAGAGCCGTTGTGGGAGACAATAAGTCCGGGATGAAGATCTCGGTGATGGCGGATGTGGGCAGGACGGATTTCCGCAAGGATATCCTGAATAAGAAGGACAGCGTGGTGGATCTGGTGCGGGTGGCCACCTACATCAACACCATCCCGGCGGCCATAGAGATGCTGGAGGACGCCAAGGCGAAGGGGTATGAGACCACGGTGAATATTATGGCGGTCTCCAAGGTGAACGAGGGGGATCTGGAGGGCGGCCTGGAGCTTCTGGCCCAGAGCAGCGTGGATGTGATTTACCTGGTGGACAGCTTTGGGGCCTTCTACCCGGAGCAGATCGAGAGACTCTGCGATCTGTACCTGAACATCGGCGTAAAGTATCAGAAAAAGATCGGCGTCCACGCCCACAACAATCAGCAGCTGGCTTTTGCCAACACCATCGAGGCGCTCTCCATGGGGGCAAGCTACTTGGACGCCACCGTCAGCGGCATGGGCCGGGGAGCGGGGAACTGCTACATGGAACTGCTCTTGAGCTTCCTGCGCAACCCCAAGTACAACAAGGCCGCCGTCATGGACTTTGTGGAGAAGCATATGCTGAAGCTGAAGGCGGAGGGCGTGGTATGGGGGTACGATATCCCCTATCTGCTGACAGGGATTCTGAATTCTCATCCATCCTCGGCCATTCAGTTTATCAAGGACGGCAGAACGGATTACTCCGTCTTCTATCAGGAGCTCATGGACAATACCCTGTAGGCCCGGGCCTGCGAAGGGATATTGGCCGAGAGGCTCCCAGGGCGAACAAGATCAGGCTCCCGCGGACAGAGGCAAGACCTCTGGGCGGGAGCCTGCGGTGAAGTAAGGGGAAATCTGAGCGGCGATTTCTAAAGATTTGTTTAAGATTTAGTGCTTCCGCTTGTGAGAGGGCGGCGGGGTATGGTAGATTAGAGATAGAGACGGCGAGGGGTTATCCGGGCTCGCAAAAGGGAGGGTGAAATGAAAAACAAGCTGTTTTATTTTCTGTATCTCTTATATTTCGTGATGGTCTTCCTGATCCTGTACATCAACGGGGTGTTCACAGGCCGGGTGGATTCCATGAGCAACCTGGTGATCAATCTGGTGTTCCTTCTGGTGATCGGCATCCTGTTTTTGATCTCCGGCGTCAGCTTTATCCGGCTGAACCGCTGCACGGACGCTCTGGTGAGCGTGACGGACGCCATTTACAAGGAGTACGACAGCGGCAGCCGCAATCTCTGGGAGATCTACCGGGTGAAAAAGAAGGTCTTCGACAATGAGGTGCTGGACGAGGCGTTTTATCTCTATCAGAAGAGGATGCAGGGATATCAGACCAAGAGGGGACTGACGGGGACCTGCAGTCTGGAGGAATATATCAACGAAGAGCTCCTGGACCGGATCAGCCTCTCCTACTTCAATGCGGCCATCTCCGGCACGATGACAGGTCTTGGCATCCTGGGAACCTTTGTGGGCCTTTCCATCGGCCTCGGATCCTTTTCCGGCGACGATATCTATACGATCTCGGACAATGTGGGGCCTCTGCTGGGGGGCATGAAGGTCGCCTTCCACACCTCCGTGTACGGCATTTTCTTCTCCATGGTGTTCAACTTTGTCTACCGCAGCATTATGTCCGACGCCTACGATAAGCTGGGGGATTTTCTGGACTGCTACCGGGAGTGCGTGGAGCCCGTGGCGGCGGGAGGCGACGACAGCGCCAAGGTGATGCTGATTTATCAGGCCAATATGGCTAACTCCCTGAAGAATATGACGGAGCTGCTGAAGGGCCAGGCCCTGGAGCAGTCCGAGGCTCTGCAGAGGGTGGTGGACCGCTTCACGGACCAGCTCTCTCAGACCATGGGGGCCGATTTTGAGAAGCTGGGGCGCACGCTGCAGAAGGCGGTGAGCTCCCAGGAACTCTACGCCAAGAACTATCAGATCCTGTCGGATACCACCAAGGATCTTTTGAGCGCCAACCTGACCATGCAGCGGACCCTGGAGGAACTGATGGGGCGCCAGGAGGCTCTGTCCAAGGAGCTGAAGGCCCAGGAGGCCCGGATTTCCCAGACCTGCGATACCATCAACGAGGAGGTCAGCAATCAGCTCTACAACCTGGTGCAGATGAAGAGCTGAGAGCAGGGAGAGGGAAACGGGGAAAGGAGAGGGTGATATGGCGGGCAGAAAGAAGAGGGAGGCCTTTGAAGAGCACAGCTACTGGCAGTCCTATTCCGATATGATGGCGGCGCTGCTGCTGATTTTTATCCTGATCATCGCGATCACGCTGGCCATTTACAGACAGAAAACCACGGATCTGGAGCAGACACAGCGGGAACTGGACGCGGCTTCCCTGGAGCTGGAGAATGCCAGAATTGACCTGGAGAATTACCGGCTGGAGATCGAGGCGTCCAAGACGGAGCTGGAGGATTCCCTGGCAAAGCTCCAGGACGCCTACGCCCAGGCGGCCCTGACCCAGGAGGAACTGGCGGCGGCTTATCTGGAGATCGACAACGCCAGGGCGGAGCTGGCGGCCACCCGGGACGAGCTGGCGGACATTGTGGGGATCCGGACGGATATCATCGGGGAGCTCCAGAGCAGGTTCAACAACTCCGCCATGACGGTGGATCCGCAGAACGGTTCCATCACTTTTTCCTCGGATGTGCTCTTTGAGTACGGCAGCGCCACCCTCACGGAGTTAAGCCAGCAGACCCTGCGGGAGATCATTCCCATGTACCTGGGGGTGCTGCTGCAGGATTCCTATCGGGATTACATTGCGGAGATCATTATAGAGGGCCATACAGACACGGCGGGAAGCTATCAGACCAATATGGAGCTTTCCTCCAACAGAGCCCGGTCGGTGGCTAGGTTTTGTCTGGATCCCCGGAACGGGCTCAACGAGGCGGAGATTGCCCAGCTGGAAGAGGTGCTGACGGTGAACGGGCGCTCCTACAGCGATCCGGTGTACCAGGAGGGCTCCACGGAGATCAACATGGCCGGATCCCGGCGTGTGGAGATTAAGTTCCGGCTGAAGGAGGACGAGATGATACAGAGGATCTCGGAGATCCTGGCCCAGGAGGTGCCCGGGGAGACGGATCAGGGAGCAGATCAGGCCCAGTAAGCGGCGGAAGGGAGCAGAAGCATGGAGGCTGCGCCCATCAATGCGCAGAGGTTCCCGCTGCAGACGCCCTGCAGGGCTACCGGGTCCTGCGCAGACTGCAAGTCGCCGGATACGATCTGCTGTCAGTTTTTGATCACGCGGTTTTCCAGGCATAAGGACCGGATTAAGGTGATTTTGGTGGATGAGAGCCTGGGGTTTTAGTCAGTATGGAGGGATGGGCTGCCGCCGGGGAGGCGGCAGCCTTTTTGCGGAAGATACATCTTAGAAAATTCCAAAATAAAATTTTATATGGAAATTTAAAAAATATTTTTCGAATATCAAATATAAAAGTTGAAATATGGATAAAATGGTGATATAGTGAATGAGTAAGATGAATAGGTAGGCGGATGGATCGTGAGCGCAATAGAAATGGGGGAGACGGTAAAATGCTTTGTCAGTTTTCATTTCAGAATTTTATGTCCTATAGGGATGAAACCACTTTTGATCTGCAGGCGGCGGCGATTCCAGAGTTTAAGGACAGCTTAATTACAAAAGAAAAATGCAGTGCCCTCTTGCCGGTCAGCGTGATATATGGACCTAATGGCGGCGGAAAGACCAATCTGATCAGGGCCTTATCCTGTCTCATCACGACGGTGGTTAAACCGATCCATGACCTGGGAAGTACCAGAAGTCATATCATTGTGCAGCAAAGGACTGCAGCAGAACCATTTTTGTTTGATGCCGTTTCCAGCAAAGAGCCTACAGAGTTTGAAATATTTTTCAGAACAGAGAAATATGAGTATCGGTATTATCTGGCAGTATGGAAGGATGAAATATCTGCAGAAGCATTAGATCGAAAAATGATCGGCGGGAAAAAGCCGGCGCACATTTTTTACCGGGACGGGGAAGAAATCACCCTGGGGAATATTTTGAACAAGGAAAATGTGAATACCAGGGTTAATGAGAGAATGCCTTATTTATCTTTCTTGGCTATCAATTACAATATCCCTGTGATTGTGGAAGCCCAGGAATGGTTTGAGTCCTGCATTATACGCAATTATGGGAATCCGACAGTAGAAATGCGGATCATGATTTCGGATGATATCAAAACAAAGAACCAGATTTTACTGTTATTAAATGAAATGGGGATTGATGTAGAGGATTACAGGTTCGATGAGAAAGAAGAAAAATTATATACAGTACGGACAATCGAGGGCGAGAAGTATGAATTACCTTTCGACCATGAATCTGATGGCACCAAAAAGCTCATTGCGGCGCTTCCGGTTATTCTTGTGGCATTGCGGGAGGGCCGGCTTGTGATTATTGATGAGCTTGATGCAAAACTGCACCCAAAGCTTTTGAGATATGTGATATCTATGTTCAAAAATAAGAAAATCAATCAATATGGGGCACAGCTTCTTTTTACATCCCATGATATGGCTACAATGAAAAATACCATATTCAGGAGGGATGAAATATGGTTTGCAGCGCTGAATGAACGGCACAGCAGCCAGATTTATTCTCTCTATGAAATCCGGCGGGAGGATAACGAGAGAGTAAACAGCACAGCGGCATTTGATAAACAGTACCTGGAAGGAAGGTATGGGGCGGATCCATATTTGCAGAACATGCTGAGCGGGGGTGGATGGATTTGAGCTTGAAGCCACCTAAGAAGAGTGATTTAAATAAGTCCTGGATGAAACAGAAGCCGGATCGGGTGATTAAAATACAGCCGGAGTACCATTTGATTGTGACGGAAGGAACGGATACAGAGCCTTCATACTTTGGAACAATTAAGGAAATTATCAATAGACAATATCCGCAAAAAATACAGTTAAATGTGTACGGCGGAGGCATGAATACAGTCAGTCTGTTTGACTTGGCTAAAACGCTTGCACGGGAAAGTGCCAATATATACAGGCACGTTTGGGTAGTGTATGATACAGACGACTTTCCGGCAGAGCATGTAGACCATGTCCTGCAGTTATGTGAGGAAAACAGTACGGAAGAAACGCAGTTCCATGACATTTGGTCAAATCAGTGCATAGAATTATGGTTTTTATTGCATTTTTCTTTTATGCATGCGGATATTCACAGAACGGAATATTGGCCTAAGTGTTCGGAATGTTTAAAGAAACTTGGGGCAGGTGAGTATGAAAAGAATCGCAAAGACATGTATTGGATTTTGCGCCCGTATATGGAGGCCGCCATTGAAAATGCGAAAAAGTTGGATGCTTTAAATGAGGGGAAAACAGCTTCTCAGGCGGCTCCGGGAACAAAGGTATATGAGCTGATAGAAAAGTTAAAACCGTATTTGGGGTAAGGTGTTTAACGAGCAGACAAAACAGCATGGAATGACGCAGAAAGCGGTTATGGAAACGATCCGAATCTGCAGGGACAGGAATGTACCGCGTGAATATCTGGCAGAGCGCGAAAAGGAGGTTGTGACGATTATGATGAGTTTATTTGATGAAGAACAAATTATGAAGTCATTTATCAGAAGTGAAAGGCATGATGCAGACAGGGAAACGGCAGAGAGGTTGATTAAAAAGGGGAAAATGACTCTTGAAGATATTGCGGAATGTGTGCCATCCTTATCAATGGAGGAATTGCGGGAACTGGAAGCGGAGGTTATGCAGATGGCGTAACGGAACTGTAAGTGGTAATGATGTCAGGGCGCGCAGAGGATTTCTGCGCGCCCTGCTTTGACGATAGGAGACTTTACACTCGGATTTTCTCCCAAAGTTTTAATAGGGGATCCGCATATTTTTCAAAAATTCTTCGACTCCGGCGGCTGTATTTGCAGATTCATCTGTCAAAAGTCCGTCGTCTGTCAGCAGCGGTGTGTCGAGAACCGATTTGACAGAAACGGCTGTGCTGGCGCAGGAGGCTACGGTCTTCCTGGAGGTATCAGAGTAAGCCCTGTAATCGTCCCCCTCGGTTTTTAAAATGTCCTCCATTTTATAGATAAGTGGGAGGAAATATGTGTCCAGCCGGGCCAGCAGGTTATAAAACATGTAGGTTCGCCGCCTGATGGTTTCGCACTGTAGAGAGGCAGTATGCAGCTGTGAGGCAATTTGAAGGGCCTCCGCTTTGTTGGTGCAGGCCTTCTCAAGATTTTTTTTGGCGGCATTGCCGGCGACAAGGCCCATGACCATAAGTGCGGGACCGGCGACAAGCCCGCCGAGTACTGCAGTGCCTCCCGCCATGCCGAGACCTCCCACTGCCAGTGAGCCGCCCCCGAAAAAGGCCAGGGTCGCATTGGCGGCGGCTGCACCGTGCAGAGCGGCTATGGCGGTACCTGTAGACGCGCATGCAAAGGCCTGGGCTGCCCCGTATGCCCCAAATGCAGCCAGCGCTCCTCCGGCAGTTCCGGCGACGGCGCCTCCTGCCAGGGAACCGGCAAAGTTTACCATCGTCTTCATTTCGGTAAATTCTTTTTCGTCCACATGCAGCCGGTGCAGTTCATCCAGACCTTCTGTTTCCCGAAAGTCTACATTTTTGATTTTCGTGAATGTATCAAGGAATTGGGTCATGCTGGTATTCAGCACAAAAAGCTTTTCACTGCCCAAATGAGAGAGTGAATTACCGCACGCCAGTCTTTGCGCATTCAGCAGACATGTGGAATCCTCTACGATTTCGTTGGCATTTTTATTGAGATTACTTGCATTTACGGTATCGATTCCCGCCTTCACAGTCTTCCCGACACCAAATGCCCCTGTCGCTGCAGCGACACCGATAAACAATAAAGGTAATGGCATGTTTTTCCCCTCCTGTTTCAAAGTGAAATCAAATCCTTTACGCTCTCAAAAATTACATTTTTTCTGTCTGCAATTTCATTGACCATATTTTCAATGGTCAGATAAGGTCTGTCCGTCGTCTTGATCCAAGACAGCTCTTTCTCCAGATCTAACAATGTGAGAATACTGCTCTCCATCTCCAGGAAGATGGCTTTGTCGATGTTCAGTTTGCGGACGATGTATTTCAGGAGTCTTCTTTCAGATTCGTCATAGCTTTCGTCACTGTAGGCAACGGTCAGCAGATCCCAAACCAACAGTTTGGGAGTAATATAAGTATCCGCTGTCTGTACCGATGATGAGAGGGCTTGTTCAACGCCGTCCTGAAGGACATCGTAAAAGTCCTCCGGGTCAATGATCTTCTCCATCTGTGTTTTGCATTCTTTGACAATCTGCTCCTTGTTTTTCCCGAACTCGGGGTCTAGTTCTGCTCCTATTGCATCAAACTTTTCTTCCTCGCTATGAAAAATTTCACCGTCTGCTGCCATCAGGTAGTAAATAACTTTGATGGCGCTGCGTGTGGAGATTGCTTTGATCTCCAGCGGTTCAGTCGGGGGGACCTGCTCATCTTTGCCGGGTTTCTTTTTGAATATTTCCTTGACTTGGTCGGGAACCTTGACTTCCGGCGCCTTGATTTCCGGTATTTTTACGTTCTGTACCGATGTTTTGACAGAATCCATGGCTCCGTGCAGTGAGGCGAGTATGCTCTTGCCTTTTTCTTTGTCAGTTTCTTTTTTTACCATTTTTGTCCTCCCATCATAGCGTCAGCGGAACATCTGATTCCATCAGCGCATCAAATTCTTTTTGATTGGTAAACTGCGGCTCGCGCCCCAATACTTTCTGAATGACCACGTTCCCGTGGATGACAAGATTGGAATCTCCGGTTTCTATTCCCTGCTGTATGTAGTCAAAGCCCGTCATAAATTCCGAGATGTCCTCCGCAAGGTAATTGGATACCCTTTCTTCGAGCTTTGCTTTGAAGTCTTGAAGCTGTGCCAAAAACAGCGAGGCTTTTGTTTCGGAGAGAAGCATTTTCTCACGGATGAGCTGCGTTTCCTTCTTTTCGACGGAGACTTCCTTTATAATGGCTATGGCGGCTCTGCCAGCGCCAACATAATTAAATCTTGTGACAAACCTTCCGGAGAACAGCACCCAATTTCCGCCGGATTCAATGGCGGCGTGGATGGCTGCATCGGCAGTGTCGGCAACCGTGAACGTCATGGAGGAAATGGTGATCATCCGCTCTACAGTTCGATTTCGGAAAGGCAGAATCATATTTCCATTCAGTTTCACAACATCCTGCGGGCTGTCCGAGCCGGCACTGGCGAGCTCGGCGGCAAGACGGCGGATGAAATAAAAGGTTCTGACAATGCACTCATTGACCACCACAGGAATTGTCTGACGGCCTATATGGTGCGCCAGGCCCAGTTCCGTTCGCAGATCGAACTTGTGAGGGATCAGTTTATTGTCTGCATCCCGTTCCCCCAGCAGGGTACCATTGAACAGTTTGGAGATATTCACGGAGAATTCTTTATATCCCCTGTCGTCCAGCTTCTGAAACAGAGGCGTGGCGGATAATTCCTTCAGCAGGGAAACCAGCGGACCGGGCAGCCCGGTCCCGGGTCGGTTCTTCATGGCGGAGCTGTACGAGCCGGCCATGTCGCTTGCCATGTGGAACGCCCAGTTTACGGTGCCGAACATGATCTTTTCCGGAAAGTTCTTTCCAATCAGTGATAGCCCGTCTTTGTTTAACTCAACTGCCTGAAACGCACCGGTTACGTCTGTTCCATAAACCTTTCCTGTAAACTGCGTCAGAATAGAGCATGCAAGACCTACCGGCGTCGGATGGTGGGAGAAATCACGGAGATGGTGCTGGAGCCCGCCGCCGAATTGAGCAGTCGCTTTATCTGCAGCGAGGGGGGAATGATCCTCCAGATGCTTTATTGCACCGGCAAGCGTATTCCCCTCATAGCCTTGTATCTTTGCCATCTTCAGCACAAAGGCATTTGCCTTGTCGCTGCCCCACTGATCGGCTTCTTCCAGATTGAATTCGCCTGCAAAAAGGCTGTCGATTATGCCAGAGAGAATTCCGCTGCCCACAGCCACAGCATAATCGTACTTATCTGCATGGCTGACACAGCGTTCTAGTTCGGAATCAATCCTTTGAAGCGCCTGGTTAACCGTGTCAAGATCAGGCTCGTCCTGCACCTTCTCTGCGGAAAAAGTCAGCTTGGCGGAGATAACTTCTTTCTCGGAGCAGCGCTCATCCTCCGCCCGTTTCTCCTGAACCGTGTAGGTACCGTCTATAATTCCTTGATATTGTGCCGACTTTGACCATTCGTAACACTCGCAGGCACGTGTAGCCAGTCGCGGGTGACTTTCTCCCTGCACCAGCATCTGTTCGATGTATTTGTTTGATGTGGAATCATTGACGAATGTTTTGAGGTCCATGGCCTGCTTTAGGAATTCGCCGCGGTCAATGTTTTTGCCGTAGCCATGCAGCCGCAGCAGGACATCTACCATTTTCTCCGCAGTTCTGTCGCAAAGAACTGCAGCGCGGTCGGCCGAGAACTCGCTGCACCTGTCCCAAAACAGCAGAGCTCTCTCAAGCGTGGGCGTCAGATATCTCCGAATTGCCGGAATATGGGCCAGAGGACTGTTGTTTATACCGTTGTACAGCTGGATGGCAATGGAATGGTAGAGAGAATGCTTACAGGCAATGTGTCCGCACTCATGCGCCAGGATGCTTGAAATTAAATCCGGGGACATCTCATTTACCAGTCTGGAGGTCAAAATGATGCAGGGGTGGACGCTTCCGTAGGTCCACGCATTGGCGTACTTGTCTTTTATATAATACAGTTCTGGCACGTCAATTCCAAGAAGATCGCAGATCGGCGGAAGCCGTCTGTATATCTCGGGCATTTGTTTATCGCTCAGGCGGATTGCGGACGAAAGGTAAGTGTATTTGAAAGATTTTTCGTCGTAATTGGCATGATAAGCTTCCAAAAGTTTTATGAATTTTGGAAATGTGTTCAAAGCAGCCGCAGCCTTTCTGTCCAGGTCGTGCATATAAAGCTCAGAAGAATATGACATGGTATCACCTGCCTATAATTTTATTTTTTGCGGGGAGCAGTCTCTGGGTCTGAAACAAATTCGACAATATCGTCAAGCTTGCAGTCAAGAGTAGTGCAAAGCTTTTCCAGTACATGGACCTTGACATCTTCATTCCGCCCGAGCTTAGCCATTGCATTGGTAGTAATCCCGGCAAGATGGGTCAACTCCGTCTTGCTGATGCTTTTGTCAATCATCAGTTTCCAAAGTTTATTGTAACTGACTGCCATACCGTGACCTCCTGTTCAGATTGTCGGATGGGTGTACTGTGCTTCCTGTGGACATTGTATCATGGATAAATCTAAAATGCAAGAAATTCTTGAAAAATTCAAGATATATTGTGGAAGGGTAAAAGGACAGATATATCAGAAATGGTTTGGAGGCAAGGTCGAAGGGGCGCCCGGGGCAGCGGGGATATGTCTTGGCGGCGCGCTCTCGCTCCGTAAAAAACGCAGCCTCACTAAGCTCGAAAGAACCTCGCTAAGTGAGGGCGTTTTTTAAGGGCCTGCCAAGACATATCCCCGCTGCCCCGGGCCCGGTTTATTCCCCGTCTATGATGCGGCGGCTGCCGAGGTAGGTGGCGGCAAAGTACGCGGTGTAGATGACCGTCAGGGTGACGGCGGTGATGCACAGGGAGGCCAGGATGTCCTTTGCCTGGTAGAAGCTCATGATTTTGTAGGCGTACTGGATGCCGAAGATGCTGTGGATCAGGGCGAGGGCCAGGGGCATGGCGAAGAAAATGCCCATCTGGGCCAGCAGGGCCCGGTGCTGCATACGTTTATCCGCTCCGATTTTGTCCAGGATCCGGAAGCGCTCCCGGTTGTCGGCGCTCTCGGAGAGCTCCCGCAGGGCCAGGAGAGCGGCTCCCGCGATGAAGAAGACCACTCCCAGATAGATGGCCACGAAGGTCACGATGGCGGAGAGACCTACGGAGGATTCATAGAGGGTGATTTTGGTCATCCCGTCTATGGGGACGGGAAGGCGGGATTCCTCCAGGGAGAGGATCTGATCCTCCACCGCCTGCTTTTCCTCCGGGGCAGTGCCCGTGTAGTCCGCCGCCAGGTAGGAGCCCGCCCGGGAGAGGGAGCGCCCCAGCTCCTTTTGAATCACCTGGTCGGGAAGGACAAAGAAGCCCGTGTTGGAGGAAGAGTTGCTCATCATCAGCAGGCCGGGCTGGCAGGCGTCCCTGGCGGGGGTCAGCAGGCTCTCCCCCAGATGCAGGGGAACGCCGGCCTGGAGGGCCAGGTTCAGGATGCTGCAGGTGCCCTCATGGGTGCACAGAACCAGATATTGATCCGGGCCCGTCTCATAGACGGGCTGCCCGTAGAAGGCGGCCAGGCGGTTGTAGTCGGAGAGGGAGACGATCTCCTGGGGGAGGTCCCACAAAAGGGAGGCGGGGCCTTTGGAGACGGCCTGCTCCCACAGGCCCCCCAGAGAGCTGCGCAGGGTGAGCTCCGGGCAGGTATAGACGGGGATTTCCACCCATTGGGCCAGCAGAGAGGTGTCAAAGCCGGCCTGCGCCAGGGCCTCGCGGACGGTCAGCTCACCCCCTGACAGACCCTCCTTTTCCCCGGCGGAAGAGAGATCCATGTACAGGCTGATATCCCGGGGGCAGTTTGTGCGCAGTTCCCCCCGCAGGGAATTGTTCATGGCAAAGCCTGTGGAGAGCATTTCCACGGTCACAAAGAACAGCAGGCACACCAGGGTCATGGAGAGGACGAAGGTCTGAATGCTGCTGTTGACCTGGCGCAGGATAAAGGAGTTCAGGCCCCGCAGGTAAAAGCCCTTCCAGGCCCTCAGAAGGTTGAGAAGAAAGCCCGCCATGGACCAGAACAGCAGGTAGGTGCCCAGGCACCCCAGAAAGATCACCCGGAGGCTCCCGGACCTGTCAAGCTGCAGGGCCCCCGCGGTAACCCTGTAATAGCACCGGCCCAGGATCAGGCAGGCGGCCAAAAAGACCAGCACGGCGAAGAGAGAGCTGCGCAGGCGTCTGACCTCCGTCCGGCGGGAAGCCTGGAGCAGGTCGATGAGCCTGCAGCGGGACACGGACAGGGCGTTGAACAGGATCACCACCAGGAACATGACTCCGAAATACAGAACCGTCTTCAGGGCCGCGCCGGAGGAAAAGGTAAAGGTGTAGGCGCTCATGTCCGCCTCAAACATCCGGGAGACCAGCCGGGACATGAACTGGGAGGCGAAAACGCCGATCAGCAGCCCCAGGCTTAAGGAGGCCAGGCCGATCACCAGGGTCTCCCCCACAAGAAGGCGGGAGATGTGGCGCCGGCCCATTCCCAGGGTCATATAAATGGCGAATTCCTTTTTCCGCCGCCGGATCAGGAAGCGGTTGGCGTACACGATGAGAAAGCCCAGGATGCAGGCCACCAGCACGGAGACGCCGGAGAGCATGGCCACCATCAGCTTAAGGATATCCCGGGTGTTCTGGGAGATGCGCAGCATGGCCTGCTGGGAATCCAGGGCGCTGAACACGTAGAAGATGGCCACTCCCAGGATCAGGGTCAGGAAATAAACGGCGTAGTCCCGAAAGCTCTTGCGGACGTTCCGAAGGGAGAGACTAAACAACCTCATTGAGCTCACCTCCCAGCAGAGATACGACGTCGATGATCCGGGCAAAAAATTCCCGGCGGGTCTCCCGGCCCCGCTGCAGCTCCGTAAAAAGGCTGCCGTCCTTGATAAAGAGGATGCGGGAGGCGTAGCTGGCGGTAAAGGCGTCGTGGGTCACCATCAGGATAGTGGCATTCAGTTCCCGGTTCAGGGAGGTGAGACGCTCCAGCAGCAGGCGGGCGGACTTGGAGTCCAAGGCCCCGGTGGGTTCGTCGGCCAGGACCAGCTTGGGATTTGTGATCATAGCCCGGGCGCAGGCCACCCGCTGCTTCTGGCCGCCGGAGAGCTGGTAGGGATATTTGGACAGGGCGTCCCGGATGCCCAGCTTTTCCGCCATTGCCTCCACCTGCTCCGGAATGCGGGAGATTTTTTTGCGCTGGATGGTGAGGGCCAGGGCGATGTTCTCCCCGGCGGTCATCGTGTCCAGCAGATTGAAATCCTGAAAGATAAAGCCCAGATCCTCCCGGCGGAAGCGGTTCAGGGCGCTGCCCTTCAGGTCGGTAATCTGGCTGCCGTCCACCAGGATGGAGCCGCCGGTGACCTTGTCGATGGTGGAGATGCAGTTGAGCAGGGTGGTTTTGCCGCTGCCGCTGGCGCCCATGATGCCTACGAATTCTCCCTTTTGAACCTGAAAGGAGATGCCCCGCAGGGCATGGGTGAGGGTGGATTTGGAGCCGTAAAATTTGTCTACGCCGCGCAGCTCCAGGATAGGGGTCTGTGTAACAGCCATAGGAATCGTTCCTCCTTTTTGAATGCCTGGTTATTTGGCCGGCAGGCCGCCGGCACTTTTCCTATATTGTCCAACTCCCGCCGCCCGGGCGCCATAGATTCGGCTTACAATCTGCTTACGGTTTTGTAAGGCCCGGGACAGGCAGCGGGGACGGCATCTGGATTCGGCCCGAGGCAGGCAGCCGGAATAGGCGTTTTGGGCAGCTCCCGGATCAGGGCTTGCATTTGCGGCCGGGCGGGGTATAATGGAGATAAAGAGTTTGATACACGGGGGGAGGAAACGCAATGTACAGAGCGGCGGTATACGGGATCCTGGGATATCTCTCGGGAAGCATATTGTACGCGAACGTGTTTGGAGGACTGTTTGGGAAAAGGGACCGGCTGGAGCAGAGCGCGGACAAAAACCCGGGGACGGCGAACGCCTTCCTCTACTGCGGGTTTTGGTGCGGGCTTTTGACTTTGCTGTGCGATCTTTTGAAGGGCTTTCTGCCGGTGTTTTTGTATCTGCGGACGGCCCCTCTTCAGAGAAACTGGTGGCTGGCTCCGGTGCTGGCCGGGCCGGTGATCGGCCACTGTTTCCCGGTCTTTTACCGGTTTCAGGGGGGAAAGGGGATCGCGGTGACCTTTGGGTGCCTGCTGGGACTTCTGCCCTATCGGGCGCCGGCGGCCTTCCTGGCGGCCATGTTCGTGTTTTTCTCCCTGGGGCTGCGGGTCACACCCCACTATTACCGCACTCTGGTCTCTTATCTGACCGCCCTGGCGGTCATGTGGGCCGGGGGCGTGTATCCGGCTGTCCGCATGGGATTTATGTGTATCACAGGGGTGGTGTGCCTGCGGCTGCATCTGAGCAGGGAGGAAAAAAAGAAGCCTCAGATCCGGCTGCTGTGGATGCACTAGGCGGGCCCGCAGATTGTATCAAAGGGAGAAGAGATGAGCAGACAGGCGCAAAGGCTGGCGGTTGGGATCCTGGCCCATGTGGACGCGGGAAAGACCACCCTGGCGGAGAGCATTTTATACACCACGGGGGCCATCCGGCGGCTGGGCAGAGTGGATCACGGGGACGCCTTTTTGGACAATTATGAGCTGGAAAAGGCCCGGGGGATCACCATCTTCTCCAAGCAGGCCCAGGTGGAGCTGCCCCTGCCGGGAAAAGGGGGGAGCCGTCCCATTACGCTCTTGGATACCCCGGGGCATGTGGATTTTTCCGCGGAGACGGAGAGGACCCTGCAGATCCTGGACGCGGCTGTCCTGGTGATCGGAGGGACGGACGGGATACAGGGACATGTGCGGACCCTGTGGAAGCTGCTGGAGCGCTACGGCGTGCCGGTCTTTTTGTTTGTAAACAAAATGGATCAGCCCGGTGCGGATCGGGAGGCGCTGATGGCCCGGCTGAAGGGGGAGCTGGAGGAAAACTGCGTGGATTTCTCCCGGGATCTCGCGGGGGAGAAGGCCCAGGAAGAGCTGGCCATGTGCTCGGAGGATTTGATGGAGCAGTACCTGGAGAGGGGGGCGGTGGAGGCGGCTTCCCTTCGGGAGGCAGTCCGCAGCCGCAGGCTCTTCCCCTGCTTTTTCGGCTCCGCCCTGAAGCTGACGGGAGTGGAGGAATTCCTGGAGGGACTGGGAGGGCTTCTGTGGGAAAAAACCTATCCGGAGGAGTTCGGGGCCAGAGTCTACAAGATTGCCCGGGATGAGAGCGGCACCCGGCTCACCTACCTGAAGGTGACGGGCGGGGTCCTGCGGGTGAAAATGCAGATCGGGGAGCACAAGGCGGATCAGATCCGGATCTATTCCGGGGCGGGCTACCGCCTGGCGGATGAGGCTGGGGCGGGATGTGTCTGCGCGGTCACCGGGCTGGAGGACACCTTCAGCGGCCAGGGGCTTGGCTGGGAGGGGGAAGGGAAGGCCCCCGTCCTGGCCCCGGTGATGAGCTATCAGGTGCTGCTGCCACAGGGCTGCGATGTGCACCGGATGCTCCGGGATCTGCGGCGGCTGGAGGAAGAGATCCCGGAGCTCCACATCCTGTGGCGGGAGGGCCGGGAGGGAGAGCCCGGGGAGATCCACGCCACGGTTATGGGGGAGGTCCAGGTGGAGATCCTCCGGAGCCTGATCCGGGAGCGCTTCGGGGTGGAGGCGGATTTCGGCAGGGGAAGCATTCTCTATCGGGAGACGATTCTGGAGCCGGCGGTGGGGATCGGGCACTTTGAGCCCCTGCGCCACTATGCGGAGGTACACCTCCTGCTGGAGCCCGGGGAGCCGGGCAGCGGACTGGTCTTTGATTCGGCCTGCAGCCTGGACGACCTGGACCGGAACTGGCAGAGGCTGATCCTGACCCATCTGGAGGAAAAGAGGCACCTTGGGGTGCTCACGGGGTCGGAGATCACGGATATGAAGATTACCCTGGCGGCAGGCCGGGCCCACCTAAAGCACACGGAGGGCGGGGATTTCCGCCAGGCCACTTACCGGGCGGTGCGCCAGGGGCTGAAAAAGGCCCGCTGCCGGCTGCTGGAGCCGGTGTATGAGTTTGCCCTGGAGGTGCCGGCGGAGAACCTGGGCCGGGCCATGCAGGATGTGCAGAGGATGAGCGGCAGCTTCCGGCCGCCGCAGACGGGCGGGGAGATGTGCCTTCTGACGGGGAGCGTCCCCGTCTCCGAGTTCGGAGGTTACCAGAGGGAGGTCAACGCCTACACCAGGGGCCGGGGGAAGCTATCCTGCCGGCTGCGGGGCTATGAGCCCTGCCATAACGAGGCGGAGGTGATCGCCGCCATAGGGTACGACAGCGAGGCAGATTTAGAGAACCCGGCCGGCTCCGTGTTCTGCGCCCACGGGGCGGGCTTTCCGGTGAGCTGGGATCAGGTGGACAGGTACGCCCACATCGGCAGGGACCGGTATCAGGCCCTGCTCCCGCCCTCCCTGGCCGGCGGGCAGCAGGAGCAGCAGGGGAAAACCGCTCCCGGCATGGCCCCGGGCAGCAGGGAGAGAGGCATCAGCCAGGAGGAAATCGATGAGATTTTCCGGCAGAGCTACCGGATGGCTCCCCGGGATAAAAACCCCTGGAACAGGCCGGAGAAGAGGCCCGCATCCCCGCCGCCCCGGGAGCCGGAGTACCGGCCGCAGAAGAGCGCACCCCAGGAGGAATACCTGCTGGTGGACGGCTACAATATTATTTACGCCTGGGAGGAACTGCGGGAGCTTTCCCTCTCCAACGTGGAGGGAGCCCGCACCAGGCTGATGGATCTGCTGTGCGATTATCAGGGCTGTACAGGCAGGACCGTCATCGTGGTCTTTGACGCCTACAAGGTGAAGGGGAATCCCGGGAGCGTCCAGACCTACCACAACATCCACGTGGTGTACACCCGGGAGGCGGAGACGGCGGATCAGTACATCGAGAAGACGGTCCACCGGATCGGCAGGAAGTACCGGGTGACGGTGGCCACCTCGGACGCCCTGGAGCAGCTGATTATCTGGGGACAGGGGGCGGTGCGCCTCTCCGCCCGGGAGCTTTACCGGGAGATGGAGCAGAAAAGGGACGAGTACCGGGAACGGTATCGGGATCAGGGCCCGGGGGAGAGATATTTCCCCTTTCAGGATCTGGAGAGCTGGTCATAGGAAAAACCTATGGCCAGCTACTTTTTTTGTGTATTGGACAGAAAAAGAGGGCGGTGATAAGATACCCTTAAAGCAGGGGAGCGGTCATCCGACTAGGAGGCCTCCCTGAAAGAGAAGACGAAAAAGAAGGGAGATTATCATGAAAAAGACATACGGGGAAAGAGATTTAAAGTTTGAGACTCTGCAGCTCCATGTGGGACAGGAAAAGCCGGATCCGGTCACGGACGCCAGGGCGGTGCCCATCTATCAGACCTCATCCTACGTGTTCCGAAACTGCGAACACGCGGCGGCCCGGTTCGGGCTCTCCGACGCGGGCAATATCTACGGGAGACTCACCAATCCCACCGAGGACGTGTTTGAACAGAGGATCGCGGCCCTGGAGGGAGGCGTGGCGGCTCTGGCGGTAGCCTCCGGGGCGGCGGCCATCACCTACACCTTCGAGAACCTGGCCCAGAGCGGAGACCATATCGTGTCCGCCAAGAATATCTACGGCGGCACCTACAACCTGCTGGCCCACACCCTGCCGCAGTACGGGATCAGCGCCACCTTTGTGGATCCCTCCGATGAGAAGGAGGTGGAGGGCGCCATCCGGGAGAACACCAAGGCCCTCTTTATCGAGACCCTGGGCAATCCCAACTCCGATGTGGTGGATATCGAGAAGCTGGCGGCCATCGCCCACGCCCACAAAATCCCTCTGGTGATTGACAACACCTTCGCCACCCCCTATCTGGTGCGGCCCATCGAGTACGGGGCGGACATTGTGGTCCACTCCGCCACTAAATTCATCGGCGGCCACGGCACCACCATCGGCGGCGTGATTGTGGACAGCGGCAAATTTGACTGGGAGGCCAGCGGCAAGTTCCCCTCCCTGACGGAGCCCAACCCCAGCTACCACGGCATCAGCTTCACCAAGGCGGTGGGAGCGGCGGCCTTTGTGACCAAGATCCGCGCCATTTTGCTGCGTGATACGGGCGCCACCCTGTCTCCTTTCCACGCTTTCTTCTTCCTGCAGGGGCTGGAGACCCTCTCTTTGAGAGTGGAGAGACATGTGGAGAACGCCCTGAAGGTGGTGGAGTACCTGAACGCCCATCCCCAGGTGGAAAAGGTGAATCATCCCGCCGTATCCAAGGATCCTGTGCAGCAGGCCCTCTACCGGAAATATTTCCCCAAGGGGGGCGGCTCTATCTTTACCTTTGAAATCAAGGGGGATGCCCAGAAGGCGAAGGACTTTATAGACAACCTGGAGCTGTTCTCGCTCCTGGCAAATGTGGCGGACGTGAAATCCCTGGTGATCCATCCCGCCTCCACCACCCACTCCCAGCTGAATGAGGCGGAGCTGGCGGATCAGGGGATCAAGCCCAACACCATCCGCCTGTCCATCGGCACGGAGCATATCGACGATATCCTGGAGGATCTGGAGGAAGCGTTCCGGGCGGTGCAGTAAGCAAGCCGGGGCCGGGTCTGGGCAGAGGCCGACGGCTGAGACAGTGCCGGACCCCGGCGTCTGGGCAGAGGCCGGCTGCGGCTGAGACAGTGCCGGGCCCCGGCATAAGAGGGTTACTGGCCGTGGAGTTTTTCAAAGCAGGCGTCCAGATAGACCTTGTGAGCCACGGTGATGATGGCGGCGCGCAGCAGCAGCTTTTCATCGGTGTGCTCTTCCCCCACCCGGTCGGGGGCGGCCTTCAGACCGAACACATAACAGATCAGGTTCTCCAGCTCCCGGCAGAAATAGTCGTAAGCCCGCTGGCTGGTATAGGTGGCCTTCTGCAGCCGGATCAGGAGCCGGATGTCCTCCATGGACAGTACGGTCTTGGCCACGGCGATAAAGAGCAGATAGGCCACCTGATCCCTGCTGTACTGTTTCTTGACCGGATTGTCCACCAGCCCCTTTTTTACATAGTTGCTCACCATGGAGCCGGTGATGGAAATGCTCCCCAGAGGCTCCAGGCTTCGGGAAATATACTGGACGGTCTGCTCCAGGTAGAGCCCCACGTCCGGGATCTGTTCATATCTGGGAAGCCGGAAGCCCTGCACTCTGCCGGCCATTTCCTCCTTTGTCCTTGTGTCCATAAGCGGCGGTCTGCTCCTTCCCGTAGAGATTGGTTTGGTGAATGAGCCTATTTTACACCTCTTTTCCCTCTCCGTCAAAGGGCAGATGCGCGACTGGCCCGAAATGAGGCGGACGGATCTGTTCCGGGTTGAAGTGATTCCGGACGGCGGCCCGGAGGGCGGAAAGGAGTCGTAGATCCTAAGGTCTGCCTGAAAATATAGAAAAAGAAGAGAAGCCCGGGAGGCGGAATGCCTGCCGGGCTTTTGGCGGTTCCCGGAGGGAAATCCGAAAAAGGGAACTGCCGGGAAATCCGTAAAAAAATGCGCCTTGACATAGAAGACATATGGATGTAATATACTATATGAAAGGTTTTTCAAAAACCGATGAAAGAGTTCTCCGGACACTGTATGAGAGATATGCAGACGGGATGCCGTTTCAGGGAAAGGATCAAATTATGAGCATAAAGATCGTATCGGATTCCTCATCCAACCTTTACGGGCTGGAGGGGGTCGACTATACCTGCGCCCCCTTAAAGATCATCACCGCCCGGAAGGAGTATGTGGACACTCCCGCTCTGGACGTGGCCTCCATGGTGGATGAGATGAGCCGGACAAAGGGGCCTTCCTCCACCTCCTGCCCAAATGTGCACGACTGGCTGGAGGCATACGGGGATGCGAAGGAGGTATTTGCGGTTACCATCACCAGCCAGCTCTCCGGCAGCTATCACTCGGCGGTGCAGGCGGCGGAGTACGAGGAAAAGGAGGTCCGCGGCAGGGTGTGTGTGATCGACTCTCTCTCCGCCGGGCCGGAGATGGCCCTCCTTTTGGAAAAGCTGCGGGAGCTGGTCCGGGCGTCCCTTAGCTTTGAGAGCATCCGGGAGGCCGTTTTGGCCTACCGTCAGCACACCCATCTGCTTTTTTCCCTTCAGTCCTTAAACAATCTGGCTCAGAACGGCCGGGTGAGCCCCGCGGTGGCCAGGCTGGCCGGTGTGCTGGGGATCCGTATGATCGGCCAGGCCAGCCAGGAGGGTACCCTGCAGCCGCTGCACAAGTGCCGGGGGGAGAAAAAGACCCTGGAGCTGATCTTTAGCGAGATGAAAAAGAACGGCTTTGCCGGGGGAAGGGTCAGGATCGCCCACTGCCTGAACCCGGAGAGCGCCGGCGCCCTGAGGCAGCTGGTGCTGGGGGAGTATCCGGGCAGCCGTGTCTGCGTGGAGCCCTGTACAGGCCTTTGCAGCTATTACGCCGAGAAGGGCGGCCTGATGATCGGCTACGAGGACGCAGGGGCCTGATGACCGTCTGTGGGGACGACGGGGCCTGAACCGTCTGTGGGGACGCCGGGGCCTGAAAAACGCCTGCCGGCAAAAACCTCCGAAGTTTTCTCCGGAGGAATCTCGGGAAATACTTGAAAGGAGCCGCTCCGCGCTATAAAATGGTAGATGACCAAAGACGGAGGAGGTTCCTTTTTTATGCGCTCTCGCGACAAAATTCTGACAGCCTGCCTGGTGCTGTACCTGATGGCGCTGTTTCGCGTCACTGTGTTCCGGAGCGGGTTTTCCCCGGAGCACTTCCTGGAGACCGGCATCTTGAATCTGATCCCGCTGCGATATTATTTTATTATGCTCCGGAACGGAGACTGGTGGCCCAGCCTTTATCTGCTGGGGGGAAATATTGCCTGGTTTGTGCCCCTGGGCATGTATATGGGGGCGATGGGCCTGGCCGGCCGGAGGAATGTGCTGGCCGGGGCTGCGGGCCTTGGGATTTCCCTTGTCATAGAGAGCCTGCAGTTTGTTTTCGGCACCGGTTACGCGGATCTGGACGATCTGCTGCTGAACACTCTGGGAGCCTGGCTGGGAGCGTTTCTGGAACAGTACCTGGAAAAGCGCCTGAGGAACCGGAGGGGGAATCCCGGCAAAACAGGGGAGAAGGGAGAGGCCGGGAGAAGGGATAACTGATGAAGAGGATTTTGTATAGAATCTGTATGGGGCTTTTGCTGCTGCCGGCGGGGGCCGGATATCTGCTGGTGAAGATGGGAATGCCCGCCTGGATGCTCTGGGTGTGGGGAGGGCTGTTCCTGGCGGTGAATCTGGTCCCGTCCCTGGGAAACCGCAGGCTCATGACAGCCAGGCTCAGGGTTTTGGCGGACGGCTGCGAGCTGCTGCGGATCTTCCGCCTGACCACGGCCCTGGGGGTGGTCTACACGCTGGCGGGTTATCTGGGATTTTTTGATCTGGCGGGCGTGAGAGCCCTCCTGGCGGGCATTGGCCTTGGCGGAGTGCCCGGGCTTAAGGGGGCGCCCTGGATGTGGCTCATCCATACGCTGGTGCTGACTCTGGTACAGGCGGCGGTGTTCTGGAATGGGATGATCCGGCTGTATCTGACCAGCCTGCAGCTGGGCATCCGCTGGAGGGTGTACGGGGCCTTGTGCGGATGGATCCCCATTCTGAATCTGGTGGTGCTGCACTGGCTGATTCAGATTTCCTGGCAGGAGGTCTGTCAGGAAAACGAAAAGCTCCTGGAGGACGCCGGCCGGGCCGGGGAGAAGCTGTGCGCTGCCAAATATCCTATCCTGCTGGTGCACGGGGTGTTTTTTCGGGATTACCGGTATGTCAATTACTGGGGCAGGATCCCGGGCGCTCTGACCCGCAACGGCGCCAGAATTTATTACGGGGAGCATCAGTCCGCCGCCTCCGTGCCGGACAGCGCCGCGGAGCTGACGGCCCGCATCCGGCAGATTGTGGAGCAGACCGGCTGCGGCAAGGTCAATCTCATCGCCCATTCCAAGGGAGGCCTGGACTGCCGCTATGCCGTCTCCCGTCTGGGAGCCGCGCCCTATGTGGCGTCCCTGACCTGCGTGAACACGCCCCACAGAGGCTGTGAGTTCGCGGATTTCCTGCTCTCCAGGATCCCACAGGAGCAGAAGGACCTGGTGGCCAGGGCCTACAATGCCGCCCTGAGAAAGCTGGGAGATCCGAACCCGGATTTTCTGGCGGCGGTGGAGGATCTGACCGCCGAGGCATGCCGGAGGCGCAACGATGAGACGCCGGATGTCCCGGGAGTGTTTTATCAGAGTGTGGGCTCTAAGCTGAACAGGCCCTCCGGCGGACGTTTCCCCCTAAATTTTACCTATCAGCTGGTGCGCCTCTTCGACGGGCCCAACGACGGCCTGGTGGGAGAGAAGTCCTTTCCCTGGGGAGAGAGGTATCAGTTTCTCACTGCGGAGGGAAGGCGGGGGATTTCCCACGGGGATATGATCGATCTGAACCGGGAGAATTTCAAGGGCTTCGACGTGCGGGAGTTCTATGTGGAGCTTGTGTCGGACTTAAAGCGGAGAGGCTTTTAAGAGATTTTTATGGGACATATAACATGGTATTCTTAACCTGTCAGCCGGGAGCAGGCGGCCGGCAGGCGTTCCGCCGTCCTCCCAGGGACGGGGGCTTCCGCCTGAAAACAGGAAGAGGACGGCAGCGCAAAGCGCTCCGGAATGGAGGATACCATGGAGAGAAGAAATGTAAAAGTGTCAAAAAGGAACCCCGGGAGAGACGGCGCAGGGATGCGGGGGGCGGTTTTTTTAGCGCTCACCCTGCTGTGTGTGGCGCTGACCGTGTTTTTTACGGGGCTGACCGCCTTTGGCAGGTCCCGGACGCCCCGGCGGGAGGATGTATATTTTCAGCAGTGGGAAAGAGAATATAAGTCGGAGATCAGCTCTTTCCTGGAGGGGCAGGGCTACCGCAACAGCGGGATCTCTCTGCTGTACTGTGAGGAAATCTCCCAGGAGGGGACAATCCGGGAATACACGGTCTGGATCTCCCACAAAAAGCTGCTGAGTCTTGAGGCACAGGAGAGGGAGAAGCTCTTTGGGCAGATCGCCCGGATGGCGTCTTTGGAGGAAAACTGTCGGCTGGATGTGCGCCTGCTGGTGTAGACAAGATTTTGGAAAAGGGGTATAATAGACAGTGGCCGGAAGGCAGCAAGGGGAAGGGAGTGCAGGCTCTATGACGTTTATTCCAAAGGCTCATGAGATATACAGACATTTTAAGGGAGACCTGTATCAGGTCCTGGCGGTGGCCCAGCACTCGGAGACAGGAGAAGAGCTGGTGATCTATCAGGCCATGTACGGAGACTTCCGGATATACGCCAGGCCGCTGGAAATGTTTATCAGTCCGGTGGACCGTGAAAAGTATCCCCAGGCGGATCAGGAGTTCCGCTTTCAGCTCCAGGGCCCGGAGGCGTCCCGGCAGAGGGCGGAGTCCCGCTCGGAGGGTAAAGACGGATCCCCTTCAGCGCCCGGGGGAGAGTCCTTCCCGGAGGGCAAAAGCGGGGTTCCCTCAGCGCCCCGGGGAGAGTCCCTCCCGGAGGGCAAAGACGGATCTCCCTCGGCGCCCCCGGCAAGTGCGGGAGGGCCGGCCGGGGAGAAGGAGACATCCGGAGACGCGGAGCCGGCAGGGGACGCGGAGCCTGCCATAGATCCCATGGTGCTGGAGTTCTTGGATGCGGATACCCATGAAGAGCGGCTGAATATCCTCACGGGACTGCATCACCGCATCACCGACGGGATGATAACCACTATGGCCATCGCCTGCGATGTGGAGGTGCCCCAGGGGGATCTGGAGGAACGTTACGAGGAATTAAAAAACTGCCTGGTGACGCTGGACCGGTTTGAGATACAGAGACCCTTTTAGGGAGGGGACGGGAGAGCATGTTCTATCAAAATGTGGTGAAGGGCAGCTTTTTGAGCCGCCCGAACCGGTTTATCGCCCAGGTGCAGGTGGGGGAGAGCACGGAGACAGTGCATGTGAAGAACACCGGCAGATGCCGGGAGCTTCTGGTTCCCGGCGCCACTGTGTATCTGTGCGGAAGCCGGAGCCCGCACAGAAAGACGGCCTTTGATCTGATTGCGGTGGAGAAGGGAGACATCCTCATCAACATCGATTCCCAGGCGCCCAACCGGGCGGTACAGGAATGGCTTGAGCAGGGCGGGTTTATTCCCGGCCTGACTTTTGTGCGCCCGGAGGCGAAATATGGCGGTTCCCGCTTTGACTTTTACATGGAGACGGACCGTGACAAAATATACATGGAGGTGAAGGGCGTCACCCTGGAGGAAAACGGGATCCTGCGTTTCCCCGACGCGCCCTCGGAGAGGGCGGTAAAGCACATGGAGGAACTGATCCGGGCCGTGGGAGAGGGCTTTTCCTGTTATGTGCTCTTTGTGATCCAGATGAAGGGGGCCCGGTGCTTTGCCCCCAACCGGGACACCCATCCCCGGTTCGCGGAGGCCCTGCAGAGGGCGGCCGCCGCGGGAGTGCATGTGCTGGCCTACGACTGTCTGGTCTCACCGGATCGGATGGAGCTGGCGGACCCGGTGCCGGTGGAGCTTTGCCCGGATCCGTTGACCGAAATGGTAAATCCCCTGCTCGCCTGGTACCGGTCCGGTCACAGGCCCCTGCCCTGGAGAGAGGCGCCCACCCCCTATCGGGTGTGGGTTTCGGAGATTATGCTCCAGCAGACCCGGGTGGAGGCGGTAAAGCCCTATTACAGGCGGTTCATGGAGGCCCTGCCGGACATAGAGAGCCTGGCGGAGGTTCCGGAGCAGACCCTCTTAAAGCTCTGGGAGGGCCTGGGCTACTACAGCAGAGCCCGCAACCTGCAGGCCGCCGCCCGTCAGATCATGGAGGAATTCGGGGGAGAGATGCCCTCGTCCTACGGGGAGCTTTTGACCCTGAAGGGGATCGGAAGCTACACGGCGGGGGCTATTGCCTCCATCGCCTTTGGCCGGAGGGTGCCGGCGGTGGACGGCAATGTGCTGAGGGTGGTCTCCCGCCTCAGGGCGGATCCGGACTTTATCTCGGACCCCAAAGTGAAAAAGAGGGTGGAGGGGGAGCTGGAGGAGATCATGCCCCGGGACTGCCCCGGGGACTTTAATCAGGCTATGATGGAGCTGGGGGCTGTGGTCTGCATCCCTTCGGGGCGGCCCCGCTGCGGAGAGTGCCCGCTCTCCCGCTGCTGCAGGGCCCACGCCCGCGGCTGCGAGTCTGACTACCCCAGAAAGGCCCCCCGGAAGGGCCGCACCGTGGAGGAAAAGACGGTGCTGGTGATCCGGGACGGGAACCGGGCGGCCCTGCGGCGGCGTCCCCCCCGCGGGCTTCTGGCGGGCATGTATGAATTCCCCTCTCTCCCCGGGCTGTGCACTGTCCGGGAGGTGAAGGAATATCTGGAGGAAAACGGCCTGAGGCCGCTGCGCATCCAGCCCCTTCCCGAGAGCAGGCATATCTTCACCCACCGGGAGTGGCATATGTGCGGCTACCTGGTGAGAGTGGATGAGCTTTCCCCCCGGATTCCCAGAGGGGAGAGCGCCTCCTGGCTCTTTGTGGAGCCCCGGCAGGCCCAGAAGGACTTCCCGCTCCCCTCCGCCCTGGCGGCCTACGCGCCCTATCTGAGCATCCGCCTGGGAAAAGAAAATTTTGACATCAAACAACAATAAAGGAGAATCCCATGAAACTGCTGACCTTTGCCGTTCCCTGTTATAATTCGGCGGCATATATGAGAAAGTGTATCGAATCTCTTCTGCCCGGGGGAGAGGATATCGAGATCCTGATTATAGACGACGGTTCCACCCGGGATGAGACGCCGGAGATCGCGGACGAGTACGCCGCCAGCTATCCCACTATTGTCCGGGCCATCCATCAGACCAACGGCGGCCACGGCAGCGCGGTCAACACCGGCATTGCCAACGCCAGCGGCCTGTACTTCAAGGTGGTGGACAGCGACGACTGGGTGAAGGAGGAGGCCTATCAGAAGGTGCTGGAGACCCTGCGCTCTCTGGTGGGAGGGGCCGTCACCCTGGACATGCTGATCAGCAACTTCGTCTATGAGAAGGAGGGGGAGAAGCGCCGCAAGGTCATGCACTACCGGCGCATCCTGCCCCAGGAGAGGCTCTTTACCTGGGAGGACTGCCATCATTTCCTGAAGGGGCATTACATTCTGATGCACTCGGTGATCTTCCGCACCAGGCTGCTTCGGGACTGCGGCCTGCATCTGCCGGAGCACACCTTCTATGTGGACAATCTCTATGTGTTTGAGCCTCTGCCCTACGTGAGGAACCTCTACTACCTGGATGTGAATTTTTACCGCTACTACATCGGGCGGGAGGATCAGTCCGTCAACGAGAGCGTCATGATCTCCCGCATCGACCAGCAGCTTTTGGTCAACCGGCTGATGATCGATTATTTTACGGAGCACGCCGCCGAGATCCGAAAGTCCGGCAGGCTTTATCAGTATATGCGCAATTACCTGGAGATCATCATGACGGTTTCCTCCGTGCTGCTGATACGGTCCGACACCCCGGAAAATCTGGAGAAAAAGAAGGATCTGTGGGAGTATCTGAAGAGCAGGGACAAGCTGCTGTATTACAGGATGCGCAACGGGATTATGGGCAGCACCATGAACCTGCCGGGAAGGGGCGGCCGCCGGATTTCCGTGGACGCCTATCAGATCTGCCGCAGGATTTTTAAATTTAACTGAGCATGGCAGCGCAGAAACGCCGCCCCCTGGCCGCGAGGCTTAGGGACGGCGTTTTTCTTTTGGAAAATGAGGCCCGGCTCCGCAGGGGAGGCAGGGGCCCCTGGGCCGGAGGGGAGGATCACCCCACCTGGGGCCTGGAATCCTTGTTCGGGTGGATAAAGCGCCGGAAGGCGTCCGCCGTATCTCTGTGGTACACCAGCGCATACATCACGCCCGCCATCAGGAAGGCGGTGAGCACGTCGAAGACGGAGTGCTGCTTGATGAACATGGTGGACAGGATGATGGAGAGGCTCAGCAGCAGGGAGCCGGCCCTGAGTCCTCTGCGGCCTGCCAGCTTCTCGCACCGGGTTACCGCGATGTGGGCTCCCAGGGAATTGTAAACGTGGATGCTGGGACAGAGGTTTGTGGCCGTGTCCGTCCGCCACAGGGCTGCCACCATATGGGTGAAAATATTGTCCCGGGGCATGGTGTGGGGCCTCAGGAAATGGCCGTTGGGCCACACCGTCGACACGATCAGGAACACGGTCATGCCGGTAAACAGGAAGATGCAGAGCCTGAAATATTCCTTTTTGTCCTTAAAAAACAGATAGATCACTACCGCGCTTACGTAGACAAACCAGAGAAAATAGGGGACGACAAAGACCTCCACAAAGGGAATGTAGTCGTCGATCCGCATGTGGATCACATGATAGTGGGCGGTCACCGTCTGTTCCAGATAACAGAACCAGGTCAGGTAGATGACGCCGTATATCAAAAGCGGAACGATGTGCTTGTAGGCCGCCCACCGGCCCTTCAATTTTTCCATAACAATCTCCATTCCGGAGCGCTTTTCGCGACGGGGCGATGAGAATTTGTGACGCTCCGGCACAAATTCTCCTGTGAAAAATCAGCACATCCGTGTGATTTTTCACACCGTCACCTCAAAAGCCAGTATAGACTTTTTACGCTGTTTTGCAATACTCTTTTGCAAATTTTAATGAATCTTAAGGAAAAATTTTGATTTGCGGGCGGCCGGGAGGCGGCGCGTCTCCTAGACGATCATCCGGAGCTTCCCCTGCAGACACTCCACCGTACATTCGCGGAACGCCCCCGGCACCTCCCCGTCCGTGTGTACCCAGAGGGGACTCGACGTCATAATATGCAGTTTCCGGGCCCGGTATGCGCGGATCCCGTGAAAGAGATAGTGTTTTCCGAAATAGGCCGTGGGGAGCGCGGCCAGGATCAGCCACTTGGGCAGATTTTCCACCAGGCACAGATCCAGCAGGCCGTCCGAGCAGTCCGCCCTGGGGCAGAACTGGAATCCGCCTCCCTCGTATCGGTGTATCATGGCCGCCAGGAAAAGAATATTGGGGATCTTCACGGTCTCATGCCCGTCCAGAGTGAGGCGGCAGGAGACAGTCCCGGCGCCCAAGAGCTGTTTCAGGGCAATCCCCAGGTACACCAGCTTTCCCAGGCCGATGCGGTTCAGCTTTTTTTTGAGGCCGGACCGGTTGCTTTCCTCGCAGACCGCCGCGTCAAAGCCGGCCCCGCAGCTGACGGCGAAACGCCGTCTGTTTCCGTCCGGAAAGGTTATCTCCCCGATATCCAAAGAGAGGGTCCGTCCGCCCGAGAGGATCCTCTCCAGGGCTTTGGCGGGATTTTTGGAGATATGGATATCCCTTGCCAGATCGTTGCTGGATCCGGCGGGTATGTAGCCCACGGACAGATCCTCCAGGTGCTCCGCCCCCTGCAGGAACTCGTTTAAGGTGCCGTCGCCTCCCAGCAGGATCACGTTCCGTTTTCCCGTCAGATCCCTGGCCAGACGGCTCACGTCCCCCGCCTGCCGCGAAAAATGCACCCTGTAGGAGAGCCCTCTCCCGTCCAGGGCGGGCTTAACCGTCTGCTCCCAGAGCTTTTTCCCCCTTCCCGACTGAGAGGAAGGATTTACAATGATATCGTACATAGATACCTCCCTTTTATCCCGCTTTGGCCTTCATTATAACATATGATAACTTTTTCTTCAATCCGGACCCGAATTTCAGCATTCCGCCGTTGCAATCCGGCGTTTCTGTTGATATAATGAGCGGAGGGCAGAGATTGCAGCCTGCGCGGGCCGCGGCCCTGTGATGTGAGATTATGCCAGGAGGAAGAGCTATGTATTCATTGGAGGAAGTAAGAAAGACAGATCCCGAGATTGCCCAGGCTATCGTGGACGAACAGGAGCGGCAGAACAGCCACATCGAGCTGATCGCCTCCGAAAACTGGGTGAGCAAGGCGGTCATGGCAGCCATGGGGAGCCCTCTGACCAACAAGTACGCGGAAGGGTATCCGGGCAAGAGATACTACGGCGGGTGCGACTGTGTGGATGTGGTGGAGAACCTTGCCATCGAGCGGGCGAAGGAGCTCTTCGGCTGTGAGTACGCCAACGTGCAGCCTCATTCGGGGGCCCAGGCCAACATGGCGGTGCAGTTCGCCGTCTGTGAGCCCGGGGACACCATCATGGGGATGAACCTGGACCACGGCGGACATCTGACCCACGGCAGCCCGGTGAATATGTCCGGACGGTATTTTCATATTGTGCCCTACGGGGTAAACGACGAGGGCTTTATCGACTATGACAGGCTTCGGGAGCTCGCCCTGGAGGCGAAGCCCAAGATGATCATTGCGGGAGCCTCCGCCTACGCAAGAACCATTGATTTTGCGGCCTTCCGCCGGGTGGCGGACGAGGTGGGCGCCGTGCTGATGGTGGATATGGCCCACATTGCGGGCCTGGTGGCGGCGGGCCTGCATCCCAGCCCCATCCCCTACGCGGACGTGGTGACCACCACCACCCACAAGACCCTGCGGGGCCCCAGGGGCGGACTGATTTTGAGCAGCCAGGAGTCGGCCAAGCGGTTTAACTTCAACAAGGCCATCTTCCCCGGCATCCAGGGAGGCCCTCTGATGCACGTGATCGCGGCCAAGGCCGTGTGCTTCAAGGAGGCGCTGAGCGACGAGTTCAAGACCTATCAAAAGGCCATCATAGACAATGCCCAGGCTCTCTGCAGGGGACTGCTTGCAAGGGATATCCGGATTGTCTCCGGCGGGACGGACAACCACCTGATGCTGGTGGATCTGACCAACTATGGGCTCACCGGCAAGGCGGTGGAAAAGCTCCTGGATGCGGCCCATATCACCTGCAACAAGAACACGATCCCCAACGATCCCCAGTCTCCTTTTGTGACCAGCGGCATCCGTCTGGGAACCCCCGCCGTCACCTCCAGAGGTATGAACACGGAGGATATGGACCGGATCGCGGAGGCCATCGCCATGGTGATCAAGGGAGGGGAAGAGAAGGTTCCCCAGGCCAGGGCGATTGTGCAGAGCCTGACGGATAAGTACCCGCTGATCTGAGGAAAGGGAGATAGATAGATGAAGAAAACTGTCATACGGACCGTGGGGCTTTTGTGTGCCGGGGCGCTGCTGATGAGCGGCTGCTCCATGCCGGGGGGAGGCGGCCCGCAGCAGGAGAGCTCCCCGCAGCCCGGCGCTGAGGAAAGCTCCGGGAGCGAGGAAAGCCCCGGGAGCGAGGCGGGCGCCGGGGAGGAAACCCCCAGCCCGGCCCCCCAGGAGAAGGAAGAGAATCAGTATTTCCTGGATCCGGACACCGGGGAGCCCTACGACGAGGCCGCCATGGATCTGATCAAGTACAATATTTATGTGGATCTGAACAACTGCATCGTGGATGTGATGGAGGATGTGGACTATTACTACAGCGCGGTGGACTTTGCGGAAGAGTTCGCCATGCTGGAGGATGCGGGCCTGGACTACGGCTATGAGATCCGCAGCATCAGCACCGACCCCATATACTACGCCGAAAAGGTCACGGGCCTAAAGCCCGAGTACGAGGAACTGGATGCTCTGACGGAGCAGATCCTGGAGTCCATGAGACCTCTGGTGGGAGCCTTCAATGACATTCAGGATCTGGCGGACGGGGGTTATACCGGAAAGAGTCTCTCGGACAGCGCCGGCGAGAAGGCCAGGGAGTATCATCAGGTGGTCTGGCAGTACGCGGAGGAATTTTATACGCTGGCCTACAGCTACATGGATGCGATGGGGAGGCTGGCGGACGCGCGGATCCAGGAGGAGGAGGCCCAGATGCTGGCGGAGGGCAGGGTCATCACCTACAATGCCAGCCACATTATCACCCTGGCCAGGAGCATGCTGGATATGGCGCAGGAGCAGGGAGTGAGCGATGAGAACCTGACCGAGCTGGACCTGACCGGGATAGAGCCCCTTTTTGAGGAACTGACGGCCGCCATAGATGCCTTCGAGGAGGGGATTAAGGATGACGCCCAGGTGGAGAAGGAGGGGATTTCCTCCCTTATCATCACCTACAGCCTGCGCCTGGATTACCTGAAGTCCGGCTTTGAAGCCATGATCAGGCAGGTAAAGAGCGGAGAGCCTCTGGAGGACCCTTCTGCGGGCGATCTGGGGTCTCTGTCCAATATCTATGAAAAACTGTCCTACTGTGTGGATTCCTATAATTCCCTTTTTGTGGGCTGAACGATAAGAGGATAGAAACGGAGTGAGCATATGATTCAGATAGCGGTGATGGGCTACGGCACCGTGGGAAGCGGTGTGGTGGAGGTAATCGAAAAAAACAAAGAGATGGTCAACAAAAAGTCCGCCCAGGAGCTGAATGTGAAGTACATTCTGGACCTGCGGGAGTTTCCGGGAGACCCCTATGAGGACAAGGTCATCCACGATGTGAACCGGATCATGGAGGACGATGAGGTGACTGTGGTCTGCGAGACCATGGGAGGCTTAAAGCCCGCCTATGAGTTTACAAAGATGGCTCTGACCAGGGGAAAGAGCGTGTGCACCTCCAACAAGGAGCTGGTGGCGGCCTATGGGCCGGAGCTGCTGGAGCTGGCCAGGGAGCACAGCTGCAATTACCTGTTCGAGGCGAGCGTGGGGGGAGGCATCCCCATCATCCGGCCCCTGAACTACTCCCTGACGGCGGAGAAGATCGAGGCCGTCACCGGTATTTTGAACGGGACCACCAACTACATCCTCTCCAAGATGGAGACGGAGGGGGCCGATTTTGACAGTGTGCTCCGCAAAGCCCAGGAGAAGGGCTACGCCGAGAGGAACCCGGAGGCGGACGTGGAGGGATACGACGCCTGCCGCAAGATCGCCATCCTTTCCTCCCTGATGCTGGGGAAGCATGTGGATTACAGAAAAATTTACACGGAGGGGATCACGAAGATCACCGGGGACGACTTCGTCTATGCGAAGGCCATGGGAAAGACCATAAAGCTCCTGGCCCTCAGCAAGGAGACGCCCCAGGGGGCCATCGCCATGGTGAGCCCCTTCCTGATCGATCTGACCAACCCTCTGCACATGGTAAACGGGGTGTTCAACGCGGTGTGCGTGAGGGGCAATATGCTGGGAGACTCCATGTACTACGGCCGGGGGGCGGGCAAGCTGCCCACAGCCAGCGCGGTGGTTTCCGATGTGGTGGACTGCGCCAGGCACCAGGGAAAGACGGTGATGTGCTTCTGGGACCGGGAGGAAGCCGTCCTGGCGGATCCGGGCCAGGTGGAGCGCGCCTTCTTTGTGCGGGCGAAGGCTGACGGGCGGGAGCAGGTCTCCCGGGCCTTCCCGGGAGGGAGCTTTGTGGAGGCAGGGCGCACCCGGGACTGCGGGTATCTCACCCCGGTTATGAAGGAAAAGGATTTCGCGGAGAGGTACGCCGCCCTGGGGGATGCGGCCCTGGGCAGAATCCGCGTGGAAGGATAACGGAGCATGGAAAATCGGAAGGATATGAAATATATCGTGGTGCTGGGGGACGGCATGGCCGACGAGCCCATCCCTCAGCTGGGGGGCATGACCCCTCTGGCCTACGCCCACACGCCCAACCTGGACAGACTCAGCAGCCGCTCGGAGGTGGGCCTGGTCCACACCATACCGGAGGGCATGAAGCCCGGGTCCGACACGGCCAACCTCTCGGTGCTGGGATACGATCCCAGGAGGTACTACTCCGGGCGCTCTCCCCTGGAGGCGCTGAGCATCGGAGTGCCCATGAAGGATACGGATATCGCCCTGCGGTGCAATATCGTGACCCTCTCGGACCAGGAGGGGATCCCCTTTGAAGAGAGAACCATCATAGACCACAGCTCATCGGAGATCAGCACCCAGGACTGTGCCGTGCTCCTTAAGCAGGTGGCAGACGAGCTGGCGGACGAGACCTATCAGTTCTATGTGGGCACCAGCTACCGCCACTGCCTGATCTGGAGCGGGGGAGAGGTGGTGGAGCTCACCGCCCCCCACGATGTGCTGGGACAGGTGATCGGCCCCTATCTTCCCAAGGATGAGAAGCTTCTGGCCATGATGAAGAGAAGCTATGAGCTTCTGGCCGCCCATCCCCTGAATCTGGAGAGAAAGAGGAAGGGCCTCAATCCCGCCAACTGCTGCTGGTTCTGGGGAGCCGGCACAAAGCCCATGCTGTCCTCCTTTCAGGAGAAGACCGGCAAGAAGGGCATGATGGTGTCCGCGGTGGATCTGCTCAAGGGCATCGCCGTGGGGGCCGGCATGGGCGTGGCCCTGGTGGAGGGCGCCAACGGCGGCTTAAACACCAACTATGAGGGGAAAGCGGAGGCTGCCGTGAAGGCCGTGACAGAGGACGGATACGACTTCGCCTACATCCATGTGGAGGCCCCTGACGAGATGGGGCACCAGGGAAGCGTGGAGCGCAAGGTCCAGGCCATCGAATACCTGGATCAGAGGATCGTGGGCCCTGTGACGCGCCGGCTGGAGCAGGCGGGGGTAAACTACCGTCTGCTGGTGCTGCCGGATCATCCCACCCCCATACGGGTGAGGACACACACCTCCGACAGCGTGCCCTATCTGCTCTACGACAGCACGAAGCCCCTGGAGCATTCGGGGGGCTACAGCGAGGACGCAGCCAGGCGGGGAGGCATCTTGATCCCTGAGGGCTGTCTGCTGATGGACCGCTTTTTACAGATAGAGAAGAGCACAATGTGAAAAACACAGGGATGCGCTGATTTTTCACATGAGAATATAGGCAGGAAATGGAGAAAGATATGAAAAAGGTGGTAAAGTTCGGCGGCAGCTCTCTGGCCAGCGCCGAGCAGTTTCGGAAGGTGGCGGAGATCATCCGCGCGGACGAAGAGAGAAAATTTGTGGTGCCCTCCGCCCCCGGCAAGCGTTTCTCCGGGGACAGCAAGGTGACGGATATGCTCTACGAGTGCTATGCACTGGCGGAGGCGGATCAGGATTTCGAGCCGAAGCTGGAGCAGATCTGTGACCGTTACCGGGAGATCATAGAGGGCCTTGGGCTGGACCTTTCCCTGGAGGATGAGTTTGAGCAGATCCGGAAGAATTTCCGGGACAAGGCGGGGAGTAATTACGCGGCCTCCCGGGGAGAATATTTAAACGGGATCATTATGGCCGGTTATCTGGGCTTTGCGTTTGTGGACGCGGCCCAGGTCATCTTTTTTGACGAGAAGGGAGAGTTCGACGCGGACAAAACCAATCGGGTGATGTCCCGGCGCCTGGCAGAGTATGAGACGGCGGTGGTCCCCGGCTTCTACGGCTCTCTGCCGGACGGCTCCGTCAAGACCTTTTCCCGGGGGGGATCCGATATCACGGGCTCCATCGTGGCCAAGGCGGTCCAGGCAGATGTGTATGAGAATTGGACGGACGTGTCCGGATTTTTGATCGCGGATCCCAGGATCATCAAGAACCCGGAGTCCATCGAGACCATTACCTATCGGGAGCTGCGGGAGCTGGCCTACATGGGCGCCACCGTGCTTCATGAGGACGCCATCTTCCCGGTGCGCCAGCAGGGGATCCCCATCAACATCCGCAATACCAACGCCCCTCAGGACAACGGCACCTGGATCGTGGGAAGCACCTGCCAGAAGTCCCGGTATGTGATCACCGGCATCGCCGGCAAAAAGGGCTTCTGCTCTGTGAATATCGAGAAGGATATGATGAACTCGGAGATCGGGTTTGGCCGGAAGGTGCTGCAGGCCTTTGAAGAAAACGGGATTTCCTTTGAGCACATGCCCTCCGGGATCGATACCCTGACCGTGTTTGTCCATCAGGACGAGTTCATGCCCAAGGAGCAGAAGGTGGTGGCGGGGATCCACCGTCTGGCCAATCCGGATACCATCGAGATTGAGTCGGATCTGGCCCTGATCGCTGTGGTGGGGCGCGGGATGAAGTCCACCAGAGGAACGGCGGGACGGATCTTCTCGGCCCTGGCCCACAATAATGTGAACGTGAAGATGATTGACCAGGGGTCGTCGGAGTTGAATATTATCATTGGGGTGACGAACAATGATTTTGAGACGGCGATCAAGGCGATTTACGATATTTTTGTGGTTTCGCAGCTGTAGGGGAGGCCTGCGGCAAAAAGGAGGCTGTGATGACGATCGAGAAGAGGAAGCAGGGAGGGGAGCTGGAAATCGCCCTGTCGGGGCGGCTGGATACTAACACGGCTCCCGGGCTGGAGGTGGAGCTGAGGCGCAGCATCAGCGGCGTTTCCACCCTTGTGCTGGATCTGGCCCAGCTGGAATATATTTCCTCCGCCGGGCTCAGAGTTCTGCTGGCGGCCCAGAAGGTGATGAACAAGCAGGGGACAATGATCGTCCGAAATGCCTGCAAAGATGTGATGGAGATTTTTGATATCACCGGGTTCTCGGATTTTTTGACCATAGAGTAGTTCTGGCCCCGGGCGGACCGGGCAGGAGGCAGAGATGGGAGAGACAATTTTTCGGGAAAAGAGCATGGAGAGGGTATCCTCGCCGGAACAGCTCAACGACTACATACGGGTGACGAATCCGGGAGTCTGGATCACGCTGGCGGCAGCCATTGTGCTGCTGGCCGGATTCCTGATCTGGGGAGCCGCGGGCACGCTGGAGACCGGGGTGGATACGGTGGCTGTCTCGGACTCAGGGGGAGCTGTGTGCTATGTCCGGGAGGCGGATATCTCCCGGATTGCCGAGGGGAGCACGGTGCGGATCGACGGCGGAGAGTACACGGTGGCGTCGGTTTCCCGGGAGCCCGCGGCGGTGGACGCCGGTTTCTCCGATTATGTGCTGCATGTGGGCGGGCTCACCGCGGGAGAGTGGGTGTATGCGGTGACCTTAAGCGGAGCGCTCCCGGAGGGGGTCTATGAGGCGTATGTGGTGACGGACAGCGTCTCCCCCATCACGTTCCTTTTGAATTGAGGTGCGCTATGGCGGAGATGAGACAGAAGAAACCGGTCCGGAGGGGCGTCGCCAGAGTCCCTGTTGTGATGCAGCTGGAGGCGCTGGAGTGCGGCGCCGCCTCCCTGACCATGATCCTGGCCTATTACGGCAAATGGGCGCCCCTGGAGCAGGTGCGGGCAGACTGCGGCGTATCCCGGGACGGCTCCAACGCGAAAAATATTCTGAGGGCGGCCCGCAGCTACGGCCTGGAGGCGAAGGGCTTCCGCTGTGAGCCCCAGTGGCTGAAAAAAAACGGGAGCTTCCCCTGCATCGTGCACTGGAACTTCAACCATTTTGTGGTCCTGTGCGGGTTCAAGGGGGAGAGGGCGGTGCTCAACGACCCGGCCAAGGGACATTACACCGTCTCCATGGAGCTGTTTGACCAGAGCTTTACGGGGATCTGCCTGATGTTCGAGCCCACCGGGAATTTTAAGCCGGAGGGGAAGCAAAGGAGCGTCCTCTCCTTTGCCAGGAAACGCCTGGCCGGCGCCGGCTCGGCCGTCGCCTTTGTGGTTTTGACCACGGTGGCCGCCTCCCTGATCGGCATCGTACAGCCGGCCTTTTCCCGATTCTTTTTGGACCGCCTGCTGACCGGGGAGAACCCGGAGTGGTTTTATCCCTTTCTGGGGGCCCTGGCCCTTTTGTCCGTGATACAGCTGGCTGTGGCCTTTGTGGAGGCCCGCGCTTCCCTTCGGATCGAGGGAAAGCTGGCCGCTCTGGGGGATACCACCTTTCTGTGGAAGGTGCTGCAGATGCCCATGGAGTTTTTCTCCCAGCGCATGGCGGGGGATATTCAGCAGCGCCAGACCACCAATGCCTCCATCGCCAGGGATCTGGTCAATACCTTTGCACCCCTGGTGCTGAACTCGGTGATGATGGTTTTCTATCTGGCGGTGATGATCCGCTACAGCTGGATCCTTACCCTTGTGGGCGTGGCCTCGATCCTGCTCAATCTGATTCTTTCCCGGATTATTTCCGCCAAGAGGGTCAATATCACCCGGGTGCAGATGCGGGACCAGGGCAAGCTGGCGGGAGCCACGGTGGCGGGCATCGAGATGATCGAGACCATCAAGGCCAGCGGCGCCGAGAACGGTTACTTTGAAAAGTGGGCGGGCTATCAGGCCAGTGTGAATACCCAGACGGTCCGGTATGAGAGGCTGAATGAGTATCTGGGCATCCTCCCCAATCTGATCTCCCGTCTGGCGGACATCACCGTGCTGGTGCTGGGAGTGAGCCTGGCGATGGAGGGCCGCTTTACGGCGGGTATGATCATGGCCTTTCAGGGCTTTCTGGCCGCCTTTGCCGAGCCCGCCATGACACTGATCGAGGCCGGTCAGACCATTCAGGAGATGCGCACCCAGATGGAGCGGGTGGAGGATGTGATGGAATATCCCGCCGACCCGGGCCTTAGTGCCCAGGACTGGGGCGGGGCAGCCCCGGATCAGGAGTATGACAAGCTCTCGGGGGCGGTGGAGATGAAAAATGTGACCTTCGGCTATTCCCGTCTGGATGAGCCGCTGATCGAGAACTTCAGCCTCTCCCTAAAGCCCGGCAGCCGGGTGGCCTTTGTGGGGAGCTCCGGCTGCGGAAAGTCCACCCTGTCCAAGCTGATCGCGGGACTCTATCAGCCCTGGAGCGGGGAGATTTCCTTTGACGGCAGGCCCATAGGGGAGATTGACCGGAGCGTGTTTACAGGCTCTCTGGCTGTGGTCGACCAGGACATCATCCTATTTGAGGACTCCATCCGGAACAATATCAAGATGTGGGACACCTCCATCGAGGATTTCGAGATGATCCTGGCCGCAAAGGACGCCCAGCTCCATGAGGATATCATGCAGAGGGTGGGCGGCTACGATTATGTGATCACAGAGGGGGGCAGGGATTTCTCGGGAGGACAGCGCCAGCGCATGGAGATTGCCCGGGTTCTGGCGCAGGAGCCCACCATTGTCATTTTGGACGAGGCCACCAGCGCTCTGGACGCCAAGACGGAGTATGACGTGGTACGGTCCATCAAGGACCGGGGGATCACCTGTATTGTTGTGGCCCATCGGCTCTCCACCATCCGGGACTGTGACGAGATCATCGTCTTAGATCACGGCAAGGTGGTGGGGCGCGGCACCCATGAGGAACTGTATGCCAGGGGGGGCTTTTATACACAGCTGGTTTCCAACGAATAAGGAGATAGGGCATGGGTTGGTTTGACGAACAGATCAGGCAGCGCAAGGAGCAGGACCAGAGCGTCTTTGAGGAGGCGTTTCTGGGGATTTCGGACGCTGTCACGGGATCCAGAATTTCAGTCGCCTTCGCGGACAGCCAGAGCCATATGCAGGACGCCCTGGACGAGATTCTTTCCTATTATCATATCAAGACCCGGGACATTCCCGAGACAGTCAAGGACAGGAACGAGCAGCTGGAGTACCTTATGCGGCCCTACGGCATCATGCGCCGGGATGTTTTCCTGGAGAAGGGCTGGCACCGGGATGCCATCGGCCCCATGCTGGGGGTGAGAAAATCCGACGGCTCCGCCGTGGCGCTCATCCCTACCGGCCTGTCCGGCTATTCCTTTTGGGACGCACAGACCGGCAGACGGGTAAAGATCACCGGAAAAAACGGGGATCTCTTTGAGAGGGAGGCCATCGCCTTCTACAAGCCTCTGCCTCTGAAGCAGATCGGGGCCGGAGCACTGCTCCGGTACATTGCCGGGATCCTTTCCGCCGCCGACTATCTGCTGGCGGCCGGCGCGGCCCTGGCCGTGGCCCTGGTGGGCCTGCTGGCGCCAAAGCTGAACCAGGTGCTCTTGGGACCGGTTCTGGAGAGGGGAGAGAGGGGGCTTTTGTTGTCCACCGGGTTTTTCCTGGTGTGCATGACGGTATCCTCTCTGCTGTTTGACGCGGTGAAGGCCCTGATCATGGCCCGGATCCGGACAAAGATAAGCATCACGGTGCAGGCCGCCGCGATGGCGCGGGTGCTCTCGTTCCCGGCCTCCTTTTTCAAGCAGTACAGCTCCGGGGAGCTCTCCGCCCGAATTCAGTACCTGAACAGCCTCTGCTCCCTGCTGGTGGAGGTGGTCCTCTCCAGCGGACTGACCGCCCTGTTCTCCCTTTTGTATGTCACGCAGATTTTTGCCTTTGCCCCTGCCCTGGCGGTTCCGGCCCTGGCGGTCCTTCTGGCGACGGCGCTGTTTAGTGTGATCTGTGCCCTGGTGCAGATGCGGGTGTCCGAGAAGGAACTGTCCCTGGAGGCGAAGACGGAGGGCATGAGCTATGCCCTGATCGCGGGCATCCAGAAGATCAAGCTCTCCGGCTCCGAAAAGAGGGCCTTTGCCCGCTGGGGAAAGCTGTACGCCAAAAAGGCGAAGATCACCTATCACCCGCCCGGCATTCTCCGGTATCACAAGGCGTTTACCGCGCTGATCACCCTGACGGGGACCTTTGTCCTGTACGCGGCGGCGGTGGCAAATCAGGTGTCCGTGGCGGATTACTATGCCTTCCACGGGGCCTACAGCACGGTCAGCGGGGCTTTCCTGTCCCTGGCCGGCATGGCTCTGATCGCGGCCCATATCCGGCCGATCCTGGATATGGCAAAGCCTATTTTGGAGACCCTGCCGGAGGTGTCCGAGGGCAAGCAGGTGGTCACCCGGCTCTCCGGGGATATCGAGCTGAACAATGTGTCCTTCCGCTATCAGGAAAATATGCCCAATGTGGTGGATGATCTGTCCCTGAAGATCCGGCCCGGCCAGTATGTGGCCATTGTGGGGGCCACGGGCTGCGGCAAGTCCACGCTCATGCGGCTGATGCTGGGGTTTGAGACGCCCCAGAAGGGGGCGGTCTATTATGACGGCAAGGATCTGGCCGGCCTGGATTTAAAATCCCTGCGCCGCAGGATCGGCACCGTCATCCAGGACGGAAAGCTCTTTCAGGGGGATATTTTTTCCAATATCACGGTCTCTGCCCCCTGGCTCACCCTGGAGGACGCCTGGGAGGCGGCCCGGATGGCGGGCATGGATGAGGATATCCGGCGGATGCCTATGGGAATGAACACCGTGATCTCCGAGGGAGGCGGAGGCATATCCGGGGGACAGCGCCAGCGGCTGATGATCGCCAGAGCCGTGGCGCCCAAGCCAAAGATTTTGATGTTTGACGAGGCCACCAGCGCCCTGGACAATCTCACCCAGAGGACAGTTTCCCAGTCCTTAGACGGGCTCAAATGCACCCGGGTGGTCATCGCCCACCGGCTTTCCACCATCCGTCAGTGCGACAGGATCCTTTACCTGGAGAAGGGGAAGATTGTGGAGGACGGCACCTACGAGGAACTGATTGCCAAAAAGGGGAAGTTTGCCGATCTGGTGGCCAGGCAGCGCCTGGATGGGGAGAGCGGCGCCGGCCAGGCGGCGGGCTGAGGAAAAGGCCGCCGCTTGAAATTTGGAGGGGGAGCCTAACAAAACCTTGGGTTTTGCGTAACAAGAGATAGAAAGCGGCAAAGGAGCGGGAGGCCCCGGGGGCGGGGGCCGGCCCGCAAAATCGGAGGAAGGGAGGCGGAGACCTGCATGGAGAGAGCGGAGCGTGTGCTGCGCACGCTGTTTGATTTTCAGCGCTTCGCGGGAGATGCCCGGCTGGAGAGGGTGATTTGTTCTGCCGGGGGGACGGACGGATGCATACCGCTGGAGGACAGTGAGCTGGAGGTAAATGCCGCCGGGGACGCGGACGACTGGCGGGCCAGGACGGGAGGAAAAAAGGAGCCATGAGCAAAGCTGTCACTCCCGAGGAACTTTATGAAAATTACAGGGGAAAGGTGGAGCAGTATGTGGGCTCCCGGGTGTGGAACGAGAGCGACCGGGCGGATGTGGTCCATCAGATCTTCCTGAACGCCATCGCCGCCCTGGAGACCTTTGACCCCTCCCGCAGCAGGGTCGGGACCTGGCTGTACGCCATCACCCGGAACGCGGTGACGGATTATTACCGCAGACAGGCGAAGGATCCCATTCCCACGGAGTGGGAGGAGCTCTCCCTTTTGACCCGGACAGAGGAAAAGGCGCTGACCCGGGAGAATCTGGAGGCCCTGGCGGCGGCCCTGGAGGAACTGCCGGAGCGGGAGCGCAGGATCGTGGTCTTTCGGTTTTACCACGGCCTCTCCGCCCAGGAGACAGCCCGCAGGGTGGGAGTGAGCTACGCCAATGCCCGCTTCCTGCAGCACAGCGCCCTGAAAAAGCTGAGGCGCGCCCTGGAGAAAACAGGGCTGTTTGAAGAGTATCAATAGGCGGCGGCCGGCCCGGCGGCCGGAGATGAGAAAACAGTGGAAAGGAGACTGAGGCGTGAAAAAAGAAGAGAAAACGAAGGCAGAGCAGGACATGAAGGAGCTGACGGAGGATGAGCTGGCCGGGGCGGCCGGAGGAAGGGACGTATGTGATCATCTGGGGATTTCGAAAGAAAAGAGGCAGGAGCTCATTCAAGAAATCTTTGGGAGCGGCAGCGGGACGGACGCAATGTAAGATAAGAAGGGCAGACAGCCAGGATGATCTGGAGAGATAAAAAGAGAAAGGAGACTGTGGTATGAAAAAGGAAGAGAAAACGAAGGCAGAACAGGACATGAAGGAGCTGACGGAGGAGGAACTGGCCGGAGCGGCGGGAGGGGGGAGAAAGAGCTATGTAGACCCCAGAAAACAGACGGAAGAAGAACGGTTGGAAGACTATAAAAAAAGTGAAGCTTTAACGAAGGCGGGATGGACGTAATATAGGAAGGCGGACAGCCCGGATGACCCGGAGGGATAAAAAGAGAAAGGAGACTGTGACATGAAAAAGGAAGAGAAAACGAAGGCAGAACAGGACATGAAGGAGCTGACAGAGGATGAACTGGCCGGGGCAGCAGGAGGGAGCGGGACGGGACGCGTGAAATTTCTGCCACCCGACGAGATGGAAGAGCTGGATGAACACACTGTACGCGGCGGGGTATGGACGTAATATAGCGAAGCATACAGAGCAGACCGGGCGCGGGGCAAATGCTCCGCGCCCGCTTTGTGTGTGCGGACAAATTTACAGAAAATAGTGGAATAATTGTCGAGAATTGTAAAAAATGGAAACATGATGTAAAAGATTGAAAAATTTATTGAAAATATTTAAAAATGTGTTGACAACTGGTGGCGGAATGTGTATAATAAAGTCACAAACAAGAAAGAGAGAGACATCTTCCATAAAAGGTACGAAAGAATAGAGTACTAAGGATGCGGGGCAGGAAGCAGGTTACACTGCCGGCGCAGGTGTCACGGACACAGAAGAAAAAATAGCGGAATACGAAAGATCGGATCGTAACGTTATGGTACTCCTGTACGAAAGAAAAGTGGACGGGGCACAAAGGATGAAATGGAAGAAACAACTGAATAGGGATGCAATCTGATGGGAAAGGAGGCAGCGGACCGTTGGACAGCATAGTTTGAGAGGGCGTTTCGATAGATGTCGAAGCGCCCTCTTTCGTCAGCTGTTTCTTAATTTTTTTGAAAATATGCCGGGAATATGGAAATTATATGAGGGATTGTGTTAAGATAAGAGGGATATTTGTTTGGAAAGCCCTTGGGGCGTGATTGCGGACAGATAGGCCGGGAGGCGCTGTCCGGGCCGGCATACCCGGCGGGGAGAGAGAATGGAAAGAGAAGACAGGGAATGGGAGCGCAGGGAAGAGCGGAGAAGAAGGCGCAGGCGCAGCCAGCTGCTGGTGTATCTGGCCGCTCTGGCGCTGGCGGTATTGGTGATTTTGGGGGCCGTGGCCGGTGTGCGCTTTGCCATGGGACGCCTGGGGAACAGGGACGCCGGGCAGGGTCAGGGGGAAGGAGCCCCGGAGCAGACCCAGGAGAGCCAGGCCCAGCCGGAGTCCCAGGAGAGCCAGCCCGGGGAGGATCCGTCCGGGGAGGGCTCGGAGAGCACGGATCTGGACTGGCTGTTTTCCGGGGAGGAAAGCCTTGAGCGGCCGGAGGGGGAGCCCCAGGAGAGCCCGGAGCCGCCTGCGGAGGATCCTCTGGAGACACAGATTGACGGACTTCTCCAGAGTATGACTTTGGAGGACAAGGTGGCGGGGCTGTTTATAGTGACGCCGGAGTCCGTTACGGGCGTGTCCAAGGCGGTGCAGGCGGGGGACGGCACCCGCAAGGCCCTGGAGAAGTATGCGGTAGGGGGGCTGGTTTATGAGGAAAAGAATATGCAGTCCCGGGAGCAGTTCGCGGAAATGCTGGAAAATACCCGGCAGATGAGCCGGTATCCTCTCTTTTTGAGCGTGGAGGAGGAGGGGGGGAGCTTCGCCCCCGTGGCGGCGGCCGGTCTGATGGAGGGAGCTCTGGGAGCCCGGCAGATCGGGGAATCGGGAGATCCCCAGGAGGCGTATCTGGCGGGCAGCGGGATCGGCGCCTATCTGAGACAGCTGGGGCTTGACCTGGATCTGGCCCCTGTGGCGGACCTGGCCAATGTGGAGGGCAGTATCATGGGGGAGAGGGCCTATGGCTCCGACCAGGCGGCTGTGGCCCCCTTTGTGCAGGAGATGGTCCGGGGGCTGAAGGAGCAGGGAGTGGAGGTGTGCCTGAAGCATTTCCCGGGCATCGGCAGCGCCACGGAGGATTTTAATGCGGGGCCGGTCTCCACGCAGCGCAGCTGGGAGGATTTCCACAGTCAGGAGCTGGCGGTATTCCAGGCGGGGATCGACGGGGGAGCCTCCATGGTGATGGTCTCCCACATCGGAGTGCCCAACCTGGCGGGGAACCAGGACAGCACGCCGGCCTGCATGTCGGAGGCGGTGGTGACGGATATCCTGCGGGGTGAGATGGGCTTCCAGGGTGTGATCATCACGGACGCGCTGGATGTGCCCTCCGTCTCCCAGTATTACGGGAGCGGGCAGGCGGCGGTGCTCTCCCTGCGGGCGGGCTGCGATATGATTCTGCGGCCGGAAAACTTTGAAGAGGCGTTTCAGGGTGTGCTGGAGGCTGTGCAGGAGGGCACCATCTCCCAGGAGAGAATCAACGACTCCCTCCGGCGGATCTACCGGCTGAAATACGGCAGCGGGTTGGAGACTTGGCAAGAATGGAAGCGGGTTGGAGATTTGGTAGGAATGGCGGCAGGCCGTTTGGCAGGAACGGCAGCGGCCGGAGATTTGACAAAATTATGACATATATGTCGTTTATAAAATATGACAGGGAAGATGACACATAGTATGACAAAAAATGTGACGGAAAATAAGGGTGGACTGACAGGTGATCAGAGGGCAGGAAACCCGTATCAGTCCACAGTCTACGGGTGCTTTGCAGGGTACATTGTGCAGGCCATTGTCAACAATCTTGCGCCGCTTTTGTTCCTGACATTTCAGTCGGAATACCGGATTGGCCTGGAAAAGATCACTTTGCTGATCACTCTCAACTTTTGCACACAGCTGATTGTGGATCTTGTGTCGGTGAAATTTGTTGACCGGATTGGTTATCGGATCTCTCTGATCCTGGCCCATGGGTTCGCGGCTGCAGGTCTGGCGGGGCTTGCCTTTCTGCCGGATCTGCTGGCGGATCCCTTTGCGGGGCTGGCAGTCTGCGCGGCGGTTTACGCGGTGGGGGGAGGCCTTCTGGAGGTGCTGGTCAGTCCGGTGGTAGAGGCATGTCCCTCCGATAGAAAGGAGGCGGCCATGAGCCTGCTTCACTCCTTCTACTGCTGGGGACAGGTGGGGGTGGTGCTTATTTCCACCCTGTATTTTGCCCTGGCGGGGGTGGGGCGCTGGAGGGCGCTGGCCCTGATCTGGGCGCTGCTCCCTCTGGGAAACGGAATCCGTTTTTTCAGGCTGCCTCTGCCCCGGGAGCTGACGGCCCAGGAGAGTGGGATCAGCCTGAGGGAGCTTTTAGGAAGGAGGCTGCTTTGGATCCTGCTGCTGATGATGGCCTGCGCCGGGGCCTGTGAGCTGGGGATCAGCCAGTGGGCCTCCGCCTTTGCGGAGAGAGGTCTGGGAGTGAGCAAGACGGCGGGGGATCTGGCCGGCCCCATGCTGTTTGCGCTGCTGATGGGAAGCGCCAGGGCCTGGTACGGAAAGTGCGGTGCCGGGATCCGTCTGGAGAAGTTTATGGCTGTCTGCGGAGCGCTGTGCCTGATCAGCTACGGCCTGGCCGCCCTCTCCCCCTGGCCGGCGGTCTCCTTGGCCGGCTGCGGACTCTGCGGGCTTTCCGTGGGAATTTTATGGCCGGGCACCTTCAGCCTTGCGGCGGCCAGGCTTAAGGGCGGCGGAACCGCCCTGTTTGCCCTGCTGGCCCTGGCGGGGGATCTGGGCTGCACCGGGGGGCCCGCTCTGATAGGCCTGGTGTCCGACGCCTTGGGGGAGAACCTGAAGGGAGGCATCCTGGCGGGGACGATCTTCCCGGTCATCCTGCTGGCGGCCCTCTTTTTCTACCGCCGGGAGGGACGGCGGGCGTCCCTTGCGGGGGCCGGGCCGGATGGCATGTGAGACGGAAGGCAACGGCAGGCATCTGCTGCGGCCTGCGCGAAACATGACATGCCTGTCGTGTGCCTGGCCCTTGAAAAGTGCCGGAAGAGAGGCTATACTGGAAGATAAGAAGGCCGGAAACTGAATCTGAGCCTGAAATCTGAAAGGAATGGAGGAGAAGGGATGAAGCTGACATTTATCGGGGCGGACCATGAGGTGACGGGAAGCTGTCACTATCTGGAGGCCGGAGACAAACATATGCTGGTGGACTACGGGATGGAGCAGGGGGTCAATGTGTTTGAGAACGCGCCCCTGCCGGTGCAGGAATCTCTGATCGACTATGTGTTCCTGACCCACGCCCATGTGGATCATTCGGGGCTGCTGCCCCTTCTCTACGCCAGAGGATTCCGGGGGCAGATCTTCGCCACGGACGCCACGGCGGATCTGTGCAGCATCATGCTTCGGGACTGTGCCCACATCCAGACCATGGAGGCTGAGTGGAAGAACCGGAAGGCCAAGAGAGGCTCCGGAAGCAGGACGGAGCCCCTGTACACCATGGAGGATGCGGAGGGCTGTATCCGGCGCATTGTCCCCTGTCATTACGGGGAGACGGTGGAGGTCTGCGAAAACGTGAAGATCCGCTTTACGGATATCGGCCACCTGCTGGGGAGCGCCAGCATCGAGGTGTGGCTGACGGAGGAAAACGTCACCAAGAAGCTGGTGTTTTCCGGGGATATCGGCAACAAGAACCAGCCCCTTCTGCGGGACCCGCAGCCTACACAGAGGGCGGACTATGTGATTATGGAATCCACCTACGGGGACCGGCTCCACACCAAGGAAAGGCCCGACTATGTGGGGGAACTGACAAAGGTGCTCCAGGAGACCTTTGACCGGGGAGGCAATGTGGTGATTCCCTCCTTTGCCGTAGGCCGTACCCAGGAGATGCTGTATTTCCTGCGCAAAATTAAGGTGGGGCGCCTGGTGAAGGGACATGAGGATTTCCCCGTGTATGTGGACAGCCCCATGGCCCTGGAGGCCACGGAGGTTTTTCAGGAGAACCGCAGAGAATGCTTTGACGAGGAAGCCATGGAGTTTGTGCGGGAGGGGATCAATCCCATCGCCTTCGCGGGACTGCACCGGTCCATCACAAGCGACGAGTCCAAGGCCATCAACTTTGACGAAACCCCCAAGGTGATTCTCTCCGCCTCCGGCATGTGCGACGCGGGCAGGATCCGCCATCATTTAAAGCACAATCTCTGGCGTCCTGAGTGCACCGTTTTATTTGTGGGCTACCAGTCCGTGGGAACCCTGGGACGGACGCTTGCGGAGGGGACAGATGAGGTGAAGCTCTTTGGGGAGACCATCCAGGTGCGGGCCCAGATCCGGCAGCTGGCGGGGCTCAGCGGCCATGCGGACAAGGAGGGGCTCCTGGAGTGGCTCTCGGCCTTTTCCGAAAAGCCCCGGAAGGTGTTTGTGGTCCACGGGGAGGACGCGGTGTGCGAATCCTTTGTGGAGTGCCTGAAGACAGAACACCGCCAGAACGCCTGCGCTCCTTACAGCGGCAGCATCTTTGACCTGCGCAGCGGAAGGTTTGCCTTTGAGGCTCAGCCCGTGCAGGCGGTCAAGAAGGCCCAGGCCCCCAATACCGTGTACGCCAGACTTCTGGCGGCCGGCAGCAGGCTGATGGCCCTGATCCGAAAAAGCGAGCACGGGGCCAACAAGGATCTGGCGAAGCTGGCGGATCAGATCAATGCACTCTGCGACAAGGCGGAGAGCTAGGAAGGGAGAAGAACATGAGCGCGGCGGATCACATTTTTATTGATATGTGCAGGGATATTCTGGAAAACGGAACCGACACCCGGGGGGAGAAGGTGCGGCCCCACTGGCCGGACGGAGCCCCGGCCTACACCGTGAAAAAGTTCGGGGTGGTGAACCGCTACGACCTTTCCCGGGAGTTCCCCATTCTGACTCTCCGCAGGACCGCTTTGAAGAGCGCCACGGACGAGATGCTCTGGATCTGGCAGAAAAAGTCCAACAATATCCGGGATCTGCACAGCCATATCTGGGACGAGTGGGCGGATGAGAACGGCTCCATCGGCAAGGCATACGGCTACCAGATGGGGGTCAAGCATCAGTACCGGGAGGGGATGATGGATCAGGTGGACCGGGTGATCTATGACCTGAAGCACAATCCCTTCAGCCGCCGGATTTTGACCAACCTGTATGTGCACCAGGATCTCCATGAGATGCGGCTCTACCCCTGCGCCTACAGCGTTACCTTCAATGTGACCCAGAGGCCGGGGGAGGACCGTCTGACCCTGAACGCCATCTTAAACCAGCGCTCCCAGGACGTGCTGGCCGCCAACAACTGGAATGTGGTGCAGTATGCGGTTCTGGTGCACATGCTGGCCCAGGTCTGCGATATGCGGGTTGGGGAGCTGGTCCATGTGATCGCGGACGCCCATATCTATGACAGACATATCCCCATTATCCGGGAGCTGATCAGCCGGGAGCCCCATCCGGCCCCTGCCTTCTGGCTCAATCCGGAGATTCATGATTTTTATCAGTTTACCAGGGACGACGTGCGGGTGGAGGGGTACGTGACAGGGGAGCAGATTGAGGACATCCCCATTGCCATCTAAGCGGGGGCTCTGCCCGGCCGCGGGGAAGAACGGCTGCCCTGACTGCGGGAAAAGAGCGGTGGCCCTGCCCGGGGAAAAGCGGTGCTGCCCAGAAGAACGGCTGCCCTGACTGCGGGTAAAGAGCTGCTGCCCTGCTCGGGGAAAGGCGGCACTGTCCGGAAGAAGGATGTCGGTCCCGGCCGCGGGAGAAGAAATGCCGGAAGGAGAGGAAGAGAATGAATCTGATGGTGACGGCGGACAACAACTGGGCCATCGGCAGCAAAAACCGCCTGCTGGTCCGAATTCCAAACGACCAAAAGCTGTTTCGCCAGGAGACGGAGGGCAGGGTGGTGGTCTACGGCAGAAGGGCCCTGGAGACCCTTCCCCAGGGGCTGCCCCTGCCGGGGCGGACCAACATCGTTTTGTCCTCCAATCCGGCCTTCAGGGTGAAGGACGCCCTGACGGTGCATTCTCTGGAGGCTCTCTTAGAGGAGCTGAAAAAATACCCGTCTGAGGAAGTCTATGTGGCGGGCGGCGAGAGCGTCTACCGGGCGCTTCTGCCCTATTGCAGCGTGGTTCACGCCACCCGCATTGACCATGCCTACGAGGCGGACGCCTATTTCCCCGATCTGGACAAGGATCCGGGCTGGCAGATTACCGCCGAGGGGGATGAGCTCACATACTTTGATCTCCCCTACCGGTTTGTAAAGTACGAACGCTGCCCGGCTTCCCTGTGAGTCAGTGCTGGGCGGAAAACCGATAAGCCAAAGGCTCGGAAGGATATCTTTCCGGGCTTTTGTTATGCCCTTTTTTGGGACAGATATTCCCCTTGCCGGATCGGCGGCCGAAGCGGACGCAGCGCAGATCCGGCCGCTTGGGGAATGCAGGGTTGTCCCGGAAATGTTTCTCTAAAATCTGAAAGAATCCCTTGCAGTCAGTATCTCAGTTGTGATATAGTAAATTCAAGCAAAAGATTTCAATCTTCTCAGAGGCTCTGCCGTCAGCGGCGGAGAATCGAGATCTCACGATTCTGGGGATCTGTCCGGATCCCGTCTGTATTCGAACTCTTTGCTTATATCCCAAAACACATAAGCAGGGAGCTCGGCTTCCTGCAGACTACCGGGAGAGGCGGCGTATGTGTCTTTTCCGCAGACTGGCGGAGAGATGGCGCCTGCGTCTTTCCCGCAGTCAACCGGAAGAGGTGCCGTGAGCGTCTTTCCGCAGACCAAAGAAGGGCAGGAAGAAATGGACAAGGCAGACAAGGTACAAGGGACGCTGGAGACGCTGAGCAGTCTGCAGCTGACAGAGGACATGAAGGCGCTGGACGCCCAGAGCAAGAAACTTCTTCACAGCAGGGAGGTGCTGGCGATTATTCTCCAGGAGGTGGTGGAGGAATATCAGGGGTACAGCCGCCAGGAGATTATGGATTTTATCGAGATGGAGTCCTTAAGGGAAGGGCAGGAGGTGTCTCCTGACCGGGCCCGGGCCCAGATACAGGGAAGCGCCACGGAATTTACCCAGTTAAATGAGAGAGCCTCCCGTCTGGATGTGGCATTCCAGGCGTTGAACCCCAGATTGTCCGTGGGAATGCAGGGAAGAAGAACTGCAGAGAAACCGTCGGCCAAGCGGCCATGGGAAGAGGTGCCCCAAACCGGAAATCCCTCAGATGAAAAGATCTCAGGGGAAAGAGCAGCGGCTGAGAGCTTGCCCGCAGAGAGCCCAACTTTCCAGGCGAAGATCCAGGTGAATCTGCATATCGATGTGGAGGCGCAGAAGACCTACCGTCCCGGCTATCCGATTGAAAAGAGGGGAGTTTACTATGAGGCCAGGACATTGACTTCCCAGCTTCCATTGGCTTCTCAGATGTCGGACTACGGGAAGCTGGAGAAATGCTACAGCATATGGATCTGCCGGGACGATGTGCCGAAGAAAGGCCGGTACGGGATCTCCTTTTACAAGATAGTCAACACCAAGAATATCGGGGAGAACCCGGCAAGGGAAGAGGACTATGACCTGATGACGCTGGTGATCATCCGTCTGGGGAGCCCGCGGTATGAGAGGAAACCGGGGGATGAGGGGGATGAACTGTTTCGGTTTCTAAACCTGGTGATGTATCCCCACAAAAAGGACTTCATGAAGGATTTGTCGGAGTATATAGATTTTTCAGAGAACGAAGAGCTGTGGAAGGAGGTGCCGCCCATGGAAGGATTGGGACTGGCGGTTTATGAGGATGGGCTGCGGGATGGACTGGAGCAGGGGCATGAGAGCGGCCGGGCGGAGGGAATAGCCGCGCTGGTGCAGGATCACCTGGAGGAACAGGTGCCCAGGGAGAAGACCCTTGCCAAGCTGCAGAAGCTGTTTGGGCTTCCCTTTGAAGAGGCGGAAGCATTCTATGACAGATATAGTCAGTTGGATGGGGAAAGCCGGAAATTGCTCCGGAAATGTTGACATTCGCCGGGAAAAGTATATAATTTATTACTAAAGTTTCAAACAAAAAAGAAGGTCCGTTCCGTGCTGTGGGACGGGCGGAAAGGCAGGGACTGCAGAGTATGGAAAAGAAGGATATCGACTGGGGCAATCTGGGATTCGGCTATGTGCACACCGACTACCGGTATGTGTCCAATTATAAAAACGGGGCATGGGACGAGGGAGGTCTGACCCAGGACGCCAATATTGTGATGAACGAGTGCGCGGGCGTTCTCCAGTATGCCCAGACCGTGTTCGAGGGTCTGAAGGCGTACACCACCCAGGACGGCCACATTGTGACCTTCCGGCCGGATCTGAATGCGGAGCGCCTGGAGTCCTCCGCCGCAAGGCTGGAGATGCCTGTGTTCCCCAGGGAGCGTTTCGTGGATGCGGTGACCCAGGTGGTGGCGGCCAACGAGGCATATGTGCCCCCCTACGGCAGCGGTGCCACCCTGTACATCCGCCCCTATATGTTCGGCATCAATCCCGTGATCGGTGTGAAGCCTGCGGACGAGTATCAGTTTAGGGTGTTCGCCACCCCGGTGGGCCCCTACTTTAAGGGCGGCGTAAAGCCTCTGACCATCCGTGTCAGCGATTTTGACAGAGCGGCCCCTCACGGCACCGGCCATATCAAGGCTGGCCTGAATTACGCCATGAGTCTTCACGCCATCGTCAGCGCCCATGCGGAGGGCTACGATGAGAACATGTATCTGGATCCTGCCACCCGCACCAAGGTGGAGGAAACAGGGGGAGCCAATTTCCTGTTTGTGACCAGGGACAACAAGATAGTGACACCTAAGTCCGACAGCATCCTGCCCTCCATCACCCGCCGCTCCCTGGTGTATGTGGCCCGGGAGTACCTGGGACTGGAGGTGGAAGAGAGAGAGGTCTATCTGGAGGAAGTAAAGGATTTCGCGGAGTGCGGCCTGTGCGGCACAGCCGCCGTGATCTCCCCGGTAGGCAAGATTGTGGACCACGGCAGAGAAATCTGCCTGCCCAGCGGCATGACCCAGATGGGCCCTGTGACCCAGAAGCTCTATGACACTCTGACGGGGATCCAGATGGGACGTCTGGAGGCTCCCAAGGGCTGGATCCATGTGATCCGCTGATCCGCCTGCTGTGGAACGGAAGAGATTGGAATAGGAGAGAAATGAGAGGAAGAATCGTTGGGAGGATCGCCCGCCTGCTTTTGGGGGCGGTCCTCCTTCTCACTGTACTGACAGGCTGCGGGGAGGGCTCTCCCCGGGTGGTGTTTACCACCGGGTTCGCGGAGGATGAGCTTTTCCGCATCGGGAGCGTCTCCTGCACGGTCCCCGAGTTTATGGTGTATCTGACCAACACCCAGAACCAGTACGAGCAGGTGTACGGGGACCGGATCTGGCAGGTGGAGTATGAGGGGGAGACCCTGGAGGACAACGTAAAGGAGACAGTGCTGGCCAAGATCGCTCAGATCAAGACCATGTACCTGCTGGCCAGGGACCGGGGAGTGGCCCTGGACGAGGAGGAGAAGGACCGGGTGGGACAGGCTGCCCGGACCTACTTTGACTCCCTTTCCCAACAGGAGGCAGAAATCCTGGGGGTGGATTGTGACTTGATAGAGGGGCTCTATCGGGAGTATGCCATGGCCCAGAAAATCTACCGGCAGATTGTGGCAGACATCAATCCGGAGATCAGCGACGACGAGGCCCGCACCATCACGGTGGAGCATATCCTGCTGCGGACCTATGCGGTGGACGGGGCGGGAAACCGTGTGGAGTATTCACCCGAGAGAAAGGCCCAGGTGTACGGGAAGGCTCAGGAGATTTTGGCCCAGGCCAGGGAGGAAGGCCAGGACTTTCTGGAGCTGGCTGCCCGCTTCAGCGAGGATGAGCAGGTGACCTACTCCTTCCGGAAGGGGGAGATGGATCCGGACTTTGAGGAAGCCGCCTGTGAGCTTGGCGCCGGGGAGATCAGCCAGGTGGTGGAGACCCGGTCCGGCTATCACATCATCAAGTGTATCACTGCCTTTGACCGGGAGGAGACGGACGCCAACAAGATCAGGATCGTGGAGGAGCGCAGGAACGAGGCATTTGGCCGGGAGTACGACGCCTTTGTGGAAACCCTGGCCCGGACCCTGAATGAGGATCTCTGGGGTCAGATGGAACTGATCCGCGACCCTGAGGTGACCACGGCGAGCTTTTTCCAGGTGTTTCAGCAGGCTTTCCCGGATGAGACATTCTAAAGAAAGAATTAAAATTTTGTAAATTATTAGCACTCATTCGAAATGAGTGCTAATTTTCTCTTGACATTTGGGAAAAGGGAGACTACACTGATATAAACGGTTCGGGAATTCCGGGACAGACCGAAAGAGGCATACGCCGGGAGCCCCCGGACGGGACCAAACAGAAAAGCAAAAAAGAAAAGGACGTGAATGAAATGGCAGTAAAAAGCGGAAACTTATCGATCAACAGCGAGAACATTTTCCCCATTATCAAAAAGTGGCTGTACTCGGATCACGACATCTTTTACCGTGAGCTGATCTCCAACGGATGCGACGCCATCACCAAGCTGAAAAAGCTGGATATGATGGGAGAGTATACGCTGCCGGAGGGATACAGGGCCCGGGTCGATGTGATTGTGGACCCGGAGAATAAGACCCTGACCTTTGCGGACAACGGGCTGGGTATGACGGCGGATGAGGTGGACGAGTATATCAATCAGATTGCCTTCTCCGGCGCCACAGACTTTATCGAGAAATACAAGGACAAGAGCAACGCGGACCAGATCATCGGACATTTCGGACTGGGCTTCTACTCCGCCTTTATGGTGGCGGATGAGGTGCACATCGACACCCTTTCTTATCAGGAGGGGGCAAAGCCTGTGCACTGGGAGTGCGACGGCGGCACCCAGTTTTCCATGGAGGAGGGCGCGAGGGATCAGGTGGGCACCACCATCACCCTCTTCCTCAACGAGGACTGCCTGGAGTTCTGCAATGAGTACAAGGCCCGGGAGGTGCTTAAGAAGTACTGTTCCTTTATGCCCACAGAGATCTATCTGTCTAAGAAGAATACCACGGACACTCAGACCATCTCCGAGGATGAGAAGCAGGAGGGGGATGAGGTGCTGGAGGTGATTGAGCCCGAAAAGAAGGAAGCCTCCGGGGACGGAGAAGAGGGGAAGGAGCCGGAGCAGCCGGAGAAGAAAAAGCTCAAGATCCGCAAGCGTCCGGAGCTGATCAATGAGACCAACCCTCTCTGGGTCAGAAATGCCAACGACTGCACGAAGGAGGATTACCTGGAGTTCTACCGCAAGGTCTTCATGGACTACAAGGAGCCCCTCTTCTGGATCCACCTGAATATGGATTATCCCTTCAACCTGAAGGGCATCCTGTACTTCCCCAAGATCAACATGGAGTACGAGTCCATCGAGGGGACGATCAAGCTCTACAACAACCAGGTGTTTGTGGCGGACAATATCAAGGAGGTTATCCCGGAGTTCCTGCTTTTGCTCAAGGGCGTCATCGACTGCCCGGACCTGCCTTTGAACGTGTCCAGAAGTGCCCTGCAGAACGACGGCTTTGTGAAAAAGATTTCCGACTATATCACCAAGAAGGTGGCGGACAAGCTCTCTGGCATGTGCAAGACTCAGAAGGAGGAATATGATAAGTACTGGGACGATATCAGCCCCTTCATCAAGTTCGGCTGCCTGAAGGACGACAAGTTCTGCGAGAAGATGAACGACTACATCCTCTTCAAGAACCTGGAGGGCAAATATCTGACTCTGCCCGAGTGCCTGGAGGTAAAGCCCACGGATACGGAGGATGAGGCCGGCAGCGCCACCGACGAGAACGGAGAAAAGGTGGAGGCTGAGGTGGTCTCCGATGAGCCCCAGGAGGCCGGGGAGGATGAGCCCGCCCAGGAGGAGGAAAAGAAGGAGAAAATCATCTACTATGTCACGGACGAGCAGCAGCAGGGACAGTATATCCAGATGTTTAAGGCTGCCAAGATGGACGCGGTGATCCTGAACCACAATATAGACCAGCCCTTTATCTCCCAGCTGGAGTCCAAGAACGAGGGCGTGAAGTTTATGCGCATCGATGCGGATCTGACGGATTCCTTCAAGGCCAAGACATCCAAGAAGGCGGAGAAGGAGCTGGAGGAGCAGACGCAGGTACTCTCCAAGCTGATGAAGAAGGCGGTGAAGAACGACAAGCTCACCGTGAAGGTGGAGAAGCTGAAGAATAAGAAGATTTCCTCCGTGATCACTCTCTCCGAGGAAAGCCGCAGGATGCAGGATATGATGAAGATGTACTCCATGCCGGGCATGGATATGGGCGCCTTCGGCGGGGAGGGGGAGACCCTGATCCTGAACGCGGTCCATCCTCTGGTGCAGTACGTGCTCCAGAATCAGGAGTCCGAGAACGCCAAGACCATCTGCCGGCAGCTGTACGATCTGGCCAAGCTCCAGCAGGCGCCCTTAAGCCCTGAGGAAATGGCCGGGTTCGTGGCCCGCAGCAACGAGATCATGCTCCTGCTGGCAAAATAAGAGGGAACCTTCCCCAGGCTTTGGAGCTTCGACAGCAGGAAAGGCCGCCGGCGTTTTTCACCGGCGGCCTTTTTGCGGGCAAAATTCTTTTGCAGGAAAACCCTTTTGCGGGCAAACCCTTTTGCAGGAAAACCCTTTTTGCGGGCAAATCCTTTTGCAGGCATAAGCCAGCGGTCCTGTCAGGATTCCACCAGCTGCAGATCGTAGAGCTTTTTGTAGAGGCCGTTCTGGGCCAGCAGCTCCTGGTGGGTGCCGGACTCCCGGATGCGGCCCTTGTGCATGACCATGATCTTGTCCGCGTGCTGGATGGTGGAGAGGCGGTGGGCCACCATGATGGTGGTGCGGCCCTCCATGAGCCGGGAGAGGGCCTTCGTGATCAGGCTCTCCGTCTCCGTGTCGATATTGGCGGTGGCCTCGTCCAGCACCAGAATGGAGGGGCGGTAGGCCAGGGTCCTGGCGAAGGAGATCAGCTGGCGCTGCCCTGCGGAGAGGGTGCTGCCCCGCTCGGTCACAGGTGCGTCGTACCCGCCGGGCATCTTCTCGATGAAGGTGTCCGCACACACGGTCCGGGCGGCCTGGCGGATTTCCTCCCGGGAGATCTGCTCATTCCCAAGGGAGATATTGCCGGCGATGTCCCCGGTGAACAGGAACACGTCCTGCTGGACCTGGCCGATGGCTCCCCGCAGCACATCCGTGTCGATGTCACGGATGTTTACGCCGTCGATGAGGATTTCTCCCTTCTGAATATCATAGTAGCGGCCGATCAGGTTCAGGATGGAGGTTTTGCCGGCCCCGGTGGCGCCCACGAAGGCCACCCTCTCCCCGGGGCGGATCACAAAGCTCACGTCCTTTAGAATGTAATCCTCCTTCTCATAGGCAAACCACACATGGCGGAATTCGATGCGCCCCTGAATCTGAACCTCCACAGGCCGGTCGGGTTTCACAATGGCGGGCTTCTCGTCCAGGATGGAGAAGAGCTTTTCCGCGGAGGCCAGGGAGGACTGAAGGGTGCCGAACTGCTCCGCCAGCTCCTGGATGGGCTCGAAGAAGGAACTGATATAGTTGATAAAGATAAACAGGGTGCCGATGGACAGGCTCCCGCTGAGCACCAGGGAGCTGCCGTTCCCGATGACCAGCACCATGGCCAGAATGGACACCAGGTAGATGGCGGGCCGGAAAATGGCAAAGATCATCACCTCCCGCCAGTTGGCCTGGAAGAGCTGACGGGATTTGTGCTCGAACTCCTTGTATTTTTCTTCCTCCCGGGCGAAAACCTGGATGAGCTTCATGCCGGAGAGATGCTCGGAGAGGAAGGTGTTGATCTCTGTGATCCGGTTCCTGGTGAGCTGGTACGCCTTTCGGGACAGGATGCGGAAGAATACCGTAAGGCCGCCCACCACAGGCAGCAGCAGGAAGGAAACCGCCGCCATCCGCAGGTTGATGGAGACCATGACCACTCCGTAGCCGATAATTTTCACTACATTTTTAAAGAGCTTTACCAGAATGGAGGTGAACAGCTCGTTGACTGCCTCCGTGTCGTTGCTCACCCTGGTTACCAGCTTGCCCACGGGGGTGGTGTTGAAAAAGCTCAGGGAGAGGCTGTGGATATGGGAGAAGACCTGCTCCCGCATCCGGTAGATGATCTGCTGGCCCATCTTCTGCAAAAGCCAGGTGTCCAGGGCGTTGAGCACAAAGCCCAGCAGCAGCATCACAAGATAGAGGCCGGCCGCCGCCAAAATGCCCCGCAGGTCAAAGCGCCGCAGCTCCTTAAGCTCCGCCCGGGAGAGGGGAAGGGCCCCTTTTTCCACATATTCTGCTAAAAGAGCGCTGTCCGCCTCCTGCAGCGCCTCTGTCTCGGCCAGAGTCAGATCCGGCGCCATGTAATAGGTATCTTCATACAGGAGGATCTGGAAGTAGCGTGCCTGAGGGTCCGGGGAGGGCTCATATTCCCTGGTCAGATACAGCTCCCCGTAGGAGACCGCCCCCGGAGCGCCGGCCGTTGTGACCCGGTAGGGCCGGTAGTAGCCGTTGATATAGCTGTCGATGGCGTTGCCGATGATGATGGGGCGGTAGAGCTCCACCACAATGATAAAGAGCACCAGCACCGTGGCGGCCGTCATCACCCATTTGTGGGGCTTTAAATATGCCAGGAGTCTTTTCATGCCAGATCACCTCCCTCCGGCTCTCTCTCCAGAGCGGCCCGCTGTTCTCCCTGGGCCGCCTCCAGCTGCTGTTTTTCAAACATATCCCGGTAAATGCCTCCCAGTGCCATGAGGCTTTCATGATTGCCGATCTCCGCGGCTCTTCCCTCATCCAGCACCAGGATCACGTCCGCGTTCTGGATGGTGGAGATCCGGTGGGCGATGAGAATGGTGGTTTTGCCGGCCCGGTTTTCCTTTAAGTTGCGCAGAATGTGTTCCTCCGTGTCCGTGTCCACCGCCGAGAGGGCGTCGTCCAGGATCAAAATGGGAGAGTCCTTCATCAGAGCCCGGGCGATGGAGCTTCGCTGCTTCTGGCCACCGGAGAGGGTCACGCCCCGCTCTCCCACGATGGTCTCATACCCGTCGGGGAAGGAGACGATATTTTCGTGGATACAGGCGGTCTGGGTGGCCCGGATGATGGCGGGCATGTCCTCATCCTCCACGCCGAAGGCAATGTTGGACTTTAGGGTGTCGGAGAACAGGAAATTGTCCTGGGGCACATAGGCGATGTTCTCCCGCAGGGTCTTTAAGGGGATGGTGTTGATGTCCCTCCCGTCGATGAGGATCATGCCGGGCTTTGTGTTGTACAGGTGCAGCAGGAGATTGACCAGAGTGGATTTCCCGCTGCCGGTGCGGCCGATGACGGCCAGGGTGGTGCCCGCCTTCACCTCCAGGCAGATATCCCGGAGAGTGGGTTCGCTGTGGCCCCTGTGGATAAAGGTCAGATGGGAGAAGGTGAGATCCCCCCGGATGGAGGGCGCCGGCTCCGTGTTCTCCCCGTCCGCAATCTCAGGCTTTTCGGAAAAGATGGCCCGGATGCGCTTCAGGGAGGCCCCGCCCTGGGAGAACATGTTGATGGCATCCCCGCAGGCCAGCATGGGCCACACCAGCATGTTGATGTACTGGTTGAAGGCCACGAACCGCCCCAGGGTGATTTCCCCGATCAAGGCCAGATAACCGCCGTAGATCAGGGTGGAGAGGCTGCTGAAGCCGATGATCACGTCCAGCAGGGGCATCACCACCGCCTGAAGCCGCACCACCACCAGGTTTTTGTCCATGGTGTTTCGATTGTACCGGGCAAACTGACGCAGCTGGGCCCGCTCCCGCACGAAAGCCTTGATCACCCGGATGCCCGAGAAGCTCTCCTGTACAAAGTCCGTCAGGTCGGAAACCGCCTCCTGGCGGGCCAGGTATCGGCTGTGCATCAGCTTCCCGTAGTAGATTTCCCCCAGGGCGATCACCGCCATGGGGATCAGGGCCAGCAGGGTCAGCTGCACGTTCACATACTGCATCATGCGGGCGATGACCATCACCGTCATGATGGTGGCGTCGAAGACGCAGATCACCGCCATGCCGATGGCCATGCGGACCGCATTCAGGTCGCTGGTAAAGCGGGTCATCAGATCCCCGGTCTTGTGCTCATTGTAGTATTCCACGCTCATCTTCTCCAGGTGCCGGAACATATCGTTGCGCAGCTCCATCTCGATGGTGCGGGAGGCGCCGAAGAGAAAATAGCGCCACAGAAACCGTCCCAGGGCCAGGGTGCTGCCCAGCACAAAGAGCCAGATCAGGCAGGTTTTGACCCCTCCCCAGTCCATGGTGTGGGCGGTGAGCCCGTCGGTGACGGTGCCCGTAAGGCTGGGAATCAGCACGTTGGCAAAGTCCACCACAAAGAGGGTGACGATGCCCGCTATGTACTGAAACCGGTGGCGTTTGATATAGGCCAGAATAAAGCGAAAGGATTCCATACAATCTCCGTTCCGGGGCCCTGGCGAAAATCGGCGCATCCGTGTGATTTCCCCATGGGCCTCCTGTGTGAAAAAGAGACCGGCTGGCAGATAGCACAACGCTTCTGCAAGCCGGCCCGCATGTCCTATTGTACCGCTTTTGAAGAAAAGTTACAACAGGGAATCTGCAGATTTCACATCCTTTTTCGTCTTTACACGTATTTTTCCAGGGTGGCCGCCACGGCGCCCGGGCCGGCGGAGAGCTGGGCAAAATAGGATTTCACCAGATCCGCCATCCCCACCTTGATCAGGTCCACCCCGAAGACGGTCTCATTGGAGAGCAGGGGATCCAGACGGCTTAAATCCTTCTCTTCCCCGGAGAGGGCATAGCCCTCCACGTAGGGGGTCACCTGGGGCAGCAGAGGATCGCTGCTGGGGGAGAAGGGATGTCCGGCGTCGTCCAGGGCCATGAGATAGCGCAGCCACCCGGCGTACACCAGGGGGATGAGCTTTAAATCCCTTACGGACAGATCCGGCCGCCTCCCGTATGCCTTCACGGTCTCCCCGAAGCGGATGGGGAGCTTCTGGGAGGTGTCCGTGGCGATGCGCTGGGGCGTATCGGGCATGAAGGGATTGGGGATCCGCAGATTGACCACGGTGTCGATAAACTCCTTCGGGTCCAGGATACCGGGATCCACCACCACGGGAAGCCCCTCCTGATAGCCGATGCGCTCCACCAGCTTTTTCAGCAGGGGATTCTGCATTTCCTCGGAGATGCGCTCATAGCCCAGCAGGCACCCGAAGATGGCCAGGGCGGTGTGAAGGGGATTCAGGCAGGTGCAGACCTTCATCTTCTCCACCTTGTCCACGGTCTCCCGGTCCGTAAAGATGACGCCGCCCTGCTCTAAGGGGGGACGGCCGTTGGGGAAATGATCCTCGATCACCAGATACTCGCATTCCTCCGCGTTCACAAAGGGGGCCACATAGGTGTTTTTGGAGGTGACGGCGGCCTCCAGCTCCCCGATGCCGTCCGCCCTAAGCAGGGCCTCCACCTTGGCGTCGGGCCGGGGGGTGATTTTGTCGATCATGCTCCAGGGATAGGATACCTTTTTGGGATCCCGCACATAGCCGGCAAATCCGGCGTCGGCCAGGCCTCTTTCGCACCAGGCGTCCGCAAAGGCGGTGACGGCGGCCCGGAGCTTGTCCCCGTTGTGGGAGCAGTTGTCCATGCTTACCATGGCGATGGGCAGGGCCCCCTTCTCGTAGCGGTGATACAGGAGGGAGACCACCTTGCCCAGGTAGCTGTCCGCCGCCTGGGGACCCTTTTCGTAGTCTGCCGCCGCCCCGGGCAGGGGCTTTCCGGACGGGTCAGTGAGGGCGTAGCCCTTCTCCGTGATGGTAAAGCTGGCCATCTGCAGGGAGGGGGCTTCAAAGATCTCCAGCAGCCTGCCGTACTGGGAAGCGTCAGCCCGGTCCAGCACCAGGGCCTCCAGAATGCTGCCCACCACGGTCTTTTCCACGGTGTTGTCCGCCTTCAGGGTGGCCAGAATACTCAGATTGTCGTGGGGGCGGTACATTTTCTCGATGATTTCATAGTCATACCCCTCTGCGGCGATGAGGCCGGCGGTCATCACGCCCCGGTTTAACAGGTTCTGGACCACGTTGGCCTGGAAGGCCCGGAAGATATTGCCCGCCCCGAAGTGGATCCAGACGGGGGAGCGGCGGGTTGTCTCAGCCGCGGTCTCATAGTCAAATTCGGGCAGCCGGTAGCCGGCCTTCAGAAAATCCGGGCGGTTGTCCCGCAGGCTTTTCAGAGTCAGTTTCATGACGCGCTCTCCTTTCTGTGCTGCTTTTCGATGGCCTCCCAGAGGCCGTTCAGGTAGGCGGCACCCAGGGCTCTGTCGTAGAGACCGTAGCCGGGCATGGCCACCTCATCCCAGATCATGCGGCCGTGGTCGGGGCGGATCGGGCCCGTAAAGCCGATGTCGTAGAGGGCAAGCATGATCTCGTACATGTCGAAGGAGCCGTCGCTGGAGAGGTGGGCGGCCTCCTCAAAGTCGGTGGGGGAATTGAATTTCAGGTTGCGCACATGGGCGAAATGGATCCGGCCCTTCAAAGAACGGATCATATCCGGCAGGTCGTTCTCCAGGTTGGTGCCGTAGGAGCCGGAGCAGAAGGTTACGCCGTTGTGGGGGTTGTCCACCATCTGCATCATCCGCAGGATATTGGCCTTGCTGGTGATGATGCGGGGCAGCCCGAACACGCTCCAGGCGGGGTCGTCCGGGTGGATTGCCATGTTGATATCGTACTTGTCACAGGTGGGCATAATGCGCTCCAGGAAGTATTTCAGGTTGGCAAAGAGTTTTTCCTCATCCACGTCCTGATACATCTCAAAGAGCTCCTTGATGTGTGCCATGCGCTCAGGCTCCCAGCCGGGGAGAACCGTCCCGTTGGAGGATGCCGAGAGGGAGGCGAACAGGTCCTCCGGGTGGATGGCGTCCACGGCGGCCTGGTTGTAGGCCAGCACGGTGGAGCCGTCAGGGCGCACCCGGGCCAGCTCGGTGCGGGTCCAGTCAAAGACGGGCATGAAGTTGTAGCAGACCAGGTGGACGTCTGCCTGGCCCAGGCGCTCCAGGGTCAGGATGTAGTTGTCGATGTACTGATCCCGGTCAGGGGTGCCTACCTTGATGGCGTCGTGGATGTTGACGCTCTCGATGCCGGCCAGCTTCAGGCCGGAGGCTTCGATTTCCTGTTTGAGGGACAGGATGTCTTCGGTTTTCCAGACCTCTCCGGGAGTGGTGCCGTAGAGGGTGGAGATCACGCCGGTGACGCCGGGGATCTGGCGGATTTGTTTGAGGGTGACGGTGTCGTACTGGGAACCGTACCAGCGAAGGGTCATTTGCATGGTGAAAGGGGCCTCCTTGTTCCCCTGGGGGGTGATGAGTGATTGAGGTTATATGTGTATTATACAGGGGAAGTTTTTGCAGGAAAAGGGTGGATGTTGCTTGAATGGAGGCAAAAATTGCGGTATGATGGAGAAGGGGAGGCTCAGGTCGAAGGGGAGGCTCAGGTCGAAGGGGACGCTCAGGTCGAAGGGGAGGCTCAGGTTGAAGGGGACGATCAGGTCGAAGGGGACGCTCAGGTCCGGCTGTACTGCTTCCTTGGGCACGCTTTCGCTCCGTAAAAAACGTTGCGTCACTAAGCTCGTAAGGGACCTCGCTAAGTGACGACGTTTTTTAAGGGCCTTGCGGAAGCAGTACAGCCGGGCCTGAGCTGGGTATGGACGGGGCTGAGCTGGGTATGGGCGGGGCTGAATTGGGTATGGGCGGGGCTGAATTGGATATGGGCGGGGCCAAGCTGGATAGTGGGAAGGTTTGGGATGTGTATGAGGAAAGGAGGGGCGGAGATGCAGAGGATGGGGGTTCGGAGGGTGGAGGCCGCGGATGAGCGGCAGTATATGATTCATGAGGGGTATGAGGTGTATGAGAAGGTGGGGGCGCCTACGGGGGCGGCGGCCTTTCACTGCCACGATTTTTATGAGATTATTTATGTGGCGGAGGGGGAGTTTTTTTCGATGGTGGAGAATCGGTCCTGTCGGATGAAGAAGGGGGATTTTCTTCTGATTGACCGTCATGTGATGCACAAGTATGAGTTTGAGAAGGAGAGGCAGGATCATTCCAGGCGGATTATTGTTTGGATCACCCGGCAGATGCTGGAGGGGCTGTCGGAGGGAAAGATGGATCTGGCAGAGTGTTTTGGAAGGCCGGGATCGGGGGTGTATCATTTCCCGGTATATTATGAGGAGATGCTGCGGGGGTATTTGATGCAGCTGGCCCTCTCTCAGATGCGGGAGACCGGGGAGGCGGGGGCCAAGGAGGTATTGGACAAGGGGTTTTTGACTTTGTTCTTTGTGTATCTGAATGTGCTCTGCTCACGGCAGGAGTACGGGTTTGTGCCCCGGGAGGCGGTGGAGCATCCCATGGTGGAGCAGGTGGCCGCTTATATCGAGGGGCATCTGCAGGAGCGGATTCTGCTGGAGGATCTGGCGGAGCAGGTGCATATGAGCAAGTATTATTTCCTGCGGCGGTTTAAGGAGCTGACGGGGGTGACGGTCCATGCCTATGTGACGGGCAAGCGGCTGATCCGGGCCGGACAGGAGATCCGGGCGGGGGGGAGCGTGAGTCAGGCATGTCAGGCGGCAGGCTTTGGGGAGTATTCCTCCTTTTTGCGGAATTTTAAAAAGACCTTCGGGGTCTCGCCGGGGGAATATCGGGAATTTTGTCTCCGGGAGCGGATATGACGGTGCACAGGGAAAGGAGAGGGAGAGGTTATGATCAGGCAGATGACAAGGGAGGAAATTCCTCAGTGTGTGGAGGTGATCCGGGAGAGCTTTCTGACGGTGGCCCGGGAATTTGGGTTTACCCGGGAGAATGCGCCCCGGTTTACGGCCTTTGCCGTGGATGAGGAGAGGCTTGGCTGGCAGCTGGAGGAGGGCAGGCCCATGTTTGTGTACCGGGAGAGCGGGGAGGGGATTATCGGATATGTCTCCCTGCATGTGACGGAGGATGGGGTGTGCGAGCTGAACAATCTGTGCGTACTGCCGCAGCACCGGCACAGATATGTGGGAACCATGCTCTATGAGCATGCAGTGAGGACGGCCCGCGCTCTGGGCTGCGGAGAGATGAAGATCGGGATTGTGGAGGAAAATGTGCGGCTGCGGAGCTGGTATGAGAAGCTGGGGGCGCGGCATGTGGGGACGGAGAAATTTGATTTCTTTCCCTTTACCTGCGGGTATCTGACGGTGAATCTGAAGGTGGGGCCCATGAAGCGCAAGCGTCTGGACCGGGATTTGTGGGGATTTCAGGGATTTCCCTACTGTCAGATGCGGCTGGACTGTGAGGATTTTCACGGGCTGGCCAGCCTGATCCGGATCCTGAGCGGGGATTATCAGTACTGGGAGCTGCCCCTGGCCGGCAGGATCCCGGTGTGCGGGGAGGGCATGGTCTGGCTCCAGCTGATCCCGGACGGGAGGAAGTCACTGGTGACAGTGATGTACTACCCGGAGGCGGAGACCCTGGAGGGTGTGGAGTACCCGTTCCGGCCTGTGTGCTGGTATGTGGATGTGACGGAGGGCTGGGAGTACGGCGAGGACGGGGTGGCCCTCTACACGGACAAATATCTGGATATTATCTTTTCCCCTCAGGGGGATGTGGGCACGGACGACCGGGACGAGCTGGAGGCTGCCCTGGCCTGCGGGGAGATCACCCGGGAACAGTACGAGAGTGCCCTGGCGGAGGAGGAGAGAATCCGAAGGGAGCTGTGCCGGGATATCCCCGCTGTCCAGCGGCGGTGCGCCCGGATCCTGGCCCGGATGCTGGAGAAGATCCGCCGGGGGGAGAGGGGCTTTACCAAGAATTGGGTGTAGAACAGGTTGGGGAAAACAGATTCAGTCTTTGTCCGCCAGAATGTGTATCACGACGCCGCCCGCCGTCCCTTCCACTGTGCCGCGGAGGGCGGCGTGCTCCATCCAGGCCAGAGAGGGACTGTCCGTGACGATGACCGGGCGCGTGCAGACTGCGCGGCCGGGATTTTCCGTACCGTTGTTTTCGATAAAGATACGGCAGGATTTTCCCAGATCGTCCGTACCCTCCAAAATGTAGCGGGCGGACAGGGTCATGGGCCCGCCTTCCGTGCGCATCTGCGTGTCTATCCCGTGGGGCAGAACCTTCCCGTGAAAATAGGGGCCCTCCGCAGTGCCGGAGAACAGGACCATGCTGGCAGAGCGCCGGGCGCCCTTCACTTCCATGACATCTTCAAGAGATACGTTGACTCTTAAAATTTCGTGCATCTTACTTCCCCCTTCCGGAGCGCTTTGCGCGACGGGCGCCAAAGCTAATCAAATCATATCTGGCCAGGGGGATTTTGTCAAGAATCCCCTTTTTGTGAAAGCTGACGGTAAGAATCCAGAAAGGATTTTTGACCGGCTGTGTTTTGAAATCAACCGACTGTCGCAAATTCATTGAAACGATGGTCTGCTTTGCTTATAATGACATTGTAAAGGAGCGAGGCGGTTAGATTGAAAAATCACACGGATGTGCTGATTTTTCACATGAGAATTTGTGGCGCTCCGGAATGGAGATTATTATGCAGGTCGAAATTAAAATTGACAGTTCATATATCGACCCCAAAGTAATCATACTGACTGCTTCCATGACAGGAGATGTGAGCAGCATTGTAAAAAAACTTTCAGAAGATGCCTCACAAATCATTTCCGGTTATAAAGATGAAAAAATCGAAATATTGGAACAGACAGACTTGATTCGTATTTATGCAAATTCCGGAAAAGTTTTTGCAGTTACCGACAAAGGGGAATATATTCTTCGACTTAGGTTATATGAGATAGAAAATCGATTACCCCCCAGTCAATTCGTTCGTATATCAAATTCGGAAATTATTAACTTAAAAAAAGTTAATCACTTTGATTTGAGTTTTACAGGTACAATTTGTGTTAAATTATCAAACGGAATCACAACATATGTATCTAGACGCTATGTTCCAAAACTAAAAAAGATATTGGGAATATGAGGTGAATGTTATGAAAAAGAAGATTATTAAGCGCGGTCTTTTGGGTCTGCCGCTTGGAATTACAATGGGTTATTTAATTACAATCTTGATTTCTCTCAGCTGGGCAACCGGATATTACTCGCCTTGTGTGCCCGAACTCATATCAGTTATGGGAAATGAAATCAATGCTGTCATTTTGCAGACAATTCTCTGCGGCATATTAGGCGTGGGGTTTGCGGCAAGTTCAGTGATATGGGAAATGGATGGTTGGAGTATTGTAAAGCAGACAGGAATTTACTTTACAATTATTTCAATAATCATGCTGCCAATCGCTTATTTTGCATATTGGATGGAACACAGTGTAGTTGGATTTTTAATTTATTTTGGGATTTTCGCTCTCATTTTTATAATTATTTGGATCATACAGTTTGGCATAGGCAGATATAATGTAAGAAAAATGAATGAAAAATTGCATCAGACAAAGGATAATAGATGAAGATAGCCGGCTAAAAATTTCATAATCCAATTGCCAACTTGCCCGTTGAAAGCCCTGGGGGCTTTTGGTATACTCAAAAGAAAACGGCCAGACAAGGGAAAGGAGACGGGAGCGGATATGAGAGAAATATTTTGTTCTACCGGTGTGCTGCTCACCAGGCAGAATAACAGGGACTGGCGTCTGCTGCAGAAAGCGGCGCCGAAGATCCCCTGCGGCGGCTTTGAGTTTTTGATGTATGATTCCTGGTATCCTGTGTGGGAACAGGTGGCAGATGAGGTTTTCCGGATGGGGCTGCGGATCCCCGTTTTCCATGTGGAGAAGGGAATCGGGGAGAGGATCAGCCGCGGCGAGGAAGGGGACAGTGAGCGGGCCGGGGAGCTCTTTGAGATCAACTGTAAGATGGCCAGAGGCCTGGGCGCGGAAAAGCTGGTGCTGCACCTGTGGGGCGGCATGGCCTCGGACAGTCATATAGAGGACAATCTGCGCCAGTATTTCCGGCTGAAGGAGACAGCCGAAAGGTACGGCCTGCTTTTGACGGTGGAAAATGTGGTGTGCAACAGGGAAAATCCGCTGGCCCACTGGAAGGAGCTGGCGCAGGCGGATCCGGAGGCGGCCTTTACTCTGGATGTGCGGTTTGCCAGCTTCCACGGGCAGCTGGACCTTGTGTTTTCCGACGCCTGCAGATGGCTGTGGGAGGGCCCGGTGCAGCATGTACATATCAGCGATTACCGGGGCGGCCTGACGGAGTGGAGCCAGCTGAAATACTGCCTGCATCCCGGGGAGGGGCATATAGACTATGAGAAGCTGGCGGCGGATCTAAACCGCGTGGGATATGACAATACCTTTACTCTGGAATCCACGTCGGTGCTTTCGGGCGGGGCCATTGATATTGAAAAGCTGGGGGAAAGCCTGGAGAAGGTAAGAAAATTATTCATGTAAAATCAATGGAATACTGGAAGCTGAAATTTGATCAATGATATCCCATAGAGAAAACTTTTTGTAAAATGGGTTGATAATCGCTGCACGGATGCCGGAATAAATTACTATGATAAAAATACTTTTCGTTTGCTGCGGCAGGATGTTTTAAAATCTGACACCCCAAAACAAGCAGAAAATCAATCGCAAAAAAATACGGTTGATTTTCTGCTTGTTTCTGCGTATAATATAAGCAGAAAACCGAAAGGAAAGTACGTTGTATGCGTGAAACAAGGACCGCAGAGTTCAAAGAGAAGATTACCAATACATTTTTAAAAACAGTAAGTGCCTTTTCAAATTACGATGGAGGAGAAATCTTTTTTGGCATTGATGACAATGGCAACATCAAGGGTCTGGCGGATGTAAAGCAAGCGTGCCTGGATATTGAAAACAAAGTGAATGACAGTATTACTCCCCAGCCTGATTACACGCTGGAATTGCAGAATAATGACAGAACGATCAAACTGACTGTAAAAAGTGGAGTCCAAAAGCCGTATTTATATAAATCAAAAGCGTACAAACGAAATGATACTGCGACAATAGAGGTGGATGCGCTGGAGTTGTCAAGACTGATTTTGGAGGGAAAAAATATCAGATTTGAAGAATTGCCGTGCGAAGATCAGGAGCTGACATTTGATATTTTATGCCAAAAATTAAAGAAATATATTCAGATTGAAACCTTTAATCGGGATACCTTGAAAACCCTCAATTTATATAACAGTGATATTGGATATAATAATGCCGCCGGAATTTTAGCGGATAAAAATCATTTTCCGGGAATTGATATTGTGAAGTTTGGTGAAAACATCAGTGTAATCCATAAGAGAGCGACGTTTGATAAGAGATCCGTTTTGGAAGTATATGAAAAAACCTTGGAGATATTCCGGGATTATTATCAGTACGAAGAAATACAAAGCGCTGATAGGAAAAAGGTAGAAAGAATACCGGAAGCTGCTTTCAGAGAGGCAATTGCAAATGCATTGATCCATAGAGTGTGGGATGTGGAGTCACAGATAAGGGTTTTGATGTTTGATGACAGAATAGAAATTATTTCGCCGGGAGGACTGCCATCCGGAATCACGGAAGATGAGTATTTAGCGGGGAAACTTTCTGTTCTGAGAAATGGAAATCTGGCAAATGTATTTTACAGACTGGGACTCGTTGAAATATTCGGTACGGGAATTGCACGAATCAGACAACTCTATGAGGAGGGATTCAAACAGCCGGAATTTGAATTTTCAGAAAATACAATTAAGATGATACTCCCGGTTTTTGAGAAGGCTCTGGATTTAACGGAAGACGAAAGAAAAGTATATAAGATTTTAAGCAGGACAATATTGAAATCAATCAGCGAAATTGCGCCGTATGTTACGTTTGGCAAATCAAAGACAACACAGCTGCTGAAAGAGATGAGTGAAAAAGGAGTTGTGAAAATTGAAGGCAGGGGACGAGGGACTAAGTATGTGATAAAATAACAAGACATCAGATATATGATAAAAGTGAGTGAATGGGGAATTAAAATGGATTACACAGTGCCAGAGCATTTTTATGAATTTTAATATGGGTGGTATCGTGACATAGATTTAGATTATGAAGCTGAACAGTTGTTAAAGGTACTCGATGCAGCTCAAAAAGAAAATGATATACAACATTATATTAAGGAAAACAAGAAATGGTTCATTCCAGCTTCAATCTTTAAAGACTATGACTTTGGACATCACGAGGCATATATCAGCATAGAGCAGCCACTTGGAGCAGAATACAGGGCGGATTATATGCTGCTCGGACGGAATTCAATAGGTTATCATATTGTTTTAGTGGAATTTGAAAATGTGAATGTGGATTTTAGATTGCAGAAATCAAATATGGAAACAGAGACTGTGCGAAAAGGAATGGCACAGATTGATGACTGGAAGCGATGGATGGACAGCAATCGGCTGTATTTTTTGCGGAGTTGTGGGTTATCCGATATAGGAAGAAATATTCCAAGTTGGGGGATTACCTATTGTTTAGTAGTGGGCCGCAGGAAGAGGATGGATCATACTTCAAACCAAATGCGGGGACAAATTCAATATGAAAGAGGGGTACACATCATTACCTATGATAGGCTTATTGACAATATATTAAAATTAGGGGATGGGTGTTAAGTTTAAGAATGTGAAAATAGTTATATCGTTGGTCATGATGTAATTTATAAAGGAGGGTTTCTCCCTCGGAAATTACATCATGACTGCGGCTCATTTGTGACGATTTGAAAAAGCAGTTATGAGGAAAGGAGCAGACAGGCGCAGACCTCAAACTGCAATCACAATTATCACACGGAAAGGAGCCGTCAATGGAATCGTTATTTGAACAAATGGGCGGTACATACCGGGTCGAGGGGGATTATCTTCTCCCAAACCTCATACCGCCGGACACAGACAGTCGTCCCATCGGAAAGTATGGACGTATGCGCCTAAATTATCTGAAAGAACATCACAGGACACTTTATACCAGCCTTGTACTAAACGGAATCTTGTGGGAGCATTTGTCGGAAATCGACCAGTCCTGCACCGAGCGGCTGGCCCGCATTATCCCGGCTATGGCAAAGCAGGAGAATGTGACGGAGGCACTCAAAGCTGTCGATCAAATGGAGTGGGTGCGCCGGATGAACAGCATCCGCAACCGTGCGGAGGAAATCGTTTTGACTGAACTTGTATATGCCTGACAAACTGCCCGTTATCGGCTTTGCGCTGATAGCGGGCAGTTGTTTTATCTGTCAGGATTCTTGAAAGTGTATTTTCCCTTGCCGTATCCGCCGACCGCTTCAATCAGCCCTGCTTTCTTCAGCTTGGTAATCAGATTTCCAGCAGCAGTTACGGAATCATTTGTAATCGCCGCAATGTCAGAACGACCAAATATTCTGTCGGTTCCTACTTTCGCAAAGACAGCCTTCGCTTTCTGAATTGTGTTTGGACTTGCGGTCAGCTTTTCAATCGCAACTTCAATCGCAACATCAATCGCAACATGATCGGCATCAATCGCAGCATTTTCAGCCGTGGTCGCTTCTGAGCCTGTCTTTGCCCCATAATTCAGATTATACAATGTGACCTGAAATGAGGTAACGTCCGAATAGAACTTCGGTTCCAACTCCGCACGGAAGTTGTGAGCGGCATGATAGGCGTCTGTTATTTTCTTAAAGCCGCTGCCCTGACGCTCCATATATCCCAGCCGCCCAAAAATATCTGCCAGAATGGGATTGCGCCGGGTGGAGGAAACATTCTCTATATCCCGTTCCTGTATCCGAGTTCCGTCTGCCATGCCGCCGGGAGAATGGATGGTAAGACGGTCATCGTAAATGTCGATATGAACCTCGCTGCCCAAAATCAGGTAGTCGCGGTGGATCAGGGCATTTACGAGGGCTTCAAAAACACTTCGTTCACAGTAGTCAGGCATCTCGATCCGCGAATCAGCGGTTTTCTTCCAGCGCGTTTTCATATTCCGCTTCACAAAGCTGACGCCTTCATTCAACAGAATAATCAGACTGCCGGAATACTCCGCGCTGTCCAGAGCATCGACCATGCCTCCGCTCTTATCCAGCCCGTTCCATCGGGTACAGAACAAGCGTGAATGGCGTATGGGAGAGTCGTCCGCGATCAAAGCGCCGGCATTTGTCAGCTTGCCTTGTTCATCCCGAATTTCAAAAGAGTCAAACAGCTTATCCTCCATGCTGTTTCCCGTCCAAACCTTGTATCTCTCCCTCAGCTTGGAAAAAGCATAGTCTTTGAAACTGTACTCAGTGGGCAGAGCATCGTAAGTGCGGTTCATGCCCCTCAAAATCAACTGGTTCAGAACATAGTCGGGAGCGATTACGCTCTCGTTGCCAATGCGGATATATGCTTCCATTACACCGTCCGCTTTGTAGTAATAGGGCGTGGAACGCCCAGCAGATACGGTCAAGAGCAGAATATCTTTCCCGTTTTCTCTTTCTGGAGTGAGAATGAAGTTCGGGAAAGGCGTGATCCGCTCCTTTATCAAGCGGCTGATTGCCTCGGCATCGGCCTGCGCATCAGACAAGCCGATTATATTTCTGTCATTGTCAACGCCGAAGAACAATGTTCCACCGATCCCATTGGCAAAGGCGCTGATGCTTTTGAGCCAGCTTTTGGGTTTCCTCGTTTCCAGAGCAACCTTAAAATCGCATTCCGTCGCTTCTGCTATCCATCTTTCAATCTTCATTCTGCGCCTCCCCGTCTGGCTTATTCTTCTTCCTGCTCTTGTAGACGTTGTATCTGTTTTTGCATTCCGGGCTGCAAAACTGATTGCTGGGGCGGCTCGCTACGAAAACCTTTGTGCAGTGCTTACACAGCCGCAGAGGTTTTGTATCGTCTGTCAGCATGAAGCTGAACATCATCTGGATACCCAACAGCAGCGAGTGGAAATCCCATACGATGGTCGGCTTATCATAGAGGGCGATATGATACGTCGGCGCGTTGCCATCGAAGGCCGCCATACTCTGCCGGAACAGGTTGCGGGTGTCCTCGTCAGTTTTATCGTAATCCTCATAGTACAGCATACTCGTGGAGAACACAAAGATCCAGTTCGTAAACTGCTGTTTCAGCCAGTCATACCTCTCGGCGTACTCCCGTTGGAAACACATATTGACCGCCATCGGCTTGTCGCTCATCGTCATGGCCAGCGCCATCATTGCCCGGTCATTCTGAATGTTCCACAGGGATTCCACACCGCGCTTGATCACATCCAGCTTATCAAACGGGAAGAACAGTGCCAGATAGTCCTCCGTCCGCATGGTTTCCTCTTTGATGAAGTGGTTTTTCGGAAGATAGACGTTTTCATACTCCATAAACTTCGGCGTGGTGGGCAGCGCGGTCATCAACCCGAAAAGGCCATATTTCAGAGCAAACGCCCTGACTTCTTTCTGAATATCGCTGTCCGGCTTTTTACTCATGCAAAGCCGCCCGATGTTGAGGGCATCCAGCACAAGCTGCTGCGCATCCTTCAGCGGGTCATATATCTCCGGCTTTGCGTTTTTCGCCGGAGTGAGATAGAGCGTTCCGTCCTCCGCCGCCCGCCATTCATATTCACTGTACCGCACCCAATGGGAGCTTGTACGTTCAAACAGATTTCTCATACCGTCCTCCGTGTAACCAGAACATCGAATATTCCTATTACCCATTATACGAATTGCCGCCATCCTTGTCAATGCCGGTGTCCTTCATTTCCGCAAGAAAGCGCCGTTCCTCCATCGTCATAGGCTGTCCCGTTTCCTCCCGCTGCCTGAGTGCCGGGAGGATTTTCTTATGTATCTTTCGTAAAGCCGTGTTCCGCACCTTGCGGATGTTTCTGTCCGTCTGCCCCCGCATCCTGCCGATCCTCGCGCTGCTGTACAGTCGGATCGCGGAGAAGAACAATACCTCCCTGTGATCTTCGGACAGAGCCGCGAGAGCTTCCGAGAGATATGGCTCCGTCACAAGCTCCTGTATCTCATAGGGACAGTTGAAAATCCTGTCAAGGAAATCTCCGCGCCGCTCCTGCCTCTCCAGTACGTTGTTCAGCGTGTCTGGGAAACACAAACCGTCCTCTCTTGCTCCGTAGTCCAGCGGCACATCGTCCCCACTCCGGCTGATCTCGTGGTAGCGTTCCCTTCGTTCCCGGTTGGCGTCCTGCTTATCCCACCAATCGACGACATTTTGAAATTCGGAGACGGTTCGTGCGGCGGATTCCAGACGGGCAAGAGCTTCCTGCCGCAGCTCCCGCTTCAGCTTCTTCTTTGCGGGAGGCTCGTCAAGGGTCGGCTTCAAACGCTGCTCGTCTAATTCAATTTCGATTTCAAGCTGGGCTTCCCGTTCTGCCGCAAGACTTGACCACAGCCGTTCCGATTCTTCCCCGGATTCCTCCGGGATTCCATCTTCCCAATCCGCCACCGCCATACGCACCTCCCTCCAAATTTTTTTGAAATTCTCTGAAAAACAGTTCCGCAAACCGGCCCGTATTTCTCCTCTTTGTGAGGGAGTAATCTGATTATCTAATTTCAGATTACTTCTATCTTTTGAGAGAGGAGGAAATGCCGATGGAGAAAACCAACCGTGAGCTGACCGCCGGAGAAAAGAGCCGCATCAAAAAGCTGGTCAAAGCAAACTGCGCCAACTACGACAGCGAGTACGGATGTCTGCCGCTGGACTGCGACTGCTATATGTTCGGCATCTGCTATACGAACAGCGGACTGTGCAAGTATTTCCGCGATTGCGTCATGCCGCTGGATACAGAGCTTGAGGCCCTGTTCAACCATGTGCCGACAAGCGTCTGCAAGCAGTGCGGCAGAAAGTTTCCCGCCGCCGGGAAACGGTCGTATTGCTCGGAGAGCTGCGCGGAGCAGGCCCGCAGGGAGCAGACCGCCGCACGGGTGCGCAAGCATCGTGGGAAATCCAAGGACAGCCGCTCCGACGAGTGACTCCTTGCCGGGATGTAACGCTTTTGGTCTTGAAAAGCCTTGTGCCGCAAGGCTTTTTCAAGGCCATTTTTGCATCCCCGGACATTTATACTGTCTAACCGATTTCACGGTTACAGTTGGCCGGAACCACCATTTCATTATAGCGTTTTTGGAGCAAAAATTCAATACAGGGAGGACAAATGAATCTGAACAAAAATCAAACTACCGAGAAGCCCCAATATATCTACCGCCGCATCGGCGGCACCAGCTACAAAGTGAAGGTCGTTTTCAGCGGCGAGGCACAGGAAACGATGGAGGATAAAATTTTGCGGATGATCCGCAATTCTTCTGACACAAACGGCGAAATCTGTGATATAATAAGTCCGTCACAAATGAGCCGTCAGTCTGAAAG
>CANQOL010000009.1 GCA_947625475.1 uncultured Acetatifactor sp.
AGATGTTGCCTCTACAAGAAAATATGCAGTTCCTCACTCTGCTTCCAGTTCGCCAACTTGCCCCTTTAGCGAACCAATAAAAAGAAGCCCATATTCTGGGCTTCTTTCGTAAATGACCATTTTTTCTACCACTTATAGAAGATGTTATAAGTATAATCCTGATTGAGCAGGGAGCAGACAGAGGACGGCGGCCGGACAATAGCCTGCTTCGCGATCAGACCACTTTTCCTACCATGAATAATCCGCTGAATGCATCTTACTGCATCAGTTGTTCCAGACATTGCCTTTTCCGCTCCAGACTGCTGTGCACATATATGTTCAGAGTAGTGTTTACAGAGGAATGTCCCAGCAGCTCGGCCACTGTCTTGTGATCGGATCCGTTTTGGATGCAGAAGGTAGCGAAGCTGTGCCGGAGAGAATGAAAATTGAGATAGCGGATACCGCAGTCGGCCAGAAGTCTTCGATATTTTTTCTGGATACATCTAGGCTCCATACACTGGCGTGTGCCAGTCAGGACATACGTCCCGGAGGGCCCGCGGTGAAGCTGCAGCTCCGGCAGCAGGCAGTAGGGGAGAGGGATATCCCGAATGGAGGAGGGCGTTTTGGGAGAACTGATGGACACATGGGTTCTTGGAATATTTGGGATGGAGGAAGGGGCTGCATTTTTAATGCGTTGTACCGTCCGCTTGATACGGAACTGGACATGATCGGGATCGTAATCATCCCACCGCAGTCCGCTGAGTTCCCCCACGCGAAGCCCCGTGTACATGCAAAGCAGGATCCCAAAGGAAAAATCGTCCGGTTGACGCTGCAGGTAATTTTTTAACCGCAGCCATTCCTGTTGGCTGAACAGCTCCAGACCCTTGGGGGAAGGCTGGGGCAGTGAGGGCATTTGAATATCGGGCAGCTGTGACTTTCTCAGAATGTTGTGAAAGAGGCGCAAGATAGAGCGGATGTAGGCAGGAGAGAGACCCTCCCGCCGTTTCAGAATGAGAAAATCCTGAATGTGTTTCTGGGTCAGCTGGTCTGCGCGAAGGGGCCCAAAGTAGGGACGCAGATGGCGTTCCAGTATAGTTTGGTACAAAAAGAAGCTGCTTTCCTTAATTGTGTACCGCACGTCGGCTTCCCAGCTGTCAAAGATGGTTTGAAAAGTGGGAGAGGGGAGCGGCAGGGGGGAGGGGTGACCGTCTGCTGACAGGGCCCGGAGTGCTTCTGTCTGCTTTTGCTTTGCTTCCCCGTACTTTTTGGCATAGACAGAACCATACAGGATACTCCCGTCTGATCTGCGCCCTTTGGGATATCTCGCTTCCCAGCGGCCGTCTTTTCGGCGGCGTATATTGTCTCCTTTTCTTGACATTGTTTTCCTCCTTTGCGTCTTACTTGAGTTTCCGTACTTTGCAGCATGATAAAGAAATATCTTAGTGCAAAGCTGATGCCGGCCAGTAATCAGGCACCATAATTCTACTACAAATAAGGAAGAGGATTCGCTGGTTTTCAGGCATTATAAAAAAGTTGTTGATACACGGAACGGAAAGAGACAGCGTATGAACTTCGAGATATGGGACTGCCTGATGAAAAAATTGCGCGGGCAGTCACAGGAGAATTCGCTCCAGACGGGGGCCCAGGCGGCTCAGGATTTCGTTGGTGATGGTCCCGGAGGCTTCGGCCATGTCGTAGGCGGTCAGCCGTCCGGCGCCGCAGGCGCCGATCAGCACGGCGGTGTCCCCTGCCTTTGCCTCGGGGATCTCGGTCACATCCACCAGCGTCTGATCCATACAGATATTTCCCACGATGGGGGCCCTGCGCCCGCCGATCAGCACATATCCTCTGCCCTGGGAGAGGGATCGGGGCAGCCCGTCGGCGTATCCGATGGTAAGGACGGCGATCCTTCGGCGGGAGGGGGCCCGGTAGGCCAGACCGTATCCGGCTCCTTCTCCCGCTTCCAGGGTCCGCACCAGAGCAATGCGCGCCTTCAGGGAGAGTACCGGGCTAAGGGGGACGGGACAGCCCGACAGATCCTCCCGCCGGCTGAGCAGCCCGTACAGGGCGATGCCGGTCCGTGCCAGATCTCCGCCCAGTTGGGGAAAGAACAGCAGGCCGTAACTGGCCAGCAGGTGGGCCTTTCCCCAGGAGAGCCCCCGGCCCCGCAGGTAAGAGAGAACCTGTCGGAAGGCCCGCTCCTGGGCTAGGACAAAGGCCCGGTCCTCATCACCCCGGCCGTCGGCGGTGCACAGATGGGTGTAGATGCCCGTGATTTTCAAATGGGGGAGGTTAAAAAGGGCGGCGATCCGTTCCGGGCGGCGGTAGTCCTCGCCCAGCCGGTGCATGCCCGTGTCCACCTTGATGTGGACTTTGACGGGACGGCCGTAGGAGTTCAGCTCTTCTCCGCAGGAGGCGTCGGAGACCGTCTGGGTCAGGCGAAAGCGTGTCAGCAGGGGAAACTGGGCGGGGGAGGTACGGCCCAGCACCAGAATTTCGCCCCGGATTCCCGCCCGGCGGAGAGCGGCGCCCTCCCGGGCGCAGGCTGTGCAGAAGAAGCGCACGCCCAGGCGGTTCAGCTCCCGGGCAATGAGAATATCTCCGTGGCCGTAGGCGTTGGCCTTCACGGCGGGCATCAGCTGGCAGCCCGGGGGAAGCAGGGAGCGCAGAGCGTCCAGATTTGCCGCCAGGGCCCTGCGGTCCAGCTCAATCCAGGCACGCCCGCAGGCGGGGGATTCGCTCGGGGAGGGAGGCGTCCTTTTTCTCCGGGGAAGGGGCAGCTTCATTTTAATCTCCATTCTATTACTCCCATCTTGTCAAAATAAATCCCATTTTGTTGTCCCCGGAGATCTCCAGGGAGGAACTTCGGCCCGCCAGTTGTTGTTGGGTCAGGGGTTCCGTCAGGGCCGACAGGGGCAGGTAGGAGAGGGAGGCCCAGGCGCCCCCGGCCTGACACAGCAGCGGCGGGCTTCCCAGAGGATAGCCCGTCAGGAAATCAAGGTATTCCTCCAGCGACAGCCCCAGGTGGGTCATGAGGCATGCGTGGGGGCGGCCCACATAGCGAAAGTGCCAGGGCTCATGGGCGATGCCCGTCACGGACTCCCATTCCGCGCGGTAGCGCTGGATGAAGCCGTAGGAGGGGGCCTTCTCCCGGAAAGCCTGACAGATCCCTCGGTAGGGGAAATCGGGGCGGATAAAATCGATCCGGGGAGAGGCAAGCCCCAGGTCGATGGCAAGGCCGGTCTGGTGCTCGCTGCAGCCGGGCAGGGCCACAAACTGCCGGGTAAACTCCGGCCCGTTTTCCGCCAGAGAATCCTCGTAGATCTGCCTCTGCTGCCCCGGGGAGCGCCAGCCGCTCACGGGTACGATCTGGCCCTGGCAGCCCAAATCCTCCGTCAGAAGCAGGAGAGCTTTGGCCGCCTGGGGAGCCAGCAGGATATCCTCAAAGCCGGGCAGGGCGGGAACCAGCCCGGGGGCTTTTGTCTCCCCCAGGGGATGCCGGGCGCTTACCAGGATCAGATTGCCGGTGCGGATCTGATCCTGGGAGAGGTAGTCCTTCATTCGATCACCGCCGTTCCCGGGGAATCGCTTTCCCCCTCCGGCGCCGCCCGGCCCGGGGATATAGAGGCGGGGGCCTTTGGATCTTCTTTCCCCAGCGCCAGGGAAATGACCTGGGTGAGTATCTGCTCAAAGGAAATACCCGCCGCCTGCATCATGTTAGGGTAGCGGCTGTGGGAGGTGAAGCCCGGGATTGTGTTCACCTCGTTGAAGACGATCTCCCCGGAGGGCGTCAGGAACAGATCCACCCGGGCAAAGCCCCGGCAGTCCAGGATCCGGTAGATCCTGCGGGCCGCGGCCTTCACGCGCCGGACCGTATCCTCCCCGATCCGGGCGGGCACGTGGATGGAGGAGGTTTTCAGGGTGTATTTTTCCGTGTAGTCAAAGAAACCCTCCTGCAGCTCAATTTCATCCACCTGGCCCAGAGTCAGCCGGCGGTTCCCCAGGACGGCGCAGCCCACCTCAAAGCCCTCTATGTTTTCCTCCAGAAGGATTCGGCTGTCGTAGGAAAAGGCATCCCGGAGGGCAGCCTCCAGCTCCCGGGAGCCCTTCACCCGGCTTACGCCGAAACTGGAGCCCGCCTTCAGAGGCTTGACAAACAGGGGATAGCCGAGTTCCTTAGCTGCAAGAGCGGCCTGGGAGAGCAGACGGCCCTCCTGGGGAATTTTCTCCAGCAGATGGGAGCGGGGCACGGATATGCCCTCCGCCTCCACCAGCCGATGGGCCCGGTATTTGTCCATGCACAGGGCGCTGGAGAGAACGCCGCAGCCCGCCACGGGGATCCCGGCCATCTCCAGAAGTCCCTGGAGGGTGCCGTCCTCCCCGTTTTTCCCGTGGAGCACGGGAAAGGCCGCGTCCAGGGAAAGCTTTTCGGGGCCCCCTGGCCCCAGCAGGAGCAGGGCGTGATCCCTGGGGTTTGGGGAGAGAGCTGCCGGGAGGCAGGGGCCCTCCTGCCAGGTGTCGGCGGGGATCTGTTTAAAATCTCCCCGGTAGAGAAACCAGTCCCCCTGGCGTGTGATGCCGATGGGGACAGGAGTAAAGAGAGCCCGGTCCAGATGGCACAGCACGCCGTAGGCGGACTGCAGGGAGACCGGATACTCCGGGGAACGGCCGCCGAAGAAGACGGCAATTCGGGCAGGATGTGCCTGCTCAGAGAGATCTGTCATAGAGAGGACTCCTTTCTGGCAAAAATAGACGGTCTTTCAGAGACGGGGGTGCCCTCCGGCAGAGGGTATCCGATCTCACAGCGGTTTCGGTAGAGCAGCCGGGCGGAGAGCGGCTCCCCGGAGGGAAGGGAAAACTGGCTCTGGAACACATCCGTCTCCTGGAACAGACGTCCCTCCTGCCGGTAATACACGGGTTCGGAGCTGGTGATCTGAAAGGAGGAGCGGGGCGGGGAGTCCGCCCGCAGCCGTCCCAGCAGGGTATCCTCCGTGAAGAGAAGCTCCAGCTGAAAGCTGTCAGGGGTGTCGTTGCGAACCTTCAGGTCCAGCCACCCCTCGGAGACGGTGGCGTCCACCCCGATGGGGGCGGGGCCCTCCGGGGAGGGGGCGTCCGGGAAGTCCTTGATCCGGTGCCCGTGGCGCTCCACCAGGGTCAGGGGAGAGTGCAGAAACAGCCAAAAGAGCAGGCTGCTGAGCTGGCAGAGCCCTCCGCCCGGCAGGGGCTTTACCTCCCCGTTCACCACCGTGAGACCTTCCCGGTAGGGAGTGCGGCGGTCTGCCCGGCGCACCAGGCGCCAGAAGGAGAAGGTCTCCCCGGGGCGGATCAGCAGATGGTTCAGGGCGGCGGCCGCCAGCTTCAGGTTGAACACCTTGTTCTCCTGATAGATCATGTCAAAGCCGGTTTCCCGGTTGTACAGAGGGCTGCCCGACTCAAAGAGGGGGCAGGGCAGGAGAGCTTCCGAGAGCTGTCCGGCGTAGCGGCGGCCGTCCAGACGCATCCCCATATAAAAGAAGAACAGGCGCTGTCTTTTCCGGATGGGCAGCAGCCAGGGAAACCGCTGTGTGATTCGTTTTCGGCTCATGAATTTCCTCCCTTTAAAGCGCTTGCGGGATGGCAGGTGGCTGTCTGGCCTTGGGCCTGCGCCTTCCCGGTTATCTCCACCATACAGGGTGAAAATGACATTTCCGTGACAACTGAAAATTTTTTAAATCTGTCCGGTATCTGCATTGTACACAGGCCAGGGGGAAGAGTTTTCAAGGTTTTCTGGAGAAAAGATTAAGATATCCTTAAGATTTATGCTTTTTCACAGTACAGTGAAAAATAGATGAAGTAAAAAAGTGGAAAAATCACCCCGCGGAAAAGTAAAATTTGTGGAAAATGTGGAATTCCAAAAAAATGGGCAAAAGACGTTGACAGGAAAAAAGGGCGGTGCTATACTCCCTCATATAAAGCAAAGGCGCTATGGATGAACCGTAGTGCCTCTTTTTTATGGCGGCAAAGGGCCGGTTAAAGGGTCTTGGCCGCGGCGCCTCCGGGCGCATAAAAGGGTCTTCCGGACTGATGCGCACAGGCCGGAGACATGAGCGGCGATGCAAAGGGGTTTCGCTGGGAGCGGCAGATCTGCCGCTTGCGGGAACCTTGGCATCGTTTTTTTAATGACCGTGGGAGAGGGCGGCCGGAGGGCGGCGCTTTCCACCGGATCAATGGGCGGCGGGGGCCGGAAGGCTTTCGCTCCACAGGAGGAGGAATGAGTTATGGAAGAATTAAACGGCGTAATCTTTGGCGTCTGGTTTTTGATCGGTGCCGCGCTGGTGTTCTGGATGCAGGCCGGGTTTGCCATGGTGGAGACCGGCTTTACCAGGGCCAAGAACGCGGGCAACATCCTGATGAAGAACCTGATGGATTTTTGTATCGGCACGGTAGTGTTCATCCTGATCGGCTTCGGGCTTCTGCTGGGAGAGGATCTGATGGGCTTTATCGGGAAACCGGGCTTCGATATCTTTACATCCTATGATAATTTTGACTGGTCCGGCTTTGTGTTTAACCTGGTGTTCTGCGCCACCACGGCCACCATTGTCTCCGGCGCCATGGCCGAGAGAACGAAATTTTTGTCCTACTGCATTTACTCCGGCGTGATCTCCGCGCTGATTTATCCCATAGAGGCGCACTGGATCTGGGGCGGCGGCTGGCTGGCCCAGCTGGGCTTCCACGATTTTGCAGGCTCCTGCGCCATTCACATGGTGGGCGGCATTTCCGCTCTGATCGGCGCCAAGCTTTTAGGGCCCCGGATCGGAAAGTTTGTGAAGGATAAAAACGGAAAGGTGACCAAGGTCAACGCCTTCCCCGGACATAACCTGCCTCTGGGCTGCCTGGGTGTGTTCATCCTGTGGCTTGGCTGGTACGGATTCAACGGTGCGGCTGCCACCAGCGTGGAGCAGCTGGCCTCTATCTTCCTGACCACTACCGTTGCTCCCGCAGTGGCCACGGTGGTCTGCATGATCTTTACCTGGCTTAAGTACGGCAAGCCGGATGTGTCCATGTGCCTGAACGCTTCCCTGGCCGGGCTGGTGGCCATCACCGCTCCCTGCGATGTGACAGACGCCCTGGGCGCCACTGTCATCGGCGCAGTGGCCGGGCTGCTGGTGGTATTCGGCGTATGGTTCCTGGATTATAAGCTGCACATTGACGATCCTGTGGGCGCTGTGGCGGTGCACTGCCTGAACGGTATCTGGGGCACCATTGCCACCGGACTGTTTGCCACAACCTCCGCCCCCGGAAACGACACGGTGGTGGGGCTGTTCTACGGCGGCGGCTTTAAGCAGCTGGGCCTGCAGCTCTTGGGCTTTGCCACGGTGGCGGCCTGGACTGCTGTGACCATTACTCTGGCCTTCCTGGCTATCAAGGCTACGGTGGGTCTGCGCGTATCCCAGGAGGAGGAGATCGTGGGCCTGGATCCCACCGAGCACGGCCTTGCCTCCGCCTACACCGGCTTCAGCATTATGGATGTCTCCAACACCATGACCATGGAGGTGAACGAGAACACAGACCTTGGCAGCTCCGAGTATGTGAGCGCCTCCCCGGCCCAGAAGGCGGCGGCCGTGCCCGTGGTCAACGCCGTGGCGGCGGCCTCCGGCATCTACAAGGTGGTTATCGTGGCAAAGCTGTCCCGGTACGACGCCCTGAAGAAGGCTATGAACGATCTGGGCGTGACGGGTATGACAGTGACGCAGGTGATGGGCTGCGGCGTACAGAAGGGCGCCGGAGAGATGTACCGCGGCGTGGAGGTAGACGCAACCCTGCTGCCTAAGGTGAAGGTGGAAGTGGTGGTCAGCAAGATCCCTGTGAACGATGTGATCGAGGCGGCCAAGAAATCCCTGTACACCGGACATATCGGCGACGGCAAGATCTTTGTGTACAATGTGGACAGAGTGGTCAAGGTCCGCACCGGCGAGGAGAACTTTGCGGCTCTCCAGGATGTGGAGTGACGGATCCACACAAAGCAAGCGTTTCACAAATCCCTTTGTTTTCGTATATGCAGTGTTTGCGGTCCCTGCGGGGACCGCGGGCGGCCCCGGGTGCTTCCACCACCCGGGGCTTGTTCTGTGCCTCCTTTTGCAAAATACTTGTTGAATGGGCGGAGTTGATATATAATAGTAGAAAAGCGGCAGGGGGGAGCGTATCCGGACCTGAAGGAGGATGGGAGAGATGCTGCAGAAATATATTATGGCCCTGGATCAGGGGACTACCAGTTCCCGGTGCATCCTTTTCAACAAGGAGGGAAGGATCTGCTCCATGGCCCAGAAGGAGTACACCCAGATTTACCCGAAGCCGGGCTGGGTGGAGCACAATCCGATGGAAATCTGGTCCTCCCAGCTGGCAGTGGCCATTGAGTGCATGGCCAAGGAGGGGATCCAGGCATGGCAGATCGAGGGAATCGGGATCACCAACCAGAGGGAGACCACCGTCTGCTGGGACAGACAGACGGGGGAGCCGATCTGCAACGCCATCGTGTGGCAGTGCCGCCGGACGGCGGACCGGATCGAGGCCCTGAAGGAGGAGGGCTTTGACCGGGTGATCCGGGAGAGGACGGGACTGATCCCGGACGCCTATTTCAGCGCCTCCAAGATCGCCTGGATCCTGGAGCATGTGCCCGGGGCCCGGGCGAAGGCCCAGGCGGGAGAGCTTTTGTTCGGCACGGTGGACACCTGGCTGATCTGGAATCTGACCAAGGGCCGGGTCCACGCCACGGACTATACCAACGCCTCCCGGACCATGCTCTTTGATATCCATAAGCTGGCCTGGGATCAGGAGATCCTGGATTACTTCGGGATCCCGGCCTCCATGCTGCCCAGGGTGTACCCCTCCAGCCATCTGTTCGGCATGACGGAGAGCTCGGTGCTGGGGGCTGCCATCCCCATCGCGGGGGCGGCGGGGGACCAGCAGGCGGCCCTGTTCGGCCAGTGCTGCTTTGAGAAGGGGGATGTAAAGAACACCTACGGCACCGGGTGCTTCCTGCTGATGCACACGGGCCGGGAGGCGGTGGTCTCCAGGGAGGGCCTTCTGACCACCGTGGCGGCAGGTACGGATGAGAGGGCGGAATATGCCCTGGAGGGAAGCGTGTTTGTGGCGGGGGCAGCAGTCCAGTGGCTGCGGGACAGCATGGGGATGATTCCCAGCGCCCAGAGCACCCAGGCATTTGCCGAGGGGGTGGAGGACACGGCAGGGGTCTATATTGTGCCGGCCTTTGCCGGGATGGGCGCCCCCTACTGGGACCAGTATGCCAGGGGCACCGTGGTGGGACTGACCCGGGGCTGCACCCGGGAGCACTTTGTGAGGGCAGTGCTGGAGTCCGTGGCCTACCAGACGGCGGATGTGCTGGAGGCCATGGAGAAGGATTCCGGTATCCGGCTCAACAGCCTGAAGGTGGACGGGGGCGCCAGCGCCAACGATTTTCTCATGCAGTTTCAGGCCGACGTGGTAAATACCCGGGTGGACCGGCCGGGCTGTATCGAGACCACCGCTTTGGGGGCGGCCTATCTGGCGGGCCTGGCCACGGGCTACTGGAAGGACCGGGAGGAAATCCGGGCCAACTGGCAGCTGGGCAGAGCCTTTGAGCCCCGGATCGGGGATGAGAGGCGCAGGGAGCTGAAAAAGGGCTGGCGGAGAGCGGTGAAATGTGCCCTTGCCTGGGCCCGGGAAGAATAAAACAGGAGGAGTTTTGCCATGATTGTTCAAAAGTATAAGGATATGCTGTCCGGGAAATCCGTGATCCGGCAGCTCTCGGAGTTTGCCACGGCCAGGGGGGCCGAGATCGGCTACGAGAATGTGTTCGACTACAGCCTGGGGAACCCGTCGGTGCCTGCGCCCCAGGCGTTTACGGACCGGCTGCTGCATCTTTTGGCCACCAAGGAGCCCATAGAGCTTCACGGCTACAGCCCCAGCCTGGGGATTACCTCTGTGAGGGAGGCCATTGCCGCCTCCCTGCGGGAGCGCTTTGGACTGCCATTTGAGACCCGGCATATTTTTATGGCCTCCGGGGCGGCGGGGGCTTTGGCCCACGCGTTCCGGCTGGTGACCCAGCCCGGGGATGAGATCCTCACCTTCGCCCCCTTTTTCCCGGAATACCACCCCTATGTGGATCTGACCGGGGCCGTGCTGAAGGTGGTGCCGCCCCAGACGGAGGATTTCCAGATCAATTTTGAGGCATTTGAGGCCATGATCGGGGAGAAGACCATGGCGGTGCTGATCAACACCCCCAACAACCCCTCCGGCGTGGTGTACTCAAAGGAGACCTTGGAGCGCCTCGCCCAGGTGCTTGGGGAGAAGTCCAAGGAGCTGGGACACGATATCTTCCTGATCTCCGACGAGCCCTACCGGGAGATCCTTTTTGAGGGGGAGACCTATCCCTGCCCCTGTACCTTCTATGACAACAGTATTATGTGCTATTCCTTCTCCAAGTCCCTTTCCGTGCCCGGGGAGCGCATCGGCTATCTGGCGGTGAACCCGGCCTGCCAGGGCAGCGGGGACCTGGTGAATATGTGCGGCCAGATTTCCCGGGGCATCGGCCACAACTGCCCGCCCTCCATCATTCAGCTGGCGGTGGCTCATGTGCTGGATCAGACGGCGGATATCAGCGTCTACGAGAGGAACCGGAATATTCTCTACAGGGAGCTGACGGATCTGGGCTTTACCTGCGTGAAGCCGGGGGGGACCTTCTACATCTTCCCCAAGGCCCTGGAGGAGGACGCCAAGGAATTCTGCCAGAAGGCTCTGAAATATGATCTGATCCTGGTGCCGGGGGACACCTTTGGAGCGCCGGGATACTTCCGCATGGCCTACTGTATCGAGACGGAGAAGGTGGAGCGGTCTCTGGAGGCTTTGAGAAAATTTGTGAGAGAGGAATATGGGAGGTAAGCGATGGGGGAAGTACTCAAGGCGATACTGTACGGGATTGTGGAGGGCATCACCGAGTGGCTGCCCATCAGCAGCACCGGGCATCTGATCCTGCTGGAGGAACTGCTGCCCTTTGACGGGGAGGTGCTTTCGGAGGGCTTTTTTGAGATGTTTGAGGTGGTGATCCAGCTGGGAGCCATCCTGGCGGTGGTGGTTCTGTTCTTCCGCCGGCTCTGGCCCTTTGCCCTGCCCAGGGAGGGGAGCGGGAAGGGGATCCTTTCCTATATTAAGATGGACATCATGACCATGTGGTTTAAGATCCTGGTGTCCTGCCTGCCTGCGGCGGTGATCGGCATCCTCTTTGACGATGTGCTGGACGCGCTGTTTTACCGCTATGAGGTGGTGGCCGTCGCGCTGATTGTGTTCGGCGTGGGCTTTATTGTGATTGAAAACTGGAATAAGGGGCGGCGGCCCAGGATCACCCGGCTGTCCCAGATCACCTACCAGACCGCCCTGTGGATCGGGGTGTTCCAGGTGATCGCAGCCGTGTTCCCCGGGACCTCCCGCTCGGGGGCTACCATCCTGGGAGCCCTGCTGATCGGAGTCTCCCGGAAGGTGGCGGCGGAGTACACCTTTTTCCTGGCCATACCGGTGATGTTCGGGGCCAGCCTTTTGAAGCTGGTCAAGTTCGGCTTCCACTTTACGGGGATGGAGACCCTGTGTCTGCTGTCGGGCTGCGTGGTGGCCTTCCTGGTCTCCCTGTTCGTGCTCCGGTTTTTGATGAGTTATATTAAGAAGCACGATTTCAAGGTGTTCGGCTGGTACCGCATTGTGCTGGGCATACTGGTATTGGTGTTCTTCGGGTGGATCCGCTGAGCCGGATAGGAAATCTCCCTGATTCCGCGGCCCGGAGGGGGGGTAAGCCTCCGGTTTTTACCGTTTTTTATTAAATTGTTGACAATTGGAAGAAAATGGATTAAACTGTGGAGAACAGGGAAGACATCAAGTATGACAGCAGGGCGGGCCTTGTTGAGGAAATATGAAAAAATTGTCTAAGGAAAGGAGATGTGCATTTATGGCAGCATCTAAGAAGGTAACTGTAAACGCAGCTGAGGAAGCAGTGAAGGCTGAGCCCGCGAAGACCGCGAAGAAGGTGGCCGCAGTGCAGAAGGCTGTGGAGGAAACCGTTAAGGCGGCTCAGGAGAAGGCGAAGGAGGCCCCGAAGGCGGCCGGCCGCAGGAGAGCGGCAAAGAGCCCGGCTAAGAAGGAGATCAAGACTCAGGTACATGTGCAGTTTGGAGGGAAGTCCTACTCCGGTGAGGATCTGGTGAAGATCGCGAAGGATGTATGGAAGTATGATCTGAAGCAGAAGGCGAAGGATCTGACGGACGTGGACCTGTATGTGAAGCCCGAGGAGAACAAGGCATATTATGTGTTCAACGGGGACATTACGGGGAACTTTGATCTATAATCTCACAGGGTTTTGGAAAAACTAGCACCGTCGCGGTATATCAATTGCCGCAGCGGTGCTTTTTTCGTGGCGGCAGGAGGCCAGTTTAGATTTTTTTTAGGAAAAACTTTTTAAAAAGCGGTTGACAATATATGGGCATAGTGATATTTTAGGTACATAAGGTGTTAGCACTCCATTCAGACGAGTGCTAATAACTCAAAAGGGAGTGGCCAAATGGAGCTGGATGAGAGGAAAACAAAGATTTTGCAGGCTGTTATCCGGAACTACCTGGAGACCGGGGAGCCGGTGGGCAGCAGAACCATCTCCAAGTACACGGATCTGAATCTGAGCTCCGCCACTATCCGAAACGAGATGGCAGATCTGGAGGAGCTGGGTTATATTTTTCAGCCTCACACCTCCGCCGGCCGGATCCCCTCCGACAAGGGCTACCGCTTTTATGTGGACTGCCTGATGGAGGAAAAGGAGCGGGAAGCGGGGGACATGAAGGAGATGATCCTGCAGAAGCAGGACCGGATAGAGGTTTTGCTGAAGAATGTGGTCCGGCTGCTGGCTCAGAACACCCAGTACGCTACTATGATCAGCGCCCCTCAGACCCACCGCAACAAGCTGAAGTTTATACAGCTCTCCCGGGTGGACCGGGACCAGATTCTGGCGGTTGTGGTGGTGGAGGGCAATGTGATCAAGAACAACATGCTGCATGTGGATCAGGAGGTGTCCGACGAGACGCTTCTCAAGCTCAACATACTGCTGAACACCCATCTGACGGGGCTCTCCTTGGACGAGATCAATCTGGGAATGATCACAGCCATGAAGCAGCAGGCGGGGATTCACAGCGATATTGTGGGAGATGTGATCGACGCGGTGGCGGAGAGCATCAAGGCGGACGAGGATCTTCGGATCTACACCAGCGGCACCAACAATATTTTCCGTTACCCGGAGCTGGCGGATCAGTCCAAGGCCAGCGAGCTGATCAGCACCTTTGAAGAGAAGGATCAGCTGGGGCAGCTGGTGCGGGATACCTTGTCGGAGGAGAACAACACAGGGATCCAGGTCTACATCGGCCAGGAATCCCCCGTGAAGGGCATGGAGGACTGCAGCGTGGTTACCGCCACCTACGAGCTGGAGGAGGGCATGAGAGGCACCGTGGGGATCATCGGCCCCAAGCGGATGGACTACGACAAGGTGGTGGGCACCTTGAAAACCCTGATGAGTCAGCTGGATGAGCTGTATAATAGGTAGGGCAGCCAAAGCGGCCGCCAGGCAGAAACGAAAGGAATGGTTCAGATATGGCAGAGCAGGAAAGACAAGATGAAACCCAAGAGAAGGATCAGAGCCCTCAGGAGCAGATGACAGAGCAGCCGAAGGAGGAAGAGATTCCTCAGACGGAAGAGGCCGCGGAAGAGAGCGCTGAGGGGACTGACGGGGCTGACGGGGAGGAAGCCGGCGGCGGGATGGCCGGGGACGGATCTGGGAGCGGCGCTGAGCAGGGGGATGCCCCGCAGGAGAGTACACCGCAGGAGGATGCCCCGGAAGGGGAAACCGCTCAGACCTGGGCGGAGAAGCGGGCCGCCAAAAAGCAGGCAAAGCTGGATAAAAAGGCGGATGCCGCCAGGGATAAGGTAAACGAGCTGGAGGATAAGGTGAGGCGCCAGCTTGCGGAATTTGAGAACTTCCGCAAGAGAAGTGAGAAGGAAAAGCAGGTCATGTTTGAGACCGGCGCGCGGAGCGTGATAGAGAAGATCCTTCCCGTGATCGATAACTTTGAGAGAGGCCTGGCCACCGTGCCGGAGGATCAGAGGGAGGAACCCTTTGTGGACGGAGTCAGCCGTATCTACAAGCAGTTTATGACAGAGCTTGAGAAAATCGGGGTGAAGCCCATAGAGGCCGTGGGGAAGGAGTTTGACCCGGCTCTGCACAATGCGGTGATGCAGGTGGAGAGCGATCAGTATGAACCCGGCACAGTGGCCCAGGAGCTTCAAAAGGGCTACACCTACCGGGACAGCGTGGTGAGGCACAGTATGGTGGCCGTCGCCAAATAGCGTGGTTTCACACGGCTGGGGGCGCCGCGGCCGCAGCGCCCCCGCCGATGAAATATATAAGAAGACAGAAAGTTTTAGAATGATAGAATAAAGCAGGAGGAAAAAGTTATGAGCAAGATTATCGGAATTGACCTTGGAACTACAAACAGCTGTGTGGCTGTCATGGAGGGCGGCAAGCCCACCGTTATCGCCAACGCAGAGGGCGCCAGGACGACACCTTCCGTTGTGGCCTTCACAAAGACAGGCGAGAGGCTGATCGGAGAGCCCGCAAAGCGCCAGGCGGTGACCAACGCGGAGAGGACCATATCCTCCATCAAGAGAGATATGGGCACTGACAAGGGCCGTACCATCGACGGCAAGAAGTATTCTCCGCAGCAGATTTCCGCTATGATCCTGCAGAAGCTGAAGGCGGATGCGGAGAGCTACCTGGGAGAAAAGGTGACGGAGGCGGTGATTACCGTTCCCGCATACTTCAATGACGCACAGCGTCAGGCCACCAAGGACGCGGGAAAGATCGCGGGCCTGGAGGTAAAGCGTATCATCAACGAGCCCACCGCGGCTGCTCTGGCCTACGGCCTGGACAACGAGAAGGAGCAGAAGATCATGGTGTACGATCTGGGCGGCGGCACCTTTGATGTGTCCATCATCGAGATCGGCGACGGCGTGATCGAGGTCCTGGCCACCAACGGCGACACGCACCTGGGCGGAGATGATTTCGACAATAAGATCACCCAGTGGATGATCGATGAGTTCAAGAAGAGCGAGGGAGTTGACCTGTCCAACGATAAGATGGCCCTTCAGAGACTGAAGGAGGCCGCTGAGAAGGCCAAGAAGGAGCTTTCCAGCGCCATGACCACCAACATCAACCTGCCCTTCATCACGGCTACCGCAGACGGCCCCAAGCATTTTGATATGAACCTGACCCGGGCTAAGTTCGATGAGCTGACCAGCGATCTGGTGGAGAGAACTACCATCCCCGTACAGAACGCCATGAGAGATGCCGGACTGACCAACGCGGATCTGGGCCAGGTGCTCCTGGTGGGCGGCTCCACCCGTGTTCCTGCCGTGCAGGATAAGGTGAGACAGCTGACCGGCAAGGAGCCCAGCAAGTCCTTAAACCCTGACGAGTGCGTGGCGATCGGGGCCTCCATCCAGGGCGGCAAGCTGGCGGGCGACGCCGGCGCAGGGGAGATCCTTCTGCTGGATGTGACCCCTCTGTCCCTGTCCATCGAGACCATGGGCGGCGTGGCCACCAGACTGATCGAGAGAAATACCACCATCCCCACCAAGAAGAGCCAGATCTTCTCTACCGCGGCGGACAATCAGACCGCAGTGGATATCAACGTGGTGCAGGGTGAGAGACAGTTCGCAAAGGACAACAAGTCTCTGGGCCAGTTCCGTCTGGACGGGATCCCTCCCGCTCCCAGAGGAATCCCTCAGATCGAGGTAACCTTCGATATTGACGCCAACGGTATCGTGAACGTGTCCGCAAAGGATATGGGCACCGGAAAGGAGCAGCACATCACCATCACCGCCGGCTCCAACATGTCCGACGCCGAGATCGAGAGAGCCGTGAAGGAGGCCGCCGAGTTTGAGGCCCAGGATAAGAAGCGCAAGGAGGCCGTGGAGGCCAGAAACGAGGCGGATGCCTTCGTATTCCAGACCGAGAAGGCCATGAACGAAGTGGGCGACAAGATTTCCGAGAGCGACAAGACCCAGGTCCAGGCAGATCTGGAGGCCGTGAAGGCAATCCTGGAGCGCACCAAGGATCAGGAGATGAGCGACAGCGACATAGACGAGCTGAAGGCCGCCAAGGAGAAGCTGACGGGCAGCGCGCAGGCTCTCTTCACCAAGATGTACGAGAACATGCAGCAGCAGGGCGGTGCCGGCCAGGCGGGTCAGGCAGGCCCGGATATGAACGCAGGCGCCGGCAGCGGGGCAGGCTCCGCTCAGAGCGGGCCCCAGGACGATGTGATCGACGGAGACTTCCGGGAGGTATAAGCTCCGGGGTGCCCTTGGAGAGTATCCTTGGAGATATCCTTGGAGATATCCTTGGAATAAAAGTAAGAAATTCAGAATCTGCCGGGGCGCATGAGGCGCCCTGGCGGTTCCATGCTCTGGAATTCATGACGGCAGAAGATCCCCCGCGGGCTTTTCTTTGCCGCATGGGAACGGATAAAGGCTGAAAGACAGTGGAAAGGCAGGTTTTGTAAATATGGCAGAGCAGAAACGGGACTATTATGAGGTCCTCGGCGTGGAGAAAAATGCGGATGAGGCTGCCATCAAAAAGGCGTACCGGGTGCTGGCCAAAAAGTATCATCCTGATATGAACCCGGGGGACGCCGACGCTGAAAAAAAATTTAAAGAGGCATCCGAGGCTTATGCTGTCCTGAGCGATCCGGAGAAGAGACGTCAGTATGACCAGTTCGGCCACGCGGCCTTCGACGGCGGCGCAGGCGGAGCGGGCGGCTTCGATTTCAGCGGCACCGATTTCAGCGATATATTTGGAGATATCTTCGGAGACTTTTTCGGCGGCGGCAGGCGGAGCTCCGGCGGGCGCGGCAATGGGCCTATGAAGGGGGACGACGTGCGCACCAGCGTGCGGATCACCTTTGAGGAGGCTGTGTTCGGCTGCGAGAAAGAGATTGAGCTGACGGTGAAGGAGAACTGTAAGAAGTGCGGCGGTACCGGCGCAAAGCCCGGGACGGCCCCCGAGACCTGCGGCAAGTGCGGCGGAAAAGGACAGGTGGTGTTCACGCAGCAGTCCTTTTTCGGGACGGTCCGGAATGTGCAGACCTGTCCGGACTGCCAGGGTACAGGCAGGATCATCCGGGAGAAGTGCCCGGACTGCCGTGGAACCGGATATATTCCCATGAGGAAGCGTTACGCAGTGGAGATCCCCGCAGGGATCGACAACGGCCAGAGAAAGAGGATGCCCGGGCTGGGCGAGCCGGGTGTCAACGGAGGCCCCAGAGGGGACGCTCTGGTGGAGGTCATTGTAGGACGCCATCCCATCTTCCAGAGGCAGGATTACAATATTTACTCCACCGTGCCCATGTCCTTTGCGGTGGCGGCTCTGGGCGGTGAGATCGTGATTGACACCGTGGACGGGAAGGTGATTTATGATGTGAAGCCCGGCACCCAGACGGATACCAGAGTCCGGCTCAAGGGCAAGGGTGTTCCCACTCTCCGGGATAAGAATGTGAGAGGGGATCACTATGTGACACTGGTCATTCAGGTGCCTGACCGCCTCTCCCATGAGGCGAAGGAGCTGCTGAGACAGTTTGACGCCCAGAGCGGGGACAGTCTCAACGCGGCCAAGTATGTGTCCCGGGACGGGGATGGGGACAAGGACGGGGGAAAGAAGAAAAAGTTTTGGAAGTAAGAGGATAAAGGGCTCCGGGGAGAGGATTTCCCCGGAGCTTTTGCGGGGGAGATGTTTTTGTGGGCGCGGCGATGTGTGTGGGGGGGGGTAAGGTCGAAGGGGACGCCCGGCCGCAGTAATAGTGCCTAAGCGGGCACGCTTTCGCTACGTGAAAAAGCGCAGCGGCACTAAGCTCGTAAGGGACCTCGCTAAGTGCCGGCGTTTTTCAAGTACCCTTCTTAGGCACTATTACTGCGGCCGGGCTGTATTTTGGAGAGCTTGTGACTGCGGCCGGGCTGTATCTTGGAGAGCTTGTGACTGCGGCTGGACTGTATCCTGGAGAGCTTGTGACTGCGGCCAGGGCTGACAATGTTATGGCGTAGAGAGTGCCAGTGTCTGTTGCAGGGAGGCGGCATACCCGACGGACATACAACGGAAACATAACTGTTTTATATATGTGACATCATGTCATCAGCCAGAGAACAGCCCGACCGCGGCAATAGTGCCTAAGAAGGGTACTTGAAAAACGCCGGCACTTAGCGAGGTCCCTTACGAGCTTAGTGCCGCTGCGTTTTTCACGTAGCGAAAGCGTGCCCGCTTAGGCACTATTGCCGCGGCCGGGCGTCCCCTTCGACCTTACAACTAAGTCACTTCCCACAATTGACCCACTTGTGCTTTCCTCCAGGATGTCGTATACTGGAAAAGGAAATTAACCGACGCAAGGGAGAAAATTATATGAAATGGACCAGATTTCGGATCAAAACCGCCACCCAGGCGGAGGACATTGTGATCAGCACCCTGTACGATCTGGGACTGGAAGGCGCCCAGATTGAGGATCATGTGCCCCTCACAGCCTGGGAGAAGGAGCAGATGTTCGTGGATATCCTGCCGGAGGGGCCGGAGGACGACGGGACGGCTTTCCTGAGCTTTTTTGTGGAGCAGGGGGAGGACGGAAGCCTGGAGGTCCAGGGAGAGCGGACGGATGCGGAGACCTTAAAGGGCAGGATCCTGGAAGAGCTGGAGCAGCTCCGCGCGTTTTTGGACATCGGGGAGGGCTCCGTTGGGGTGGATGAGACTGAGGACCTGGACTGGATCAACAACTGGAAACAGTACTTCCACCAGTTTTACATTGACGATATCCTGGTGATCCCCTCCTGGGAACAGATAAAACCGGAGGATCAGGCACGGATGGTGCTGCATATCGATCCGGGCACCGCCTTCGGCACCGGCATGCATGAGACCACCCAGCTGTGCATCCGCCAGCTGCGCAAATATGTGACAAAGGACACGGAGCTTTTGGACGTGGGCACCGGCAGCGGCATCCTGGCGATCCTTGCCCTGATGATGGGCGCCCGCCATGCGGTGGGGACGGATCTGGATCCCTGCGCGGAGGACGCGGTGGAGAATAACTGCCGGGACAATCAGATCCCCCGGGAGAAATTTGAGATGCTGATCGGGAACCTGATCACCCAGGAAGAGATCCGGGAGAAGGTGGGATACGGCCGCTACGATGTGGTGACGGCCAATATTCTGGCGGACGTGCTGGTGCCGTTAACCCCGGTGGCGGTAAGGCACCTGAAAAAGGGCGGCGTCTATATCACCTCCGGTATTATCGACGACAAGGAGCAGACGGTGGTGGAAGCGGTGGAGGCGGCAGGCCTTCAGGTGCTGGAGATTACCCGGCAGGGGGAGTGGGTGAGCGTCACTGCCAGAAAGTAGGAAGCCATGTACCAGTTTTTTGTACAGCCCCATCAGATCCAGGGGAAGGAGATCGTGATCCTTGGAAACGATGTGAACCATATCAAAAATGTGCTCCGCATGAAGGAGGGGGATGAGCTCTCCGTCAGGGACGGCCGGAGCGGGAGGGAGTACCGCTGTGCCGTGCGTACCCTTGGGGAGGATCGGATTTACTGCGAACTGCGGTTCGTGAAGGAAGAAGGGGTGGAGCTTCCCTCCCGGGTGTATTTGTTCCAAGGACTGCCCAAGGGGGATAAGATGGAATTTATCGTCCAGAAGGCAGTGGAGCTGGGAGCCTATGAGATCGTGCCCGTGGCGGCAAAGCGGTGCGTGGTGAAGCTGGATGAGAAAAAAGCCCAGGCTAAGTGCCTGCGCTGGCAGGGGATTGCGGAGGCGGCGGCCAAACAGAGCAGACGGGCCGTCCTTCCCGCCGTGCACCCGGTGGTGACCTTTGAAAAGGCTCTGGAGCTGGCCCGGGAGCTGGATGTGAAGCTCATCCCCTATGAGCTGGCGGAGGACATGTCCAGGACCAGGGAACTCATCGGAGGACTTAAGCCCGGCCGGAGTGTGGGGGTGTTCATCGGGCCGGAGGGCGGCTTTGAGGAAGATGAGATCCGGAGGGCGGAGGCGGCGGGAGCGGTTCCCGTCACCCTGGGGAAGCGGATCCTGCGGACGGAGACCGCCGGCATGACCGTGCTCTCCTGGATCCTGTACCAGCTGGAAGAGTGAGAGACCTCCCCGGAAGAGGTGCGGCTTCTTTTGGCGGCGGCCCTGCGCCCATGCGCAGAAACCCATGGCCTGCATATGATAATAAAGTAGGAGCTTCTACAGGAAACAAACGGGGTTTTTGCGGAAAAAGGGCAGAGATCACCGAAAAAAGGAGATCATTTCATGGAAGTTTATCTCGATAATTCCGCCACCACCAGGGTGTTCCCCCAGGTGGCGGAGCTTATGACCAAGATTATGTGCACGGACTACGGAAACCCCTCCAGCCTGCACGCAAAGGGCGTGGCGGCGGAGCAGTACCTGCGCGGCGCGGGTCAAACCCTCTCCCGCATCCTGAAGGTGAGCGAGAGAGAGCTGCTGTTTACCTCGGGGGGGACGGAATCGGACAATCTGGCGCTGGCCGGAGCGGCCCTTGCCCTCAGACGCCAGGGCAATCATATCATCACGACCCAGATCGAGCATCCGGCGGTGCTCCAGACCTGCGCCTATCTGGAGGCCAATGGGTTTCGCGTGACCTATCTGCCTGTGGACGGGTACGGGCGGATTCGCCTGGAGGACCTGCAGAGGGCCATGACGCCGGACACCATTCTGGTGTCCGTGATGCACATCAACAATGAGGTGGGCTCCGTACAGCCCATCGCGGAGGCGGGAGCCCTGATCAGGCGGATGAATCCCCGCACTCTGTTCCATGTGGACGCAGTGCAGAGCTTTGGCAAGGAGAGAATTTATCCCAAACGCATGAATGTGGATATGCTCTCCGCCAGCGGCCATAAAATCCACGGGCCCAAGGGTGTGGGACTGCTCTATGTGGGGGAGCGGGTAAAGCTCCAGCCCATTTTATTCGGGGGCGGCCAGCAGAGGGGCCTGCGCTCCGGCACCGAGAATGTGCCCGGCATCGCCGGCCTGGCCAGGGCTGCGGAGCTGCTGTACGGGAGCCTGGATGAGGATGTGGAGAGGCTCTACGGCTTAAAGCGCCAGTTTCTGGAGGGAGTGAGCCGGATTGAGGGGGTGAGGATCAACGGCGTGCCCGAGAGCGGGATCGGGGATTCTGCCCCCCATGTGTGCAGTGTCTCCTTCGGGGGAGTGCGCAGCGAGGTGCTGCTCCATGCCCTGGAGGAGAAGGGGATTTATGTGTCGGCGGGAAGCGCCTGCTCTGCCCGCAGGCCCCAGCCCTCCGCCGCCTTAAAGGCCATGGGAATTCCCGGCGAGCTGCTTTCCTCCACCTTAAGATTCAGCTTTTCGGTCTTTACGACCCAGGAAGAAATCTGCTATACTTTACAGCAAATATATTCTTTGATCCCTATGCTCAGAAGGTACACCAGACGCTAGGGAGGGCAGGAGAGAGGAATTTTTATGTTTACAGCCTTTTTGATTAAATACGCGGAGATTGGCATCAAGGGGAAAAACAGGTATCTGTTTGAGGATGCCCTGATCCATCAGATTAAATATGCCCTGAAAAAGTGCGGGGGACGGTATGAGGTGCACAAATCCCAGGGGCGCATTTTTGTGGACATCTTGGAAGAGGCCCCTGGGGACACCGCCTCTGGGGAAGCCTGTGGGGAAATCCCTGGGGAGTCCCTTGGGAAAGCCCCCGGGGGGGCCTATGGGGAATTTGATTTTGATGAGACGGTGGCGGCGCTGAAGACGGTTTTCGGCATCTCCGGAATCTGCCCCGTGGTGTACACAGAGGACGAGGGCTTTGAGAAGCTGTGCGAAACCGTGATCCGGTATCTGGGCGACGTGTATCCGGACCTGGAGCAGACCTTTAAGGTGAAGGCCAGAAGGGCCCGCAAGGACTATCCGAAGGATTCCATGACACTGGCCAGTGACCTGGGGGAGGCGATTCTGGAGGCATATCCCCAGATGCGGGTGGATGTGCATGAGCCCCAGATCCTGCTGAATATAGAGGTGAGGGAGAAAATCTATATCTATTCCATGACGATCCCGGGTCCGGGGGGGATGCCCGTGGGCACCAACGGCAAGGCCATGCTACTGCTCTCCGGCGGCATCGACTCCCCGGTGGCGGGGTATATGATTGCCAAGCGCGGAGTCAAGATCGACGCGGTTTATTTCCATGCGCCGCCCTACACCAGCGAGAGGGCCAAACAGAAGGTGGTGGACCTGGCGGCCGCGCTGGCCGGATTTGCCGGCCCGGTGTATCTGCATGTGATCAACTTTACCGATATTCAGCTCTATATTTACGAGAAGTGTCCCCATGAAGAGCTGACCATCATTATGCGCCGGTACATGATGCGGATCGCGGAGGCCATCGCCGGCCAGACCCAGTGCCAGGGCCTGGTCACCGGAGAGAGCATCGGCCAGGTGGCTTCCCAGACCATGAGCTCCCTGGCGGCTACCAATGAGGTGTGCCGGATGCCGGTGTACCGGCCGCTGATCGGCTTTGACAAACAGGAGATTGTGGAGGCGGCCCAGCGGATCGGCACCTTTGAAACCTCCATCCTGCCCTATGAGGACTGCTGTACCATTTTTGTGGCCAAGCACCCTGTGACCAGGCCCAACGTGGGAATTATCCGCCGTCATGAGCAGAATCTGGCGGAGAAGATCGACGCTCTTGTGGAGGCGGCCCTGGCCGGCAGAGAGCTGATTGTTGTGGGAAGACAGTAGGTAGAAGCACCCCTGACGGCAAAAAAAGAATGCCCGGAATCCCGCAGGAGCTTCACAGACATTCTTCCCGTTTCTCTTTCACAGGGCGGCCGGTGGGCCGGAGCCTCTCAGATCAGATAGGGGGCCAGGGCCTCCATCACATCGTCTACATTGTCCTCCACATGAATGTTCAGGTCAATGGGCTTGGACAGATCCAGGCTGAAGATTCCCATGATGGACTTTGCGTCGATCACGTACCTGCCGGAGACCAGATCGAAGTCATAGTCAAATTTTGTCACATCGTTGACAAAGGACTTTACTTTATCGATAGAGTTTAAAGAGATCTGAACGGTTTTCATTATATCGCCTCCTTCCTGCTTGTCACCACTCTCTGACTCCATGTTACTGTCCCGAGGGGGAAAAGTCAAGGAGAAAACAACACAAAAAAAGTGAGGAATCGTGTGAAAAATCACACCGATGTGCTGATTTTTCACAGGAGGATTTGTGCCGGAGCGCCGCAAATTCTCCTGATGGCAGATGAGAAATGGCATTCGCGGATTTCTCATCGCCCCGTCGCGCAAAGCGCTCCGGAATGGAGAATCCTATGAAAAATGTAGCATATCACAATCTGGGCTGTAAGGTGAACACCTACGAGATGGATGTTGTGCTGCAAATGCTCAGGGAGAAAGGATACCGGATTGTGCCCTTTGATCAGAGGGCGGACATTTATCTGATCAACACCTGCACGGTGACCAATATAGCGGACCGCAAGAGCAGACAGATGATCCACCGGGCCAGGGCGCGCAACCCCCAGGCCCTGGTGGTGGCCATGGGCTGCTATGTGCAGACCGGGATGGAAAAGGTGCTGGCGGACGAGGGGGTGGACCTGGCCGTGGGCAACAACCGGAAGGGGGATATTGTCTCTCTGCTGGAGAAAAGCCTGCGGGAGAGGGAGCTGGCGTCAGAGGAAAACAGAAGGCCGGACAAGACCCTGGGGGGTGCCTCCCTGGCGGATATCTCCCAGATCCGGGAGTATGAGGATATGACCCTGCGGGAGACGGCGGAGCACACCCGGGCCTGCATCAAGATTCAGGACGGCTGCAATCAGTTCTGCAGCTACTGCATCATCCCCTACGCCAGAGGCAGGGTCAGGAGCCGGGGCAGCCGGGAGATCCTGGAGGAAGTGAGGGGCCTTTTGCAGGCGGGATACCGGGAGATTGTCCTCACGGGGATCCATATCAGCTCCTTTGGCACGGACCGGGGGCTGGAGGGGGGAGAGGCCCTGCTGGAGCTGCTGAGGGGCCTGGATGCCCTGGAGGGCCTGGAGCGGATCCGGCTTGGGTCTCTGGAGCCCAGAATCGTGACGCCGGGGTTTGTGTCGGGGCTGGCGGAAATTTCCCGCCTGTGCCCGCATTTTCACCTCTCTCTCCAGAGCGGCTGCGACGAGACGCTGCGGCGGATGAATAGGAAATACACCTCCGGGCAATACTATGAGTGCGTGGAGCTGCTGCGGAAGGCCTTCCAAAGGCCGGCCATCACCACGGATGTGATCGCGGGCTTCCCCCAGGAGACGGAGGAGGAGTTTGAAATTTCCCGGCGCTTCCTGGAAAAGGTGGGCTTTTACGAGATGCACGTATTCCCCTACTCCCGCAGAAAGGGCACTCTGGCGGACGGGATGAGCGGACAGGTGCCGGAGGAGGTAAAGGCGCGGCGGACCGGGATCCTTCTGGAGCTTAGGGCCAGGCAGTCCAGGGCATTCCGGGAATACTACATAGGCAGGGAGGCCCAGGTGCTTTTTGAGGAGGAAAAGAGGGTGGGAGAGCGCCCTTACCGGATCGGGCACACCCCGGATTATGTGAAGGTGGCGCTGCCGGCCGGGGAGGATGTGAGAGGGAGGCTTTTGAACGTGCAGGTGCAGGATTTTTTGACGGATGAGATCCTTCTGGCCGATCCCGCATCCGCCCGGTAAATTTTTGGCGGCAAAAGGTTTGCAACAATCCCATTGAAATTTCCCGGGAAATGGGGTAATATGAAAGGACAGGAATCTTTTGGGGACCGGCATACATACGGAGGAAGAGGAAAGATGCGTGATTTAGGGAATACACAATACTTTAAAGTGCAGACAGAACCGGAAACCGGCGCAAAGGTAATCCTTTCCACCGTATACGAGGCTTTGACGGAGAAAGGCTACAATCCGGTCAGCCAGATCGTGGGATACATTATGAGCGGGGACCCTACCTATATCACCAGCCACAATAACGCCAGGGGGCTGATTATGCGCGTGGAGCGGGACGAGCTGGTGGAGGAACTGCTCAAGGAGTACATTCGGATCAACCAGTGGTAGAGGTGCGGATGCGCCGGGCCGGAAGGTGGATAAGGCATGCGGATCATGGGGCTGGATTTCGGCTCCAGGACAGTGGGAGTGGCGGTCAGCGACCCCCTTCTGATCACTGCCCAGGGGCTGGAGATCATAAGAAGGAAGGAAGAAAATAAGCTGCGTCAGACCTATGCCCGGATCGAGGCGCTTGTCCTGGAGTATGAGGTGGGAGAGATCGTGGTGGGCCTCCCCCTGCATATGAATGCGGACCAGGGGGACAGGGCCCAGGCCGCCCGGGAGTTTGCGGACAGGCTGGAGAGAAGGACCGGGCTGCCGGTGCAGCTGTGGGATGAGCGCCTGACTACCGTGGCGGCGGACAGAGCCATGATGGAGGCGGGGATCCGCAGGGAGCACCGCAGGGACTATGTGGACAGTATCGCGGCGGCGCTGATCCTGCAGGGTTATCTGGATCTTCGCAGGGAGAGGGCGCACAGCCAGGAGGATGGAGTGAAGCAGTGAAAGGGCCGGAGAAGATAACATTCAGACCTGAGGGGGAGGACCCTGTAGATTTTTATGTGCTGGAGCAGACACGGATCGGCGGGTACAATTATATTCTGGTGACGGACCAGGAGGGCGACGGGGAGGCTATGATCCTGAAGGATCTGTCCCGGGACGGAGAGGAAGAAGGACTCTACGCGGTTGTGACCGGGGACGAAGAGCTGAGTGCGGTGGCCGGTGTGTTTGAGAACATGCTGGAGGATGTGGATCTGGTGACGGAGTAAATGTCAATCTGCCCGAGGGACGGGATCCGGGCAGGAACAGAAACAAGGAAATGATGCGTAAGCGCCCGAAAGGCGCAGAGAGATTTGGAGGAAATCTGATTGAACAGAAAAAAAGAGAATACGAGTGTATCCAAGCTGAAGATCATCCCTCTGGGGGGCTTGGAGCAGATTGGACTGAACATTACTGCCTTCGAGTATGAGGACAGTATTGTTGTGGTGGACTGCGGTCTGGCATTCCCGGCGGACGATATGCTGGGGATCGACCTGGTCATACCGGATATCACCTACCTGAAGGACAATGCGGAGAAGGTGAAGGGGTTCGTGATCACCCACGGGCATGAGGACCATATCGGGGCCCTGCCCTATGTTTTAAAAGAGCTCAACGTGCCGGTGTACGCAACCCGGCTGACCATGGGCATTATAGAGAATAAGCTGAAGGAGCACGGGCTGGAGAAGGAGACCCGCCGAAAGGTCATGAAGTTTGGACAGACCGTGAATCTGGGACAGTTCCGGATTGAGTTTATCAAGACCAACCACAGTATTGTGGACGCGGCGGCCCTGGCCATCTACTCCCCGGCGGGGACGGTGGTGCATACGGGGGACTTCAAGGTGGATTACACGCCGGTGTACGGGGACGCCATCGACCTGCAGCGCTTTGCGGAGATCGGCAGGAAGGGCGTGCTGGCGCTGATGTGCGATTCCACCAACGCGGAGCGCCCGGGCTTTACGCCCTCCGAGAGGACGGTAGGGCGGACCTTTGACACTCTGTTTGAGGAACACAGCAGCACCCGGATTTTTGTGGCGACCTTTGCCTCGAACGTGGACAGGGTGCAGCAGATCATCAACACTGCCTATAAGTTCGGCAGAAAGGTGGTGGTGGAGGGCCGGAGCATGGTCAACATTATCGACATTGCCTCCAGCCTGGGCTGCATCAACATCCCGAAAAACACATTGATCGACATCGACGAGCTGAAGAACTACCCGGACGAGAAGCAGGTGATCATCACCACCGGCAGCCAGGGGGAGAGTATGGCGGCCTTAAGCCGCATGGCCAGCGATATGCACAAGAAGATTACCATCGGCCACGGCGACACGGTGATTTTCTCATCCAATCCGATCCCGGGCAACGAGAAGGCGGTCACCAAGGTGATCAACGAGCTGCTCCGCAAGGGTGCGGATGTGATCTTCCAGGATACGCATGTGTCGGGCCACGCATGCCAGGAGGAAATCAAGCTGATCTACACTCTGGTGCATCCCAGGTATGCGGTGCCCGTCCACGGGGAATACAAGCACCTGATGGCCCAGTCCAAGATTGCAGAGAATCTCGGCATCAGCAAGGACAATATTTTCATCCTGTCCTCCGGGGATGTGCTGGAACTGGATGAAAGGGGCGCAGGTGTGACCGGCAGGGTGCCCGTGGGATCCATTCTGGTGGACGGCCTGGGCGTGGGAGACGTGGGCAATGTGGTGCTGCGGGATCGGCAGCATCTGGCCGAGGACGGCATCCTGATCGTGGTCATGTCCCTGGATAAGTACACGGGACTTTTGGCGGCGGGACCGGATATCGTGTCCAGGGGCTTTGTGTATGTGCGTGAGTCGGACGCTCTCATGGAGGAGGCCCGCCAGGTGGTGGACAGCGCGGTCACAGGCCTGCTGGACCGGGGCATCAGCGACTGGGGCAAGATTAAGGCCGTTACCAAGGATGCGCTGAGCGAATACGTATGGAAGAAGACCAAGAGACGTCCTATGATCCTTCCGATCATCATGGAGGTCTAGGACGGGGATAAGGAACGGGAGAGAAATGGAAGCGGAGATGGAGCTGGCCCTGCAGGCCTATGTGGAACAGATCAAGCGGTCAGGGGAGTATATCAGGTATGCCGCGGAGAGGGACAAGGTGAAGCAGTTCCCTGATCTGAAGGCCCAGATAGACGCCTACCGGATGGAAAATTTTGAACTGCAGAACAGCCCGGAGACAGCCATTGAAGAGATTGAGCGCTTTGAGAAGGAGTACGCCGGCTTTCGGGAAAATCCTCTGGTGGCGGATTTCCTGGCGGCGGAGCTGGCCTTCTGCCGCATGATGCAGGAAATCAACAGCCGTGTGATGGCCCAGCTGGATTTCGAGTGATCCTTTGGGAAGGGAGGGTGGTGTGAGATGAGTATAAAGGGTGTTCTGGGCGCCGTCTGCGGCACGGTATTCAAGGTCGTAGTGGCTGCCGCGGCCATTATGCTGATCTATAGGGGAGCCGTCATGGCTTACGATTACGGCTACCGGATTTTTGAAGAGCCGCCTGTGACGACCGGGGAGGGCCGGACGGTGGCCGTCACGATCCCGGAGGATATGTCCGCCCAGGAGATGGGAGAGCTGTTTTTGGGAAAGGGCCTGATTCGGGACGACAAGCTCTTTATCCTGCAGTATTATCTCTCGGAGTATCGGGAGGATATCCACCCGGGCACATTTGACCTGAGCACCTCCATGACGGTGGAAGAGATGATGGAGCAGATGACCCTGGGCGGGGCCTCTGAGGAAATCCCCGGGGAGACTCCCTAGGAGGGCTTTTGGGATTGCCCTGGCCAAGGCGGAGAGAATATGGACATAGATGAGAGAATGATTGCCTTTATTGACTCGTTTGATAAAGGCAATCCGGCTTTTTTGAACCGGCTGGAGCGCTGCGCCAGGGAGGCGGGGGTGCCTGTGGTGCGGCCCCAGATGCAGAGCCTGCTGAAGTTCCTGCTGGCCGCCCTGAGACCTCTGCGGATCCTGGAGGTGGGGACGGCCGTCGGCTTTTCGGCCCTGCTCATGAGCGAGTTCGGGCCCGGGGACTGCCGGATCACTACCTTGGAAAAGGATGAAGAGCGCGCCGCCCAGGCCCGGGAAAATTTTGCCGGGGCGGGAAGGACAGAGCGGATCACTCTCCTGGAGGGGGACGCGGCGGAGCTGCTAGGGACCCTGGAGGGTCCCTTTGACCTGATTTTTATGGATGCGGCCAAGGGACAGTATCTGCATTTCCTGCCCGAGGTTCTGCGGCTTTTGCCGGAGGGAGGGATCCTGGTCAGCGACAATGTGCTGCAGGAGGGGGATGTGGTGCAGTCCCGGTTTGCGGTGAACCGCCGGGACCGGACCATCCACGCCCGTATGAGGGAATATCTCTTTGAACTCACCCATCATCCCCGGCTGCAGACTTGTATTCTGCCGTCAGGGGACGGGGCGGCCCTGAGCGTGAAGCTGGGGGAGCCTGCGGAGACGGGGGAGTGAGTCCCCGGGAGAGCGAGTCCCCGGGAGCGGGGGCCTGCAGAGGCGGGAGAGCGAGTTCCCGGGAAGCGGAGTCCTGCGGGGACGGGAGAGTGAGTCCCCGGGGAGAGGGAGGCACTATGGAGAGAAGGAGACCGGAGCTCTTGGTCCCGGCCAGCAGCCTGGAGGTGTTAAAGACCGCTGTGGTCTTCGGGGCGGATGCGGTATACATCGGAGGGGAGGCTTTCAGCCTGCGGGCCAAGGCCAAAAATTTCACTTTGAGGGAGATGGCGGAGGGGATTGCCTTTGCCCACAACAGAGGGGTGAAGGTCTATGTGACCGCCAATATCCTGGCCCATGACCGGGACCTGAAGGAGGCGGAGGAATATTTCGTCAGCCTGCGGGATATGGAGCCGGAGAGGGCGGACGCTCTGATCCTGTCGGATCCGGGTATGTTTGACCTGGCAAGGAGAGTCTGGCCCCAGGTGCCGATCCACATTTCCACCCAGGCCAACAATACCAACGCGGGCACCTGTCTGTTCTGGCACCGCATGGGGGCCTGCCGGGTGGTCTGCGCCAGGGAACTGACCCTGGAGGAAATCCGGGAGATCCGCAGCCGGCTGCCCCGGGATATGGAGCTGGAGTGCTTTGTCCACGGGGCCATGTGCGTCTCCTACTCCGGGAGATGCCTGCTGAGCAGCTATTTCGCGGGCCGGGACGCCAATCAGGGCTTCTGCACCCATCCCTGCCGGTGGAAGTACGCGGTGATGGAGGAGACGAGACCCGGGGAGTATCTGCCGGTGGAAGAAAACGAGAGGGGGACCTTCCTGTTCAGCTCCCGGGATCTGTGTATGATCGAGCACATCCCGGAGCTTTTGGAGGCGGGGATTGACAGCTTTAAGATCGAGGGGCGCATGAAGAACGCTCTGTATGTGGCGGTGACGGCCCGCACCTACCGGAGAGCGCTGGACGACTGCCTTAGGTCGCAGCAGGAGTACCGGGCCAACATGGGCTGGTATCGGGCTCAGATCGCCAGGTGTACCCACCGGCCCTTTTCCACGGGCTTTTATTTCGGGAAGCCCTCACAGGACTGCCAGGGGGAGGACGGGGAGGCATATGTAAAGGAAGCCGTTTATCTGGGGCTCATAGAGGAGGTCTGCCCGGCAGCCGCCCTTTTTGCACAGGGGCAGGAGGGGCAGAGGGCGCCCGCGGATGGAGAGCGCCTGCTGGCGCGCATCGAACAGAAGAACAAGTTCTGCGTGGGGGAGAGTGTGGAGATCATGAAGCCGGACGGGAGCAATGTGACGGCCCTTGTGCGGGCCATGTACACAGGGGAGCTTGCCGCGGTGGACAGCTGTCCCCATCCCAGGGAGAGAATCTGGCTGGAGCTGGACCCGCCGCCCCAGGTCTACGATCTGCTGCGGACACAGAGCGGGGAGGGGTGACCTGGGACCCCCGGGGCCCGTCCCTTTGTACAATATACACAGGGGATGGGGCCCGGCAGCCCGTTTTTCCCAAAAAAGTGGAGAAAAAAATTTTGGGTATTGCAATTTGGCCTCATTTGAGTTATTTTATAAAAAACGAAGTACATAGGCTGCTTCCGCATACGTGTCTAAGAACAAAGATGTTCCAACAGTAAGGGTTTACTTTGGGACGTTTTTTTTTAGCAGTGAGGACTTCGGATGCGAATCTATCTAAAGAAAGGAAGTTGGATATGAGCGAGTTGTTGAACGTGGAAGACATCTTTGCCAGCAAGGTATTTACCCTGGGCAAGATGAAGGAAAGACTCCCCAAGGGAGTGTTCAAGGAAGTGAAGAAGGTCATGGAGCAGGGCGGCGAGCTGTCTTTGGCTGCCGCGGATGTGGTGGCTAAGGCCATGAAGGACTGGGCCGTGGAGAACGGGGCCACCCATTACACCCACTGGTTCCAGCCGCTGACCGGCATCACGGCGGAGAAGCATGACGCTTTTGTGACCCATCCCGATGCGGAGGGCAGAATGCTCATGGAGTTCTCCGGCAAGGAGCTCATCAAGGGCGAGCCCGACGCTTCCTCCTTCCCCTCCGGCGGCCTGAGAGCCACCTTTGAGGCAAGAGGCTACACCGCCTGGGATATTACATCCCCCGCCTTCCTGAAGGAGGACGCCACAGGCGTGATCCTGTGCATCCCCACCGCGTTCTGCTCCTACAAGGGGGAGGCTCTGGACAAAAAGACGCCGCTGCTGCGCTCCATGGAGGCCGTGAGCCAGCAGGCCCTGAGGATTGTCCGGCTCTTTGGCAACACCGAGGCCACCAAGGTGGTGGCCAGCGTAGGGCCCGAGCAGGAGTATTTCCTGGTGGACAGACAGAAGTATCTCCAGAGAAAGGATTTGATTTTCGCAGGCCGCACCCTTTTCGGAGCGCCCGCTCCCAAGGGACAGGAGCTGGAGGATCACTACTTCGGAACCATCCGGGAGCGCATCGGCGCCTATATGAAGGATCTGAACGTGGAGCTTTGGAAGCTGGGCGTCACCGCCAAGACCCAGCACAACGAGGTGGCCCCCGCCCAGCATGAGCTGGCGCCCATCTATGAGACCGCCAACATCGCGGTGGACCACAACCAGCTGGTGATGGAGACCATGAAGAAGGTGGCGGGCCGCCACGGCATGACCTGCCTGCTGCACGAAAAGCCCTTCGCAGGCGTGAACGGCTCCGGCAAGCACAATAACTGGTCCCTGGGAACCGACAACGGAGTCAATCTCCTGGATCCCGGCGACACCCCCAACGAGAATATTCAGTTCCTGCTGGTGCTGGCATGTATCCTGAAGGCAGTGGATACCCACGCGGATCTGCTGCGCCAGAGCGCCTCTGACGTGGGCAACGACCACAGGCTGGGAGCCAACGAGGCGCCTCCCGCTATCATCTCCGTGTTCCTGGGCGAGCAGCTGGAGGATGTGGTGAAGCAGCTGGTGGAGACCGGCCAGGCCGAGCACTCCATCCAGGGCGGCAAGCTCATGACCGGCGTGTCCACCCTGCCCGATCTGGTGAAGGACGCCACGGACCGGAACAGGACCTCGCCCTTCGCCTTTACCGGCAACAAATTTGAGTTCCGTATGGTGGGCTCCGCGGATTCCATCGCAAGCCCCAACACCACCCTGAACGCCATTGTGGCGGAGGCATTCTGCGAGGCGGCGGACGTGCTGGAGAAGGCGGAGAACTTCGATGCGGCGGTCCATGATCTGATCAAGGAGTACCTGACCGAGCATCAGCGGATTATCTTCAACGGCAACGGCTACGCTGAGGAGTGGGTAAAGGAGGCCGAGAGACGGGGGCTGCCCAATATCAAGTCCATGGTGGAGGCTGTGGAGACCCTGACTACCGACAAGGCCATCGCCCTCTTCGAGAAGTTCGGCATCTTCACCAAGGCCGAGCTGGAGTCCCGGGCGGAGGTGCTCTATGAGACCTATTCCAAGACCATCAACATCGAGGCCCTGACCATGCTGGATATGGCCAAGAAGGAGATCCTTCCCGCTGTGATCCGCTATACCAAGACCGTGGCGGACACGGTTCTGGCGGTAAAGGAGGCGGGCGCCGATGCGTCGGTGCAGGAGGACCTGCTGAAGGCCGTTTCCGGGAAGCTGGCCGAGGCGAGAGCCGCTCTTCTGAAGCTGGAGGAGGTGGAGAACGCCGCCGGGTCCATCGAGAGCCAGAAGGAGCTTGCCTTCTATTATAAGGACGTGGTGCGTAAGGCCATGGATGAGCTGAGAGCGCCGGTGGATGCGCTGGAGATGCTGGTCGACAAGAAGGTGTGGCCTTTCCCCACCTACGGAGACCTGATTTTCGAGGTATAAGACACATAAAGGGGCAGGAGGGATTTCCCCCTGCCCCTTATAGGGAAAAATTTTAAATTAGGTATTGCAAAACGGAAAATCTTCGTGTATAATCGTTCAAGTAGCTGCAGATAATACAGCTCGGTACAGTATAGCGCTATAGCCAAACGGTAAGGCAGCGGACTCTGACTCCGTCATTTTCAAGGTTCGAATCCTTGTAGCGCTGGAAGGACCTCCCCAGGGACCAGATTCCGGGAGGTCTTTTTTTGCGCGCTCCGTGTCTTTTTGAGAGGGAGGCATCACATCTCTCCCCTTTTTTCATATTTTAAGGATAAATCACCCAAAAAGGAACAGAAGTATGGCCATTGGATATTTACAGGTACAGGCGAGGACAGCCCGGGGGACGGTTCCCCTGGACGGAGCGCGGATCCGGGTGCTGGACAGTGAGGGAAATACGGTCTATCGGCTCACAACGGATGAAAGCGGAGAGACACAGGCGGTCCCGCTGGAGACATTGGACCGGGGCTTTTCCTTAAATCCCGGCTACATGGGGAATCCCTATTACAGCTATGGCGTGGCGGTGGAGGCGGAGGGGTTTGAGCCCGTGACAGTCACGGATATCCCTATTTTTGACGGGGAGACTGCCACGCTCCCGGTGACGCTCACCCCTCTGGAGCGGCAGCAGGAGCAGGGGCAGCCGGAACGGCAGTCAGAACAGGAGCGGCAGACCCGCCGGCAGGAGGGTGAGACCGTCTCCGTAGGACCTCCGGCTGTGGCCATGACATCCGGCCGCAGCCAGGAGGGGACCTTCCAGGACGCCCGGGTGCTGCGGCAGGTTGTGATCCCCGATCCCATCACCGTGCATCTGGGGGCGCCGGACTCCTACGCCGCCAATGTCCAGGTACCCTTCCTGGACTATGTGAAAAATGTGGCCGGCAGTGAGATCTATCCCACATGGCCCGAGTCCGCCCTGAAGGCGAATATTTACGCCATCATGACCTTTGCCCTGAACCGGGTGTATACGGAGTGGTACAGGGCAAAGGGATATGATTTTGACATCACAAACAGCACCGCCTATGACCAGTACTATGTCCCAGGCCGGCCCGTCTATGACTCTATCAGCCGGGCGGTGGATGAGGTGTACGGCGAATATGTCCGGAGGCAGGGACAGTACGCCCCCTATTTCACCTCTTTCTGCAACGGGAGCACGGTCACCTGCCAGGGACTGTCCCAGTGGGGCTCGGTCTCTCTGGCGGACAGGGGCTACACGCCCCTGCAGATACTGCGCAGCTACTATCCGGACGATATCGGGATTGCCAGGACCAACATCGTTACGGGCGCCCTTTCTTCCTATCCCGGCGCGCCCCTTCGGACCGGAAGCGGCGGCCTGGACGTGCAGACGATCCAGACCTGGCTGGGCCGGATCCGGCGCAATTATCCCGCCATACCTGCCATCACGGATCCGGCGGGCACCTTCGGGGCCGGCACCAGGGCTGCGGTGGAGAAGTTTCAGAGCATTTTCAACCTGACCCCCGACGGGGTGGTGGGGAAGGCCACCTGGTATAAGCTCTCCGACCTGTATACGGCGGTGACGCGGCTGGCGGAGCTGAGCAGCGAGGGCACCAGCCTGGGGATCGGGACGGTGCCTCCCGGGTCCGTGCTCCGCCAGGGCTCCAGGGGGCAGGACGTGGTGACGCTTCAATATCTGCTGGATCTGGTCTCCCAGTATGATTCCTCCGTGCCGGCTCCCGCCCAGGACGGCGTCTTCGGCAGCGGGACCAGACAGTCCGTGACCGCCTTCCAGCGGGCAAAGGGTTTGACCGCCGACGGGATCGTGGGGGCCCGCACCTGGCAGGCCCTGTATGACACCTATCTGGGAATCGGGGAGAACGTGCCCGCGCCCGGCCCGGAGACGGGGACGGTCAGCTACAGGGTGAAGGCGGGAGACAGCCTCTGGCTGATCGCCCAGCGGTACGGGACCACGGTGAACGCGATCCGGCAGGCCAACGGCCTGACCAGCGATGTGCTTCAGATCGGCCAGGTGCTTCAGATCCCGGTGTCCCAGAGCCCGTATGTGGAGTACACGGTCCGGGCGGGAGACAGCCTTTGGCTGATCGCCCAGCGGTACGGGACCACGGTGGAGGCCATCCGGCAGGCCAACGGCCTGACCGGCAGCGCGCTTCAGATCGGCCAGGTGCTGCGCATCCCGGTGGGGAGCTGAGATTGACAAGACCCACCCGGTGTGAGATAATAGGTCTCAAAGCTGACGGGGAAAGGAGCGGGAAAATGGGAGAGAATCCGGACAAGAAACGCATGGTTCACTATGATCTGCTGCGGATCCTGGCGGCCTTCAGCGTGGTGATGCTCCACAGCGCCGCTCAGTTCTGGTATACGCTTCCTGTGACGGGGCGGGAGTGGAGGATTGCCGACGGGTATGATGCCCTGTCCCGCTTTGGGGTCCCCGTCTTTGTGATGCTCAGCGGGGCCCTGTTCCTGGACCGGGAGCGGCAGGTGGATCTAAGGCGTCTCTTTCGGCACAATATTTTGCGGCTCCTGACGGTATTCTGCCTCTGGTCCGCGCTGTACGGCCTCTACGACAGCAGAAATTTTGACTGGGGGGCCGCAGGCGTGAAGGAGGTTGTAAAGGAGATGATCTACGGGCGCTATCACCTCTGGTTTCTGCCCATGATCATCGGAATTTATCTTCTGCTCCCTGTGCTCCATGCCTGGGTGGCCCGCGCTGGGGAGTGGGAGCTGCGGTATTTTTTGTGGCTGTTCTTCCTGTTTCAAATTCTGCGGACCACGGCGAAGGCCCTGATCGGGAGCGAGCCCTTCCAGTATGTGATCGGTCTGGGAGAGATTGAGATGGTGTGCGGGTATCTGGGCTATTTTGTGCTGGGATACTATATCGCCCATGTGGGGATCGGCCCCCGCTGCCGGCGGGGGCTCTATCTGTCCGTCCTGCCTGCGGCCGTCTGCAATGTGGTGCTGGGCAGTGTCCTGTCCGAGCGGGCGGGCAGGCCCCTGGGGGAGATTTACGACAGCTTTGGGCTGTTCACCTTCCTGATTGTGACGGCCCTGTTTGAGTTTTTCACCCGGACGGTGAGCAGGATCTCCTGGGGGCCGGCCGCAGGCCGCCTGATCCGGGAGCTGTCCATGGCAACCCTGGGAGTGTATGTGATGCATGTGGGGATGATCGAGGCACTCCAGGGGCGGGGCATCCACAGCATGCTCCTGCCGAACTGGCTGGGGATCCCCCTGCTGGCTGTGGGGGTCTATCTGATCTGCAGCCTGCTGGCCATGGTGCTGCGCAGGATCCCGGTGATCGGGAGATATATCTGCTGAGGCTTTCCGGGACGGAAGTGTGATAAGGGCAGAGAAAACATAAGCTGAGAAGGAGTGAGAAGAATGTATTCGTTTCCGGGCAGGATCCGATACAGTGAGTGTGATGAACAGGGACGGCTTGGCCTGCTGTCGCTGCTGAACTATTTCCAGGACTGTTCCACCTTTCAGTCGGAGGATCTGGGGGTGGGTCTGGATTATCTGAGGGAGAACGACCTGGTCTGGGTGCTTTCCTCCTGGCAGATCGCGGTGGACCGCTATCCCAGGTGCGGAGAGAGGGTGGAGACGGGAACGGCGCCCTACGAGTTCAAGGGATGCTTCGGCTACCGGAATTTTTGGATGCGCACCGGGGAGGGGGAGACCCTGGCCCGGGCCAACTCCCTGTGGACCCTGCTGTACATCTCCACCATGATGCCGGCGCGGCCGCCGAAAAGGATGCTGGAGGTCTATCAGGTGGAGCCCAGGCTGGAGATGGATTACGCGGGACGCAAGATCCAGCCGGCCCAGGGAGGCACCGAGGGGGAGCCCATCACGGTCTGCCGCCATCATCTGGACACCAACTGTCATGTGAACAACGGACAGTATGTGGATATGGCGATGAATCTGCTGCCGATGGACTTTGCGGTGAGCCAGCTTCGGGCGGAGTACAAGATGCAGGCCCATCTGGGGGACGTGCTGATCCCCTATGTAGTGAGCGAGCCAGGAAAATATGTGATCTCCCTGAGGGACGGGGAGGGGAAGCCCTATGTGAATCTGGAGTTCGCGGGAAGGAACGGCGATGATACGGTTAGGTGAGAGGCAGCCGCTGAAGGTGGTAAAGAGAGTGGACTTTGGGGTATACCTGAGCCCTGAGGGAGGGGAACAGGAGGAACGGGTTCTTCTGCCCGCCCGGCAGGTGGAGGGGGAGGTTCGGCCGGGAGACACCCTGGAGGTGTTCGTGTACCGGGACTCCGACGACCGGAAGATAGCCACCACCCGTACCCCCCTGCTGGTCATGGGACAGGTGGCGGAGCTGAGAGTGGCCGCAGTGGGAAAGATCGGCGCGTTTTTGGATTGGGGTCTGGAGAAGGACCTCTTTCTGCCCTACCGGCAGCAGGTATGCCGGGTGCAGGAGGGGGACCGGGTGCTGGTGGGCCTGTATCTGGACAAGAGCAGCCGGCTCTGCGCCACCATGAACGTGTACCCTTATCTGCGCTCCGACAGCCCGTACCGGAAGGGAGATCAGGTGAGGGGCCGGGTCTACACGGTCAGCGAAGCGTTCGGCGCCTTCGTGGCGGTGGACAATCTCTACTCCGCTCTGATTCCCAAAAAGGAGTTCTATGGGGAGGCAGAGCCCGGAGGGGATGTGACCGCCTGGGTGACGGAGGTGAAGGCGGACGGCAGGCTATCTCTGAGCATCCGGGACAAGGCATATCGGATGATCGGGGCCGACGCGGAGAAGATCCTTGGCCTGATCGACAGCTATGACGGGGTGCTGCCCTTCAACGACCGGGTTTCCCCGGAGATTATCCGGCGGGAGACGGGGATGAGCAAGAACGAGTTCAAGCGGGCCGTGGGCAGTCTTTTGAAGGCCGGCAGGGTAGAGATCGCGGGGAAGGTAATTCGGAGGGTGTGAGCAGGAACATTTTCCCAGAGGCCCTTTTTTGAGGATATTTGACAAGAATACTATTGCAGTTTCCCTGATTTTTGTGTATATTTGTAGTGTATGGTTTTTTACGATGGCAGATGATCAAAGGAGATGGACATATGATATCGAACCAGATTTTGCAGAGCACCCTGGAGGGCCTGAAAAATATAGCGCGGGTGGATATCTGCGCTATGGATGTGGACGGCAAGCAGGTGGTGTGTACTGCGGATATGTCTGAGTGCTCCGACGCCGCCGTGGAGTTTGCCAAGTCCCCCGCGGACGCTCAGGAGATACGGGGATTTCAGTTCTTCAAGGTTTTCGACGAGCAGCAGCTGGAGTATATTCTTGTGGTGGCGGGCAACGGCGAGGATGTGTACACCGTCGGGAAGCTGATCGCGTTCCAGATCCAGAACCTTCTGGTGGCCTACAAGGAGCGGTTCGACAAGGACAATTTCATCAAGAATCTGCTGCTGGACAATCTCCTTTTGGTAGATATCTACAGCCGCGCCAAGAAGCTGCATATCCAGACGGATGCCAGGAGGGTGGTCATGATTGTGGAGTCCGAAGGGGGGCGGGACAACAACGCCCTGGAGCTGACCCGGAGCCATTTTGGGACGGGCAGCAGGGACTTCGTGACGGCGGTGGACGAGAGCAACGTGATTGTGGTCAAGGAGCTGGCGGAGCAGGAGGGAAGCCGCGAAATAGACAAGGCCGCCAGGCTTTTGGCCGCAAAGCTCCAGAGGGACGGCCTGAAGAGCGTACATATCGCCTACGGCACGATTGTGGGGGAGATCAAGGAGGTCAGCCGCTCCTACAAGGAGGCCAAGATGGCTCTGGATGTGGGGAAGATCTTCTTTGACGAGAGAGACATCATTGCGTACAGCGAGCTGGGCATCGGAAGACTGATTTATCAGCTGCCCATTCCCCTGTGCAGGCTGTTCATCCGGGAGATTTTTGACGGGAAAAGCCCGGATGAGTTTGACGAGGAAACTCTGACTACCATTCACAAGTTCTTTGAGAACAGTCTGAATGTGTCGGAGACCTCCCGCCAGCTTTTTATACACCGGAACACCCTGGTATACCGCCTGGACAAGCTGCAGAAGAGCACCGGGCTGGATCTGCGGGTGTTTGAGGATGCCATCACCTTTAAGATCGCGCTGATGGTGGTCAAGTATATGAAGTACATGGAAAGCTTTGAGTATTGATCAACACATTATGTTTGGAGAAAGTACATGACGAGAAGAGAGTTAAAGAGACAGCGGCGGGAGGAAATGATCGAACAGAGCGGAGTGATCTGCCTGGAGAATGTGATCAAGACCTATCCTGCCGGTTCCCATGCCTTAAACGGCATCAGCCTGAATATTTATAGGGGAGAGTTTGTGTTTGTCGTGGGACAGAGCGGGGCCGGCAAGTCCACTCTGTTCAAGCTCCTTTTGAGGGAGCTGAAGGCCACCAGCGGCCATGTGTGGGTCATGGGGGAGGACCTGTCCCGGATGAAGCACCGCAGGATTGCAAAATACCGCCGCAACCTTGGGGTAGTGTTTCAGGATTTCCGGCTGCTGAAGGACAGGAATGTCTATGAGAACGTGGCCTTTGCCCAGAGGATCGTGGAGACGCCCAGGCGTGAAATCCGCAGGAATGTCCCTGCCATGCTGGCCATGGTGGGGCTGGCGGGCAAGTACAAGGCAAAGACCAACCAGCTCTCCGGCGGCGAGCAGCAGAGGGTAGCTCTGGCCCGGGCGCTGGTCAACAACCCCTCCATCCTGCTGGCGGACGAGCCCACGGGCAATCTGGACCCTCAGAATTCCTGGGAGATCATGCATCTGCTGGAGGAGATCAATGACCAGGGCACCACGGTGATCGTGGTCACCCACAACAAGGAGATCGTCAACGCCATGCACAAGCGGGTGATCTTTATGAAAAAGGGCCTGATCGTCAGCGACGAGGAGGGGGGCGAGTATATCGATGAAGATTAGCACATTTTTCTACACCATCAAGCAGGGAATCGCCAATATCTTCCATAACAAGTGGTACTCCCTGGCCTCCATCGCCACCATCAGCGCCTGCCTGTTTCTGTTCGGCATCTTTTATGCGCTGGTGTCCAATTTTCAGAGTATTCTCCAAAACCTGGAGGAAAAGCTGTGTGTGACGGTGTTCTTTGAGGAAGACATGGATTACGACAGCATGCAGGAGATCGGCAGGATGATCCGGGCCCGGGATGAGGTGTCCGAGGCCAGATTTGTCACGGAGGACCAGGTCTGGGAGAGCGTCAAGCAGGACTGGTTCGGGGACCGGATGGAGGAGCTGGAGGAGGCATACCCGGAGAATCCCATGAAGGGGGAGGCCAACTTCGAGGTGTTCCTGAAGGATCCGGAGATGCAGGAGAGCCTGGTGGCTTATCTGGAATCGCTCCCGGGGGTGCGCCTGGTGAACAAGTCCATGATGACGGCGCAGACGCTGGTGGGCGTCAACCGGATGATCAGCTTTATCTCCGCCGGCATTATCCTGATCCTGCTGGTGGTGTCCGTTTTCCTGATCAGCAATACGGTGACCATGGGAATCTCCGTCCGCAAGGAGGAGATCAATATTATGAAATATATCGGGGCCACCGACTTCTTCGTGAGGGTGCCCTTTGTGCTGGAGGGGATTTTGATCGGCCTGGTGGGGGCGGTCATCCCGGTGTTTCTGCTTTACAATATATATGACGGTGTGCTCCGTTTTGTGACGGAGCGCTTTCAGGTGCTGGATTGGCTGCTGAAATTCAAGCCCTCCGCGGAGATCTTCCGCTTTTTGACGCCCGTTTCCCTGTGCGTGGGAGTGGGAATCGGATTCTTGGGCAGCTTTATCACAGTGAGAAAGCATTTGCGGGTATGATGGAAAATGGAAAGGGCCCTTTGGGCAGAGTGAGAAAATATATCTGTCTTCTGCTGTGCGCGGCTCTGCTCCTGCCGCCTCTGCGGGCGGATGCCTCCAAGATGACGGATATCACCTCCGAGAGTATCCAGGCCATAGAGAGCCAGATTTCCAGCGCCCAGGAGGAGCGGAATGCCCTCCAGGGAACGCTGACGGATCTGCAGCAGATTTTGCGCCAGCTGGAGAAGGAAAAGAGTGATCTGGACAGCTATGTGGCAAGGCTGGATCAGGAGCTGAACCAGATGGAGCAGACCATTCAGGAGCTGGAGGGGAAGATCCGGACAAAGGAGGCGGAGATTGACGACACGCAGCATCGCCTGGAGGACGCCCGGATTGAGGAAGAAAGACAGTATGAATCCATGAAGACCAGCATAAGCTTAATTTATGAGCGGGGTCTTGTGTATATGCTGGATATCGTCATGGGGGCGGACAGCTTCGCGGATCTGCTCAACCGGGTGGAGTATGTGAACGCGCTGGTGGAGTACAGCAAGCGCATGCTGGACGGATTTATCGCCACCCGCAGGATCATAGAGCTCTACGAGGAGGCCCTGGAGGCGGAAAAAAATTATCTGGATGAGGCCCGCTCCGCGGTGGAGGAGGAAAAGGAATCCCTGGAGGCCCTCATTGAAGAGAAGGCCCGTGAGATCCAGGCATACCAGGAGAACATCAGCACCCAGGCCCAGGCGGTGGCGGAATACAAGGCGGACATTGCGGCCCGAAATGAGATCATAGCCGCCCTGGAGGCCGCCGCGGAGGCGGAGAGGCGCAGGATCCTGGAGCAGAACGGAAAGCTGCGCACCTACGACGGCGGCACCTTTGCCTTCCCCATGGAGTCCTATGTGAGAGTGTCGGATGACTACGGGCCCCGCATCCATCCCACCCTTCATGTGGAGCAGTTCCACAACGGGGTGGATCTGACGGCTCCCCGGGGGACCGCCATTTACGCGGCCTACGACGGAGTGGTGATCGCGGCCGCCTACAGCCAGTCCATGGGCAATTACGTGATGATTGACCACGGGGACAACCTGTTTACCATCTACATGCATGCCTCCGCACTGTACGTGTCCGAGGGGGATGTGGTGAGCAAGGGCCAGAAGATCGCCGCGGTGGGCGCCACCGGCCGAGCCACGGGGAATCATCTTCATTTCAGCGTGCGCAAGAACGGCGAGTATGTGAACCCGTGGGATTATATTGTAAAATAGATGACGGGCGGGCGAAAAGGGAGCAAAAGGAAGTGTAGGTATTATGCAGGAAAGGGATAACAGAAAAGGATATTTTCTTGGCGGGCTCGTTCTGGGAGCGGTGCTGGCGCTGCTGGTAGTGGGTGTCGGATATGCGGGATACCAGGTGCAGCGCGTGATGGAGGAATCTCCCGCCGAGACACAGACTCCCGCCCCGGCGCAGGGGGAGAGCGCTGTCAGCAGTGAGATGATCGACAAGCTGAAGATTGTGGAGAAGGTAATCCGCAATTTTTATTATAAGGAGGACTATCAGAACCTGGATCTTCAGGAGGGGGCCTACCGGGGGATGCTGGAGGCTTTGGGGGATCCCTATTCCACCTATTATTCGGCCCAGGAGCTGGCGGAGCTGATGAACCAGACAGAGGGGATCTACTACGGGATCGGTGCCTTTGTGTCTCTGGATGAGGTGAGCAATTATCCGAAGATCGTCCGGCCGATAGACAATACGCCCGCCCAGGAGGCGGGGCTGAGGGCCGACGATATTATCTATGAGGTGGACGGCCAGTCCACCTACGGTATGGATCTGACCATGGTGGTGAACCAGATCAAGGGGGAGGAGGGAACCACCGTCAGCCTGACCATCTACCGGCCGGGGGAGCCGGACTATCTGCACATGGATGTGGAGAGAAGGAAGGTGGAGACCCCTACGGTTACCTACGAGAGCCTGGAGCAGGGGATGGGATATATCCAGATCACGGAGTTTGACGATGTGACGGTAAAGCAGTTTGAGGATGCCCTGGCCCAGTACCGGACGGAGGGAAAGAAGGGGCTGATCCTGGATCTGAGGGCCAATCCCGGAGGGAATCTGTCCGCGGTGGTGGATGTGGCCAGGATGCTTCTGCCCCAGGGACTGATTGTGTACACGGAGGACAGGAACGGCAGGAGAACCGAGTACACCTGCCAGGGAGAGCAGGCATTTGACCAGCCCATGGTGGTCCTGGTGGACGGCAATTCCGCCAGCGCCTCGGAGATCCTGGCGGGAGCCATACAGGACTATGGGATCGGCACGCTGGTGGGGACCACTACCTTCGGCAAGGGGATCGTACAGCAGATCGTCGACCTGCGGGACGGCACCGCTGTAAAGCTGACGGTGAGCAGCTATTTTACCCCCAAGGGCCGCAATATCCACGGCACAGGCATTGAGCCCGATCAGGTCTGCGAGTTTGACGGGGACGCCTACTATGCGGAGAACGCGGCTGACCGGTATGACAATCAGCTGGAGTTTGCCAAGGAGGTCCTGGCAGGGATGCTCCCGTGAGAGAAGAAGGAGAGATGAGAAGGGGAAGCGGCCCGGCCGCTTCCCTTTTTGCGGGCCCGCCCAAAGGGGGTCATGTAAACTGCGCTCCGGCCGGCGCAGTGGCGCACAGCGGGCTTTAGTCAAAGGCCCCGGCATCAGAAGAAATAGGAAGACACGGCCGTGTTTTCTCCCCTGCCGCAGATTACGACGCATTCCCGCTGCTCATCCAGTATTTTGACGCTGCAGCTGACGCCGCTGTAGGCGCTTGTGTCCATCCCCACGTTCTGTTCCCACACCAGCTTTCCCCTCTCGGCGTCGTAAATCCGAAGCCGCCAGCCGCCGTGCCATTCGTCCGTAAGATCCGGGATTCCAAGGGTTGCAATATACTTTCCCGAGTCAGACCCGAAGATGCCGTCCGCTCCTGTATCCTCCCCTTCCAGCTCCACCGTGCGGACCCTCTGGCCTGCCGGATCTGTCACCAGCAGTCTGCCAGCTGCCTTCTGAAAATCTTCCGGGAACCAGATCTCATTTCCGTATGAGATCATTTCGCCGGACAGCGCATAGTCGGACGTGGTATGGCAGGCAAGGCCGCTTCCGTCCAGATTTACGGTGCCGTAGATGGGGACGGAATCCGACTTTCCCTCCGGGATGGCGATTCCGGTAAAGATCAGCCCCTCCAGGCCGCGGGACGGGTCGTCTCCCCGCCCTGTAAACTGCGCGTCCAGGACACTGATGCCCCGCATGCCGCTGCCCTCTGCCTGAGAATCCAACAGCACACTGAAAGAATTATCCTCCACGTGATAGACATACAGTCTTCGCAGCCCGCAGACCGCGATCTGTGTCCCGTCCCCCGCGATGGCGGCGGAAAGCTCCGTCTCATTATATCCCTGTTCCTTCAAAAGGCGATGCAGATCCAGGCTTTTCTGCAGGGCAAGCTGCCCGTCGAAGATCCAGCATCTCAGCCCTTCCTCATTTCCGGAGGATGCCGTCATGCTCAGAGAACCGCTTCCGCTGTCCGGGCCTGTGTCCTCAAGTTCTCCGAACAGCGCATATCCCCCGGAGAAAACGCCGAGGCCCCGAAGCCGGACCTGATTCTCGGGGAAGCTGTACTCCCCAATGATCCGGTCCGCCGCCGCGTCGTAGAGAGAAAGGGAGTCCGCACACACAAGAAGTTTTCCGGCCCCGGCGTACAGGACGGAGGTGATCCTGCCGGGAAACCTGCCGCTGAGATCTGCGGAACCGGTTTCCGGAGTCTGAAATCCTCCCTGGGCGGCTGGCTCGGAGGGAGACGGAAATCCTCCCTGGACGTCCGGCTCGCGGGAGGTGGGTGCCGGGGCTGGGCGGCCCGTGTCCTGCGCCTGTGTGCCTGCTGCAGGATGGATGGGCTCCGGCTGGGGACCGCTGAAAGAAGGGGTGTCTTCGCAGCCCGTAAGGCAGGCAAGGCAGATCAAGCCGGCAAGGCTGAGAGGAAGGATCCCTTTCATCCGGACCTGCGGCGTTGTTCTCTGTGTATCTTTTGGTCTGTATCTCATTCCTTTATCGTTCCTCCGTTATCCCGTAAAAGTTTGTTTTGGCGTTTTTCCTCAGGGACCGTAATTTTCGCTCACGTACAGCGATGCCCTGCGCTGGATTACATCTATAGTCTCATCCACCGATTTGTCGCCGCCAAAATACGGCTCTGCCTCCTCCGATACGATATTCCAAATCTCATTGTCAGAGATCCCGCTGTATTTCATCTGACAGAGGCCCTCATATAGAGCGTCGATCTCCCGGTCCGATGCGGGCTCCCAGGTTTCCGAGCCGGACCCCTCCCCATAAGGGTTCTCCGTCATCACCTTTTCAAATTCCTCCCTTAGGAGGTCCCGTCTCACCGGCAGGCAGAATTTCACATGGGTTCTCTGAAAGTCATCTTCCAGCAGGGAGCGCACAAATTCCCACGCGCCGTCCCTGTATTTGCACATTTGTGAGATCCCGATGGGCATTCTCGCCGTGAGGACAGCTTTTCCGCCTGCCTCGGAGGGAAACCCCAGCAGGGAGATCTCATCATCCCCGAAGACCTTGACGCTGTTCACATATTCCCTTAGGTCCGTGACATAAATCCTGTAGAGCAGCACCTTCCCACTCTTCAGGCCCTCCGCCAGCTCCCGCTCTTCCAGATAGACTGTTTCCATGGAGCGGGCCGTGGTGAGAAGCTTCTTAAATTTCTCCCCGTCAAAGGAGCAGGTGCCCTCATCCCAGTTCACGAAGCCGCCCATGTCCGAATTCAGAACAGCCCTCAGCAGTCCCAGAGGGGAGAAGCCCTCCACCAGAACCTCATCCTGCGAAAGCTCCTGTGTCATCTGAAGCAGTCTGTCCACCGTCCAGTCGGACGCATCGCCCACCAGATCCCTTTTTCCTGCCAAGAGCTCCAGGCAAAATTCCGGCATGATCCCGTAGAGACCGCCGTCCTGCTCATAGGTCTGCAGGACACTGGGCAGAAGATTTTCTCTGGAGACCGACTTATCCCCGTCCAGATAGGGGTTTAGATCCGTCAGAAGTCCTTTTGAGATAAAGCTGCTCACATTGAGATTCGACAGATCGAACAGATCCGGCACTTTCCCGGAGGAAATCTCGTTGTTCAGCTGAGCCCGGCCGATATCGCTGTTCTCATATTCCAGGACTTCTATCCGATACTTTTCCTGGGACTGATTCCACCGGCTGATCCACTGCTCCATCTCAGGGTCCAGGGAAAAAGTGGCGTAGGTCAAGGCAGCCGGCCCTTCCTGGGGTATTTCTTTTCCGCAGCCTGCCAGAGCTGTTACAGCCAGCGCCGTGAGGACGGCTGCTCTCCGCAAATGTCTTTTGCTCATAAAAACCTCCCTGTCTCTTTCTCGGACAGGGAGATTATAGACCGGAAAGGTCAAATGACCGTCAAAGCAATCTTAAGATTTTCTGAACGAATTCCTTTTATAATCCCAGAAAGGCTTTTGCCAAAGCGCCGCTCGGAGGGTTGGAGAGCTCCAGCCGTCCGCCGTGTTTTTTACAGAGAAGCTCCGCAATGGTAAGGCCCAGACCGCTGTGTCCCTTCTCCCCGGATACATGGGGGAAGGGCCTCTCTCTGCCCTTTAGAAGCTGCTCCGGGAAACCTGGCCCATCGTCGCGGATCTCAACTGTAAAGAAACACCGGCCCGCCGTGGTGGGATCCTTTTCCACGCTGAAGGCGATCAGAACCTTTTCTCTGGCAAATCGAAGCGCGTTGTTCATCAGATTTTCCGCGACGCGGTATACCACATCCCGGTCCATGGCCACGGTCAGAGGGGCGGAGCGTTCCGGATCCGGCCTCGGCAGATCGAAGACTGCTTCCAACCGGATCTGTGCGTCGGACGCCAGTATCTCGAAATCCTCCGTCATTTTCCCGGCAAATTTGGCCGCGTCTACCGGAACCCGGAGAATCTCCATGTCCTCCATCCGGTTGAGATGCCTGACGGATTCCGTGTACTGGCTCAGACGGTTTACCGTATCCTCCAGCCGGTCAGCGATCGTGGCGAGACGCCTCCGGGAGACTCCGCCCTTTCCCAGGCCAAGCTGCAGATATTCCACATACCCTGCCAGAATGGCGATGGGATTGCGCAGGTCGTGGGCGACGGAAGCCTGCAGCAGTCTGCGCTCTTCCGCCATGTTCCACAGTGTCCTGTGATTTTCCAGGAGCACCCGGCGCATTTTTTCAAAGGAGGCGCAAAGCCGCCCCATCTCGTCCCGGCTTTCATATTCCAGGGTAAAATCCAGATCCTCGGAGGCAATTTTCTCCACGGCCCGGTTCAGGAGGGCCAGGGGCCGCTCCATCTTCTGCCGATAGAAAGAGAAACCGCAGACGAGGATCCCGCTGACGGACAAAAGGACAGGGAAAAGGACTGTGAAAACGCCGCAGGCCTGATACGTCAGCCTGCGCCGGGGGCCTATCCGGTCAATGCTTTTTTCCAGCTTTACGACGGAAACCTTCATTAGGGAAAGATCTGCCAGCTTCGGCTCGGGATGCCCATCCTCCGTGAGGAACACAATTTGGGGAATCTGCATCGGCTCATCCCCCAAAGCGATCCGGTTTTCCAATGTAAGGGGCTGATCGTTCTCATCCCTGAGCTCCAGTTTCAGTATCACCGCGTTGGGGTCAGGCAGCAGATGGTTTTGGAGAGCCACACAGCCCAAGATACCCGCTGCGGACAGACAGATCACGGCGGTAAATGTGATAAAAACCGTCAGAATAAAGGCCCTGCGAAAGGAGAGGTCCCTGTATTTTTCCCAAAGTATCCCTTTTTTTATGACCGCTTCCATTGATACCCCACTCCCCAGACCGTTTCAATAAATTCTTCCCCGGTGTATTCCCTGAGCTTTCCCCGGATCCTCCTGATATGCTCCTTGACCACGATGCTGTCCCCCTCCGCATCGTACCCCCAGACGGCTTCATAGATCTTATCCCGGTCAAATACCCGGTTGGCGTTGGTGAGAAGAAATTCGATCAGATCAAATTCCCGCCGGGAGAAGGGGATCTCCGTTTCTCTGTAGATGACCCTCCGCTCGGACAAATTTACAAGGAGAAGTCCGCTGGTGAGGATAGCCTGCTTTTGCTGCCGGGACCGCTCATCCCGCCGCAGGTGTGCCTTGATGCGGGCCGTCAGCTCGTTCAGACGGAAAGGCTTTGTGATATAATCGTCTCCCCCGTAGCCGAGACCGTTGATCATATCCTGTTCCGTCACCCGCGCGGTCAGAAAAAGAATAGGACAGATCACATGGGCTCTGATGCTTCTGCACAGCTCCATCCCGTCCATCCCCGGCATATTGATATCCAGCAGGATCAGGTCCGGCTGCCTGGACAGCAAACCCAGCGCCTGACCGGCGTTGTTGGCGACCAGAGTATCATACCCGCAGTCCTGCAAATGTGCCGCCAGAAGCTCTGTCAGCATCCGTTCGTCATCCACGATTAGTATCTTTTGCTTCATCATACCCTCGATTCTCATTGGCCTAAAGCGCGGCCTGCGTGTGTAAAGGGAGAGCCGGCCTTCATCGGAAACTCAGACCTTATTACCGCTAGTCCTTATTATATGACGGAAAAGTCAAATTTCAGTCAAAAAGCTCTAATACTGTCATACCCTCAAAACCGGAGCTTGTCAAATGGAGAATCCGGCGGCCTGAAATGAAAAATACAGAACAAATGTTTGAATTTTCTCTGTACTTTTTGGCGGGAGTCTGATATAATAGCATGGCGGTAAAAGGACAGGATTGGCGGCGGAAATCGGCAGCCGTCCCATCAATCAGAGGAACAGACGATGGAACATTTTAAATTAGTATCGGAATACCGGCCTACCGGCGACCAGCCCCAGGCCATAGAGGCCCTGGTGAAGGGGTTTCAGGAGGGCAATCAGGCCCAGACCCTGCTGGGGGTCACGGGCTCCGGAAAGACCTTCACTATGGCCAACGTGATCCAGGCCTTGAACAAGCCCACTCTGGTCATCGCCCACAACAAAACCCTGGCGGCCCAGCTCTACGGGGAGTTCAAGGAGTTTTTCCCGGAGAACGCGGTGGAGTATTTTGTGTCCTACTATGACTATTATCAGCCCGAGGCATATGTGCCCTCCACGGATACCTACATTGCGAAGGATTCCTCCGTCAACGACGAGATAGACAGGCTGCGGCTCTCGGCCACCGCCTCCCTGACGGAGCGCAGGGACGTGGTGGTGGTGGCCAGCGTCTCCTGCATCTACGGCCTGGGAAGCCCGGACGATTACCAGGAGCTGATCGTCTCCCTGCGCCCCGGCATGGTGAAGGACCGGGATCAGGTGCTGCGGGAGCTGGTGGATATCCAGTACGAGCGCAACGATATGGACCTGCAGCGGGGGACCTTCCGGGTGCGGGGGGATGTGGTGGAAATTTATCCCGCCCAGGGGGGGGATTCCCTGATCCGGGTGGAGTTCTTCGGAGACGAGATCGACCGGATCGCCCAGGTGGAGCCCCTGACGGGCCGGGTGCAGGCCACCCTGAGCCATATCTCCATTTTCCCGGCTTCCCACTACGTGGTGGCGGCGGAGAAGATCCGGCGGGCCTGCGACAACATCGAGAAGGAGCTGGAGGAACGGGTGCGGTATTTCAAGGGGGAGGACAAGCTCCTGGAGGCCCAGCGGATCGCGGAGAGGACCAATTTCGACGTGGAGATGCTGCGGGAGACCGGTTTCTGCTCCGGCATCGAGAATTATTCCCGGCATCTGACGGGCATGAAGGCGGGGGAGCCTCCAAAGTGCCTGCTGGACTATTTTGGGGACGATTATCTGATCATTATAGACGAGTCCCATATGACCATCCCCCAGATCGGCGCCATGTACGCGGGGGACCGCTCCCGCAAGAACACCCTGGTGGAGTACGGCTTCCGGCTGCCCTCCGCCCTGGACAACCGGCCCCTGAGCTTTCAGGAGTTTGAGGGGCATATCGATCAGATCCTCTTTGTGTCCGCCACCCCCGGGGAGTACGAGGAACAGCATGAGCTTCTGCGGGCGGAGCAGATCATCCGTCCCACCGGCCTGCTGGATCCGGAGATCGAGGTCCATCCGGTGGAGGGCCAGATCGACGATCTGATCGGCCAGGTGAAGAGGGAGGTGGAAAACCGCAGCAAGGTGCTGATCACCACTCTCACCAAGAGAATGGCGGAGGATCTGACGGACTATATGAAGGAGGTTGGGATCCGGGTCAGATATCTGCACTCGGACATCGACACCCTGGAGCGGGCGGAGATCATCCGGGATATGCGCCTGGATGTGTTCGACGTGCTGGTGGGGATCAATCTTCTCAGGGAGGGCCTGGATATCCCGGAGATCTCTCTGGTAGCCATCCTGGATGCGGACAAGGAGGGGTTCCTGCGCAGCACCACCTCCCTGATCCAGACCGTGGGGCGGGCGGCCCGCAACAGCCGGGGGCGCGTGATCATGTACGCGGATATGGTGACGGATTCCATGCAGGCAGCCATTCAGGAGACCAATCGGAGGCGGTCCCTGCAGATGGAGTACAACCGGGCCCACGGGATCACCCCCCAGAGCATTCACAAGGCGGTGAGGGATCTGATCAGCATTTCCCGCAAGATTGCAAAGGAGGAAACCGCCTTTGAGAAGGATCCGGAATCCATGAGCCGCAGGGAGCTGACGGCCCTCATCGGAGAGATCCAGAAAAATATGCAGCGCGCCGCGGCGGATCTGGATTTCGAGACGGCGGCCCAGCTGCGGGACAAAATGCTGGAGCTGAAAAAGAAGCTCCAGGAGACGGAGGAGGAATAACCTGCATGGAAGAGAATAAAAAGATGCTTCCCCGGAGGGACTGTATTCGGATCCGGGGGGCCAAGGAGCACAATTTAAAGAATATCGACGTGGATATCCCCAGAAATGAGCTGGTGGTGCTGACGGGTCTGTCCGGCTCCGGCAAATCCTCCCTGGCCTTCGACACCATCTACGCCGAGGGGCAGCGCCGGTACATGGAGTCCCTTTCCTCCTATGCCAGACAGTTCCTTGGCCAGATGGAAAAGCCCAATGTGGAGAAGATCGAGGGGCTTTCCCCCGCCATCTCCATCGACCAGAAATCCACCAACCGCAATCCCCGCTCTACCGTGGGGACGGTCACGGAGATCTACGACTATTTCCGGCTTCTGTACGCCCGGATCGGGATCCCCCACTGCCCCAGGTGCGGCAGGGAGATTTCCCGCCAGAGCGTGGACCAGATGGTGGATCAGGTCATGGCCCTGGGAGAGGGCACAAAGATCCAGCTGCTGGCGCCGGTGGTCCGGGGGCGGAAGGGCGAGCATGTGAAGATTTTTGACCGGGCCAAGCGCAGCGGCTATGTGAGGGTGCGGGTGGACGGCAGCCTCTACGAGCTCTCCGAGGAGATCCGCCTGGACAAAAATGTGAAGCACAATATCGAGATTGTGGTGGACCGGCTGGTGGTCCGGGAGGGGATCCAGCGGAGGCTGACGGATTCCATTGAGAGCGTGCTGGAGCTGTCGGAGGGACTGCTGGAGGTGGATGTGATCGGCGGCCAGACCCTGACCTTCAGCCAGAGCTTTTCCTGTCCGGACTGCGGGATCAGCATCAGCGAGGTGGAGCCCAGGAGCTTTTCCTTCAACAACCCCTTCGGAGCCTGCCCGGAGTGCTTTGGGCTGGGCTACAAGATGGAGTTCGACCCGGATCTGATGATCCCGGACCGGAGCCTTTCCATCAACCAGGGGGCGATCACGGTGCTGGGGTGGCAGTCCTGCCCGGACAAGGGGAGCTTTACCAACGCCCTTCTCCAGGCCCTGTGCAGGGAGTACGGCTTTGACCTGGACACCCCCTTTGAGGACTACCCGGAAAAGATTCAGGAGATTCTCCTGCGGGGCACCGGCGGCAGGCAGGTGCAGGTGTACTATGAGGGGCAGCGGGGGAAGGGGGTCTATCCCGTGGCCTTTGAGGGCCTGATCCGGAACGTGGAGAGAAGATACCGGGAGACCGCCTCCGAGTCCACCAAGCAGGAGTACGAAACCTTTATGCGGATCACTCCCTGCAGCCTCTGCGGGGGCATGCGCCTGAAAAAGGAATCTCTGGCGGTGACGGTCTGCGGCAAGAACATTTATGAGATTACCTCCCTGTCGATTGAACAGCTTTACCGCTTCCTGGATGAGATGAAGCTGAGCAGCACCCAGGAGCTCATCGGCAGCAGGATTTTAAAGGAGATCCGGGCCAGGGTGGGCTTTTTGGTGAACGTGGGCCTGGACTATCTGTCCCTGTCCCGGGCCACCGGCACCCTCTCCGGGGGGGAGGCCCAGCGGATCCGTCTGGCCACCCAGATCGGCTCCGGCCTGGTGGGGGTCTGTTATATCCTGGACGAGCCCAGCATCGGACTGCACCAGCGGGACAACGACAAGCTGCTGGCGGCCTTAAAGAGCCTGCGGGATCTGGGCAACACGCTGATTGTGGTGGAGCACGACGAGGACACCATGCTGGCGGCGGACTATATTGTGGATATCGGCCCGGGAGCCGGCTCCCACGGGGGCGAGGTGGTGGCGACAGGGACCGCCCGGGAGATCATGCAGGTGCCCCAGTCCGTCACCGGCCAGTATCTGAGCGGCGCCCTGCGGATCCCGGTGCCGAAGGTGAGAAGAAAGCCCTCCGGGTTTATCCGGGTGCTGGGAGCCCGGGAGAACAATCTGAAAAACATCGACGTGGCGTTCCCCCTGGGGGTGATGACCTGCGTGACGGGGGTGTCCGGCTCCGGCAAGAGCTCTCTGGTCAACGAGATCCTCTACAAGCGGCTGGCCCGGGATCTGAACCGGGCCCGGGTGATTCCCGGAAAGCACCGGGGGATCCAGGAACTGGAGCAGCTGGACAAGGTGATCAACATCGACCAGTCCCCCATCGGCCGCACGCCCCGGTCCAACCCGGCCACCTACACGGGGGTGTTTGACATGATCCGGGATCTGTTCGCCTCCACGGCGGACGCCAAGGCCAAGGGCTACAGCAAGGGAAGGTTCAGCTTCAACGTGAAGGGAGGCCGCTGCGAGGCCTGCGGAGGGGACGGCATCATCAAAATCGAGATGCATTTCCTGCCGGATGTGTATGTGCCCTGCGAGGTCTGCGGGGGCAGGCGGTACAACCGGGAGACTCTGGATATCAAATACAAGGGCAAGAGCATTTTCGACGTGCTGGATATGACGGTGGAGGAGGCGCTGCCCTTCTTCGAGAACCTCCCCGCCATCCGCCGCAAGATCGAAACCCTCTACGATGTGGGCATGTCCTATGTGAAGCTGGGACAGCCCTCCACCACCCTCTCCGGGGGGGAGGCCCAGCGGATCAAGCTGGCGGCGGAGCTGAGCCGCAGAAGCACCGGGCGCACGGTGTATATTCTGGACGAGCCCACCACGGGACTGCACTTCGCGGACGTGCACAAGCTGATCGATATCCTGCACCGGCTGGCGGACGGAGGCAACACGGTGATTGTGATCGAGCACAATCTGGATGTGATCAAGACGGCGGACTATCTCATAGATATGGGGCCCGAGGGGGGAGAGCGGGGAGGAACCGTCATCGCCACGGGCACGCCGGAGGAGGTGGCCGAAAACCCGGCCTCCTACACGGGACTCTATGTGGCCAAGATGCTGAAGCGGGACAAAAAATAATTCTAAATTTTTTATGAACCCTCTTTGAAAATACGGATGAATACGATATAATTATCCATAGTATGTTTATCTTGCAAATATTTGGAAAATATTATATGATACCAAGGCAGACGCAAGATTTTTTCCCGGGATCGGCGGGAGCCTGTTCCGGGACGGAAAATAGAGAGTATGTACCGCAAGGGGGTAGGAAGCATGCAGTGTACGGATATCGGGATTGATTTGGGAACGGCCAGCATTTTAGTATACATCAGAGGAAAAGGCGTGGTGCTGAAGGAGCCCTCCGTGGTGGCCTTCGACAGGGATACCAACAAGATCAAGGCCATCGGGGAGGACGCCAGGCTGATGCTGGGCCGCACGCCCGGCAATATCGTGGCGGTGAGGCCCCTGCGGCAGGGGGTGATCTCGGACTACACCGTGACCGAGAAGATGATGAAGTATTTTATTCAGAAGGCCCTTGGAAAGAGAGCCTTCCGCAAACCCCGCATTGCGGTCTGTGTGCCCAGCGGCGTGACGGAGGTGGAGAAAAAGGCCGTGGAGGACGCCACCTATCAGGCGGGAGCCAGGGAGGTGTCCATCATCGAGGAGCCCATCGCGGCCGCCATCGGAGCGGGCATTGACATCTCCAAGCCCTGCGGGAATATGATCGTGGATATCGGGGGCGGCACCTCGGACATCGCTGTGATTTCTCTGGGCGGAACGGTGGTCAGCGCCTCCATCAAGATCGCCGGGGACGATTTTGACGAGGCCATCGTGCGGTACATGCGCAAAAAGCACAATCTGCTCATCGGCGAGAGGACGGCGGAGGATCTGAAGATCAAGATCGGCTCCTGCTATCCCAGGGCGGAGGCCGACTATATGGATGTGAGGGGCCGGAACCTGGTGACGGGCCTGCCCAAGACGGTAAAGGTATCCTCCGAGGAAACCGAGGAAGCCCTGCGGGAGACCACGGCCCAGATTGTGGAGACCATCCACAGCGTGCTGGAGAAGACTCCGCCGGAGCTGGCGGCGGACATAGCGGACCGGGGCATCGTGCTCACCGGCGGCGGCAGCCTGCTGCGGGGCCTGGAGGAACTGATTTCCTCCAAGACGGGCATCAACACCATGACGGCGGAGGACCCCATGACGGCCGTTGCCATCGGCACCGGAAAATATGTGGAATTCCTGGCCGGATACCGGGAGGACTGAGGAAGGAAAGGGCTGTCGGAGCTGGCAGCCCTTTTTGAACGTTTTGTATCGGAGAGTGCCATGGAGACCGTAACAGGGTATGTGGAGCACATCATTTTTCAGAATAAGGAAAACGGCTACACGGTGCTGAATCTTGTGAGCGAGGCGGGTGAGATCACCTGCGTGGGCATGTGCAGGGGCATCGGGGAGGGGGAGAGCATCGAGGCCCAGGGAGAGTACGGGGAGCATCCCATGTACGGCAGGCAGTTCAAAATTTCCGCCTGTAAAACCGTGGCCCCCAGGGACCGCCTGAGCATGGAGCGCTATCTGGGCTCCGGGGCCATCCGGGGGGTGGGCCAGGCCCTGGCCGCCCGGATTGTGGCCTGCTTTGGGGACGACACCCTCCGCATTCTGGAGCAGGAGCCGGAGCGCCTGGTTCAGATCAAGGGCATCAGCGCCAGAAAAGCCCGGGAGATCGGGGAGCAGGTGGAAGAGAAGAGAGACCTGCGGGACGCTCTGATCTATCTGCAGCAGTTCGGAATCTCCAACGCCCTGGCCATCCGGATCTACAACACCTACGGCACCGGCCTCTACGGGGTGCTGAAGGAAAATCCCTACCGGCTGGCGGAGGATGTGAGCGGGATCGGGTTCCGGACCGCCGACGAGATCGCGGCCAGGCTGGGGATCCATGCGGATTCGGACTACCGGATCCGCAGCGGCACCCTCTATGTGCTGTCCCAGGCGTCGGGGGAGGGACACTGCTACCTGCCGGCGGAGCTTCTGCTGGAGCGGGCGGGAGAGCTGCTGCAGGTGGATCCGGAGGATATCCGGCCCCAGCTTGCCAACCTGACCATGGACCGAAAGCTGGTGATCAAGGGGGACTGCGTTTATTCCTGGCATTTCTATTACGCGGAGCTGGAGTGTGCCCGGAGGCTGATGGAGCTGAATCTGTCCATGAGGGAGGATCCGGGGCAGGTGAGGGAGGCCCTGGACCGGATCCTGGCCCAGTCCCATCTGCAGCCGGACGAGCTGCAGCTGAGGGCGGTTATGGGAGCGATCTGCAGCGGCCTGTTCCTGCTCTCCGGGGGGCCGGGGACGGGGAAAACCACCACCATCAACACCATGATCCGCTATTTTGAGGGACAGGGGCTGGACATCCTGCTGGCGGCCCCTACCGGCAGGGCGGCCAAGAGAATGACGGAGGCCACCGGCTTTGAGGCCAGGACCATCCACCGGATGCTGGAGCTGAACGGGGATCTCTCCGATGAGGACCGGAAGAGCGTCCGCTTTGAGCGCAATCAGGACAATCCCCTGGAGGCGGATGTGATCATCATCGACGAGATGTCCATGGTGGACCTTCCCCTGTTTCAGGCGCTTCTGAGGGCCGTTGTGCCCGGCACCCGGCTGATTCTGGTGGGAGATGTGAATCAGCTGCCGAGCGTGGGACCCGGCCAGGTGCTGCGGGATCTGATCCGCTCCGGTGCCTTCCCCATGGTCATCCTGCAGAATATTTTCCGGCAGGCCAGGGAGAGCGATATTGTGGTCAATGCCCACCGGGTCAACCGCGGGGAGCGGATTGAGCTGGGGACCCGGAGCCGTGATTTCTTCTTCCTGAGCCGGGACTATGCGGAGGTGATCTACAAGCACATGGTTCTGCTGATCCGGGACAAACTTCCCTCCTATGTGAAGGCGGATCCTCTGGAGATCCAGGTGCTCACGCCCATGCGGAAGGGGAGCCTGGGGGTGGAGACCTTAAACGGCGTCCTGCAGGAGCACTTAAACCCGCCCTCCCCCGAGAAAAAGGAGCATATCAGCGGTTCCGTCACCTACCGGGAGGGGGACAAGGTGATGCAGATCCGCAACAACTATCAGCTGGAGTGGGAGATCCTGAGCAGCTACGGCATCCCGGTGGACAAGGGGATGGGGATCTTCAACGGGGATATGGGACGGATTCTGGAGATCCGGGAGGCGCTCTCGGAGATGGTGGTGGTCTTTGACGAGGGCAGGCGCGTGACCTATCCCTTCTCCCTGCTGGAGGAACTGGAGCTCTCCTATGCGGTGACCATCCACAAGTCCCAGGGCAGCGAATATCCGGCGGTGATCCTGCCCCTCCTGGGAGGCCCCAGGCTTCTTTTGACCCGCAATCTGCTCTACACGGGGATCACCCGGGCCAGAAAGAGCGTGGTCATCCTGGGGAGCCGGGATACGGTGTGGAGTATGATCGACAACGAGAGCGAGAACAAGCGTTACACCTCCCTGGCGGTCCGGATCCGGGAGCTGCAGGGAATTTCCGAAGCCCAGGGAGAGGGCTCCGAGAACTGAGCCGCACCCCGGCGGAGGGCGCGGAGAGCCGGGCCGCGCATGGGAGACGCGGCAGGGGAGACACGCCCGGCGGAGGGCGGAGAGCCGGGCCGCGCATGGGAGATGCGGCGGGGGAGACACGCCCGGCGGAGGGCGCGGAGAGCCGGGCCGCGCATGGGAGACGCGGCGGGAGAGGCCTGTCCGGAGGACGGGCATGAGACGAAACACACAGACAGACCGGCTGGAGGCCGGCAGAGACTGGGAGAAGATCCGGGGCCGGGGAAGGACTGACGGCGATTTGGCGGGAAGGCCGAAAAGCTGGCGGGAGATCCTGGGCAGGGGAGCGGACCTGGGGGGGAGGCTTCTGTATCCGCCCAGGTGCCCGGTGTGCGATCAGGTCATGAGGCTTTGCTGGCCTGGGATCTGCCCGGGCTGTATGCGCACCCTGAAATATGTGACGGGCCCGAAGTGCTTTCGCTGCGGCAGGGCCCTGGACCGGGAGGAACAGGAGTACTGCCGGGACTGCCGGAGCAGACCCCACCGGTATATCCGGGGGCGGGCCCTGTACGAGTACCGCAGCGCGGCGCCTTCCCTGTACCGGTTTAAGTACGGGGGCAGGCGGGAGTATGCGGCCTTCTTCGGGGAGGAAATGGCCTTCTACCTGGGGGATTTCATCCGGCAGGCGGCTCCCCAGGCGCTGGTGCCGGTGCCCATGTATCCGGCCAAGGAGAGGCGCCGGGGCTACAACCAGGCGGCCCTGCTGGCCGGGGAGCTGGGAAAGAGGCTGGACATCCCTGTGTACGCAGACCTGGTGAGACGGATACGCAATACCAGGCCCCTGAAGGAATTAAATCCTGAAGAAAGGCTAAATAATTTGAAAAAGGCTTTTATTCTGCGGGAAAATGGTGTAAAATTAGAAACGGCTATGATTGTGGACGACATCTATACCACGGGGACCACTGTCGATCAGGTGGCGCTGGCCCTGGAGGCGGGAGGCGTCCGGAATGTTTATTTTGTGGCGCTGGCCATCGGCGCAGGTCTGTAGAGCGGGGCGCGGCGCTGACTGAGCCCTGAGGCCGGGAGGAAGGCTATGATCGATCAAAAAAAGGTGATCCTGATGACCAGGATGGCCTACTATGAGGAACATGAGGGGAAGAGGAACGTGGCCATCGGCCGGTTTTTCCGGGGAGATTATATTTCCTGGCAGGTGATTAAGTCTCTGCTGGCCTCCACTGTCGCCTTCCTGGTGGGACTGGGGCTGTATATTCTCTACAATCTGGAGACCATGATGCAGGATATCTACAAGATAGATCTGCTTCTGCTGGCGCGCAATATCCTGATGGCCTACGGGATTTTCGTGGTGGTCTACTGTGTGATCTCCTACAGCATATTTTCCTACCGCTATGCCAAGGCCAGGAAAAGCCTGAAAAACTATAACCGGAATCTGAAAAAGCTGAGCGCCATGTATGAGAAAAAGGATTCCGCCGCGGAGGGCGGCAGCGCCGAGAGATAGACACCCCGCTGCGCCGTCTGCATGGAGGAGAAGATGAGAAGCTTATTGGAATTTAGAGAAAAGGTGAGACTGCTCTACAGCAAGAACGAGGCGTATATACTGCCCGTCCTGAAGTTCCTGCTGGCCTTTCTGACCCTGAACATGGTCAACGGAAGGATGGGATACATGGAGAGGATCGATCAGCTCAATATCGTTCTGATCGCTTCCCTGGTGTGCTCCTTTATGCCCAGCGGCTGCATTGTGCTCTTCGGAGCCCTGTTCAGCCTGCTGCATCTGTATACCCTGTCCCCGGAGGTGGCTCTGGCGGTACTGGCGATTTATCTGATTATATTTTTGGTGTTTTTCCGCTTTGGCTCCAAGGACTCTCTGGTCCTTCTGTTCACCTGTATCGCGTGCAGCATGAACATTCCCTATGTGGTGCCCATTTTGGTGGGCCTGGTGGCTTCCCCCGTGGCGGCCATTCCGGTGGGATGCGGCCTGGTGGTGTATCAGGTCCTGTCCTATGTGTCGGACAACGCCCAGGCGATCAGCACCATGGGGGAGGACGAGGCCATCGCAAAGTTCAGGCTGGTGGTGGATGTGATCCTGGAGAACAAGAACACCCTGATCCTGATCGCCGCCTTTGCCGTCACCATCATTGTGGTGTATCTGATCCGCCGCATGTCTGTGGATTATGCCTGGAGCATCGCCATGGCAGCCGGAGTGATCGTCAATCTGGTGGTGCTGCTGGTGGGCGATCTGAAGTACGAAACCAACCTTTCCCTGGCGGGCGCGCTGGTGGGATCGATCCTTGCCCTGGTGATGGCAAAGATCCTGGAGTTCTTCCGGTTCTGTGTGGATTACAACCGGACGGAGAAGGTGCAGTTTGAGGATGACGAATATTATTATTATGTGAAGGCGATTCCCAAGATGGCGGTGACGGCCCAGTCCAAGAGGGTCAAGAGGATCAACGCCAAGCGTTCCGAGTCCCCCTATGAGGATGAGGACTATGAGGATGAAGTAAACGGCGGGGACAGCTATGAGGAGGACGAGGGCCGGAGCGTAGTCACGGAGAGGACGGGACTTGGCCGGAGGCGGGGAGCAGGGTTGTTCCCGGGCAGAGGCAGGCGGAGCGTCACCATCGGCAGCGAGAGCGGCGCCGCGGACGGGTATGAGGAACTGGAGGATCTGGATGAGCCTCAGGTCTATGAAGACGAAGAATATTATGAGGACGAGGAAGAGTAAGCAGGCATCATGAGAGAGAGAGCTCTGGAGATAATCGCAAACTTAAGACGGTATGTGGCTGACATGGAGATAGGTGATATCCTGGAGATCCTGATTATCGCCTTCCTGCTGTACAATATCATGCTGTGGATCAAGACCACCAGGGCCTGGGTGCTCCTGAAGGGGATCGTGGTGATTCTGGTGTTCTGGCTGATCGCCGCAGTTTTCCGGATGCACACAATCCTGTGGCTGGGGGAGCATGTCTTTGGACTTGCGGTGACCGCCATTTTGGTTATCCTGCAGCCGGAGCTGCGGAAAGCGCTGGAGGAGCTGGGCAAGAGAAATCTGATCACGGCTGTGCTGCCCTTTGACGCGGGCAGGCGGGAGCAGGGAGATTTCACGGAGAAGACGGTGAACGAAATCGTGAAGGCCAGCGTGGCCATGGGGCGGGTGAAGACGGGAGCGCTGATCGTCATCGAACAGACACAGTCCCTCAAGGAGTATGAGAGGACGGGGATCGATGTGGACGGCCTGGTCACCAGCCAGCTTCTGATCAACATCTTTGAGCACAATACGCCCCTTCACGACGGGGCGGTGATTATCCGGGGCAACCGGGTTACCTCCGCCACCTGTTATCTGCCCGCCACCAGCAACATGGCCATCACCAAGGATGTGGGAACCCGGCACAGGGCTGCCGTGGGCATCTCGGAGGTGACGGACTCTCTGACGGTGGTGGTGTCGGAGCAGACAGGCATTATCAGCGTGGCCTATGACGGGGAGCTGGAGAGAAATCTGGACGGCGATTCCCTCAAGGCGAGGCTGATGCAGCTTTTGGATACGGGGGGAAAAGAGGTCAAGAAACAGAGAGGCAGAAAGGGAAAGGGCAAAGAGGTACGGGCATGAAAAAGAGAGGAATCGCGGGCGTGTTCCGCGCCATATTTTCCCACTGGCCGTTAAAGCTGATCTCCATCCTGATGGCGTTCTCGCTCTGGTTTGTGGTGGTGAGCACAGATAATCCCGTGGATGACAAGACCTTCAGCAATATAAAGGTCAATCTGCTCAACACGGAGCTTTTGGAGCAGCAGGGCAAGGTGTACGAGGTCCTGGACGGATCGGATGTGCTGCGGTCCGTCTCCTTTGACGCGCCCCAGTCGGTGCGCAGCGTGATCGAGGCGGGGGATATCATCGCGGAGGCGGATCTAAACGATCTGACGGCGGTGAGCACAGTCCCCATCACCTTCTCCTGCCCCAAGTATCAGGGCCAGGTGACCAACATCTCCGGCAGCATCAACGCGGTGAGGCTGAATATCGAGAACGAGCAGAGCCGGTATCTGAACATCACCTACAATGTGGTGGGAGAGGTGGCGGAGGGCTATCTGGTGGGGGGCATCAGCCTGGACCAGAACCGTCTCCAGGTGACGGGGCCGGAGAGCAAGGTCAGCGCCATCCGCCGGGCGGTGGTGAACGTGGACGTGTCGGAGCTGACCGGCAATATGTCCACCCGCTCCAATGTGGTGCTCTACGATGCGGACAACAATGAGATCACGGCTTCCAATGTGATCAAGAATATCGACGACGTGCGGGTGACGGTGGATGTGTACACGGTTAAGCAGATCCCGGTTGAGTACGAGGTGTCCGGGGAGCCCGCGGAGGGCTATAAGGCCACCGGAGAGGTGAGCGGTTTCCCCCAGCAGGTGAAGATAGCGGGGCCCGCCGCTGCCGTGAACGGGATCAGCAGGCTCACGATACCGGAGGCGGACACGGATCTGACGGGGCTCACCGGCAATCTGGAGAAGACACTTGACCTGAAAAGATACCTGCCCTCCGGGCTGATTTTCGCGGACAGTGATTTCACGCCGCAGATCGACATCACGGTCTATGTGGAGGAAATCCAGGAGAAGCAGATCACACTCAGATGGAACAATATGCGGGTGCTGGGACTGCCTGCGGACTTTTTCTATGAGAGACCGGAGGGGACCGCGCTCCCTGTCCTGACTGTCCGGGGACTGGCCAGAGATATCGAGAACCTGACGGAGAGCGCTCTGATCGGAACTGTGGATGTGGCCGGATGGATGGAGGACAGACGGATCGCCGAGCTGACCCCGGGAGAGTATACGCTTCCGGTGGAGTTTGAACTGGCAGAGGGTCAGGAGCAGGTGGGAGATGTGACGGTGGATATCGCTTTCCGGCTCCCGGAGCCGAGCCCGGACCCCGAGGCCGCTGAGAATATGGACGGTGCGGGGAATGCGGAGGCAGATTCCGAGATCCAGTAGGACCCGCCCGGGACCGGGGCGGCGGACTCTTGCAAAAGGGTGAAGGAATCTAAGAAGCCGGAATAGAATAGTAGGAGAAAAACGCGTTCCGGGAAACGCGGCAGGAGGTTTACAGAGAGAATGGGTAGATTATTTGGCACGGACGGCGTAAGGGGAGTGGCGAATTTGGAGCTGACCCCACTCCTGGCCATGCAGCTGGGCCAGGCGGGCGCCTATGTGCTGACCAGGGAAAAGGAACATAAGCCCACCATTATTGTGGGGTGTGATACCCGGATATCCGGTGATATGCTGGCAAACGCCCTGATGGCGGGGGCCTGTTCGGTGGGAGCGGACTGTCAGTTTGTGGGGGTGCTGCCCACCCCGGCGGTCGCTTACCTGACCAAGAGCTGGGGCGTGGATGCGGGAGTGGTGATATCCGCCTCCCACAATCCGATGGAGTTCAACGGGATCAAATTTTTTGACGGGAGCGGCTACAAGCTGCCAGACGCCCTGGAGGATGAGATCGAAGCGCTGATCCGGGACGGGATTGACCGGATCCAGTACCCCACGGGCGCAGGCGTGGGCCGGGTGGCGTACCGCCTGGACGCCAGAAAGGAGTATATCCGCCATGTGATGGAGATGGTCCCCGTGGATCTGAAGGGGCTGAAGATTGTGGTGGACTGCGCGGAGGGAGCCTCCTTTTGCACCTCTGTGGATGTGCTCGAAAAGCTGGGCGGCCAGGTGATCCCCATACATAACAATCCGGACGGCACTAATATCAATGCAGGCTGCGGCTCCACTCACATGGAAGAGCTCCAAAAGAGGGTGCTCCTGGAGGGCGCGGACGCGGGCCTGGCCTTTGACGGGGATGCGGACCGGCTGCTGGCGGTGGATGAGAAGGGACGCTTGGTCAGCGGAGATCAGATCATGGCCTTTGTGGGACGGTTCCTGAAGAGCCAGGGCCGCCTTGCCCTGGACACCATCGTGGCGACGGTGATGAGCAATCTGGGATTTTTCCTGATGGCGGAGAGGGAAGGACTTCAGGTAGAGGTTACGGCAGTGGGAGACCGCTATGTCCTGGAGCGCATGAAGGAGATCGGGGCAAACCTGGGGGGAGAACAGTCCGGGCATATCATTTTCCTGGATGAGAACACCACGGGGGACGGCCTGCTCAGCGCCCTGCATCTGCTGCAGGTGATGCGGGAGACGGGCAAGCCTCTTTCGGAGCTGGCGGACATTATGGAGGTGCTGCCTCAGGCGCTGGTGGGCGCTAAGGTGCCCAACCAAAAGAAGGAGCATTATCTGGAGTATCCGGAGATTGCCCAGGCAATCCGGGAGCTGGAAGAGAAATTTGCCGGCGAGGGCAGAGTGCTGATCCGCCCCTCCGGCACGGAACCGCTGGTGAGGGTGATGATCGAGGGGAAGGATCAGGAGGCCATCTGGGAGCAGGCCCGGAATCTGGCCCGCAGGATTGAAGAGATCATGGCCTGAGCGGGGAGCGCGGTGCTTTTCACCTTTAAAGCGTGAAAATCTGTTGAGGTTCTGCCGGATTTATGCTATGATACAAATATGGGGTGAGATTGCGGTGTGGGAAACCGCAGATAAACGTCTGCTGAAAGGAAACGGGCGGACAACGGGAGGGACATATATGGTAAGCCAAAAGGTGGTAATTAAAAACCCGACAGGTCTGCACCTGCGGCCGGCGGGTATTCTATGTAAGGAAGCGATGCAGTTTAAATCACTGATTACCTTCACTTTCAGGGAGAGTACGGCGAACGCCAAGAGCGTTTTAAGCGTTTTGGGAGCCTGCGTAAAATGCGGCGACGAGATCACTTTTATTTGTGAGGGCGAGGACGAGCAGGAAGCTCTGAAGGCCCTGGTAGAGGCAGTGGAGAGCGGTCTCGGCGAATAAACAGGCGGTCTGAAACGTGGAACCAGCGCATCCCTCAGGATGTGCTGATTTTTTCGGCAGGAGCGGAGAGCGGTGGAAGCGCGGCCCGCTCTGTCGGCAGTTACGAAAACAAGGAGATGGAAAATATGTTGAATTATAAAAGGTATCAGAGAAACCCGGTGGTACATTATCCGGAGAGACAGTGGCCGGAAAAGGAGATTGAGAAGGCTCCCGACTGGTGCAGCGTGGATCTGCGGGACGGCAACCAGGCCCTCATCGATCCCATGCAGGTGGACGAGAAGATAGAGATGTTCCAGTATTTGGTAAAGCTGGGCTTTAAGGAGATTGAGGTGGGCTTCCCGGCCGCCAGCCAGATCGAGTTCGATTTTCTGCGCCAGCTGGTAGACCGCCGGCTCATCCCCGACGACGTGAAGGTTCAGGTGCTCACCCAGTGCCGGGAGGAACTGATCGACAGGACCTTTGAGTCCATCCAGGGCTGCAGGCAGGCCATCGTACATATCTACAATTCCACCTCCACTCTCCAGAGGGACGTGGTGTTTCATATGAACCGGGAACAGATCAAGAATATTGCCGTCACCGGCACCCGGATGGTGAAGGAGAGGGCGGCCGCCTTCCCGGGAAAGATCATTCTGGAATATTCACCGGAGAGCTTTACCGGCACGGAGCTGGACTATGCCCTTGAGGTTTGCGACGCGGTCCAGCGGGAGTGGGGCCCCACTCCGGAGAATCCCATGATCCTCAATCTGCCCTCCACTGTGGAGATGAACACGCCGAACGTGTACGCGGATCAGATTGAGTGGATGATCCGGCATCTGGAAAATCGGGAGAGCATCATAGTAAGCGTCCATCCCCACAATGACCGGGGCACAGGCGTGGCCAGCGCGGAGCTGGCCCTGCTGGCAGGCGCCCAGCGGGTGGAGGGGACTCTCTTCGGCAACGGGGAGCGCACCGGCAATGTGGATATTGTCAACCTGGCCTACAATATGTTCTCCCAGGGCATCGATCCGAAGCTGGAACTGGACCGGGTGAACGATGTGATCGAGATCTACGAGCGCTGCTGCAAGATCCCGATTCACCCCAGACACCCCTACGCCGGCAAGCTGGTGTTTACCGCGTTCTCCGGCTCCCACCAGGATGCCATCAACAAGGGCGTTCAGGCCATGAAGGAGAGAAACAGCCAGATCTGGCAGGTCCCTTACCTGCCCATCGATCCCTCGGACATCGGGCGCCAGTACGAGCCCATCGTGCGGATCAATTCCCAGTCCGGCAAGGGCGGCGTGGCCTTTATCATGGATACATACTTCGGCTTTAAGCTGCCCAAGGCCATGCACAAGGAGTTTGCCCGGGTAATCCAGGAGATTTCCGAGAAGCAGGGGGAGGTCTCTCCGGAGCAGATCATGCAGTGCTTCCGGGACGAGTATTTGAATCAGAAGGAGCCCATGCACTTCCGCAGGCTCCGGGTGGACGATCTGAGCGGGAGCGTAGAGTCCGAATTCGACACCAGCGTGACGGTGCAGTACACCAACCGCGGGGAGGAGAGAACCTTCCAGGCGGTGGGCAACGGTCCCATCGACGCGGTGCGCAGGGGAATCGCGGAGGAACTGAACATCGACATCAAGGTGCTGGATTACGAGGAGCACGCGCTGCAGAGCGGTTCCAACTCCCAGGCCGCGGCTTATATTCACCTGCTGGACGGGGACACCGGGCGTGTCACCTACGGGGTGGGCGTCAGCTCCAACATTACCAGGGCCTCCGTTCGGGCCATCTTTTCCGCCATCAACCGCCTGGGGCTGGGGCAGTGAGCGCCGCCAGGGGAGGATTTGCCGTAAAACCGCAGAAGAACCGATAAAAAAAGGAGCCCGCCGGATCGGCGGACTCCTTTTTGTCCTTTTTGATGTGGGATGAAAACACCCTGCGGTCATTGATACAGGAAGCTGTCCCCGTCCTCCACGATACAGATCATGGTCTTGCCTGTGTTCAGGACGATCTCGTCCCCGTTGTCGTCGTAATACCGGGTGGCGCCGTAGTCGGAGAGCTTTTCCCAGTGGATGTGGATTCCCCTGCCGTTGGTAAAGTACCAGCCGTCCCGGGTAGTGTCGTGGCACTGGAAGGCCAGATAGCCCTCCCCCAGATCCTCATGCTTGGTAAACTGTACAATCACATTCTTGAAGCAGAGCTGTTCTCCGGTGGCCCCGTCCATGTGAGGGCCGTCCGCGGTGCCGTATACATGCTGGAAGCGGTAGTACAGACCGTCCTCCGGGTTGTATTCAAAGCGGCATCTGGTCTGGGGATAGCAGTTGGTCATGTCAATATAGGTGGCCACCACCGCGTCGCTGTACTGGGACAAATCGTTGGGCTCTGCCTTGGAGGCAAACTGAAAGTGCTGCTCGTCTGAGAGCCCCCGGTAGTTCAGACTGTAGCCCAGACGGTCGATGGCCTCCCGCAGATCCCTGCCGTTGGCAAAGGCGTTGTGGGGCATCTCCCGGTCCGAGGTCCGAAAAAAGGCGGCCTCGTTGACGGACAGGTTGCCGTCCACGCTCTCCGTGGTCTCCTGCGCCATCAGATCATTGATATAAAAGGGGCCGCCGAAGTGTACCAGAAAGGCGTCCCACTCAAAGGCCCAGTAGGCATAATACAGGCGGAGGCTTCTGATATTTCCTATTTTTTCAAGATCCTGCCAATCCTCAATGATGGCGAGAAGGCGGGTCATCTGACCCTCCACGTTGGCCTCGTAGAGCACCTGTGCCTTTGAAAGATTATACTGGGGAAGGGCGGCCTTCTCGTTGGGGATCATCACCGCCAGAGGCCGGATATTTGCCGTCTCGGCATCCACCCACTCGTTGGTCAGCCTGCTGCGGACCATTCCCTCCCTCGGGGGCCTGGAGTCGTCCTCTGCCTCGGTCCCCTGGGGCTCGTCCCCCTCGGAGGAGGGCTGAGAGGTCTCTGTGGAAGGGGAGGCCGGCGTGGATTCCGCCGATATGGGATCCGGCGCCGCATTGTGATCACAGGCGGTCACCAGTCCGGTCAATAGGACTCCCAGGAGCCATATCTTCCATTTTTTCATATATCCTCCAATCTGTCCGCATGGTTCTTCGCGGAACAAATTCGGTTCATGCTTTTGTTCGCTGAAATATGTTTTTATTATAGCACAGTTTTTTGAGAGCGTCATCAAAATATGTTTATTTCTCAAAATATTAAGAATTGATAAAATAATGTGCAGAAGTGGCCGGCATCTCCGTAATCAAAAAGAAATACTTTTAAAAGTCGGTGCAGTATGATAAAATAAACACAAATGTCCCTTTTCAGGCAGGAAGGGAAAAGGGAGGGCGGCGCAGAGCGTATCTTCTGACGCCAAAGATGAGCCGGAGCGGCCCGTGCGGCTTCGGGGAAAGAGGAAGTATGAGGAAGACAGGAAAGATCTTACTGGCGGCGGGGCTGGCAGCCCTGCTGCTGGCAGGCTGCGGGGCCGGGGAGAGCGCAGGCTCCCAGACGCCCGGGGAGGGCGCGGCACAGGAGAGCCAGGAGGCCTCGGGCGGGGAGAGTGTTTCTTTGAAGGATTGGAAGGTGGAGGATATCGTGACCCTGGGGGACTACAGGGGGATCCGGGTCAGTCTGGCGGACCCTTCCGTAGATCAGGATACGTGGGACGCCTATGTGGAACAGGTGTATCAGTCCTCCGTGCCCTCCAAGCTGTGGATCACGGACCGGGCGGCCGCCCTGGGAGATACGGTGAATATCGACTACGAGGGCAGAAAGGACGGCGTGGCCTTTGACGGCGGGACGGCCCAGGGGACGAACCTGACGCTGGGGTCCCACCGCTTTATCGACGGCTTTGAGGACGGGCTGGTGGGAGTGATGCCCGGGGAGACCAAGGACCTGGAGCTGACCTTCCCCGAGAATTACGGCAGCGCTGAGCTGGCAGGACAGGCGGTGGTGTTCACTGTGACGGTGAACTATATTCTGCCGGAGATGACCGACGAGACGGTGGCGGCGGCCGGGGATGAGAGCTTTTCCACGGTGGAGGAACTGCGCCGGTATGTGTACGACTACCTGATGAGCTCCGCGCAGGCCCGGTGGGAGAGCCAGCTGGAAAATATGATCCTGCAGACCTTTATGGATCAGTGTGAGTTCCGGGATATTCCGGAGGATCTGGTGGCAAAATACAGGCAGAATCTCCAGACGACCCTGGATTCCGCGGCGGCCTCGGCGGGAGTGACCGCGGACGTTTATACCGCCTATCTCTACGGGATGGACAGCGCTTCCTTCCTGGACACCTACTCGGTGGAGTCCGCCAAGCAGGAACTCGCCATGCAGGCGGTGGCCAATGCGGAGGGCCTCAACCTCTCCGATGAGGAACTGGAGGAGGAGCTGGAGCAGCTGCGCCAGATGAGAGGCGCCGAGACCGTGGAGGCGGCCCTGGGAGTCAACACCCGGGAGGATTACAGAGAGTATCTGATGATAGAAAATGTGATACAGTTTTTGAAGGAGAACGTGACCAATTCGGCCCAGTGAGGAAGCGGGGATTCCCGCCCTTTTAAGGCCAAAGCTCAGGAAAGAGACGGACAGGGAGGAAAACAATGAATCTTACGGACATCAAAGAATTATACCGCCGCAGGGAGGACTTTTACGGCAGGGAGATCACTGTGGGAGGCTGGGTCAGGAGCAACAGGGACTCCAAAAATTTCGGCTTTCTGATTGTGAACGACGGAACCTTTTTCGAGCCGCTGCAGATCGTATACAGCGATGCTCTGCCGGATTTTGATCAGATCTGCCGGATCGGAGTGGGCGCGGCCGTGGTGGTGAGGGGGACGATCCTGGCGACGCCCCAGGCCAAGCAGCCCTTTGAGATGCAGGCCCTGGAGGTGGCTGTGGAGGGAGCGTCCACACCGGATTATCCTCTGCAGAAAAAGAGGCATTCCTTCGAGTACCTGCGCACCATCGCGCATTTAAGGCCCAGGACCAACACCTTCCAGGCCGTTTTCCGGGTGCGCTCCCTGATCGCCTACGCCATCCACAGCTTCTTTATGGAGAAAGGGTTTGTGTATGTGCACACCCCCATCATCACAGGCAGCGACTGCGAGGGGGCCGGGGAGATGTTCCAGGTGACCACTTTGGATCTGAACAATCTGCCCCGGACCGAGGACGGGCAGGTGGACTACACGAAGGACTTCTTTGGAAAGCCCACCAATCTGACGGTCAGCGGCCAGCTCAATGTGGAGACCTATGCCTTTGCCTTTAAGAACGTGTATACCTTCGGCCCTACCTTTCGGGCGGAGAATTCCAACACCACTCGCCACGCGGCGGAGTTCTGGATGATCGAGCCGGAGATGGCCTTCGCGGATCTGACGGACGACATGCAGCTGGCGGAGAGCATGCTCAAGTATGTGATCCGGTATGTGCTGGAGAACGCCCCGGAGGAAATGAATTTCTTCAACCAGTTTGTGGACAGGGGGCTCATCGAGAGGCTGAACCATGTGGTGAGCTCGGACTTTGCCCATGTGACCTACACCCAGGCCATCGAGATCCTGGAAAAGCACAATGACGAGTTCGACTACAAGGTGCACTGGGGGAGCGATCTGCAGACGGAGCATGAGCGCTATCTGACGGAGAAGGAATTCAGGCGTCCTGTGTTTGTGACGGATTATCCCAAGGAGATCAAGGCATTCTACATGAAGCTGAACCCGGACGGGAAGACCGTGGCCGCCATGGACTGTCTGGTGCCAGGCATCGGGGAGATCATCGGGGGCAGCCAGAGGGAGGATCAGCTTCAGGTGCTGGAGGCTCGCATGGAGGAGCTGGGCCTTAAGAAGGAGGACTATCAGTTTTATCTGGATCTGAGAAAGTACGGCTCTGTGCGCCATGCGGGCTTTGGGCTTGGCTTTGAGCGGTGCGTTATGTATCTGACAGGCATGGGCAATATCCGGGATGTAGTCCCCTTCCCCCGCACAGTGAACAACTGTGATCTGTAGGCGGAAACGGCAGCTTAATTTTTTATAAATTTTCCCCCGGCCCTCGTATTTGGCAGGCAAATGTGGTAAGCTGGACTTATGAGAAAAAAAACGCGAAAGCTATGTAAGTGCATAGGAACCGGACTGCTGGCTATGACGCTGGCGGTCTCCCCGCTGGAGGCATCCGCTTCCACCATCTCCCAGGTCAAGGACAAAATCAGTCAGACCCAGCAGGAGCTGGAGGGCTACAATGAGCAGATTTCCGACCTTACCGACGAGCAGGACCTGATCCTGGAGCAGATGGACGACCTCCAGGCGGAGATCCAGAATCTTCTGACCACCATCGGCCTGCTGGAGGACGAGATCGCCCAGAAGGAGGATGAGATCGCCGTCAAGGAGCAGGAGTATGCCCAGGCGAAGCTCCGGGAAGAAGCCCAGAAGGACGCCATGACTCTGAGCCTGCAGCTCATGTACGAGAAGGGGAGCACATCCCTGATCGACGTGCTGCTGGGGAGCGGGTCCTTCGGCCAGCTCCTGAACGGAGCGCTCTATGTGGAGCAGGTCTACCAGTACGACAGGGACCGCCTGGCGGAGTATGTGGCCGCCAAGGAGCATGTGCAGGAGCTCTGGGACGCCCTGGTGGAGGAAAAGGCGGGACTGGAGGAAGACCGGAAAAGCCTTCAGGATCAGGAGCAGTACTGCGAGGGCCTCAAGAGACAGCTCAAGAAGCAGGCGGACAACTACGACGCCCTAATCGCCCAGGCCACAAAGAGCGCCGACGAGGCCAAGAAGCAGCTCAAGAAGGAGCAGGACGAGTTAAAAAGGCTGCAGGAGGAGGAGCGGCAAAAGCAGGCCGCGGCCGCAGCTGCCAATATCAAGGTGACCAACACCAGCTACAGCTCCATTGTGGACAATGCCTCCGGCAGCGATCAGGGCAAGAAGATCGCCAAGTACGCCCTGCAGTTTGTGGGGAATCCTTATGTGGCGGGGGGCACCAGCCTGACCAAGGGGGCGGACTGCTCCGGCTTTACCTACCGGGTCTACAAGGACTTCGGTTACAGCCTCCCCAGGACCTCCTACCAGCAGCGCAGCGCCGGCAAGTCGGTGGCTTACGCCGATGCCCAGCCCGGGGATCTGATCTGCTATGAGGGGCATGTGGGAATGTACATAGGGGGCGGCTATATTGTCCACGCCAGCAGCGCCAAGACCGGCATCAAGGTCAGCAAGGCAAACTATCGCACCATTCTCGCTGTGAGAAGAATTCTGTAGCATTCCGTTTTTCCCAGACGGATTTCAATGTTTCTAAGGGGCCCGGGATACCGCCCGGGCTCTTTTGTTTCAAATACAATTCCCCAAAAGAGGAAACAGGAGGAATATTTTGGATCCGCACTTTGTACTGAAGCAATACTTTGGCTATGACGATTTCAGGAGGGGACAAAAGGAGCTGATCGACGGGATCCTGGCGGGCCGGGACGTGCTGGGGATCATGCCCACCGGGGCCGGCAAGTCCCTCTGCTATCAGGTGCCCGCCCTGCTGATGCCCGGGATCACTCTGGTGGTCTCTCCCCTGATCTCCCTGATGATGGACCAGGTGAAGGCCCTGAACGAGGCGGGGATCCACGCCGCCTACATCAACAGCTCCCTGACGGAGGGGCAGATCTCCAGGGCCTTGCAGAACGCCGCCCAGGGGCGCTACAAAATCATTTACGTGGCGCCGGAGCGGCTGGAGACGGACCGCTTTCTGCAGTTTGCCCTGCACACGGAGATCTCCATGGTGACGGTGGACGAGGCGCACTGTATCTCCCAGTGGGGACAGGACTTCCGGCCCAGCTACCTGAAAATCGTCCAGTTTATCCAGGCGCTTCCCGCCCGGCCCGTGGTCAGCGCCTTTACGGCCACCGCCACCCGGGCGGTGAAGGAGGACATTGCCTGCATCCTAAGCCTGCGGGATCCCGTGGTTTTAGTCACCGGGTTCGACCGGGAAAATCTGTTTTTTGAGGTGAGACGGAGCCGGCAGAAGGAGGAGGAGCTCTACCGCTATCTCCAGAACCATCCGGGTGAGAGCGGCATCGTCTACTGTGCCACCCGCAAAAACGTGGAGAAGGTCTGGGAATTCCTGGAGAGCAACGGGATCCCTGCGGCCAGGTATCACGCGGGGCTTACGGCCCAGGAGAGGAAACAGAACCAGGAGGACTTTATCTACGACCGGAAGGGGGTGGTGGTGGCCACCAACGCCTTCGGCATGGGGATCGACAAATCCAACGTGCGCTTTGTGGTCCACTACAATATGCCCCAGAGCCTGGAAAACTACTATCAGGAGGCGGGCCGGGCCGGGCGCGACGGGGAGGCGGCGGAGTGCGTGATCCTCTACTCTCCCCAGGATGTGATGATCGGGGAGTACCTGATCGAGAACAAGGAGGACAACGAGGAATTCACTCCCCAGGAGATGGAGCTGATCCGGGAGAGGGATATGGAACGGCTGCGGGCCATGAACGGCTACTGCAATACCCGGTACTGCCTGCGGGAATATATTCTGCGCTATTTCGGGGATTCCGCCTCCGTGGGCCGGGAGGGCTGCGGAAACTGCTCCAACTGCCTGGCGGAATATGAGGAGGCGGATGTGACGGACCGGGCCCTGGCTGTGGTGCAGTGTATCCGGGAGTGCCGCCAGCGCTTCGGCCTCAACGTGATTGTGGGAGTGCTGCGGGGGGCCAACACCGCCAAGCTGCGCGCCTACGGGCTCACCGGGCTTGCCAGCTACGGCCTGTGCCGGGATATGAGCGAGGGGGCGGTGAAGGGCCTGATCCAGGATATGATGCTGGAGGGGCTTTTGGAGGTTACAAGGGACAAATACGCCCTCCTGAAGCTGAAAGGGGAGGCGTGGGAGCTGCTGGACGGGAAAAGGCGGATGAGGGTCCGGGTGGCCGGCGGAACCCGGGAGAGGCAGCTCCTGGGCCCGGAGGGGCGGGAGCTCTACGGGGAGGAGCCGGATGTCGAAGGGGCGGATTTTGCGGCCGGGGGATCTGGCGGGGAGACGGAGAGTGCCCCTGGAGCCGGCCGGGCCTTGGACGGGAGTTCCGGGTCTGGCCGGGCTTTGAGCGGAAACTCCGGGTTTGACCAGGCTTTGGGCGGGAGTTCCGGGTCTGGCCGGGCTTCGGCTGGGAGGCGGGGAGCCCTGAAGGGGCCCAGGGCGCCCCGGCAGAGGCCCTCCGACATTTTGAACGGCAGAGGGCTGGAGCTTCTGGCCCGGCTGAAGGCAAAGCGGCTGGAGATTGCCCGGGAGGCGGCGCTGCCGCCCTATATCGTATTTTCGGACAGGACACTGACGGATATGTGCGTCAAGGCTCCGCAGAACAGGCAGGAGATGCTGGAGGTGACCGGGGTGGGCGCCCAGAAGTACGACCGGTACGGGGAGCGCTTTCTGGAGTGCATCCGGGAATTCTCCGGGGGCAGGAGGGAAAAGTACCATTTTGAGGATTAGTCCGGAGGCCGGCAGGAGTACGGTACATACGGAGGTAACAAACCAGAGCGGCTGGAGAGGAAGGCGGTGCGGGCGGCAGCACAGAGTGTCACTATGGAATGGCTGCAGTCCGGGGACACAAAATAGCGGAAAGATTAGGCGTGAGGGAGCTGCGGAAGCGAGAACGTTTTCCGCTCCCTTTTTTGCTAAAGCATAAGCAGTATCCTGAGGGAAAATGTGGCGCATAACTTTCCGCGGCCCCTCATAAGATGTAAAAAAGCATTCTGAGGGGATTACCTTTGAAGGATTATATCGAGGAGAGGGCCGTCAGTATCGCCAATTATATCATTGATTGCAATGCCACTGTCCGGCAGACGGCGAAGGAGTTTGGGGTCAGCAAGAGTACGGTGCACAAGGATGTGACAGAACGTCTCATGCAGTTCAATCCCACTCTGGCCCGGCAGGCGAGAAGGGTGCTGGACGTGAACAAGTCCGAGAGGCATATCCGGGGCGGACTGGCTACCAAGGAGAAATATCTGCACCAGCATCACGCCGGCCTGTAGAAGGGGCGGTTCCCCGGGGCGAAGCGGCAGGCGGGAAAACACATTCGGCCATTGGATCCCTGTGTCAGCCGGCACGGGCATTCCATGGCCGAAATAATTTGCGGCAGCCGAAATAATTTGCGGCAGCCGGAAGGATTTGCGGCAGCAGAAAAAGAGCTTGATCTTAGGGCGGCAATCGGGTATATTATAGTATCGAACAGCGGCGTTTTCAAGGAGGCCAGGTATGACGTCGATGAAGGAGATTGCCGCCGAGTGCGGCGTAAGTATTGCGACTGTGAGTAAGGCCCTGAACGGTCAAAAGGATATCGGGGAGGAGACCCGGGACCGTATCTGCAGGACGGCCAAGGCGCTGGGATATCTTCCCAATGCCCAGGCCAGAGCGCTGAAGACCAACAGGACCCGTTCTCTCGGAGTGCTTTTTTTTAATGAAGGGTTCACGCATGAGTATTATGCGCTGCTGCTGGAGAGCTTCCGCATGGCGGCGGAGGAGTGGGGATACGATATTACCTTTATCAACGGCAGCCAGACGGGCAGAGAGAACCGGAGCGTTTTGGAGCACTGCCTCTATCGGGGTTTTGACGGGGTAGTGGCGGTCTGCATGGATTTTCAGGACAGGCAGCTGGTGGAGCTGCTGCAGAGCGACCTGCCGGTGGTCACCGTGGACTATGTGTTTAACAGCCGGATTTCCGTCAGCTCAGACAATATCGGGGGAATCCGAAGGCTGCTGGAGTACGTGTACGAGAAGGGGCACAGGAAAATCGCTTATATCCACGGCGATATGAAAAAATTCCCAACCCGGATCCGCCTGACCTCCTTTTACCGGACGGCCGGGGAGCTGGGCCTGACGGTTCCGGACGAATATGTGCGTGAGATTCCCTACCGGGATCCGGCCCGGGCGGGGGAGGCCACCCGTCAGCTCCTGGATCTGAAGGCTCCGCCCACCTGTATCCTTTATCCGGACGATCTGGCCTGCTTTGGCGGGATGAAACGGATTATGGACATGGGGCTGCGCATCCCGGAGGATATCTCTGTGGCGGGCTTTGACGGGATCCCGGCGGCTCGGTTTGTCCCGCCTCCGCTGACGACGGTTATGCGCAATCCCCAGGAAATCGGCCGCACGGCGGCGGAAAAGCTGATGCTTTTGATTGAGGACCCCCGGATGACTCTCATTGAGCCGGTGACGGTCCGGGCGGACCTGTTCCCCGGAGAGACCGTGGCCGCCCCCAGATGGACGTGAGAGCGGCTCAGGAGGGAAACGGGAACCGTGCGGGAAAAGGAAAGGGAGACGGAAGGATACCATGGATAAAAAAACTTTTTTGCAGAAGGGCCTGGTTCAAAAATTGGCGCTGCTTTTGACGGGAGTGCTGCTGGCGGCAGGGCTGGCCGGCTGCTCCGGCGATCCGGACCGGATTTTTACGGAGAAGGTGACCAGCAAGGGCAAGGTGCTGAATATCTATTGCTGGAACGACGAGTTCCCCTCCCGGGTGGCGGAGCATTACCCGGGCTATACCTCTGTGGACGACACCACGGGCACCATCGGCAAGGTCACGGTCAAGTGGCACATCACTCCCAACGAAGACAATGCCTACCAGAACAGCCTGGATGAGGCTCTGGCCCGGCAGGGCACTGTGAAAAAGAATGAGAGGATCGATATTTTCCTGATAGAGGCGGACTACGCCATGAAGTACATAGATTCTCCCTATGCGCTGCCTGTGGAAAAGCTGGGCATCACCAAAGAGGATGTGGCGGAGCAGTATCCCTACACCCAGGATGTGGCCACCGACAGCCAGGGAGTTTTAAAGGGTCTCTCCTGGCAGGGCTGTCCCGGGGCCATGTTTTACAACAGGCGGGCCGCCAAGGAGGTGCTGGGCACCGACGATCCCCAAAAGGTGCAGGAGTACGTGAAGGACTGGGAGTCCTTCAACCGCACCGCCGGTCTTTTGAAGGAGGCGGGCTACCGGATCACCTCCACGGTAAACGACACCTACCGGGTCTATTCCAACAATGTGACCTCCCGCTGGGTGGAGGATGGCCGGATCCACATTGACGACAACCTGTTAAAGTGGGTGGAGGATTCCAAGGCCCTGGCCCAGGCCGGGGAGACGGGCACCCACGATCTGTGGAGCGACGAGTGGAGCGAAGGTTTTTTCCCGGAGGCCAAGGTGTTTGCCTACTTTGGGCCTGCCTGGCTGATCAATTTCAGCATGTCCGCCGAGACGGAGGGCAGCATCGGCTACCGGGGCGGCTGGGGCGCTGCCCAGGGCCCGCAGAGCTTTTTCTGGGGGGGCACCTGGATCTGTGCCGCGGCGGGCACCGACAACGGGGATCTGGTGAAGGACATTATGCTCCAGCTGACCGCCAACAGGGAGATTATGACGGATATTGTGCTGGACGACGACGACTTTGTGAACAACCGTCCCGCCATGGAGGAGATGGCGGCCTCCGACTACACCAGCGCCATCCTGGGGGGACAGAATCCGCTGCCCATCTATTGCGCGGGGGTGGAGAACCTGAAGCTGGAGTATCTCTCTCCCTATGACCAGGGCTGCAACGAGGAATTCCAGCACGCCATGCGTCACTATTTCGAGGGGGACGCTTCCTTTGATGAGGCTTTGGATCTCTTTTATGAGGCGGTGCTGGCGAAATATCCGGAGCTGAGCAGATGAACAGATGAAAAGGCGGCCTGATGGCCGCTTTTTTCAAATGAAAATTTCAATTGTGGAAATTTCCTAAAATATAAAAATACTATTGCAATCTTCACGGCAATTGTGATATAGTAAATTCAAGCAAACGAATTCAATTATCTCAGAGGATCTCAAGTATCTAAGGGACCGTTCAGGGCCCCGTCTGTATTCGAACTCTTTGCTTATATTCCCAAAACACATAAGCAGGGGGCTCGGCTTCCTGCAGACCGGCGGGAAATGCGCCGCAGTATTTTCCGCAGATGAAAGAAAGGCAGGAAGAACATGAACAAGGTACAGGGGACGTTGGAGACCTTGAGCAGTTTTCAGCTGACGCCGGACATGGAGGCGCTGGACGCCCAGAGCAAAACCCTTCTCCACAGCAGGGAGGTGCTGGCGGTCATCCTCCGGGAGGTGGTGGAGGAATACCGGGGCTACAGCCGCCGAGAGGTAATGGATTTTATCGAGATGGATTCCCTGCAGGAGGGCCAGGAGGTCTCCCCGGACCGGACCCGGTCCCGGATTCAGGGAGGCGATGCGGAGTTCATACAGCTGAACGAGCGCTCCGCCCGGTTTGACGTAGTGTTCCGGGCCCATAATCCAAAACTTTCCGGGAAACAGAAGAAGCGGAAGCGGAAAAAGGCGGTTCCGGGGGCGGATATCCAGGTGAGTCTGCATGTGGATGTGGAGCCTCAGAAAACCTATCGGCCGGGGTATCCCATAGAAAAGCGCGGCATATACTACCTGGCCCGGAGCATATCGGCCCAGCTGCCGCTGGCCTCCCGGATGACGGACTACCGGAAGCTGGAGAAGTGCTACAGCATCTGGATCTGCCGGGACGATATACCGGCGGAAGCCCAGTACGGGGCATCCTTCTATGAGATTGTCAACACTAGGAATATAGGGGAGAATCCTGCGGGGAAGGAGACCTACGACCTGATGACGCTGGTGGTGATCCGCCTGGGGAACCCGGAGTATTCAGGCAGCCGCGGGGACGAGGGGGACGAGCTGTTCCGGTTTCTGAATCTGGTGATGTATCCCCACCGGGAAGATTTTATGGAGAATCTGTCGGAGTACATTGACTTTTCTGAGAATGAAGAATTGTGGAAGGAGGTGCCTCAGGTGGAGGGGCTGGGAAAGGCGGTTTATGAGGATGGCTGGAAAGGTGGCCGAGCCGAGGGCGTTGAAATCACCCGAGCCGAGGACATTGCCGCTTTCATTCAGGCTTTCCTGGAGGAGCAGATGCCCAGGGAGAAAACGGTCGCCAAGCTGCAGAGGCTGTTTAGGCTTTCCCGCGAGGAGGCAGAGGCGTCTTATGACAAATACAGCCATCTGGAGGAAAAGCAGCCGCTTTGATTTGACATGCGGATGGATGATATAATGTCTGCAGTCCCAGACTTTTGCGGATTGGGCCTTGGGTATTGGACTGCGGAGGGGCAGCCGTCCCAGGGCCCTTCTGTTAATAAATAGAAAAATATAAAAATGTTATTGCAATCTGCCCAATATTTGTGATATAGTAAATTCAAGCAAACGAATTCAATTATCTCAGAGGATCTCAAGTATCTAAGGGACCGTTCAGGGCC
>CANQOL010000010.1 GCA_947625475.1 uncultured Acetatifactor sp.
CCTGGCTCATTTATCTGAGATATGAATTGAAAAATTCCTTGATAAAAAGGAAAAAAGACTTGACTGAATAGGGAGGAAGTTTTATGAGTTTCGGCAGAAATTTGAAACACCTGAGGCGTATGTGCGGAGAAATTACCCAGGAGGCTTTGGCGGAAAAGCTTAAAGTCAGCCGACAGACCGTTTCAAAATGGGAACTTGACGAATCGACGCCCGAAATGGATAAAGCTATTGAGCTTTGTGGGCTGTTCAACTGTTCTCTGGACAATCTGTTTCGCGAAGAGATGGGCGTCTGTGACGACGCATACACGAACCTCCGCGTGGAGACTGTTCCGGGGTTTCGGTATGTAAGGCATGCAGTGATCAGCAGCGATCCCGAGGGGGACGCCATCAACTGGGTGTCCAACGTCGCCCGCGACAACGGCGTGGAACACCCCCAGGTGATCGGGTGGGACTTTCCATATGTTTCTTTGGAGCAGATCAATGTTTACCATATGCACGGCTATGAGGCTGCATGGATTCTGCCTGAAGGCGTAACGCCGGAAGGAGCGGAAATCAAGGAGCAGAAGGCCCACAAATATGCCGCGGTCCACATCCCTGAACCTTTCAAAAATCCTTTTGTGATCATTCCTAACGCATATAAGACGTTAATGGAATATATGCGCATCAACGGTTTGGAGCGTGCGGACAAAGATGTGATCCCCTGCTTTGAGACGGACGGTGATACCATGGATGTGTACATTGCCTGCGTATAGCTGCAGTGTTTTTACCTGACAAAAATACACGAATCTTATAAGGGCTTTGCGAAGTCGGCGATGGACTTCGCAAAGCCCTTTACTATAAGCCTTTTTCGGCTTCCCCGTGCCGCAGAGGGGTTTTTCTGTTTGTATCAAAATCAGAAATGTGTGCCGGGTTAATAGCAGTAGATTTGTTCGCGATTCTATGGTACGATTTATTACGAGGTGGAACGATATCCATTCGGGTTATTTAAAATCACCGCCTTTCCCCAAAAACCTTGCACTTACAGAAGGGCATATGTACAAATTCGAAGGATACCGCCAGTTGGGCTTGGCTGATTTCAACCAGCCCGCAGGGTTGAAAATGGATCCTGAAAACTGCTGGGTAAAGAAGGCGGCCGCCATTTTCTGGGAGGCGATAGAGGAAAAATACGCGGAGCTGTCGTTTAGATATGCAGATAGGCTGCAGCTGCGGGTTTGGGATATGAAGAAAAATAATGTAATTTGGTGAAGGAAAAGCTGTGAAAGAAAAGATAAAATTCGTCCTAACATTTGCAAAACCCCATAAATGGAAATTTGCCTGGGAAAAGATTCAGGATGATTTATTGTGGGAAGCACTTAAAATGGCAGGCTTGTATGATTTTGTAAGCGGCTTGGAGAATGGCCTGGATACCATGGTTGGATCTGGAGGCTTGGATTTTTCAGGAGGCCAGAGACAGAGAATAGCAATTGCAAGAGCATTTGTCAAAAATTCTCCCATCATGATTTTTGATGAATCGACCAGCGCTTTAGACAGCCATAGCGAAAATGAGATATTGAAAACGATTCGTTTGCTCTCCGGCAGCAAGACAATCATAACAATTGCACATAGGCTTTCAACGGTTCTGATCAGTGATAGGGTTGCTTTAATGGAAGATGGAAAAATTGCTGCAATAGAAAGTCCTTCCCATATGTTTCAAGGAAACGGGAAGTTTAATGTATTGTTTGAGAATCAGCTTAATAATGTAAATTTTGGGGGATAGAAAGACTATGAATGAATTTTATCAAAAAGTAGACGAGTTCTTCTCGGATTTTGGGAAGGGAAGAAAAATGGTGCTTTCCACATCTGAAAACGACAGGGTATCTTCACGAATGATGAGTGTTGTGCAAATTGGCGGCGAATTATACTTTCAGACTGACAGGACAATGAAAAAGTATAATCAAATGAGGAAGAACAACAACGTCGCATTATGTATAGATAATATTCAAATGGAAGGCAAATGCACCGAAGCCGGACATCCCTTGGATAACGCTGCGTTTTGTGATATTTATAAGGAATGTTTCAAGGGTTCCTATGATGCTTATTCCATGTTAAGCAACGAAAGGCTTTTTATTGTCAAACCGCTGTACATAGAGCGTTGGATATATGATGATGGCCTTCCTTATATTGAAACATTTGATATGAATACCCAACAATATAGGCTTGAAAGGTATTTAGGTGTATAAAATCCGATCTATCTACAAGCCCTGCAAATTACTCAGTTGCGGAGGAAAATTCTATGGATTGTATATTCTGTAAAATTATAGCTGGACATATACCATGTTTGAAAGTGTACGAAGATGAGCATACATTGGTAATTATGGATATTGCAGGGGATGTGGACGGCCATATGCTTGCTATTCCCAAAAAACATATTGATAACATTCTCGATTGCGACTTTGACAGCCTTAGTCATTTGATGATTGCGGTAAAAAAGGTTTCAAACCACTGCATTGATAACTGCCATTATGACGGCATAAATCTTCTGAATGCGAGCGGTAAAAGTGCAGGTCAATCTGTTTGCCATTTTCACATCCACATTATTCCAAGAAAAATGAATGACGGGATCGATGCATGGCCTAAGTTCGATGGAGCAAAAGATGATGTGTCTAAAATCTGGAGAGAATTAAAATTATAGATTCCCGTTTATCGGCAGGAACATAGATATCATCTTGCAGAGTTTGATACAGGATTAGGGGAGAACAAGTATGAAAGATTTTATTTTTATAACAGGAGCAAGCGGTATAGGCAAAAGTACATTAGCGAATGGACTCCTCAACCGTTATAAAACCACATGCATAGAACAGAATATGATACCTGAATTTATTTCACGGGACGGCAGCGAGCCGATGACGGGCGAACTGGAAGAGCTTACTTGTTGGGAAAATCAGGTCGCAATGCTTATGTGTTTTCATAGGCTGGGGTATAAGAATATCATTGCCACCGAACTTGACGACCTCAGAACGGCGGATATTCCCATTGTTTTTAAGGGAACCGATTTTATCACGATAAAACTTGTATGCAGTGATTTGAAACAAATTCAAGAGCAAATGCAAAATCGCCCAAATCACGGACTGATAGATTATGAATTGCAGAAAAAGATGAACGAAAAAAATATCCAGCGAAGTCCGCTTGTTAATGAAATAGAAATCGATATTGCCGGAAAGTCAATCAGGGAAGTGCTTGAACAGGCTATAAAAATAATTGAAACTACGCCTTCCCAGTTGGATTACGAGTACATAAAACCTCCCAAAGAGATGTTTTACTCATGGGTTTTTGCAAATGGATTGAGATAGATTTTCTTTGTATCAAAATCAGCAACGACATTGAACTGAGGTGCGGGACAGGCACCAGAGCATAAGGATGTGCTGGCCAAATGCGGGCCGGATTGGGGTTGATTTTTTCCGCAAAAATGACTATAGTAGACCCATGAGAACGGTTTGGGATCCTTTGGAAAAAAAGATTTTGGCATATTGCAGGCGCTGCCGGATGTTCCCTGAGGGGACGGGGGCAGTCCTGGGGGTGTCAGGGGGGGCGGACTCGGTCTGCCTCCTGTTTGTACTGCATGCCCTGCAGGAGGAACTGGGGATCCGCCTGTGGGCGGTGCATGTGAACCACCGGATCCGGCCCGAAGCCGGGGAGGACGCGGCCTTTGTCCGGCAGCTCTGCCAGGGGCTGGGAGTCCCCTTTGTGCTGAAGGAGCGGGATGTGCCGGCGCTGGCGGCTGCCCGGGGACTTTCCGGGGAGGAGGCTGCCCGGGAGGCCCGCTATGAGTGCCTGCGGGAGGCGGCAGGGGAGCTGGGAGGCGCCCTGATCGCCGTGGCCCACAATGCCCAGGATCAGGCGGAGACAGTGCTCTTTCATCTGTTCCGGGGCACCGGGCTGACGGGACTTTGCGGCATGCGCCCCCTGCGGGACGGGATCGCCCGGCCTCTGCTGGAGACAGAGAGGGGAGAGATCCTGGCGTATCTGGAGAGAAAAGGGGCCGCCCATGTGGAGGACGCCACCAACGGGGAGGATTTTTATGCCCGCAACCGGATCCGCCATCACATTCTTCCCTACGCCCGGGAGCAGATTTCGGAGGGCTGCGTGGCGCATATGTGCCGCACAGCCGGAATGCTTGCGGAGACGGAGGAATACCTGGTTCTTCAGACCCGCCGGGCCCGGGAGCGCTGTGTGGGGGGGGCCGACACGTCCTTGCCCGGCCCGGATCGGGAGATTCACGTGGACTGCCGGGCTCTGCTGGAAGAGCATCCGGCCATTCAAAAGCGTCTGCTGCTGGAGCTGCTAAAGGAGCTGGCGCCGGGGAGCCGGGAGCTGGGAGCGGTTCATGTGGAGAGCCTGCTGGGACTTTTTACGCGCCAGGGGAACGGAGATCTGAATCTGCCCGGCGGGATATTGGCCCGGCGCCGCTACAGGGAGGTGGTGCTCCTGCGTCCGCAAACAGAGCGGCCCCCCCGGGAGCTGCCCTTTGCCGGGATCGGTCCCATTCCCCCCGGAGGGTGGACCGGGACCCTGCCGGATGGGCGGATCCTGCGGCTGGAGCTTTTGGAGGGGGAGGCCCTGCCCCGGGATTTTCTGGAAAATTGGGAAAAGATACCGAAAAGCCGGTATACGAAATGGCTGGACTGTGATAAAATAAGCGTAGTACCCACTAAAACCCCGCCTCTTTTGACTGTGAGGGGACGCAGAGAGGGAGATTTTCTGTATATCCGCACCGGGGAGGGCCGGGTGGGCCGAAAAAGCTTAAAGGAGTACCTGATCGGGGAGAAGGTTCCCCGGCAGGAGCGGGACGGGATCCCCCTTTTGGCCTGCGGCAGCCATGTGCTGTGGGCGGTGGGATACCGGATCAGCGAGGCCTGCAAGGTGGGCAGGGATACCCGGCGGATTCTGCGGGTACAGCTGCAGGAGAAGACCGGCGGCATGTGACAAAGGAGTGGGGGCCCCTTTTGAGAGAGGGCATCCCGGGAAAAGGTACCGGAAGGGAGATTGCTATGGCAGAGAGGATCAGAGTGTTGTTGACGGAGCAGGAGGTGGATGCCCGCATCCAGGCGATTGGAGAGCAGATCAGCAGGGACTATGAGGGGCGGCAGGTGCATTTGATCTGTGTGCTCAAGGGCGGCAGCTTTTTCATGTGCGAGCTGGCCAAACGCATCAGCGTGCCGGTTTCCCTGGATTTCATGTCGGTCTCCAGCTACGGCAAGGATACCAAGTCCAGCGGCGTGGTGAAGATCGTCAAGGATCTGGACGAGTCCGTCAAGGGCAAGGATGTGATTGTGGTGGAGGATATTGTGGATTCCGGCAGGACACTGAGCTATCTGCTGGATCTGCTGCGGGACCGGGGCCCGGCGTCCCTGCGCCTGTGTACGCTGCTGGATAAGCCGGACCGGAGGGTAGTGGATGTGCCTGTGGACTATACGGGCTTCCAGATCCCGGATGAGTTCGTGGTGGGCTACGGGCTGGATTATGCTCAGAAATACAGGAATCTTCCCTATATCGGAGTAGTAGAATTTGACGAGTGACATTGAAAATGAAAAGAGATAGAGTGTAGGAGGCTTTTCGTTGAGACAGAACGGCAGAAATTTTAATTCCATCGTAATGCTGATGGCTGTGGTGATGCTGGCGCTGGTGGCATTCAGCTTTTTTGAACAGCAGGGACGCGATTACACCAGGGCGGATCTGATCGCCGATCTGGAGAACAGAGAGGTGGAAGAGATCCTGGTTTCCCCCAACAAGGAGGCGCCCACCGGCTATGTGACGGTGATCTTTTCGGACGGGAAGGAAGAGCTGTATGCCACGGATATCCGGGAGCTGGAGAGCATGCTCCGGGAGCTGGGGTTTGAACCCGTGGTGGAGGATATCGACCGGGACGGCTGGATGGCTGTGGGGCTGGTGATCCTGATTGTGGTGGTTATCGCCGGCATCTTCTTCCTGCTGATGATCAATATGCAGAACGCGGCCGGGGGAGGCAACGCCAGGATGATGAATTTTGGCAAGAGCCACGCCAAGCTGGCTGCGGGCGACAACCCGGTCAAATTCGATCAGGTGGCGGGACTGAAGGAAGAGAAGGAGGAACTGGAAGAGATCGTAGACTTCCTGAAGGAGCCCGGGAAATTTACCCGGCTGGGCGCCAGAATCCCCAAGGGCGTGCTGCTGGAGGGCCCTCCCGGCACAGGTAAGACCCTGCTGGCTAAGGCGGTGGCGGGAGAGGCGGGGGTGCCCTTTTTCAGTATCTCCGGCTCGGATTTTGTGGAAATGTTCGTGGGCGTAGGCGCGAGCCGTGTGCGTGACCTGTTCCAGGAGGCCAAAAAAAATGCCCCCTGTATCGTGTTTATAGATGAGATCGACGCGGTGGCCAGACGCCGGGGGACCGGTATGGGCGGCGGCCACGATGAGAGAGAACAGACCCTGAACCAGCTGCTGGTGGAGATGGACGGCTTCGGCGTGAACGAGGGGATCATCGTGATGGCGGCCACTAACCGGGTGGATATTCTGGATCCTGCCATTCTGCGTCCCGGGCGCTTCGACCGGAAGGTGGCGGTAGGCACGCCGGACATCGGCGGACGGGAGGAGATCCTGAAGGTCCACGCCAAGAATAAGCCCCTGGGGGAGGATGTGGATTTAAAGCGCGTGGCCCAGACAACGGCCGGCTTTACCGGGGCGGATTTGGAAAATCTTCTCAATGAAGCGGCTATTCTGGCGGCCAAGGACAGCCGCAGTTGCCTGATGCAGGCGGATATCGAGAGCGCCTTCGTGAAGGTGGGGATCGGAGCGGAGAAAAAGAGCCGGGTGATTTCTGACAAGGAGAAAAAAATCACTGCCTACCACGAGGCGGGCCATGCGATCCTGTTTCATGTGCTGCCGGATGTGGGGCCGGTTCACAGCGTGTCCATCATTCCCACCGGCGTGGGAGCGGCGGGGTATACCATGCCGCTGCCGGAGCGGGATGAGATGTTCCTGACCAAAGGCCAGATGCTGCAGAACATTATGGTGTCCCTGGGAGGGCGGATCGCGGAGGAAATTATATTTAAGGATGTTACCACGGGAGCCTTCAGCGATATCAAGCAGGCTACCAAGACGGCCCGCCGGATGGTGACGCGGTTCGGAATGTCAGAAAATATCGGCGTGATCAATTATGACGAGGACGACGACGAGGTGTTCATCGGAAGGGATCTGGCCCATGCAAAGGCCCACAGCGAGGCGGTGTCCGGGGAGATCGACAGAGAGGTGAAGTCGATTATTGATGCGTGCTATGCCAGGGCGAAGGAGCTGATCCTGGAGAATGAGACCGTGCTGCACCGGTGCGCGGAGAGGCTGCTGGAGAAGGAGAAGATCGGACGGGAAGAGTTTGAGGGGCTCTTCGCAGGATGTTAGTAAAAATATACAAAAAATTAGAATAGGATTTGTTATATTTGTTTAAATTTGGGGTAGGCAGAATGGGGCGGGGGTGATATTATAATACTCGTAACCCCCCCAATACATTTTATGGTTTTGCTATACCCCATAAGAAGAAATACCTTCTCTAAAAAGGACAGCTGCCCAGCTGTCTTTTTTAGTGCCCAGGAAATGACGGCGTTGATACAGGAGGGCAGCAGGAGTCGCCCGGGTGCAGCGGCAGTGCTTAAACGGGCACGCTTTCGCTACGTAAAAAACGCAGCGGCACTAAGCTCGTAAGGGACCTCGCTAAGTGCCGGCGTTTTTTAAGTACCCTATTTAAGCACCGCCGGTGCGCCCGGGCTCTGGACTGGCTGGATTGGCTGGACTGGCGGGCTCTGAACTGGCTGGGCTGGCAGAACTGGCGGAACATGGCGGAAATGTGCCGCGTCGGCAGACGGCAGAACCCGTCATGGACGTCAGACAGCACAATCTGCCGCAGGCCGCAGCCTGCAGAATCCGCCATGCAGTGTACCAGCCCGGGCGCTGGCATAGTGCCTGTGATGGCTCTCGGGAAACGTCGTTACTTGGCGAGGTATTTTCGAGCCTAGTAACGCAACGTTTCCCGCCGAAGCGAAAGCGCGCCTGAACAGGCACTATGCCTGCACCCGGGCGTCCCCTTCGCCATTCTCCCTCCCACGCCGAAATCCGTCCCCTTCGCCATTCTCCCCTCCCGCGCCGAAATCCGTCCCCATCGCCGAAATCCGTCCCCCCTTCGCCCCCAAAAAGATCCTCCTACTTTGCGCTTAGGGCTTGAAGTTGCGGCTTCTTTCGTATAAAATAGGTATGAATTGCATAGAGAGGTCTGAATGCTCCCTAAGGGGGCTTACCGGCATAGAGTGGAAAGGTGCTAAGATCATGGACTTTGGACATTTGGATAAGACAGAATTCAGTCAGGTTTACATTTCTTCCATGCGTCCTGTCTTTAACAGCAGGGCATTGTTCTCGGACGGCACAGAGGAATACGTCACGCCGTCGGAGCCGGCGCCGTACGACAAGGTGACGATACGGTTCCGCACGGCAAAAAACAATGTGGATCGGGTCTATTTTGTGCATAAGGGCCAGAAATACCTCATGGTGAAAGCAGAATCAGACGATATGTTTGACTATTACGCCCATGAGCTCCAGCTGGAAAACGAAAAGGTTTCCTACTATTTTGAGGTCAATACAGGCCGTATCACAGGAATCTATGACGCCAGGGGCCTGGCCAGGGAGGTCAACGAATACTACGATTTCGTGATCCTGCCGGGCTTTAAGACTCCCCAATGGGCCAAGGGCGCGGTCATGTACCAGATCTACGTGGACCGGTTCTGCAACGGCGACCCCTCCAATGATGTGGAGACGGGAGAGTACAGCTATATCAACGAGCAGGTTAACCGGGTGACGGACTGGTACCGCTATCCGGCTCAGATGGATGTCCGGGAATTTTACGGCGGGGACCTGCAGGGCGTGCTGGACAAGATGGACTACCTGCAGGATCTGGGGATTGAGGTGATCTACTTTAACCCCCTGTTCGTATCCCCCTCCAATCACAAATATGATATTCAGGACTATGACTATATCGACCCCCACTTCGGAAAGATTGTGGACGATAGAGGCGAACTTCTGCAGCCCTGGGACCGGGACAATACCCATGCCTCCAAGTACATCAACCGGGTGACCAACCGGGCCAACCTGGAGGCCGGCAACCGGCTCTTCATCAAGGTGGTGGAGGAAGCCCACAGGAGGGGCATCCGGGTGATCCTGGACGGAGTGTTCAACCACTGCGGCTCCTTTAATAAATGGATGGACCGGGAGAGGATTTACGAGAATGCCCCGGGCTACGAGAAGGGGGCCTATGTGTCCGCGGACAGCCCCTACCGGGAGTATTTCAGCTTCCGGGGGGAAAATTGGCCATACAACAAGGATTATGACGGCTGGTGGGGACATGATACACTCCCCAAGCTCAACTACGAGGGCTCAAAGGAGCTCTATGAGTATGTGCTCCGCATAGGGGCCAAGTGGGTGTCCCCGCCCTACAACGCGGACGGCTGGCGGCTGGACGTGGCGGCGGACCTGGGCCACAGCCGGGAATTCAACCATAAGTTTTGGCAGGATTTCCATCGGGCGGTGAAGACGGCCAATCCGGACGCTGTTATACTGGCGGAGCACTACGGGAATACCAGGGAGTGGCTTCAGGGCGGCGAGTGGGACACCGTGATGAATTATGACGCCTTTATGGAGCCCGTGACCTGGTTTTTGACCGGGATGGAAAAGCACAGCGACGACTTCCGGGAGGATCTGCTGGGCAATGCGGAGAGCTTCTGGGGAGCCATCAAGCACCATACCTCCAACTTTTCCATGCCCACCTGGCAGGTGGCGATGAACGAGCTGTCCAACCACGATCACTCCCGGTTCCTGACCCGGACCAACCACAAGGTGGGCCGGACCAACACCATGGGGCCGGAGGCGGCGCAGCAGGGGGTCAACAAGGCGGTGTTCCGGGAGGCGGTGGTCATGCAGATGACCTGGATGGGCGCTCCCACCATCTACTATGGGGATGAGGCGGGACTTTGCGGCTTCACGGATCCGGACAGCAGGCGCACCTACCCCTGGGGGCGGGAGGATCAGTCCCTGATCCAGTTCCACCGGGATATCATCCGCATCCGAAGAGAGAACCGGGAGCTGCGCACCGGCTCCATCAAACACATCGACTCAGACTACAATTATCTGGCCTACGCCCGGTTTGACAGGCGGGGACAGTGCATAATTTTGGTGAACAACAATTCCGGAGAGCTGACCCGGGAGGTGACCGTCTGGGAGGCCAACATTCCCAAGAAGGGGACTATGAAGGTGCTGCTGGAGACCGGGGCCGGGGGATACAGCCTGGAGCCCAGGACATACGAGATCTTCGCGGGAAAGATCCGGATCACTCTGCCGGCCACCAGCGCGGTGATTTTGAAATGCCAGCGGGAGGGCTGAGCCGCAGAAAATAAGGATTTGAGGGAAAAGCCATGAAGAGAGTGAGGCTTCTGGGTGAGTGGATCAAAGGGAAATATGGGAGGGGAGTCCTGACGGGGCTTCTCACCTTTTTGTGTCTGCTGGCCCTGACATATGTGTCCGAGTCCAGAGGGCTGGCGGACGGGTTTGGCAAGGGCATTGCCCCGGTGCTGCTGGCCGGCTTTATCGCCTGGCTGCTGCTCTACTTTGGAAGGCTCCGGGATAAGCGCCTCAAGGTTATCTCCGGCATCGGAGGCATTCTGCTCGCCTTTTCCCATGTGTACGGCAACTACCTCCATTATGTGAACGACCTGTTTGTGAGCCCCGCCGTGACGGTGCAGCAGCTTTTCGCCGTGGCGGGAGTGGGGCTTTTTACGGTGCCCCTGTTTGCCCTGCTGATGGAAGGACTGCAGAAGGCCGCCCTTTGGTGGCAGGCCCGCCAGGGGACGGGGACAGGGCCGGCCAGGCATCTTTTCCTGAAATACTGGATGGGGATTTTTGCCTGCTATATTCCGGTGTTTTTGTGTTACTGGCCCGTGAACTTTGTCTATGACGCCAAGTACCAGCTTCAGGAGGTGGTGCACAACGCCTACAAGATCCATCACCCCATCCTCCACACCCTGGCCATGGGAATCCCCTATAAGATCGGCTCCCGGCTGGGTTCCGTGTCCGTGGGGATTTCCTTTTACACGCTGATGCAGATGCTGGTGCTCAGCGCGGCCCTGGCCTACGCCCTCTGCTACCTTTATCACAGGGGCGCCCCCAGGGGGATCCGGGTGGCTGCCTTTTTGATCAGCGCCCTCTTTCCCATGAACTCCCTCTTTGCCATCTCCGCCACCAAGGATGTGCTCTTTGCGGCCTTTTTCCTGGCGCTCATGGTACTGCTGCTGGAGCTGTGTTATCATCAGGAGCCCCTTACCTGGAAAAAGGCGCTCTGGCTGACAGCGGCAGGATCCCTGATGATCCTCTTTCGCCGGAATGCCCTGTACGCCCTGGCCGTGTCCGTTCCCTTCCTGGTCTGGGCTATCCGGGGGAAAAAGAGGAAGCTGGCCCTGTTTGGACTGCTGGCGGGCGCCATAGTGCTGTCCACGGCTGTGAACGGGGGACTGCTGAAGCTGGTGCATGCCACCAACGACGACAGCATCCGCGAGGCCATGAGCGTGCCTCTCCAGCAGCTGGCCCGGACGGCGGCCTACCGGAGGGAGGATCTGGACAGCGCAGATCCGGCCTACTATCAGGAGATGCTCTCCTACTGGGGGGAGGGCTTTGCCTCCCAGTATAATCCCTACCTCTCCGACCCCATTAAGAACAGTGTGAACGAGACCCTGTTAAAGAGCAATATGGTCAATTTCTTTAAGCTGTGGGGAAAGGTGGGACTGGCCTTCCCCGGGGAGTACATCGAGTCCTTTTTGAGCGGCACAATGGGATATTGGTATATGGGGGATACCGCCCATTATATGGCGGTGGGGGACGGGATAGCGGTCTATCACACCCTGATCGGGACGGAGAAGGAGATTGTCAAGCACAATCTGTTCCCGCCGGTGGGATGGCTCTTCGATCCCATTTTCTTCCATGTGAATTACAACAGGGTGCCCATTCTGGGATTCCTGTTTCGCAGCAGTACCTATTTCTGGATGCTGGCGGTCTTTGTCCTGAACCAGATTTACCGCAGGCGCTGGCGCAGCCTTCTGGTGATTTCCCTGGCCGTTATCTACTACGGGAGCTGTTTCCTGGGGCCCTTCGCCGCCCTGCGGTATGTGTACTGTGTGGCGGTCTGCTGGCCTCTGCTGGCGGCCCTGTGCTTCCAGAGGGATTCGGGCGGCCCCAGCGCGGATCCCGGGCAGCCCCAGGGCATCCCCAAACAGCCCTGAACCAAAAACGGCCCTGAACCAAAAAGGTCTTGCAAATTATAGGGACATATGCTACAATTTCACATTGTCAGGGCGGCTGGCTCAGAGCCGGAAAGGCCCTGTATGGATGGGTTCCCGAGCGGCCAAAGGGGACAGACTGTAAATCTGCTGCACATTTGCTTCGGTGGTTCGAATCCACCCCCATCCATCCGCAGGTATGGCGGAATAGGCAGACGCAAGAGACTTAAAATCTCTCGGGGGCAGCCCCGTGCCGGTTCAAGTCCGGCTACCTGCACGGTATATTTGAAACCCGCTTTAAGCTGTCGGCTGAAGCGGGTTTTTCTGTAAGGGAAAAGGGCCGCGCCAAGGGAGGAATCCGGATTGGCCAGGCCATCTGAATGATAAACTACAAGGAGGAACGCCATGAAACAAACGATTACTTCCGCAAACCCCTATCTGCCGCTCTGGGAGCATATCCCCGACGGTGAGCCGAGAGTTTTCGAGTACAACGGGGAAAAGCGCGTTTATGTCTACGGCTCACACGACACGGAGCGTACCGCCTATTGCGGCCGCGACCAGGTGGTCTGGAGCGCGCCCCTGGACGATCTGACGCACTGGACCTGCCACGGCGTCTGCTATACGGCGACGAACGGTTCGATTCTCTACGCGCCGGATGTCGTCCGGAAGGGGGATACCTTCTACCTCTATGCCGCCGAAAACCAGGGCGGGCGGATCGTAGTTGCTTCCTCAAAGAATCCCGCCGGCCCCTTTGAAAATCCGGTTGAGACAGAGCTTGGCTTTGACCCCGGCGTTCTGGTTGACGACGACGGCAGGGTATATGCGTTCTGGGGCTTCTGCACGGCTTACTGCGCGGAGCTTGAGGACGATATGGCGACCATAAAGGAGGGGACGCTTCGCAGACATCCGATGGGCCATACCCCGGATCCGTGGAACGATAAGAACAACCTGAGCGGGATAGACCTGAGGGATGCGTTTTTTGAGGCGTCGAGCCCGAGGAAAATTAACGGGAAATATGTCTATGTCTATTCAAAGCGTTATACGACGCCGGTCCCTGAGCTGGGAGTCTATGAGCCCTGCAACGGTTTCCTGTCCTATAAGTGGTCGGACAGTCCCCTTGACGGCTATCGGGAGGGCGGAGACATCAGCTTCAACGGAGGCGAGATTATAAAGCTGCCCGACGGCACAGGCAGGCAGACTTACCGGTGGGGCAACAATCATGGGGGCCTTGTGGAAATAAAGGGCCAATGGTACATCTTTTATCACCGCCATATTGGAACGGACGAGTTTTCCCGGCAGGGAATGATCGAGCCGGTGGATGTGGCGGTGGCGAAGGACGGAAAGATTTACATCGGGGACATTACATATGCCGGCGGGGAGCCGGTTTCCTCGAGGCCTGTTGAGATGACGTCTTCGGGCGTGCGCGTTGACGGGATAGACGCCTATCAGAAGATCTCCGCAGGGTATGCCTGTCATATCAGCCCGCTGCGGCAGGCGTACATTATGCCGGTCTATGAGCAGGAAGAGGGGATTTCAAGCCCTGTCGTGAACATTCAAAACGGCACGACGGTGGGCTTCAGGTATTTGCATTTTGCGGCGGCGCCCGCGTCGGTCACTGTCTGCGCCAGCGTCACCGCGCCCATGACGGTTAAGGTGCATATTGACGGCTGGCGGGGCAGGGTGGTCTCTGAGCTTGCGGCAAAACCCGGCAAAACAAAGCTCACTGCGCCGGTAAATGCCGGGATCCTTGGCAGGAGGGCGGTATACTTTGAGTTTTGCGGCGGCGGTGAGGCGGAGTTCGATTGGTTCACCTTTGACAGAGACGAGGGATAAGCCCCTGCACCCGGCCCGCGCATTCCTCCCCCCGGGCGTAGGCCGAGGCGTTTTCCAGAGTGGTCTGGGCGATGGCGGCCAATGCCTCCCGGGTAAAAAATCCCTGGTGTGAGGTGATCATCACGTTGGGAAAGGACAGGAGCCTGGCGGTGACGGAAGTCTCCAGGATCTCGTCGGACCGGTCCTCAAACACGTTGGGGGTCTCCTCCTCGTACACGTCCAGGCCGACTCCCGCAAATTTGTGCCGGAGAATTCCTTCGATGAGATCCTGGGTCTTCACCAGGGCCCCCCGGGAGGTGTTCACCAAAATCACGCCGTCCTTCATCTTGCGGATGGCGTCCCGGTTTATCATGTGGCGGGCGGCGTCCGAGAGGGGGCAGTGGAGGGAGATCAAATCGCTCCCCGCCAGCAGATGGTCCAGGCTCACATACTCCGCCAGTTCCCGGAGGCTTTCGCAGGGATAGGGGTCATAGGCCAGAACCTTCATGCCGAAGCCCTTGCAGATGCGGACCATGGCCGCCCCGATTTTGCCGGTGCCGATGATGCCGGCGGTTTTCTGATAAAAGGTAAAGCCCATCAGCCCGTTTAGGGAGAAGTCGTTCTCCCGCACCTTGTTGTAAGCCTTGTAGAGGCGCCGGTTGCAGGCCAGCGCCAGGGCCATGGCGTGCTCCGCCACCGCCTCCGGGGAGTAGCCGGGCACCCGCATGACCTGGATGCCCAGCTCCTGGGCGGTCTTCAGGTCCACGTTGTTGAAGCCCGCGCAGCGCAGCAGCACCAGCCCCACCTTCCGGTGGCTCAGGATCTGGAGGGTGTCCTTGCCTATATCGGAGTTCACAAAGGCGCACACCCCGTCGAAGCCCTCCGCTAGAGGGGCGGTCCTGGGCCCCAGATCCGTCTTCAGATAGTCGATCTCTATGTCGGGAAAGGCGCCGGCCGCCCGGTCGAAGGCCTCCCTGTCGTAGCTTTTTGTGTCATAAAACAGCAGTCGCATAAAATTCCTCCCTTGTTGTCATTGATGATAGTATGACAAATGAGGGAGGAATTTATCACGCTGTTTTTTGTCCTATCGGTCTTTTTGCCTAAGGAGCGCCAGGCCCATGATCAGGGCGCAGGCCAGAAAGGGCGCGCCGCCGATGATCCCGGTGGGAAGGGGCCCCAGGAAGGGGTTTACGTCCGTGCCCTTGAAAAAGAGGATGCCGGCGCTGGCAAAGCCGTTCATGCTGCCGTGGGCCAGCACGGCCGGGAGACAGCTGCCGGTGCGCAGTGTAATATAAGAAAATACGGTGCCCAGGGCGGTGCAGAACAGGCACATGGCAAGGATGCCCGTGAAGGGATACCCCGGATATCCGGTGCCGTAGTTGTGGCCCAGCACGGTGAGAGGCATGTGCCACAGCCCCCAGATCAGCCCCGATGCAAGCAGCAGGGGACCCGTTTTCAGCTTTTCCCTAAGCTTCGGCAGAAGATATCCCCGCCAGCCCCATTCCTCCCCAAAGCAGGGGATGAAGTTCAGGAGAGGGGCCAGCAGCAGGCCGCTGACAATCTGGGAGACGACGGAGAGACGCACTAGAGCGGGCGTCGCCTCCACGCCTGCGCTCTCCAGCACCTGGGCCATATTGCCCATCTGGGGATCAAACTGCCCCGGAAAGATCAAAAAGTAAAGTGCCGCTCCCAGGGCGGTCAGGAGGGCGGGAGCGAACCAGCCGAAGAAAAACCAGGGGATGCTGCGGCGGCCCGTCTTAGGCAAAAGCCAGGGATCCCGAAAGCCCTCCCTGGAAAGGAGCCTGGTCAGCAGGGCCCCCAGGGCGGGGAAAAACATGCAGCCCGCCGTGAGAAGCTGTACCAGAGAGGCATTGGCGTCCGGGGAGAGGGCCAGGGGCCGCAGGATCAGACATTCCGCCAGATAGGTGAGCCCGAAGGTGATGCCCAGATAGAGCAGGATCCGGCGGAGGGTGGGGTCTTTTTTTGCTTCCATTTTTAATTCTCCTTTCCCGCTTCCTAATTTATGATCTTGACGGCGGTGCCGTAGGCGATGACCTCCGCCGCTCCCGACATGACGGAGGAAGTGCCGTAGCGGACATTGATCACCGCGTCCGCCCCCAGGGCCTGGGCCTCGTCCACCATGCGCTTTACCGCGATCTGCCGGGCCTCGTTGAGCATCTGGGTGTATCCGACCAGCTCTCCTCCCACCAGGGTCTTCATGGCGGCCATAAAGTCCCTGCCCACGTTTTTCGTGTGCACTACCGTGCCCTTCACCACATCCAGGGCCTCGATCTCTTTTCCGGGAATGTAATCAATACTTAGAAGCTTCATCCAATTCTCCTCCTTCTATCTCTTTGAATCGTTCTCTCAGGGCCAGCAGAATGCCGCCCGCCGTAAGCGCCAGAACCCCTGCCAGCAGCGCCAGGACCGGCAGGGGCATGGGTTCCTCCGCCAGATGGCTGACCCACAGGCACACGCCCAGAACCGCCAGCTGGAATACAAGGATGCTGGCCGCGGCGATCAGGGCGTCCTTTTTGCGCCGGCGCTTGTCTTTGTTTTGAATGTCCATAAAGCGCGTCCCTCCTTCTTCCATTTCCTTCATTTGGGCAAGGAGCTTTTCCGGCTCCAGGGTATCTAAGGTGACCCCCTGCTCCCGCAGACCGGCGCAGAAGCGCCGGACGGAGGCCAGATTCTGGCTCTCCCGCTCCAGGACCACCATGTGGCGGTCCAGACAGTCCGTCAGAGTCAGGCGGCGGGACTGGAGACGGCGGATTTCCTCGATGGGAATCCCCAGCTTCCGCAGCAGCTTGATCTGCCCAAGGACCTCCAGATCCCGGGCCGAGTAATCCCGGTATCCGTTGGAGGCGTTCCGGGCAGGCGCAAGCAGCCCCTGTTCCTCGTAGAAACGGATGTTTTTCTTGGTGATGCCGATGGCCTGCTCCACCTCGTTGATCTTCATTCCATTCCCCCTCCCCGGTCTGCGGCTGAGTGCAAAAATGCGGCCGCCTTTGTCTTTATGAACTCATCTTATACCTTCCACTGGGGGGAAGGTCAAGGCCCCCGGCGATGTTTTTTCAAATTTCCCCCTAAAAATTTCTATCTTAATTTTTCCTTAAAGAAATGGACAAATGTTCTTTTTGGAGATACAATAAAGTTGCATGATTGCTTTCAGATAAAAGTATCGACATAAGGAAGGGAACGAAGGTATGAAAAAGTGGAAATTGATTACAACTGCGCTGCTGACGGCCTGCGTCATGGCCGGGTGCGGCTCCGGCGGGGAGGCGGCCAGTGTGCCGGTGGTCCAGCCTGTGCAGGCGAAGCCCCTGGATGAATCCGCTGCGGCGCCCTCTGAGCCGGAGGCTTTGCCGCAGGAGTCCGAGCCGGAGAGCACGGAGACCTCCGGGGAGGACAATGTGGCGGATTCGGCCACCATTGTGGACCGGCAGGTGGTGGACGGCAAGATGCAGAGCTACCTCACCGGCGAGTGGAAGGACGCGGACGTGGTGCAGCGCCGTCCCATGGCGGTTATGATCCCCAACAACCGGCTGAAGGTCCCGGGGACCAACACCTCCGCCACGGTGCCCCAGCACGGGATTTCCAAGGCCAGCATCATCTATGAGGCGCCCGTGGAGGGCCGGATCACCCGTCTCATGGGCGTATTCGAGGACTATGACGATCTGGAGAGGATCGGACCTGTCCGCAGCAGCCGTGATTACTATATTTATGAGTCTATGGCTTTTGACGCCATCTACTGTAACTGGGGATTGGCGGTTCCCTATGTGGCGCCCCTGATCAACACCGACAGGGTGGACAATATCAGCGTAAAGCTGGAGGGAATCGACGTAGGGTATGACAATGCTTTCAGCAGAGGCCTCAACGAGGGCTACAGCAAGGAATTTACCAGCTGCCTGAAGATTGACGGCTACACGGAGGGCGTGGAGAAGCTGGGCTACGCCAAGACCTACGCGGAGAGGGGCCTCTTTAAGCAGGCGTACCTTTTTGCCAATGACGGCCACAGGGCCACTTATGACGGATATCCCGACGCCACCAAGGTGTATCCCGGCGGCACAGTCTCCAACAAGGGCGGCTACGGCTCCAACACGGGGGACGACGCCATCCGCTTTGAGTACAACCCGGAGGACGGCCTGTACTACCGCTATCAGTACGGCGCTCCCCAGGTGGACGCGGACAATAACGAGCAGCTGGCGGTGTCCAATGTGATCCTGAAGTGCTGCCACGGCGAGGTGCGCGACGACCACGACTATCTGGCCTTCGGCGTCCACGGCACCGGTGAGGTCTATGTGTTCACCAATGGGAAAGCCATCCACGGCACCTGGAAGAGGGACGGGGACTATGAACCCAACATGCTCTATGACGACAACGGCCAGGAGATCGTGCTCAATCAGGGAAAAACCTGGCTCTGCTGCATCTGGGAGGAGTATTCGGAGTATATCTCCTATGAATAGGTAAGTTTTCCCGGACTAAGCAAGAGAGCTTTTTTACATATTCCCGGGCGGAGTTGAAGACCTTTTACACAGCTGCAAAGGAAGGGGGAGCTGCCCTTTCCTTTGCAGTCTTTTTAGGAGGATGTTTTAAAAGAACGGATGGGAAGAGAGAGGAAGGCCGGCCGCGTAGGGCGCGGCGGGAGAGGGATCGTCTATCTGGTGGTATTGGCCCTGATCGGGGCGCTGAATCTGGTGTCCTGGTGCAGCAGGCCCTTTTGCGATGGGTATATCCGGTATGTGTTCCCTCTCTGGGTCAATCTCTACGGGCGTCTGACCGGACTGTTTCCCTTTTCCGTGGGAGAGTGGCTGCTGTATCTGTGGGTGATCTGCATGGGGCTGGCCCTGATCGCCGCTCCGGTGCTGCTTGTGGGAGGGCTGCTGCGCCGCAGGAGGGCGGGAGCCGGGGAGAACCGGGGCTGTTCCGGGCAGAGGGAAGCCGGGGAGAGCAGTGGCGAAGCCGGGCAGAGGGAAGCCGGGGGAAGGGCGGGAACCGTCCCCGAAAGCGGTTTGAAGGCCGGGGGAAAAACGGGCAGAAGACCCGGAGTCCTGGGGCTGTGCCGGCTGTACTGCAGGTTTTTCGCCTGGGCATTTCTGGCGGTCTGCGCGGTTATGACCCTGAACTGCTTTGTGCTGTACCACGCCACCCCCTTCTCGGAAACCTATTTCGGCGAGGCTGACATACAGTATGACCTGGATGAGCTGATCCGGGTGCGCAACTATGTGGTGGAGCGGTGCAACGCCCTGGCCCAGGAGATGGAGCGGGACGGGGAGGGGACGGTGCTCTATCCGGGGGACATGAAGGCCGCCGCCATAGAGGCCATGCAGAGCCTGGGACAGACCTATGACCGGCTGGACGGCTATTATCCCAGGCCCAAGCCACTGGCGGCCTCGGATTTTTTCAGCCAGCAGTATATGCAGGGCTATTACTTCCCCTTTTCCATGGAGGCCAACTACAACGATGTGATGTACATTATGAATAAGCCCGCCACCATGTGTCATGAGCTGGCCCATCTGCGGGGGTATATCTACGAGGATGAGGCAAACTTTATCAGCTTTTTGGCCTGCACCCGGTCCTCGGATCCCGTGTTTGTCTACAGCGGCTACCTGAGCGTGCTGAACTATCTGGACAACGATTTTTACCGGGCGGTGGGCCAGGACAGAGACGCCTACTGGGCCCAGGCGCGGATCTCCCCTCAGGTGACCGCGGACAATGTGTTTGTGACAGATGAAGAGTGGGAGCGGATCGAGGGGAAGGCCCTGATCTCCACGGAGGTGGTGGAGAAGGCATCCGATGCCTTCACGGACACCACCCTGAAGGTGAACGGCGTCAGCGACGGGATTGTCAGCTACAGCCGGGTGGTGGAGCTGCTGCTGCAGTATTACCGGGAGAGCGGGGAGCTGTAGGGAGGGAGCCGGTCCGGGATTTGTGAAAATGTTGGAAAAGGTCTTGACATTTCAGCCCGCTCCATGTACAATAATCCATGTTGTGACGCACGGTCTCTCTGCAGGGATCGGAAAAGAAGGATTCACAGTCGCAGGCCCAGATAGCTCAGTTGGTAGAGCAGAGGACTGAAAATCCTCGTGTCACTGGTTCGATTCCGGTTCTGGGCATTCTGCGGGTGTAGTTCAATGGTAGAACACCAGCCTTCCAAGCTGGACACGTGGGTTCGATTCCCATCACCCGCTCTTTATTTTTGATAAGGAAGCCGCATTTTTAGCGGCTTCTCTAATTTTTTTTACTCTCATCTTGTAGGTACGCCTTGCTAAATTTACAAAGCCAGTGCTTTTCCGATAGCCACTGCCTGTTCCTCCTTCGTCCTGCGCTCAAAGGTATTGTAATCCTACAGGTCTGTAAGATAGGAATGTAAAAAAAGATTGACAACTCCGCCGGAACGATTATACTGAAAGCAAGGAACAACCGCCCACAAGGTGGGTTGACCAATATGTGGTAAGAAAATCACCCCGTCACTGGCCAAAGTTTAGGGGTGGTTTTCTATGTAGGGCTACTTACAAAAGGTAAAAATAAATGTAAGCAGCGCCAGAAGGAAGATACCGAAAGTCAGTACATCCTTGAAATCAAAGAAAAAAAATATGTACAAAAAATGATGTTGACAAATGGAAAGCCATATGGTAGAGTATTTTTTGTTGAAGCGCTGTTTCACAATTTCATAAGGGGCTGATTCCATATAGCCCGAACAGTATGCGATAGTAGTACAGTTGGTAGTACGCCACCTTGCCAAGGTGGAGGTCGCGGGTTCGAGTCCCGTCTATCGCTCTTTTTATTTGCCTTTTTGAGCTTTTGGCAGTAATTGGAAGGTTTTTTGTGAACCTTTTAGCGGCGCGTCAAAGTCTTAATAGACAAGAAGCTGAAGAAGAGGACAGAGATTTCAAAGAATAAGGGAGGGTCCGAAGATGAAGAAAAAGGTTTTGGCATCCGCAATGAGTCTTTTGCTGGCGGGAACCGTGCTGTTTACCGGCATTCCGGCAGGCGCGGCGGAGGATACGGGCACGGCTGCTCTGGAGGCGCTGCTGGAGAGCAGCAGCGAGCTGAAGGAGATTGTCTTTGACTATGAATATTACCGTGAGATGTATCCGGATCTGGCGGCAGTCTTCGGAGACGATGAGGAGGCGTACTACAGGCATTTCCTGGAGCACGGCCTTAAGGAGGGAAGAACAGCCAGCGCGTCCTTCTCTGTGACGGATTATAAGGAAAGATACGGCGACCTTCAGAGTATTCTGGAGGACGATATGGCGGCTTATGTGGTGCATTATCTGCAGCACGGCAGAGAGGAAAACAGGGTGGCGGTGAACACCGGCGTCAAGGCAGTTCCCGCAGTGATCGCGGCGGCAGCCCCGGCGGCTCCTGCGGCCCCCGCACAGCAGACGGCTCCTGCACCTGCGGCTTCTGAGACAGAGAAGACGGAAGCTGCTCCTGTGCCTGCACAGCCCGCTTCTGAAACAAAGCCTGCTCAGGCAGCGGAGCCGGCCTCTGATCCTGTGGAAGAGCCCACGGCGGAACCTGTGAAGACGGCGGAGCCTGTGGCAGAGACTGCTCCGGCCCCTGCAGAGACGTCTGCCCCTGCGGCAGAGCCCACCCAGAAGCCCGCAGAGGCTGCTCCTACAGAAGAACCTGTTGTTGAGCCCGAGAAAACGGCTGCTCCCACAGCGGAGCCTGCCCAGGCACCTGTGGAGGATGAGGAAGAGCTTGCGGCAGAGCCCACTGCCGAGCCCGCAGAGGCGGCTGCTCCTACTGTGGAGCCCACTCCGGCGCCTGTGGAAGATAAGGAAGAGTCTGGAGCACCTGCGGAGACTGCTGCTCCTACAGAAGAGCCTGCTGCAGAGCCCCAGGAGACTGCTGTTCCCACCGTGGAGCCTGCGATAGAGCCGGAAGAGACAGCTGCTCCTGCCGTGGAGCCCACTGCCGAGCCCGCCGAGACGGCTGCTCCTGCCGTGGAGCCCACTGCCGAGCCCGCTGAGACGGCTGCTCCTGCTGTGGAGCCCACTGCCGAGCCCGCAGAGACGGCGGCTCCCACTGTAGAGCCGACTGAGACCCCCGCTCCCACCGTGGAGCCTGTCCAGGAGCCGGAAGTCCATGAGCATACCTATGGGCCGTGGAAAGTTGAGAAAAAGCCGACTTGTAAAACTGAGGGAACCAAGACCCGTACCTGCAGCACCTGCGGGGAAGTGGAGAGGGAGACGATCCCTGTGAGCACTGCGGATATAGACCATCAGTTGGTTCTTGAGGAGACCATCCAGCCAGTTACCTGTGAGAGCTGGGGATTTGTGACAGAAAAGTGTAAACTTTGCGGAAAGGAATTTGAAAATATCGCAATTAAGCCTCTGGGGCATGATTGGGATGATTCCTATACGGTAGATAAGGAAGCCACCTGTACGGAGGACGGCTCCAAGTCCATCCACTGCAAGAGAGAGGGCTGTAACGGGAAAAAGGATGTGCAGGTGATCCCGGCTCCCGAGACAGGACATATCTGGAGTGAAGGGCCGACAGAGAATGCTACCTGTACAAAGGATGGCTATACATCTAAGATCTGTACAACCTGCGGTGAGGAAGAGAGAACTCCCATAAGTGCTCTGGGTCACGACTATGAATATAAGAGCTGTGAGAAACGGACCTGCACCACTCGCGGGAAGGAAATATGGGCATGCAGCCGCTGCGGAGATGTGGACATTAGGTTCATGAACGACCCGACCTTCGGAACACACACGGACATTAAGTATATTGAAGATGTGCCGCCTACCTGCACGAAGAGCGGAAGCGGTCACTGGGAGTGCCTGGCCTGTGGCACAGTGTCTGAAACTTACACCCTTGAGCCGCTGGGACATCAGTGGGGCAAAGATAAAACAGTGGAATACGATAAGTGCAGCGGTCTCAAGATCACATATCGGCCCTGCACCCGCGCAAAATGCTATGAGGCATATGACGTGGTGGTACTTGAGCCGGGCAAAGGGCATCACTGGGACGAACAGAACAAGTGCACCAACGAAGGGTGCAACAGGAGGAAGCCTGGGACCGATGAACGGATCGTATGGGGTGTTACCTATGTAACGGACTTGGAGATGTGCGAAGGCTTTGTGAACAATTGGGGAGAGAGGGTTGGATTCCTGTGGAAGCCCTGCATGGGAGATGGCACCATTCAGGTGGAGGCTCCCGAGGCAAAGGCAGGTTATAAGTTTAAGGGCTGGCGCCGGTACGACGAAGAGGATGCTGCATTGAATCCCAGCCAGACTCATGTTGACAATTGGGAGAACATGGACACTACCTGGGTAGCCGTGTACGAGCCCAGCGTCCAGTAATCCCTGACGGCGGGATTCCGTGACAGATAGTTTCTCCTGCATTTACAAGCGAATCCTGTAAGCATATTTTGCAAGCACAATTTGCAGGCACATTCTGCAAGCACATTTAGTAAGCAGTTTTACAAACACATTTTGCAAGCAGCTTTTGCAAGGATATTCTGCAAGCATACCTTGCAGGCACATCTTGCAAGCATACCTTGTAAGCATATTTGACAGGCATATTAGCACCTGCATACCCCCAGCCCGGGCGTGCAGGTGCTTTTTCGACAAGAGAAGTCCCGGAGAAGTTTTGGAGAAGTCCCGGGGAAACTCGGAAAACAGTCCCGGAGAAGTCCTAAAAAATTGATTCCGAAAAAAATATCTAAAAAATTTATAAAAATACAGATTCCCTATTGAATAATACCCGCAAGGGGTATATAATAAAACCGTTGGATCCTCCGGGAGGCGAAACGGGCTCCCGGAGACGGAAATTTGCCTCAGGGAGGGCGGCGGCCCTTCCGGATCAGAAAAAGGAGGAACAAAGGATGAAGCAGGATGAGAAGGGACTGGATCGGGTGAATCAGGAGAAAGCCCTGGAGGAAGAGCTCTGCGCGGCCGGTGAAGAGAAGGGGCAGGAGCCGGAGTGCTGCGGCTGCACGGGAAAGACCAAGGTGCGCACGGAGCAGGAGTATCGGAGCCTGATCAACCGTCTGAACCGGATCGAGGGACAGATTCGGGGGATCAAGGGCATGGTGGAGCGGAATGTCTACTGTACGGATATTTTGGTTCAGGTGGCGGCTGTGACCGCGGCCCTGAACGGCTTTGGCAAGCTCCTTTTGGAGGATCATATCCGCACCTGCGTGGCCAGGGATATCCGGGAGGGTCATGAGGAAACCCTGGATGAGCTCATGGAGACCCTGAGGCGGCTGATCCGGTAATTCCGGGCTGTTTGTGCCGGAGCGTCACAAATAGCTTTGATGGCAGATGGGAAATCCTATTCGCGGATTTCTCAGCACCCCGCCGCGCAGAGCGCTCCGGAATGGAGATGTAATAAAATGGAGCAGTATATTGTGACGGGAATGAGTTGCGCGGCCTGCAGCGCCCGGGTGGAGAAGGCGGTTTCCAAGGTGCCGGGGGTGGCCTCCTGCACGGTGAATCTGCTGACGGGAACCATGGGAGTGGAGGGAAGCGCTCTCCCCGGGGAGGTGATCCGGGCGGTGGAAGAGGCCGGTTACGGGGCGTCCCGCCGGGAGAGCGGCGCCTCTGCCGCCCGGGCCGCGGAGAAGGGCGGGGATCCGGGAGCGGGAGAGGCCCTGCGGGACCGGGAGACCCCGGCCATGAAGAGAAGGCTTTCGGCCTCCCTGGTGTTCCTGGCGGCGCTGATGTATCTTTCCATGGGGCATATGATGTGGAACTGGCCGGTTCCCGCTTTCCTGGAGGGGAACCACGTGGCCATGGGGCTGCTGCAGCTTCTGCTGACGGGGGCGATTATGGTGATCAACCAGCGCTTCTTTGTGAGCGGCGTGCGGGGGCTGCTCCATCGGGCCCCCAACATGGACACCCTGGTGGCTCTGGGAGCGGGGGCGGCCTTTGGGTACAGCACCTACGCCCTCTTTGCCATGACGGGGGCCCAGGCCCGAGGGGACGCGGCGGCGGTCATGGCCTATATGCATGAGTTTTATTTTGAGTCGGCGGGCATGATCCTGACCCTGATCACCGTTGGAAAGCTGCTGGAGGCCCGCTCCAAGGGGAAAACCACCGACGCTCTGAAAGGGCTTATGAGCCTGGCGCCCAAGACGGCCACCTTGTTGGTGGAGGGGCAGGAGAAGGAGGTCCCCGCCTGGCAGGTAAAGAAGGGGGACATATTTGTGGTGCGCCCCGGGGAAAATATTCCGGTGGACGGTCTTGTGCTGGATGGGGAGAGCGCGGTGAACGAGGCGGCTCTCACGGGGGAGAGCATCCCTGTGGACAAGGGGCCGGGGGACGGCGTGTCCGCAGCCACTGTGAACCAGTCCGGCTTCCTGAAATGCCAGGCGTCCCGGGTGGGGGAGGATACCACCCTCTCCCAGATCATCCGCATGGTCAGCGATGCGGCGGCCACCAAGGCCCCCATCGCCAAGGTGGCGGACCGGGTTTCCGGAGTGTTCGTGCCGGCAGTGATAGGGGTGGCGGCGGTCACAATCCTGGCCTGGCTTCTGGCCGGTGAGAGCGTGGGATTTGCCCTGGCCCGGGGCATTTCGGTGCTGGTGATCAGCTGTCCCTGCGCCCTGGGGCTGGCCACTCCGGTGGCTATCATGGTGGGGAGCGGCGTGGGCGCCAGAAACGGCATCCTGTTTAAAACAGCGGTTTCCCTGGAGGAAACCGGAAAGCTGGAAATCCTGGCCCTGGACAAGACTGGAACCATCACCCGGGGAGAGCCCCAGGTGACGGAGCTTCTGCCCCGGGAGGGAATCCGGCCTCAGGAGCTGCTGGAGCTGGCCTGCTCTCTGGAGAAAAAGAGCGAGCACCCTCTGGCCAAGGCGGTTCTGCGCAGGGCCGGGGAGGAAGGGATCGCCCCCCGGGAGGTCACGGAGTTCCAGGCTCTGCCGGGGAGCGGCCTGACCGCCCGGCTGGAGGGAGAGGTGCTTCTGGGCGGAAGCCTGGCGTTTATCGGCAGCCGGCCGGAGCTGGCCCCCCAGATGGAGGGCTGGGTTAAGGAGCAGGCCGACGCCCTTTCCCAGGAGGGAAAGACGCCCCTGCTCTTTGCCAGGGGAGGCAGGCTTTTGGGCATTATCGCCGTGGCGGATGTGCTCAAGGAGGACAGCCCTCAGGCCATAGAGGAACTGCGCGCCATGGGCATCCGGGTGGTGATGCTCACCGGGGACAACCGGCGCACCGCCCAGGCCATCGGCCGGCAGGCAGGAGTGGATAAGGTGATCGCCGGAGTGCTGCCCGACGGCAAGGAGGCGGTGGTCCGGAGCCTGAAGGAGCAGGGCAAGGTGGGCATGGTGGGAGACGGAATCAACGACGCTCCCGCTCTGACCCGGGCGGACATGGGGATTGCCATCGGGGCCGGCGCGGACATCGCTGTGGACGCGGCGGACGTGGTGCTCATGAAGAGCCGGCTGCGGGATGTGCCTGCGGCCATACGCCTGAGCCGGGCAACCCTGCGGAACATCCACCAGAACCTGTTCTGGGCGTTCTTTTACAATGTGATCGGGATCCCCCTGGCCGCGGGAGTGTGGATCCCTCTCTTCCACTGGCAGCTGAATCCCATGTTCGCGGCGGCGGCCATGAGCCTTTCCAGCTTCTGCGTGGTCACCAACGCCCTGCGGCTGAACCTGACCCGCATCTATGACGGAAGCCGGGACGCAAAGAGGGCCGGGAAGAGGAAGAAGGGCAGGCTGTCCGGGGCGGAGCCGGAGACAGAGACCGCCGCCCGGGAAGAAAAACAAGAGGAAAAACAGGAAGAAAAAAAGGAGGAAATGAAAATGGAAAAGACACTGACAATCCAGGGAATGATGTGCGGGCACTGCGAGGCCCGGGTGAAAAAGAGCCTGGAGGCGCTGCCTCAGGTGAGCCAGGCCCAGGTGAGCCATGAGACGGGCAAGGCTGTGGTGACCCTCACCGGGGAGATCTCCGACGAGGCCCTGAAGAAGGCCGTGGAGGACCAGGACTACCAGGTGACGGACATTCAGTAATCCCCCGGCAATGATGGTCAAGGCCGTGCCGGCCACGGCCGCCCCTGCCAGGGATTCGCCGGCCACAGGCGAAGCGGCCGGGCTGCCGCTTTAAAAGGGAAAGGTACTCTGTACTTTTTCCCTTTTTTAGTTTATAATGACAAAAAGAGTGACAGATAGGGAACCGTTTGGAGGAAGAGTTCATGGCGGCTGTTGCGCTCAGCTGGATTTACGTGCTGTTTACCACATTTTGTCTGGGATTTGGGGTCTCTCTCCTGACGGAGAGGGCTTTTCAATGTCCCCTGCGGCGGGGGGATACCCTTTTGTGTGCCGGCCTGATCGGGGCTACGGTGTACGCCCAGTTTTTCAGTCTGTTTGCGGGGGTGGGGCTGTGGGCCAATCTGATCCTTCTTGGCGTCTGCCTGGGGATTCTTCTGGCAGGCCGAAGACGCCTCCCTGTTTTGCTGAGGTCTCTGTGGCAGGGAAGCTCCCGGGGAAGGCGGGCGGCTGTGCTGCTCTTGTTTGTCTTCTGGGCCTACTGTGCTTCCCGGGGATATCTGGCCTACGACAGCGACCTTTACCACGGCCAGAGCATCCGCTGGATTGAAGAGTACGGGGTGGTGAAGGGCCTTGGCAACCTGCATGAGCGCTTCGCCTACAACAGCTCCGTGTTCGCCCTGTCGGCTCTCTACAGCATGAAATTCCTGACGGGACATTCCCTCCACGCTGTGAACGGATATTTTGCCTTCCTGCTGAGCCTGACGGTGCTGGATCTGGGGCGCTGCGTCCGCAGGAGGAAGCTTATTTGGCCAGACTATGCAAGGGCGGCGGCCGTGTACTATCTGACCCTGATTGTAAACGAGGTGGTGGCCCCCGCCTCCGACTACGGGGTCATGTGCATGATTTTCTGGATTGTGATCAAGTGGCTGGACGCCCTGGAGGAGAAGCGGGATTCCATCGCCCCCTACGGGCTTTTGTGCGTGGCGGGCGTGTATGCGCTGACCCTGAAGCTCACCGCCGGGCTGATCCTTCTTCTGCTGCTGAAGCCTGCCTGGAGGCTCCTACGGGAGAAGCGCTTCGGACAGATCGGGATGTATCTGGGCCTTGGGCTTTTCACGGCCCTGCCCTGGCTGATCCGCACGGTGCTGATCTCCGGCTGGCTCTTTTACCCCCTGCCGGGGCTGGATCTGTTTCATTTTGACTGGAAGATGCGGGCGGAAAACATTGCGGTGGACGCGGCCCAGATCAAGGTCTGGGGAAGGGGCCTGTACGATGTGGCCCTGGTGAATGTTCCCTTCGCCCAGTGGTTCCCGGGCTGGTTTGCCTCCACCCTCTCTGCCGCGGAGAAGCTGCTGATCCTGGCGGATCTGGGATCGCTGGCGCTGCTTGCGGGGGCGGCGGTGTGGACTTTGATCTGCAGAAAGCGGGGGAGGGGGGACCGCCTGCTGGTGCTCGCCGCCCTGGCCTGCTCCTATGTGTTCTGGCAGACAAGCGCCCCCCTGACCCGGTATGGGTACGCCTATGTGCTTCTGCTGCCGGCCCTCATGGGGGGATGGATTCTGCTTGGCCTGGGCCGGGACGGGATTGCCCGGCTTCTCCTGGCGCTGTACGGAGCCTATAAGCTCTATGTGACGGCGGCCTATGTGTGGAGCGCCGCCCCGGCGGACGCCTGGCTGTGGCAGCAGGACTACGGAACCTATGAGGTGACCGCCTATCAGGTGGAGGGAGAGACCTTCTATGTGCCTGTGTACGGGGACAGGACCGGGTATGATCCCTTCCCTGCGGCTCCCACCCAGGGGGGCTTTGAGCTTCGGGGGGAGGATCTCTCGGAGGGCTTCCGGCCCGCCTTCTGATCGCGGGGGCCGCAGAGGGCTTTTCTTCCGTCTCACATATCAAATCGTTTTCCTCCTTTTTTGGAAAAGGGGAAAGAAGGAGCGCAGCATGAGCAAACGTCAACTGGTAAAGACAGAGCCGGCACAGAGTTCCTCCCCGGTCCATCCTCTGGACAGGATCCAGCATGTTCTGGATCTTCTCATGGAGATTGTGGTCTGTGTGTACATGATGGTGGTGCTGGTGCTGCTGCCCCTCTACCATGAGAACGGCTATGTGATGATTGCCACCGTCAAGGAAAACATGTTTATGGCATATGTCCGTTATTTCCTGCCTGCGGCGGCCCTCTATCTGGCCCTTGGCCTGCTTCTCCTTCTGCTGCACAGGGACCGGGGAATCAGGATGAGGGAGCTTTTGGCCTCCCTCTCCCCGGTGGATATCCTGGCCGCCCTCTACGGCGCGGCGGCGGTGATCTCCTACCTGCTCAGCCCCTACCGGGAGGATGCCCTGTGGGGAGTCAGCTCCTGGAGGATGGGGCTGCTGCCCCAGCTGACCTTTGTGGCGGGATATTTTCTGATTTCCCGGGTCTGGAACAGGAGGGAGTGGGCGGCGGCGCTTCTTCTGCCCGTGTCGGGGCTGGTGTTCCTGCTGGGATATCTGAATCGGTTCGGGTATTATCCCTATCCCATGGAGGGGGCCAACCCGGAGTTTATCTCTCTGATCGGAAACATCAACTGGTACTGCGGATATCTGGTGACGGTGCTCTTCGGAGGGGTATACCTGCTCTGGAGCGGCGGGACGGGGAGACGGGCCCGTATCCTGCTCTGGCTCTATGCGGCGGCGGGATTCGCCAGCCTGGTAACCCAGGGGAGCGACGGGGGGATCCTGACTCTGGGGGCGGTAATGTTTGTGCTGCTGCTTCTCTCCCTGAAGGACGCCGGGAGGCTGCAGAGATACTTTGCGATCCTGTTTCTTCTGGGGATCGTCTGTCTGGTCACTTTCGGAGTACGGCTTCTGTTTCCGGAGGCCATGACCTACCGCTCCGGCACCTCGGATCTTCTGACGGCCACGCCTCTGGCGGCGGTGTTTCCCGCCTGCTGCGGCCTGGCGGGTCTCTGGGTTTACAGGAGACGGAAGCGGGGCGCCTGCCCGACGGCGGCTTTTGCGAAAGCCGGGAAGTGGCTGCTTGGAGCGGCGGGAGTCTGCGCCGGGGGTTTTGTCCTGCTGCTGACGGCCAACACGCTCTGGGGGCTGGGGCCTCTGGAGGGCAGCCCGCTCTTTACCTTTTCCCCGGAGTGGGGGAGCATGAGGGGGGCCACCTGGACTGTGGGCTGGATGTGCTTTGCCCGTCAGGGCTTCCTCCGGCGGTTTGTGGGAGTGGGGCCGGACTGTATGGCGCCCTTTATCGCCGGGATGCAGGACGGGCAGGTCTACGCCCTTGTGCAGGAGTGGTTCGGGGGCCTGCGGCTCACCAATGCCCACAATGAATGGCTGACCCTCCTGGTGGACACGGGGATTTTGGGGGCGGTCTCCTTCGCCGGGCTCATGCTGGCAGCCATGACGGGCTTTCTGAGGGCGGGGGAGCGCCCGGAGGGCGGGAAATGGGCGGCCCTGGCGGGGGCCTGCGGCCTGTGCGTGCTGGCCTACACGGTACATAACATGTTCAGCTTCCAGCAGATCATGAACACCCCCACCCTCTTTGTGATTCTGGGCATGGGGGAGGCCTTCCGCCGGGCAGGGGCGGATCCGGAGTCCTGAGGGCGGGTTTTCTCCGATTGCGGGGTAGGCAGAAGAAAAAGTTTGTGGTACAATGTCCACAGAAAAAAACATCTGTGGACTTCTGATTCCATGTGCGCCGCACAGAGAGGATGTGCCCGGAGCGGAGAGCAGGCGGTGCAGGCCGCGCGGAAGTTTTGATTGGTAAAAGACGAAAAAACAGGGAGAGGGAAGCGTTGAGAGCGAGAGGAAGGCAGATCCTGTTTTGGATAGCGCTCCTGGCGGGCCTGACCACGGCCTGCGGGAGGGATGTGGAGGTGGCGGCGCCTGCGCCCAAATCTGTGGCGGAGGAATCCACCCAGCCGGCTGCGGAGAGGGAGGGGCTTCCCGTGGTGGCGCCCCAGCCCATTCCCACGGCTGCCCCGGCGTCCCCCACTCCTGCGCCCACGCCTCAGCCCACCCCGCAGGTGATCACCTTCACCCTGTCGGCGGCGGGGGACTGCTCCTTGGGCAATTACCAGGATCAGGACTACGCCTACTCCTTCCGGCAGACCTACGAGCAGGTCCAGGATCCCGGGTACTTTTTTCAGAATGTCCATGAGATCTTTGCGGCGGACGATATGACCCTGGTGAATTTCGAGGGGGTGCTGACCTTCTCGGAGATGCGCCAGGACCGCACCTACAACATTAAGGGGGATCCCTCCTACACGGATATCCTTACCGCGGGCAGTGTGGAGGCTGTCAGTATGGGCAACAACCACCGGCTGGACTACGGCCAGGGCGGGAGCGACGATACAGTGGCGGCCATGCAGGAGGCGGGGATTGTTTACGCCTACGACGATCATGTGGGAATTTACGAAAGCCCCCAGGGCATCCGGGTGGGGTATGTATCCGTGAATGAGGTATCCTGGGGAGAGGGGTGCGAGAAGTTCATCCGGGAGGGCTTTGAGAAGCTCCGGGAGGAAGGGGCGGATCTGCTCCTTGCCTGCTGTCACTGGGGCGTTGAGCGGGATTATCAGCCGGAGGCATATCAGAGGAAGCTTGGGAAGCTGTGCATTGACCTGGGGGCGGATCTGGTGATCGGCCACCATCCCCATGTGCTTCAGGGCATAGAGGAATATCAGGGGAAATATATTATCTACAGCCTGGGCAATTTCTGCTTTGGGGCCAACCGCAACCCTTCCGACAAGGACACCATGATCTTTCAGCAGACCTTCACCTTTGTGGACGGGGTCAAGCAGGAGGAAACGGCGGCGCGGGTAATTCCCTGCTCCCTCAGCTCCGTAAAGGAGAGGAACAACTATCAGCCCACCCCCGCCCAGGGGGATGAGGCGGCCCGGATCCTGGAGCGGCTCCGGGGCTTTAGCAGGGATTTCGGAGTGGATTATGGGGAGGACGGAACTCTTATTATAAAGCAATAGAAAGGAGATGGAACGGAATGGAAAAAAGGAAGATGGAGAAGCTGGGGGTGGAGACCTCCCTGCTGGGGTACGGGTGCATGAGATTTCCCACCAATGAGACGGGCAAAATCGACCGGCCCAAGGCAAAGGAGCTCATCGACAGGGCGCTGGAGGCCGGCGTCAACTACATAGACACGGCCTATCCCTACCACGGCGGGGAGAGCGAGGCGGTGCTGGGGGAGGTGCTGAAGGAGCACCACAGAGATTCCTTTTATCTGGCCACCAAGCTGCCGGTGTGGATGGTGAAGTCCCTGGAGGACGTGGACCGGATTTTCCAGGAGCAGCTGGACCGTCTGCAGACGGACCACATTGATTTTTATCTGATGCACGCCATGGGGAGGGACCGCTGGGAGGAAATGGAAAAGCTGGGAGTGGCGGACCGGCTCTCCCAGCTGAAGAAGGAGGGAAAGATCCGTTATCTGGGATTTTCCTTCCATGACAGCTACGATGCCTTTGAGAAGATTCTGACCGCCAGGGACTGGGATTTCTGTCAGATCCAGTTAAACTACATGGACAAGGACACCCAGGCGGGCCTGAAGGGATATGCCCTGGCGGCGGTGAAGGGGGTCCCGGTGGTGGTGATGGAGCCGGTGAAGGGCGGCTATCTGACTGCCTACACCCCGGATGTGGAGGAGCTGTTCCATGCCCATGACCCTCAGGCCAGCATCGCCTCCTTTGCCTTCCGCTGGGTAGGCTCCCTGCCCGGGGTGAAGGTGGTGCTCAGCGGTATGACCACCCGGGAGCAGCTGGAGGACAATCTGAAGACCTTCACCCGCTTTAAGCCTCTCTCCCAGGCGGAGCAGGAGACGGTGCTCCAGGTGGTGGATATTTTAAAGAGCCGGGTGAAGAACGGCTGTACCGGCTGCCGGTACTGTATGCCCTGCCCGGCGGGGGTGGATATCCCCGGGTGCTTCGGCGTCTGGAACACCTACCATATGTACAGCAACTACAATGTGGTGAGCTGGAGATGGGAGAAGGAGCTTGGGGAGGCAAAGCAGCCCAAGAACTGTGTCAAGTGCGGCAAGTGCGAGAAGAGCTGCCCTCAGAAGCTCCACATCCGGGAGGATCTGGAGAAGGTCCAGGAGGATCTGGACAAGAGAGAGATGGTGCTGTAAAGCACAGGATCCCGGAGGCGGAAAGGAAGGATAAAAGGGATGAAAGAGAAAATGCTCCGCAGATTCGCGGAGATCTTCGGAGACAGTCAGGGGGCGGAGGTGTACTTTGCCCCCGGGCGGGTGAACCTGATCGGAGAGCACACGGACTACAACGGGGGCCATGTGTTCCCCTGTGCCCTGACCGTCGGCACCTACGGGGCGGCCAGGAAGCGCGCGGACGGACGGCTGCGGTTTTACTCCATGAATTTTGAGCAGCTGGGAGTGATGGAATCCTCCCTGGAGGGGCTGCGGCCCGATCCTAAGGCGGACTGGACCAATTATCCCAAGGGAGTGATCTGGGCCTTTGAAGAGAGAGGGATGAAGCTGCCCTGCGGCATGGATCTTCTGCTGTACGGGAACATCCCCAACGGCTCCGGCCTGTCCTCATCCGCCTCTGTGGAGGTGCTCACAGGCTTTATCCTGCGGGATCTGTTCGGGTTTGATGTCTCAAATCAGGATCTGGCTCTCATCGGCCAGTATTCGGAGAATCATTTCAACGGGGTCAACTGCGGCATCATGGATCAGTTTGCCATTGCTATGGGAAAAAAGGAGCACGCCATTTTTCTGGACACGGCGGATTTGTCCTATCAGTATGTTCCCGTGAAGCTGGAGAAGGCCCGGATCGTGATCGCCTGCAGCAACAAAAGGAGGGGGCTTGGGGATTCCAAGTACAATGAGCGCCGCCGGGAGTGCGAGTCGGCCTTGGCCTGCCTGCAGAAGGTGACGGATATTGCCTCCCTGGGGGAGCTGACCCTGGAGCGCTTTGAGCAGTATAGCAGCGCCATTCCCGATCCGGTGTGGCTGCGCCGGGCCAGACATGCGGTCACGGAAAACCGGCGGACCCTGGAGGCAGTGGAGGCCCTGGAGAGAGACGATGTGAAGCGGTTCGGAGAGCTGATGAACGCCTCCCATGTGTCCCTGCGGGACGACTATGAGGTCACAGGCAGGGAGCTGGATACCCTGGCGGAGGAAGCCTGGAAGGTGGAGGGCGTCATCGGCTCCCGCATGACCGGGGCGGGCTTCGGGGGCTGCAGCGTCAGCATTGTCAGGGAGGATGCCGTGGCGGTGTTCATCCGTCAGGTGGGGGAGGCATATCTGGAGAAAATCGGGTACGCCGCCGACTTTTATGTGGTGGATATCGGGGACGGCCCGGTGAAGCTGTAGCGGGTGAGAAAAGGAATGGAGTTCGTGCAGGATTTTGCGGCCGTGGACCTGGAGACCACGGGACTTTGCCCTAGGAGCGACAGGATCCTGGAGATCGGGGCGGTGCGGGTGAAGGGCGGGGAGAGAGAAGCCGTCTTCCATACCGTGATCAACCCTGGCCTGCGGATCCCGGAGCGGGTGCGGGAGCTGACAGGGATCAGCGAGAGTGATACGGCCGGAGCGCCCTCTCTGGAGGATGCGCTGCCCGGGCTTTTGGAGTTTTTGGGGGATCTGCCCCTGCTGGGCCACCGGGTGCTGTTCGACTATTCCTTTTTGAAAAAAGCCTGCGTGGACCGGCGGATCCCCTTTGAGAGAAGGGGCATCGACACGCTTAAGATTGCCAGAAAGCATCTGCCGCAGCTGGAGCACAAAAACCTTTCTTATCTGTGCGCCTATTATGACATCCCCCATCAGGCCCACCGGGCCCTGGGGGACGCCCTGGCCGCCTGGCAGCTCTATGAGAAGCTGGGGGCCCTGTTTTTTGAGAAGGATCCGGAGGCATTTGCCCCCAGACCCCTGTGCTATCAGGCAAAGCGGGACACGCCGGCCACGGCCCGTCAGAAGGAGAGGCTGCAAAGACTGCTCCTTTTGCACGGACTTACCCTGGAGAAAGAGGTGGAGAGCCTCACCCGCAGCGAGGCCAGCCGCTTCACGGACCGGATTCTGGCCGCCTATGGGCGAAAAGAGCGGGGGCCGGAGGGGGAGAATCGGGGCGCGGGGAGCATGGGAGAAGAGGATGAGCAGGGGGAGAACGGGAGAGAGGATGAACGGAGAGCCTAAAGGAGGAAAGAGGCGGGGAATGGGTATGGCGGCGCTGCTTTTGTCGGCGGGCGTCCTGCTTTCCGCCTGCGCTCTGGGGGAGAGCGGGGAGAGTGCGGACCCCGGCCCGTCTCAGGAGGCCTCCCGGGAGGGGACAGATACCCCGGGATCCCGGGAGGGCTTTGACTGGCGCAGCAGCCGGTGGAATACGTCGGGAACAGAGGCCCCGGACGGGCCTGTGTATCTGGAGAGCCTGCCCCAGGGCCTGGCCCGGGAAAACCTCGCGGGAGTGGAAACGGGCCTGCAGTGCCGGATCCTGGGAGGAAGGCTGTACGGCCTCAACCGCTTTGAGTATCCGGGCGGGACGCGCTTCTATGTAAGGTGGTGGGACGGCGGCCAGGACTGGAGGGAGGTGCCAATCACCCTGCCCACTATCCTGAAGATCCAGGGGAAGGAGACGGCCGTCTCTGCCTTTGATCCGGTCAGCGACCGGGAGCTGGTGGTATTTGTGCAGACCAGAGCTCCCCAGGAGGGAGGAAAACTCGAGTATCTGGCGATCCGCATGTCCCTGGAAAAGGGGAGGAAGACGCCGGATTCCAAGCCGGTGGATCTGCTGCCCGCCCTGCGCAGGGCCGGGGTGGAGCTTTCCTCTGATCGAAGCGCTCCGGAGATCTGGGGGGATGGGGAGGGCTTTTTTTACGTGATTCCCCGGGAGGATGAGGGGCGTGTTTTGGTGCTGGACCCTCAGGGGGAGCTGGCGGAGGAACTGAAGGGGGAGGCGGGCACCCGGGTGCGCTTCGCCTGTAAGACGCCGGACGGTTTTCCTCTGTTTCAGTGGTATGCGGGGGGAGATCTGGTGCTCTCCGGGTACGTGCCCGGCAGCGGGGAGAAGGCATACGGCCGGGTGGAAGCGGCCTTCGGCAGCCCGATGGCCCTGCAGGAGGACGGTTATCTGTACTGCGGGGAGGCGGGGAAGCTGTACCGGTGGGATCTGTGCCTGGGGGAGAAGGCCCTCTGGGGGGACTACGGGGCCCTGGGCATGGGGGAGGATCCCCTTCGGCTTGGGATTGCCCTGACCGGGGAGGGGATACCCGCCCTTCTGGATGAGAGCGGGGAGGAGCCCCGGATCTGCAGGGTGCGGGCAGGCGGCCCGTCCGCCAGATATAACTTGCCAAATCGGGACATATCATATATAATGATGCCTGGATTAAAAGGACAGTCCTGCGGGGTGCGGGACGGAGGTGCGTATGTTTAATTTTAACAATAAAAAGACCAAGCAGAGGGTGTCGGCCGTCATTGTGATCATTGTGGTGGTGGCGATGCTGGTGCCTCTTCTGGGTGATCTGGTGTGGTAGGGGATCCAGGGTTTGAAGCGGAGCCGGGAAAGGGCGGAAGTGAGGAAAATATGAAAAAACGGTTTGGATCGGCCGGGCTCCTGAGGGGCCTTGGGACGGTCTTTGGGGCTGCTCTGGCGGTGTGTGTGTGGCTCGGGGCAGGGATTTTTGCCCGCGGGGCCCAGGAGGAAACCATCAAACAGGGGATTTATATCGGCGGACAGGATGCGGGCGGCATGAGCCGGGAGCAGGCATACGAGCTGGGACAGTCCTATGTGGACAGCCTTGGCTCGGCGGTGGTCACCCTTCAGGCGGCGGGAGGCAATATGGTGCAGGTCACCGCAAAGGATCTGGGAATCACCTGGGCCAACCCCCAGGTCGTGGACGAGGCCCTGAGGGTGGGGACCACGGGCAGCGTGATCACCCGCTACAAGGTGATGAAGGATCTGCAGTATTCCCACATTGACTACGAGGTAAAGGTTACCTTTGACATCACCGCCATCGACAGTGTGCTGGCCTCAAGGTGTACTCCCTATGACCAGGAGGCTGTGAACGCCACCTTAAAGAGAGAGAACGGCCAGTTTGTGATCCAGGAGGGACAGACCGGCTACAAGCTGGATGTGGAGAACTCCATCGATGCGATCTACAATTATATGACCGGCCAGTGGGACGGAGGGGACTGCAGCATCCCGCTGGTGGTGGAGGTGGATGAGCCTGAGGGCACCTACGAGCAGCTCGCCCGGGTGAAGGACGTGCTGGGAACCTTCACCACCTCCTTTTCCACCTCCGGCCAGTCCCGGAGCGCCAATGTGACCAACGGCTGCCGGCTGATTGACGGGACCACCCTCTATCCCGGGGAGGAATTCTCCACCTATGACGCCGTGGCCCCCTTCACCGAGGCCAACGGCTACTATATGGCGGGCTCCTACATGAACGGCAAGGTGATCGACAGCCTGGGAGGCGGGATCTGCCAGGTGTCCACCACTCTCTACAACGCGGTGCTTTTGGCGGAGCTGGATGTGACGGAGCGGCACAATCACTCCATGATCGTCAATTATGTGGACCCTTCCGCCGACGCGGCCATCGCCGAGTCCGCCGGGAAGGATTTCCGCTTTGTGAACAACCGGGATGTGCCTGTTTACATAGAGGGCTCTGTCTCCGGGAAGAAGATCACCTTTACGATCTACGGGGAGGAAACCCGCAGCAGTGACCGGAAGGTGAGCTATGTCAGCGAAGTGCTGGAGACCGTGCGGCCCGAGGCGGATACCATTTATCCGGATCCGAGCCAGCCCATCGGGTACATTGTGAAGGAGAGCGCCCACATCGGCTACAAGGCCCGGCTCTGGAAGGTAGTGACGGAGAACGGCGTCCAGGTGAGCAGGGAGGAAGTCAACAGCAGCACCTATAAGATGGTGCCCAGGAGCGCCACTGTGGGGGTGGCCACGGCAGACCCCAACGCCTACAACGAGATTATGGCGGCCATCGGAACCGCCAGTATAGACCATGTGCAGAATGTGATTGCCCTTCTCACGGCGGCGCCGGCGGTTTCCGGCGTGATTGACCCGCTTACGGGGGCTGTGATTCCCGGGACCGGCACAGTGGATCCCGCCACAGGAGCCGTGATTCCCGGGGCCGGGACGGTGGATCCCGCCACAGGAGCCGTGATCCCCGGGGCCGGGACAGCGGATCCCGCTGCAGGAGCTGCGGATCCCGGGGCTGGCACAGCGGATCCCGCCGCAGGGGCTGCGGATCCCGCTGCCGGGACGGCTCCGGATGGGGGAGCTGCTGCCCCTCCGGCGGCAGTGCCCGGAGCGTGACCCGGCAGAGAGGCCCGTCGGCCGGGGATGGGATCCAGACCTGCGGGGAGAGGCTGTCGGAGGGACGGATCCAGACCTGCGGGGAGAGACCGGCGGAGGGACGGGTTCCGATCTGCGGGGAGAGACCGTCGGAGGGACGGATCCAGGCCTGTGGGCAGGGAACCGGGGCCCCCGGAGAGGACGGCCCCGGGGAAATAAGGCCCGGCCAGGACATTGTGGTGAGCAAATGGATCGGCCTGGAGGGAACCTGCCTGCTGGCCCGGCGCCGGCGGGGGGAGCTTCTTGAGAGGTATCCGGAGCGCCTCCTGGATGAGGCGGCCCGCTTTGACAGATATCTTTCCACTGACAGGGAGGCCGGGATTGCCCGGGAGCAGGGAGCCAGCGCTGTGCGCACCGTCCGGGAGGGCGGAATTTTCAGGGCCCTCTGGGAGCTGGGAGAGAGCTGCGGGGCGGGATTTGCGGCGGATCTGCGCAGTTTTCCCCTGCGGCAGGAGACCGTGGAGATCTGCGAATATTTTCGGGCCGACCCCTACCGGCTGCTTTCGGGGGGATGCCTTCTGATGACGGCGGACAGGGGAGACAGGCTGGCTGCCGCTCTTAAGGAGGCGGGGATTCCGGCGGTGTGCGTGGGAGAGATCAGGCCCGGGCCCGGGAGAATCCTTCTTTGCCAGGGGAGAAGGCGCTTTTTGAACCGGCCGGGGAGGGACGAGATAGAGCGCCTGCTGGAGGCCCGGCAGGAGGAACGCCCAGAGGAAAACTCATAGGCTGGGAAGAGTTTCCCCGGGGGAACCGCAGACTGGGGAGAACGCCGGGGAGGAACCCATAGACTGGGAAGAACACCCGGGGGAACCGCAGGCTGGGGATAGCCCCAAGGGGGGATCAATAGACGGGGGAGAGCTCCGGGCCAAAGCCTGGCCGGAGGGGCTCCCGGAATGGAGGTTTGCATGTGTAAGGAAGAATTGTTGTCGGTTTTGGAGAAAAACAGCCGCATCGGCGTGAAGGAGCTGGCGGTGATTTTGGGAGAGGATGAGATTGCCGTAGCCAACGAGCTGGCCGCTCTGGAGGCGGACGGCACCATCTGCGGCTACCATACGCTGGTGAACTGGGAGAACACCTCCGTGGAGAAGGTGTCCGCCCTCATCGAGGTGCGGGTGACGCCCCAGAGGGGCCAGGGTTTTGACAGTATCGCGGAGCGGATCTACAATTATCCGGAGGTTCACGCGGTGTACCTGATTTCCGGCGGCTACGACCTGCTGGTTTCCCTGGAGGGCAAGACATTAAAGGAGGTGGCGGGCTTTGTGTCCGATAAGCTCTCCACCCTGGACAGCGTGCTGAGCACCGCCACCCATTTTGTGCTGAAAAAGTACAAGGACCACGGAACCATCCTGGCCAGAAAGCACAGCGACGAAAGAGAGATGATTACACCATGAGAAATCCCCTGGCAGATAAAGTAGTGGAGATTAAGCCCTCGGGTATCCGGAAGTTTTTTGACATTGTAAGCGAGATGAAGGACGCCATCTCCCTGGGAGTGGGGGAGCCGGATTTCGACACGCCCTGGCATATCCGGGACGAGGGGATCTATTCCTTAGAGAAGGGGCGCACCTTCTACACCTCCAACGCGGGCTTAAAGGAGCTCAAGATGGAGATTGCCGGCTACCTCAAAAGAAAGCAGGGGGTCTCCTACGATTCCGATCATGAGGTGCTGGTGACGGTGGGAGGCTCCGAGGCCATTGATATCGGCCTGCGGGCCATGTGTAACCCCGGGGACGAGGTGCTGATTCCCCAGCCAAGCTATGTGTCCTACGAGCCCTGCGCCGTGCTGGCAGGGGCAAAACCGGTGATTATCGACCTGAAGGAGGAAAATCAGTTCCGGCTCACCGCCAGGGAGCTGCGGGAGGCGGTTACGGACAAAACCAAGGTGCTGATTCTGCCCTTCCCCAACAATCCCACCGGAGCGATTCTGGAGAAGGAGGATCTGGAGGAAATTGCCCGGGTGGTCATAGAGAAGGACATTTTTGTGATGTCCGACGAGATCTACGGGGAGCTCACCTACAAGGGGGAGCATGTGTCCATCGTCAGTATCCCGGGTATGCAGGAGCGGACCGTTCTGATCAACGGCTTTTCCAAGGCATACGCCATGACCGGCTGGCGGCTGGGGTACGCCTGCGGCCCGGCGGCCATCATCCAGCAGATGACCAAGATCCACCAGTTTGCCATTATGTGCGCTCCCACTACCAGCCAGTACGCGGCGGTGGAGGCCCTGCGCAACGGGGACGAGGACGTGAGGGAGATGCGGGAGGCATACAATCAGCGGCGCAGATACCTGCTCCACGCCTTTGAAGAGATGGGGCTGAAATGCTTTGAGCCCTACGGGGCCTTCTATGTGTTCCCCTCCATCAAGGAGTTCGGCATGACCAGCGACGAGTTTGCCACCCGGTTTTTGGAGGAGGAGAAGGTGGCTGTAGTGCCCGGCACGGCCTTCGGGGACAGCGGGGAAGGGTTCCTGCGGATTTCCTACGCCTACTCCCTGGAAAATCTGAAGGTGGCCATCGGCCGCCTGGCCCGCTTCGTGGAAAAGCTGCGCCGGGAGCAGCAGGGGTAGGACATATGCACATTGTACTGCATCAGCCGGAGATCCCGGCCAATACGGGAAATATTGGGAGAACCTGTGTGGCCACAGGTTCTTCTCTGCATCTGATAGAACCTCTGGGCTTTCGGCTGGGGGAAAAGGAGCTGCGCCGGGCGGGCATGGACTACTGGGAGAAGCTGGATCTGCACCGGTACATGAATTTCCGGGAATTTCAGGAGAAAAACCCGGGGGCAAGGATCTGGATGGCCACCACCAAGGCCAGACGCGCCTACGATCAGGTGCGCTTTTCCCCGGAGGATTTTATTATGTTTGGGAAGGAGAGCGCCGGGATCCCGGAGGAAATTTTAGTGGAGCATGAAGAGAGCTGCATCCGCATCCCCATGCTGCCGGAGATTCGTTCCCTGAATTTGTCCAACTCTGTGGCCGTAGTCCTCTATGAGGCCCTGCGCCAGAACGGATTTGCGGGCCTGGAGCAGGAGGGAGAGCTCCACCGCCTGAGATGGCAATGAGAGCGGATGCCTGCCTGCCGGAGGAAAGGGCAGGGGAGCGGACACAGGCCGGAGAAAACGAAAGGAAAGGGCCGGGACGCCTGCCGCCCGCCGGCCCTACCGGGTAAGGTTCCCGGGCACATCCTGGGCCTCGTAGTCAAAGATGCAGTGGTCAAAGGCGTTGATTACATGGGTGTCCCGGTATTTGTCATAGCGCTTGTGCTGGCGGCCGTAGGACATGTGGACATGGCCGTGCAGGAAGAATTTGGGCCTGTATTTTTCCATGAGCCGAAGAAAAACCTGGAAGCCCTGGTGGGGCAGGTCCCGGCCGTCGTTGAGCTGATAGGCGGGGGCGTGGGTCACCAGGATATCGAAGCCCTTGTGCCAGAAAAGCTGGAAGCGCAGCCGGCGGACCCGGCTTAGCATCTGCTTTTCCGTGTACTGATGGGGGCCGGGGCGGTAGCGCATGGAGCCGCCCAGACCCAGAATCCGGATCCCCCGGTACACATAGACGGTATCTTCGATACAAATGCAGCCCTCCGGGGGAATGTCCTGATATTTGCCGTCGTGATTGCCGTGGACGTAAAGGAGAGGCACATTGGTGAGGGTCACCAGGAAGGAGAGATATCTGGGATCCAGATCGCCGCAGGAGATAATCAAATCCACTCCCTCCAGCTTGCTTTTTTCATAAAAATCCCACAGGCTCTTGGACTCCTCGTCCCCGATCACCAGTATCTTCATGATGCCGCCGGTCCCCTCCCCTCTTTCGTTTTTCCCTTTCGGCCTGCTCCTTCATGGGCAGTCAGCGCTCTGCCTGTCCCCTGTCCCTGATTTGTTGGCCGTCCGCCTGGGCGGTCAGCGCTTCATCTGCTTCCTGCCCCTTATTTATTGCTCTCTTTCCCCAGGCCTTGCTGGCTGACCACGGGCTGGGCGTCGTCCTGCAGCTCCACGGGGCTGGGGATGGAGCCGATTACGTTCTCCGCCAGCCAGTCCATGGTGATGATTTCCTCCGGGGAGAGACTCACCGCCGGGTCCCCCTGCACCATGCCCTCCTGAGAGTAGAGGATGCCGGAGAAGGGATTGAATTCCTCCCGGCTGATGGTATGCCGCAGCAGGTCGATGAGCCGCTTGGTGCCGATGGGCAGGTTCTGAGAGCAGATCAGGTCGATGACGCCGGAGGACATGCCCCACCAGTAGTTGATGGCCTTGACGGGGGTTTCCTCCTCGTCGTATTTCCAGGTGCCGTCCAGGATGGTGCCGATGAGGCGCTCGTAAAATTTCCCCCAGTGCCACAGAGGCATGGCCAGGCTGTGGGGCATATCGTTTTCCATGCGGTAGAGGCCGAAAAACCGGGAGGCATCCTCCGGAATAATCATATCCTTCCCCAAAATCACGCTCACATCCTGCTGCAGGAGCTTTTCCAGGGCGTCCGAGTTGTCCTTCAGCTTGGACCATTCCAGATATACCTGGGCCCTGGGGTTGATCATCTTGGCGCCCAGGGCGAAGGCGTTGATGTTGGCGATACAGCCCAGGATCGGGTAGTCCGCGATATAGCCCACCCGGTCGTTCTCCGTCATGGCCCCGGCGATGGCCCCCATGAGGAACTTTGCCTCATGCATCCGGGCGTAGTAGGTGCGGATGTACCGATGGGAGGTGTTCAGGGAGCAGTTTAAAATCCGCACCCCGGGGTGGGCGATGGCCGCCTTCACGCTGGCAGGCACGAAGGCCGGCGTGGTGGTGAAGACAATGTGGCACCCCTGCGCCACCGCCGCCTCAATGGTTTCCTCAATATTCTGTGTTGTGATATTCTCATAGCGGACGGTGCTCACCTCCTCCGGGAAGGTCTGCTCCAGATAGAGCCGGCCCAGCTCATGGGCGTAGGTCCAGGCGGAGGAGGAGGGCGTCTTCTCGTAGATAAAGGCGGCCTTCAGCCGGGAGGGGGCAAAGTTCATGGGCAGCAGGCGGTTTAAGAGGGGCTTTTTCCTCTGGGCCGGGTCCATCTTCAGCTCCACCTCCTTGTCGGCCTCCATGAGGCGGAATTCCTCCCAGCATTTCTCCATCATCTCACCGATCTCGCTGGAGGTTTTCTCCTGCAGGCTCTGATAGCCGTAGAGGATAATGAAATTCAGAAAGGCGTCCCCCACGGTGATATGCAGCTTTCCCCCGCCCCGGGCGTTGTATTCGGCGGTAAACTTGTTCAGGGCGAAGGAAAAGTCCAGCCGGTCGTCGTCGGTCCAGGGCTCCTTGGGGCCCTTCCCCACCTCCTGCTGAAGCCGGGCGTAGCCCCCCAGCCGGGAAAAATTCACATAGTTGATCTGGGAGAGCTCATAGAAATCCACAAACTCATAGTAGATCCGGTTCCTCTTCTCCTTGGTCTTGGGCGGCAGGATGCGGGTCACAAAGCCCGGGACGGACACCGCGTCGAAAAATTTCAGCACGCTGACCCGCTTGTTCCCTTCCTCCACATAAAATTCGTTCATATACTCGTAGGCTTTGATGGGATCCCGGATCCCTTCCTCCAGGTGGCTGTCGCTCAAATGGCTCCACTTGTGGGCAAATTCGGAATCCTCCCCCAGAATGGGCATAAAATTCCCGGAGAAGGATATGCTGCGGCCGCCTGTTTTGGTCCCCACGATCTGACTGATGGGAATCTGCACCATCCCCAGGGGCACCTCCGGGTAGTGGGCGTCCCGGGGGAGAATATCCTCCAGGATCTTCAGCGAGGGCTGCTGTCCCCGGGACAGACGCATCTGATAGTCCTTCCTTCCTATTTTACATGCTTTCGCGTAATCTTCAAAGCTCATAGATAAAACCTCCCTTGCAGCTCCCAAAGGGGGAGCCGGAAACGCGGGATCTTTTGATCCCAGCACCATGAATATAAGTGATGTTTATGGAAAAATCAAGAGAAATATGAAAAACATGACGGGCGCAGTGTAGTTGCAGAGCCGCTGAACACAGACTTTACAGACGAGGCAGACAAAAAATTTTATGAGGTTGCAAAATTTTGCGGGGCAAAACTGATTACAGGAAATACCAAACATTTTCCGAAGGATCCCGCCGTTTTGACGGTTTCGGAATTTTTGGAACAATATAATGGAACCGGCAAGCTGTCCTAAATCATTTAAACCGCTATTCCGGGGCGCTTTGCGCGGCGGGGCGATGAGAAATTCGCAAATGCGATTTCTCATCTGCCGCTATGGCATTCCGCCGCATTGAAAAATCCGCTGTCTGGGAGAGCCAAGAAGTGTGTGGATTGATACGCAAAATATATTACTGGCCTTTCGCTTCCCGCTTAGCCGCATCGGGAAGCATTTCCTGTACCCCGATCAAGTTCCCGTGACTGTCGTATTCCGTATGGACAATCATTCCGCCAGCCTCAGCAGAAGCAAATGAAAACGTACTGCCATCCGGAGCGGCATCCGCAAAACGGCTGACCAGTGAACCGTTTAAGTACACATTCCCGCGCCCGCTGGCGCCGTCAGCTTCCACATAGGTGATGCCAAAGTCCTTGTACTTGGAAAATCGTTCCGCAAAGGTTGTGCCGCCGGCGTCTCCCGCAAGGCCAAAAGCATCAGCCTCTTGCGTTGCCTGCGGAGCTATCATAGCCTGACTGTCTGTGACAGATGTTTGTACGTCAGGTTCATAGCCGAACAGTATCATCCTATCGCCGTCAGATATAGGTTTGGAAATCTTTTGCCCGGCCTGGATGTCCTTCAAGGTCTGCTCATATTGGGCAAGCGTTTCATCCACCATTTCCTGTGTCCAGGTAAACCAGCCTGTGGAAGGCGTCCAGTTCCGGGAGCCGATGATAGACTGAAGATTGATCTTCTCCTGATCCAGCCAGGCAGAATATTCCTCCGCTGTCCACCATTCCACATTGTTCCAGCCAGATGCGGCACTGAATTCCTGATCTATGTTGCCCTGTGCCGCAGCCTGCCCGGAGGTGGCAAACGCCGCGGTGACGCCCGCAACCAAAGCTGCAGCCGCAATAACGGCAGCCAATGAAATCTTCTTTGTCTTCATAATTGCAATAATCCTTTCTTCCGTCGCGTGTTTGCTGAAATTGCTGCAGAGGGGCCGGAGGCCGCTTCGGTTTTCCTCCATGCGGATGAGCGTCATGGCATAGGCCGATTTTGTGCCTTCTCCGAACAGGCGGATCACCGTTTCATCGCAGCTCAGTTCCAGATCCCGGTTGGCAAGAACGTACAGAATCCAAACGGCCGGATTGAACCAGTGGATGCAGAGCGCGGCGGCCAGCACCATCTTTGTGGCCGCATCAAAGCGGCGGATATGGATGTACTCATGGGTCAGCACATACGCCAGAGCCATATTGTCATCCCAGTTTATGTGCTTGGGAAGGAGGATCACCGGGCAAAACACACCGTAGGTCAGCGGAGCCGAGATCCTGTCCGACTGTCGAAGCCGGATCGGGCGGGAAAGCCGGTGCTCTTTGAGCCAGTCCTTCGCAAAATTGCAATCCACAGGCAGCGCCTCCCGGAACTCCCGGCGGCATTTCAGATAAGCTGCCGCAAAGAATGCGGCGCAGATCAGCGCTCCGGCCATCCAAACCAATCTATATGGCGGGACGGCTGGGAAAACAGCCGAGGCGGCGGGAGCCGAAGGCACTATGCCAGTACCGGGCACAGGTAAATTGGCCGGTAGAACCGCGCTAGCGCTGGCGCTGAACGGCTCTGCCTTTGCCGGAGAAAGGAGTCTGCCCAGCAGTGAGTACACGCTGAACGCTGAGGGGACAGAATAAGGAATTAACAGCCGCATCAGTGTAATGCCCCACAAGGCCAAAAAGGTTTTCTTCGGCAGACGGTTGATTGCCAGAGCGCGAATGACGACAATAACCACAATCATCACAGCTCCGGAGAGGCTCATTTCCAATAGGCTCATATATCAGCCTCCCCGTCCAGATCCCCGACAATCTGCCGGAGTTTTGCGATTTGCTCCCCAGTCAGCTTCCGCCTGCCCAGAAGAGAAGCGAACAGTTTGTCGGCGGAGCCGTCGAACATCTTACCGATCAATTCGTCCGTCTCAGCCTCCTGTGCCTCCTGTTTGGTAATCAGTGCGCGGCATCGAAAGTTCGGCTCACTGCGTTCGATGGCCCCCTTTGCGATGCACTTTTTAATGACTGTGTAAGTCGTGTTCATGTTCCAGCCAATCTCTGCTTTGAGAATGTCAGAAATCTGTTTTGCGGTGGTGTCACCTTCTTTCCACAAAACACCCATGACCTTCAATTCCGAATCGAAGAGCTTGATTGCCATATCATCCCATCCTTTCGCCTAGCTGAACTATTGCAATAGTTTGTATTTTCATACTATCACAGTAGTTTCTGGCTGTCAATACTATTCTGATAGTTGGCGGAAGAATCTTATGAATTAAGCGGCAAAATATCAAAACTCAGGCGAGACGAAGTCTTCCTAAGCCGCATGATGGGAGTTCTCCGATGGGAAGCTCTGTTATCGGCTTGGGATTTTTTCTTTGCCGGTCATGCGGCTCTTTCGTTTTCTTCCTTTTGTCGGGCTTCTTCGCACAGCGGAGAAAGGAGGAAGAAATTTGCTGTATACGCTGAAAAATTTTCTTGTCAGGCTCCATCTGTCTGTGGTATGCTGTATCCAGGCAAAGGATTTCAACCTTCTATAATTCAATAGGAACGGCGCCTTCGTCTCCGGCCCCATGCGGCCAGCTGCCGTTCTTTCATTCAAGGACTTCTTTAAAGTCCTTCTGTGTTCAATCTCTTTGCTTATATTCCACACATTCCACTATCACATGAAGCAGGGAGAGAGCCTCTTCCTGCCAATCTACAGGAAGGAGTCTTTATGAACAAAAATCCATCTCTGTCCCCCAAATCCGGGATTCTGCCAAAAGCTGTGGAATCCCTCACCGGTCCTGTCCCCGTGCACATGTGCAATGATTACCTCTTCCGGGCTATGATGCAGCAGGATCCCCCTGTGCTGAAGGCACTCGTCTGTTCCCTGCTCTACCTGGAACCACAGGCGGTGACCGGCATCTCCATCCTCAATCCCATTGAACTGGGAGAAGCCATTGACGAAAAGACCTATATGCTGGATACATTGGTGAGCCTGAACGGACGCGCTCATCTGAACCTGGAGCTCCAGGTAATCAACGAAGGGGACTGGCCGGAGCGCTCCCTGTGTTACCTGGGCCGTACCTTCAGCTCCATGAACCGGGGCGAGAACTACCTGGATGCCCGTCCGGCCATCCAGATCGGGATCCTGAATTTCACACTCTTTGAGGAACATCCGGAATTTTTCTCCAACTATTATATGATCAATGAGAAAACCCATCAAATTTACAGTAGAAAATTTCGCCTCTGTGTGTTAGACTTAACTCAGATCAAGTTAGCCACGAAACAGGACCGGGAACACGGTCTGGACAAATGGGCCGCCCTGTTTAAGGCAGCCACATGGGAGGAATTGAAGATGCTCGCCAGAGAAGATGAGAACCTGCAAAGTGCTGTCTGCACCGTCGCCCGTCTGACGAAGGAGGAAAAGATCCGTCTGCAGTGCGAAGCCAGAGAGGACTACTACCGCCGCACAGCGGGACGGGAACGGCTGCTGAAGGAAACCACGGCTAAGCTAGGCCAGACTGCCGCCAAACTGGATCAGGCTGTGGCAGCGCGGGATCAGTTTGAAACTAATTGGAAACAGGCCACCGCGGAGAGGGACCAGGCTGCTGCGGAGCGGGATTGGGCGGTGGCCGAGCTGGAGAAGGCACTCAGGGTTATCCGGGAACGCGGCATTGCCCCTTCGGAGGCAGCTGGGGAGCAAAAGTAAACCGGGCCGCTCAGAGAGCAGGGGAAGAATGGACAGGATTCCTTACTTTTTGGTCAATTTTTGAAAGTTGTTTATTGTGGCACGGATAAAAGCAGCCTGCTGTGGATAAAACTGCGGAAACTCAAGAAGAGCAGGTGTTGAAGGAGTACTCTGACCGGAGTATAATACGAATGAATCAAAATCAGAAATTTTGATGAACTTATCAGAGAAAGGACATATGTTATCATGAAAAAAAGATTAGCTATTTTTCTTGTGGGTTGTCTCGTATTTTCGTTTGCTGCCTGTTCATTCAGTGGAAACAATGGGCAGCCATCACAAACGCAGAAAGCGACTCAAGAACAAGAGTCAAACCCGATACAGGCAATTACCTCACCGGAAAGCAGCGAAGCAGAAAAAGGAACGTCTGCCGTGCAGGAACAGACCGAAGAAGTCCCTTCAGGAGATTCAGCTGCAGAGTCCCCGTCCATACAGACAGGTGAAAATACAAACTTGGAAATGACAGCAGATGAGCTATTGGATTCATTTATCAATGGCTCAATCAATGCAGTTGACTCTACAGATTCGGCGTCTGCATTTTATATTACTGATTTAAATATGGACCCGGAAGAATGGGATTCTTATTCTATCGGGGAGAAAATGGATCTTGATAATGACGGTAAAAATGAACTGATTCTCAACGGCCCCTATGGTGGCATGTATCTCGATGCGCGTAATAATCAGGTGTATGTGTTTGCAGCGGGAGACGGCAATGCCATTATTCTCTCTTATACCTATTACGATGGAGCTGTATGGGTTATGTACAGCAACACTGTGAGTGCCGGATATGAATATTATCATATGGAGAAATTTGAAGGAGCCGATAACTTGGCCGCGGAAATTGATTTCAGTGAAGAACCTGCTGACCCTGATAATCCGGAATCCGGGACGAAATATATATTGAATGGAACTGAGATTTCTTATGATGAATATTACGAATTAAGCAGCAAAATATTCGCAGCACAAGTAAATACAAACTGAAAAAACCCATTTCCAAACGATGACCACGGAGTATCCTCGGAAGTTGGTTTTCTTTCATCCTATCGCAAAGTACGGAAACATTTCAAGTTTTTGACGGATTAACCTATCCATTTTCGGATGAATATGTTGATTTGATAGTCACCAGATATGCATTCCATCATTCTTCAGATATTGTAAATTCTGTTCAGCAAATGAGCAGAATTTTAGTAAAAGAAGGTTGTGACGATTATGATGGGTTTGTTTGATGAAGAACAGATTATGAAGTCGTTTATCAGAAGCGAAAGGCACGATGAGGCGAGAGAAACCGCGGGAAAAAATGGCAAAACTATCACTTTTATCAATCAAAATAAATATAGTAACAGCGTTAGAGCATATAGTAACTGAAATCTATATGCTCTATTTTTTGCCATAGAAGAGAAAACAGGAGCGGCAGCATTCAGACGAATCCCCATTTCGGAGGGTTTACGCGGCGGGACGGTCACATGAGAAACGGGGACACAATTCTTTCACAGTTTTATCACTTTTGTATAACAATTTACGCCTAGAGTATAAAAGAATGGGACGCCGGGCTTTGGGGGCGGCCTTTTGGAAGGGAGAAACCTATGATTGAAGTGACGGATTTGACGAAAAAATACGGAAACCACACGGCGGTGGAGCACCTTTCCTTCCGGGTGGAGAAGGGGCAGATTTACGGCTTCCTTGGGCCAAACGGGGCCGGGAAGTCCACCACCATGAACATTCTCACGGGCTATCTGGCCGCCAGCAGCGGCACCGTGACTGTGGACGGAAAGGATATTTTAAAGGAGCCGGAGGAAGCCAAGAAGCGCATCGGCTATCTGCCGGAGGTGCCGCCCCTGTACACGGATATGACGGTGGAGGAATATCTGCGGTTTGTGACCCAGCTGAAAAAAGTGCCTGCCGGGGAGCGAAAAAAGCAGATGGAGGAAATCATGGACAGGACGGGGATCAGGGATATGAGAAAGCGCCTGATCAAAAACCTGTCCAAGGGCTACCGTCAGAGGGTGGGCCTGGCCCAGGCCCTGGTGGGATATCCTGAGGTGATTATTCTGGATGAGCCCAGCGTGGGTTTAGATCCCAAGCAGATCATAGAGATGCGGGATCTGATCCGAAGCCTGGGAAAGGACCACACGGTGATCCTAAGCTCCCATATCCTCTCGGAGGTCAGCGCGGTCTGCGACCACGTGATGATCATCTCCCGGGGCAGGCTGGCAGCCAGCGGCACCCCCAGGGAGCTGGAGGAAAGGATGCGCGGAAAGGGGGAGCTGCAGCTTACGGTCAAGGGGGAAGAGGCTCCGGTCCGGAAGGCTCTGGAGGGGCTGGAGGGGATCTCCAAGGCGGAGTTCGCCCCGGCGGGGGAGAAGGGCTGCGTGAAGGTCCTGCTGTCTCTGGCCGGGGAGGAGGATGTGCGGGAGCAGGTCTTCTACCGACTGGCCGAAGAGAGGCTTCCCATTATGTCCATGAACTTGAACCGCAGGACCCTGGAGGACATTTTCCTGGAGCTCACCGGGCAGGACGCAGGGGAGGAAGAGCCTGCCGGGAAGACCCGCCGTGGAAGGAAGCCCCAGAAGAGAGGGGCCGAACCCGGGGAGGCCTCGCCGGGGAAGGCTGCGGGGGAGTCCGCCGCCCAGGGGACTTTGCCGGGGAAGGCTGCCGGGGAGTCTGCCGCTCGGGGAACTTCGCCGGGGGAATCTGCCGGCAACCCTTTGCCGGGGGAGTCCGCCGCTCAGGGGACTTTGCCGGAAGAGCCTGCGGGGGAATCTTCCGCAGCGGAGACGGGAAAGGAGGAGAGGTAAATGTTTGCAATCTATAAGAGAGAACTGGCGGCCTACTTTCATTCCTTTATCGGATTTCTCTTTGTGGGCGCTTCCCTGTTTTTCCTGGGGCTGTATTTTACGGTGTACCAGCTCATGGCCGGCTATCCTTACATTGCCTACACGGTTTCCGGCGTGATCTTTGTGTTTCTGCTCTCCGTCCCCATCCTGAGCATGCGGATTCTGGCGGAGGAACGCAGGAACCGGACGGACCAGCTGATTCTGACGGCCCCGGTGACGGTGGGGCAGGTGGTTTTGGGGAAATATCTGGCCATGGAGACGATCCTTGCCGTTCCCACTTTGATTTTCTGCTTCTATCCTCTGATTATGACGGCCTACGGCACCGTTCCTCTGGGGGAGGGATATCTGGCCATTTTGGCCTACTTCCTTTTCGGCAGCACTGCCATTGCCTTAGGGATGCTGGTTTCCTCTCTGACGGAGAGCCAGGTGATCGCCGCGGTGCTGGGCTTCGGCCTGTTGTTTTTGGGCTATATGATGTCCTCCATCTGTTCCCTGATTTCCGCCACGGGGAATCTGCTCACCAGGATCCTTAGCTGCTTTGATCTGTACAGCCCCTTTGCGGCCATGCTGAACGGGACCCTGGATGTGAGCGCCGTGGTGTACTTTTTGTCTGTGGCGGGCTTTGCCCTGTTTTTGACAACCCAGTCCATCCAAAAGCGCCGCTACAGCGTCTCTGTAAAAACCCTGGGCTTCGGGGCCTACAGCGTCGGTACGGTGGCTTTGGCCGCCGCGGTGACGGTGGCGGTGAATTTGGTGGTGCGCGCCATGCCCGTCTCCTGGACCAGCCTGGATCTGACCTATGAGAAGCTGTATTCCCTGACGGATCAGACCAAGGAATTTGTGGACAAAATGACGGAGGATGTGACGATCTATGTGCTGGTGAAGGAGTCTGATGAGGACGCGGTCCTGGGCCAGACCCTGGACCGGTATCAGGATCTTTCCGACCATATCCGGGTGGAATATGTGGATCCCACGGTGAATCCCCGGTTCCACACCCAGTACACCACGGGGAGCGTCACCATGAACAGCCTGATTGTGGTCAGCGGCCTGCGCAGCACGGTGGTGGATATGGGGGATATCTATGAAGAGAGCTTTGACTACAGCACCTATACCTCCGAGATCACCGGCTATGACGGAGAGGGACAGATTACCAGCGCTCTTGCCTATGTGACCAGCACGGATCTGCCCAAGGCATATCTGACCCAGGGCCACGGGGAGCAGACGTTAAGCGCGGACTTTGAGGAAGCCCTGTCCAAGGAGAATGTGGAGCGGGGGACGGTCAACCTGATGGACCAGGATCAGGTGCCGGAGGATGCCTCCTGCCTGATTGTGAACGGCCCTGCCACTGATTTTTCCTCCGACGACGCGGATAAGGTGATCGACTATCTGGAGCAGGGGGGCAAGGTGATACTTGTGACCCAGTATGCCCAGGAGCCCCTGGAGAATGTGAACCGGATCCTGGACTATATGGGACTGTCCCTGGCTCCCGGCATGGTGATGGAGCAGGATGAGAGCTGTTACTATCAGGTGCCCTTCTATCTGCTGCCCAAGGTGGGATACTCCGCCTACACGGCCGGGATCTACGGGGAATATTATGTGTTCGCCCCTTACGCACAGGGCTTTACCGTGACGGATCCGGACCGGGAGGATATTGCCTACGACAGCTTTTTAACCACCTCGGACAGCGCTTTCGCCCGGCAGGATCTGGAGAACACGGAGGATCTGACGAAAAAGGAGGGGGATGCGCAGGGGCCCTTTGTGCTGGGGGTAGAGGCGGTGAAGACCCTGGAGAACGGGGAGGAATCGGTGCTGGTGGCCTACTCCTGCAGCCAGATGTTTACGGATGCCGCCAGCCAGATGGTCAGCGGGGCCAATCAGATGCTTTTCACCAACACGGTGAGCAGCTTCGCGGATCATGAGACCAGCGTGTCCGTGCCTGTGAAGAGCTACGAGGTATCCACCCTGATGGTGCCGGCCTCCTCCAAGAGACTGCTGGGGATCCTGGTCACAGGCGTGCTGCCTCTTGGCTGCCTGGCGGCCGGCCTGGTGATCTGGCTGCGCAGGAGGCGGAGGTAGAGGACTGAGACGGCCGGTCCCGGGCCGGTGCCTGGAGATCCGGCTGCCCGGGAGACGTCAGCGGAGGTCTGAGACGGCAGCGCCCCGGGCCGGTGCCTGGAGATCCGGCTGTCCGGGATACGTCGGCAGAGGACTGAGACGGCAACACCGGGGGCCGGTGCCTGACGGTCCGGCCCCGGAGGGTCATGGAAAGGGAAAGGAGTCCGTGGAATTATGAAAAAGCAGAAAAAACAGCTGGGGATCCTGATTTTGGTGCTGGCGCTTCTGGGGGGAGCCTACGCTCTCCTGATGCGCTACAACAGGGGTCTTGAGGAAAAGGAGCAGCAGGAGCCGGCGCTGCTGGTGGAGCTGGAGGACGGCAGCATTCAGAAGCTCTCCTACGACTATGAGGGGGAGCGCTACAGCTTTTACAAGGATGGGGAGGTCTGGAAATCCCAGGAGGATCCCCAGAAGAACCTGATCCAGACCCGGCTGCAGGAGATGGAAAACCACATGGAGCGGATTGAAATCCAGGATCAGATTGACAATGTGACGGATCTGTCACAATACGGCCTGGATGAGCCCTCCCGCACCGTTCAGTTTGAGACCGGGGAGGAAAGCTATACGGTCTGCGTGGGGGACTATAACTCCGTGGCGGGCGTGTATTATGTGTATCAGCCCTCCCAGCCCGCTATAGTTTACACCGTTGTCACCTCTGCCGTGGGCGGCTTTGACTATACCTTAGAGGATCTGGTGGAGGAAGAGGAAAGCTCGGAGAGCACCGCTTCCTAAGCTCATCGGGGATTCGTCTTTGAAGGGAACATGGAGAGGTATTTGTGCCATATCCACATTCATATTCGCATAGCTTTCATTCATACGCTCGTTGTGCCGCTCGTTTTTCTGCACATCCGCTGCGGTTAATTTGCCACACGGGCAACGCTCCAGTTCCCTTCCGCCAATCACATCACCTCCCATTCTGCGGAAAGGGCGGGGGAACGGTTACGCAACTTTTTCAAAGTGCGCAACCCACTATGATACTTGGGGAAGAAAAAAGCATCCAAGTCAAAATCCAAATTTTATTATCCCTTTGTATTGGTGAAAAATTGGAGCAATTCTTTACCGGATTCCGGCATTCCTCGTTTCATCCATTCAATCATCCAACCAAATATCCCATATGCCCAAAACGATTTCATGTATGCTTCAATGTTTGCCATTTCAGGAGTAATTTGAATAGCATTAAGTATTGTTTCCTGCATAATCAAAGTCATTCCTGCTTGATAAAGAATGGTGTAAAACTCTTTATGTCCTCTGTAAAAATCAAATAAAGAGGGAAAGAGGGTTTCCGGTGAAGATTCAGGATTCGTCTCATAGAGCTTCCCCCATTCTTTAATGAGCCGGTCAGACTCTTCCCGTAGGATATCCTCTTTGGTTTGAAAATTACGATAAAAGGAAACTCTGCCGATCTGGGCTTTCTGTGTTAATTCGGTTATTGAAATATCAGCGATAGATTTCTCTTTCAAAAGCTCTAACAGGGCGTTTGTAATCTGTTGCTTTACATAGGTATTCTTTTGTTCGTTGTTCATGTTCATGAGCCGATACAAACCTCCACAAATTGTATCATTTTGACGAAACACTTGTTTCATCGCAGACAATATGATACATTTATACAAACACATTGTCAAGGAAGAGCATATGAAAAAAATGATTAAAATACTTGGGACTGCCCTGTTAGTGTTTATCATCGTAGCGGCAGTTCTCATATTTAAGGGGCTGAATGACTCGAAAAAATCCTCGGTAAAACCTGACTATTACAAGGATTTTATATCCTCCGCTCCATTGGAGCAGAAATATTCACAGCTTGGCCCGTATGAAGTATCTAACAAAGATTTTCCGTCAGAAAACACGTCAATTCAAAAATACCGTTTTTGGTATCCTGTTGAACTTGAAACAACAGATCAACAGTACCCGGTTATTATCGCTGTCAATGCCAGCGGGACACCGGCTTATAAATATGAGGAGTGGTTTAAGCGCCTTGCATCGTGGGGGTTTGTGGTTGTCGGAAACGAAGATCCTCAAACAGGCACAGGAGAGACAACTTCAATCACACTTGACTATGTGATTCATTTATCGGAGGATCATATCCTATACGGCAAGCTTGACGTTGAAAATATCGGCATTGCAGGCTTCTCACAAGGAGGGGCTGGCGCATTAGCCGCTGTGACCGAATACGAGAATGGGGACGTTTACAAAGCAATGTTTACAGGAAGCGCTGCATACCCATTACTCGCGGGGAATATGGGTTGGCGCTACGATGTGTCGAAAGTACATATTCCGTATTTTATGGCAGCAGGAACGGGGAAGTCCGATGATAATGGTGCAAAGGATCCCAGTAAAGAATATGCAGGGGTTGCGCCGCTGTCTTCTTTGATTGAAAACTATAATCGGATTTCCGGCGATCATTTCAAAGTCCGGGGAAGAGCGGCGGGAGCAGAACATGAAGATATGCTTGCCCGCAGCGATGGATATATGACCGCATGGATGCTCTATCAACTAACGGGCGACGAAGAGGCTGCCAAGGTATTCGTAGGGGACGATGCGGAAATTCTTAATAATTCAAACTGGAAGGACGTGGAGAAGAATCAATGAATACAGTGAAGGCAAATAAGAAACATAGGCTTCTGGAGGGCTTGCTGATTACGCTTTTCGTGATTGCTGCCCTTGCGATCGGAATATTTTTTCTGCTTATGACGCATACGCAGATCATTGTAGGGGCAATTCAAAATCTGTCACAAGGAACTGTCAATACAAAAAATTTGTATGAACCTTTGCATGAGCCTGTGCAGACTACAAAGGACAATGGGCAGTTTATTATTACTGAGATTCATTACTCGGATGATTTTCCAAACAGCTTTTTGGACATAACTTATCCCGACGAGAATGTTGATGTGCGGCGGCCGACTATGATTTATTTTCACGGAGGCGGCTTTTTTGGCGGCAGTAAGTGTGACGGCGACCCTTTGGCAGAATCGGACGCAACCTCGCTGCTCGACGATATTTGTTCAGAGGGATTTAACCTTGTAAATATCGACTATGCATTAGTACCCGAATACCACTTCCCAACTCCGGTTATACAAGCTAATGAGGCTTTCCTGTTTCTAATGGATCATGCGGAAGAATACCATCTGAATATGGAGCAAATTGTTATCATGGGTTCTTCCGCAGGGGCGATTATCACAAGTCAGATTGGAAGTGTGATAACAAATCCAGAATACGCGGCATTGCTTGGAATAAATCCGGCTTTGAAGCCGGAACAGGTGAAAGCTTTAGTCATTGACGATGCACCTTTAGCTTATGATAAATTTTCACTTGAAACAAAGATTTTGGTTGGGAATTATGTAAAAGGTTCTATTTTCCTGAGTAAAGAAGAAGTCAAGAAGTACAACAATACGATGTGGATCACGGAAGATTATATTCCATCGGTTCTCTTGGGAAGCGAGTATTATGTTGATATGCGTGAAATGGACACAGCGCTTGAAGATTCCGGCGTAGAACATGAACTCATCGATCCGTTGGCTGAAAAGAATATTCTGATGCCTCATTGCTTTGTGGCAAATGAAAGAGTGGATGAAACCGCAAAAGATGCTTATAACAGGATGATAGCGTTCATAAGCCAAAAGGTAAGCAACTAGACTATACTGCCAACTTTATGACTTCTTGAACACACGCCAAAAGGAAAAAGCCGCTATCGGTTGACAGCGGCTTTTTCCTATGGGCAGGCATCAGTCGTAAATCAAATCGTTGTAAACAACCTCGGCGGCTTGTTTCCTTGCGCTTGTGGAGCTTGAAGTTTGTACCCTCGGGCAGATGTTTCATTTTTTTCAAATTCCCCGTTGACAAAAGTTGTCATAGGTGTTATGGTTAGTTACACAAGTAATGAACCAACAAACCATCCGGACAGAAAGAGAGCGAAAGCAAATGAACGAGAGTCTGACACAGGAGAAATCCATCTACCTGCAGATTTGTGAGATGATCGAGACGGATATCCTGCGGGGGATCCTGCTGGAGGAGGAGAGGGTGCCCAGCACTAACGAGCTGGCAAAATCCTACGCCATCAATCCGGCCACCGCCGCCAAGGGGATCAATCTTCTGGCCGGGGAGGGCATCCTGTACAAAAAGCGGGGGATCGGCATGTTTGTGGCGGCCGGCGCCAAGGAGAGGATCCTGCAGCGAAGGCGCAGTGCCTTCTACGACAACTACATCCGGAAGCTCCTGCGGGAGGCGGAGAGCATCGGGCTGGATCCGGAGCAGGTGATCCGGATGATACGGGAAAACGAAGCGCAGAATAAGGAGGAGAGGGATGGACGCACTGGTATGTAAGGGAATCACCAAGGTTTACGGAGGCAGAGAGGTGTTAAAGGATGTGGATCTGACTCTGGAGGAAGGGAAGATCTACGGGCTGATCGGCAGGAACGGGGCGGGCAAGACCACCCTGCTCTCCATCCTGTCCGCCCAGAATCCGGCCACTGCCGGGAGCGTCACCTTAGACGGACAGAGAGTCTGGGAGAACCAGAGGGCGCTGGGGGATATCTGCTTTGCCCGGGAGATCCCCGTGGCGGGCGAGGGCAGCACTTCTCTGGGGGCTCTGAAGGTGGGGGAGTACTTAAAGACCGCGGCCCTGTATTATCCCCGGTGGGACGGGGAGATGGCCCGGCGGCTGATCCGGGATTTTGAGCTGGATCCGCGCCGGAAGCTGGGCAGGCTCTCCAAGGGGATGCTGTCCATGGTTACCATTGTGGTGGCTCTGGCCAGCAAGGCCCGGTTCACCCTGCTGGATGAGCCTGTGGCGGGACTGGACGTGGTGATGCGGGAGGAATTCTACCGGCTGCTGCTGGAGGAATACGGGGAGAGCGGGCGCAGCTTTGTGGTGTCCACCCACATTCTGGAGGAGGCCTCCGCCGTCTTTGAAGAGGTAATCCTGTTAAAGGAGGGCCGGGTGCTTTTGAAGGAAAACACCGCCGATCTGCTGGAGAGGGCCTGCCGGGTGAGCGGCCTGGAGGAAAAGGTAAACCGGGCGGTGGAGGGGCTGGAGACCCATCACGGGGAGAGCGCGGGCCGGCGAAGGAGCGTCACCGTGCTGCTTAGGCCCGGGGAGAGGATCCCCCAGGATCCGGAGCTCTCCGTACAGCCCATGACCCTGCAGAATCTCTTTGTGGCTCTGTGCGGCAGGGAGGAGCAGACGGCTCCCCCGGAAGGGAGGAAGGGATGAGGGACAACAGGGTTTTGACCAGAAGCCTCCGGTTCTGGGGGCGGCAGGGCACAAAGATGGCCCTGGCGGGTGTTTCGGCTGCTCTGCTCTACGGCGTTTTCTTCGGGCTTATGCCCGGGGGTTACGGTGAAAAGCTCTTATGGGACGTGGTGCTCTTATATGAGGTGATCATGGGGATGGGGATGCTGGTGGCCCTTGGGTGCACGGGGATCTCCGCCCTGCTGCCCAGGGTGCTCTCCTTCGGCTCAGGCCGCAGGGAGGCCCTGTGGGGCCTGCAGTTCTCCTACGGGATCTATCTGCTGTGGATGCTGGCCCAGACGGCTCTCCTGGCATATGTGGCCGTGAAGGCCGCCCCGGGGGAGAGCGAGGTGAGCCTGCTCCTTGGGAGACTGGAGCCCGCATGGGGGAAGACGCTGCTGGGCCTGCTGGGAGGGTGCCTGATCCTGACGGGCCTCAGCCAGATCGGGGGAGTCCTGCTGCTGCAGACCAGGGTCAAAGGGGCCGCCCTTTTCTGGGTGGTTTTTGCCTGGGTGATATTTACGGCAGAGGTGATCCTGGGAGTCGGCCTTGTGGGTTTTTTGGCCAAGGGAGGGGCGGTGTGGATCCTGCCGGCGGCAGGCGCGGCCGTGTATCTGGCAAGCCTTATTTTGACGGAAAGGACGGTGGATCGCTGTGAGGTCCGGATATAAGAGAAGCATTCTGTGGCAGCAGGGCAAAAGGCGGTTGAAGAATCTGATCGGCTACAGTGTGGTCATCCTGGGGGGCTTTCTGGCCGGCATCCTCATGATGTGGCTGATCGCCCGCTTCGGCGGAGGGGGAGTGCACCCGCCGAACTCCTGGATTCCCCTGGGCACGATCCTGGGGCTGCTGGTGGGCGCGGTTGTCCACGGATTCGTGGACAGTCTGATCTTTGCCCCGGAGTTTAATCTGGCGGTCTCCATGGGAGTCACCCGGAGGCGGTGGTGGCTGGGATACGCCCTTTTCGGGGCCCTGGAGCTGGGTGTCATGTACCTGGAGGTGCTGGCCCTGGCGGGATTGGAGCGGGTCCTTGGGGAGGTGCTGTTTGGAGATCTGACCCTGGCCCGGGAGATGGCGGGCTTCTGGGAAAAGCTCCCCGTCCTTGCGGCGGCGGGGGCCCTGCCTCTTTTGGCCGCGGAGCTGTGTATAGGGGCATTGTTTCTGCGCTTTGGAAACAAGGTGCTTTGGGGCGTTTGGTTTTTGGCGATCCTGTGTCCCAACCTGCTGCACCGGGACTTAGGCCGCCTGGCCGGACCGCTGGGGGCCCTGCCGGGAGGGGCTCTGTGGGCGATTTTGGCCGGGGTTCTTTTCACTCTGCTTTTGACCCTCGTCAGCGCGGCTCTGGTGAGGAAGCAGAGGGTTACCTTCGGGTAAGGTGCGGCAGGAGTCACGGTGAGGGAACCCACCGTGCGGATTTTGCAGTTGCGCCCTGAGGGGACGGTGCATATAATGACAGTAAGAAAAATGGGAGCGCCTCTGGCGCGGGAAGGAGAATCCAATGAAAGGTTTTTGGAAGAGAGCCGGATGGGCGGGCATGTGCCTGCTGGCCCTGCTGGCCGCCCTGGCGGTTCAGCTGGTAGGGAGTTTCCTTGTGATGCTGCCCGCAGGATTTCTGGTGGGAGTGGAAGCGGCCCGGGAGGGGATCCAGGATCCTGCCCTGGTGCAGGAGAAGATGGCGGAGGCGGTCTCAAAGGGCATGGGGCCGGCCCTGGTCCTGGCCCATCTGCTGATGCTGGCGGCATTTTTCCTGTGGTATTACTTCGGCTGCGGCGGGCGCCGAAAAAGGCTGGAGCTGAAGGCGGCGGGGATCCGCAGGAGACCTGCGCCGGGGCAGGTGGGAGTGATCCTGCTGACGGCCCTGGGAACCTGCTTCCTCACCAACGGGGTGATGAGTCTGATTTATATGCTGGCTCCTTCCCTGCTGGCCTCCTATGAGGAACTGATGGAGTCGGTGGGCATTGGGGAGGGCCTGGCGGCCACCTTTGCGGCGGTGTGTATCGCCCCCTTCGGGGAGGAACTGCTCTTTCGGGGGACGGTGCTGTATTATGCGGAGAAGCTGACGGCAAGCGTGAAAAACCCCAGAATCGGCTTTTATGCGGCCAACGCGGTGCAGGCCCTTTGCTTTGGGATTTTTCACGGGAACCTGGTCCAGGGCACCTACGCGTTCTTTATGGGGCTGGTGCTGGGGTACCTGCGCAAGAGATACGGCACCGTCTGGGCCTCCATCGCGGGACATTTCGTGATCAACGCCGCCTCTGTCTTTGTCTGGGGGACCCTGGGGCTTTTCCTGCCGGAATCCGTGCCGGTGTTTTTGATCATCTCCCTTGTCAGCCTGGCGGTAACCGCCGCAGGGCTGAAGCGGGGAGGAAGGATCCCGCTGTAGGGGGGAGGCATCCGACTGGGAGGAAGGATCCCGCTGCAGGGGAAAATGTCCGTCCCGGCGGCGGGGCGCGGCAGGTTTTTGAATGGAAAACATTGTGAAGTTGAAAAAATAGCCGCTTCGTGGTATGATAAGGATAAATCAGATGTGAGGGACTATTTCCGCAGGAATATCTGTGGAGCTTTCCATGGGAAGTGCGCCTGGCGGCGCACAAAACAGGGTGCCGTATCAGAAACCGATCGCGAAGATTTTGTGCCTGTCAGAGGGTCTGCCCGGCGGGGCTATGGTGGTGGCTATGAAGATTGAACGGATCGATGAAAAGACAGTCAAATGCTTTATCTCCAACGAAGAGCTGGAGGAATACGACGTTACCTACAAGGATTTTGTGATGCGCAGCGAGAAGGCCAAGGAGATGGTGGAGGACATCATCGGCCAGGCCGAGGAGGAGGTGGGCTACAAGCCCCCTCAGTTCGCTCTGGATCTCCAGATCATGCTCCTGCCCAGCCAGGGGATGATTCTCACCTTTTCCGAGAAGAGCCCGGAAGAGGTGAAGGGAGCAGGTCTTTTGATGGAATATCTCAAGGAAGTCAGGAAGATCCTCAGCGGGGAGGACGTGGAAAAGGCCCCGCAGCTGCCCCAGGGGGAAAAGCAGCCGGACAGTGCGCTGTTTGGCTTTCGGCGGCTGGGGGATGTGTGTGAGTACACGAAAGCGCTGCCGAAGAACCTGCGGGTGGAGAGCAGCCTTTATGTCCAGGACGGGATATATTATCTGTACATACAAAAGGGAAACGCCTCCTACAAGCGGTACAGCAGAGCCTGCATCCACGCGCTGGAATTTGGGGCGCTGTGCAGCGCGGACCCGGAGCAGACGGCCTATCTGCTGGAGCACGGGGAGTGCCTGCTGGCCCAGCGGGCCCTGCAGAAGCTGCGATTTTAGGGGAGAATGAGATTTTAACAGACGGGATGCCTGTTCACAGAAAGTGGGCAGGCATTTTGTTGTGCAGCCCGGCCCATCCAAATTGACAGAGGACTTTTATGCGTGATACAATGTCGACAGTATAACTGTCGACCCTTGAATGAAATGTGCGCCATGGGCGCACGGGAACAGGGAATCCTGTCGACAGTGTAACTGTCGACCTTTGAATGAAATGTGCGCCGGGGGCGCACGGGAACAGGATCGGACAAAAAGGACGGAGCGGATGAGAGTATGAGGCGGAAAAGGACGGAGCTGGCTGCGGCAGATGATCGGAGAGCGTTCGGGGAGGGGATGCGGGACGGAGTTCCCATCGGGCTGGGATACCTGGCGGTGTCCTTCTCCCTGGGGATTGCGGCCCGCAGCGTGGGCATGACGCCCGGCCAGTCCTTCCTGGCCAGCCTGCTGTGCAATGCCTCGGCGGGAGAGTATGCGGGCTTTACCTCCATCGGAGCCCATGCGGCCTATTTGGAGATTGCCCTGGTGACTCTGGTGGCCAACGCCCGGTATCTGCTGATGAGCTGTGCCATGAGCCAGAGAATGAGGCCGGGGATTTCCCCGGTGCACCGGCTGTGCATGGCTTTTGATATCACAGATGAGCTCTTTGCCATCGCCATTTCCAGGCCTGGGTATCTGAATCCCTGGTATACCTACGGGGCGGTGCTCACGGCGGCTCCCTGCTGGGCGGTGGGCACGGCCCTGGGGACGATGGCGGGGAATCTTCTGCCCCTGCGCCTGGTCAGCGCGTTGGGGGTGGCCCTCTACGGCATGTTTTTGGCGGTGATCATTCCGCCGGCCCAAAAAGACCGGGTGGTGGCAGGTCTGGTGCCCCTCTGCTTTCTGCTGAGTTTTGGGGCGGCTGCGGCACCGGTGCTGCGGGAGCTCTCGGAGGGCACCCGCATCATCCTTTTGACAGTGGCAGTCTCATCCGGGGCGGCCCTGCTCTTTCCCAGATCGGAGGAGGAAGCGTGATGTCGGACAATATTTATGTGTATATCCTGATTATGGCGGGGGTCTCCTATGCCATCCGGGTGCTGCCCCTGACCCTGATCCGCAGACAGATCCGCAGCCGGTTCCTTCGGTCCTTTCTCTATTATGTGCCCTATGTGACCCTGTCTGTGATGACCTTTCCGGCCATTTTGAAGGCCACCCAACATCCGGTCTCGGGACTTTTAGCCCTTGCGGCGGGGATTTTGGCCGCCTGGAAGGGCCTGGGACTTTTCCGGGTGGCGGTGATCTGCTGCGGGGTGGTGCTGGCGGCGGAGTTTCTTTTGGTGTGAAGGAGGTGCGCGTTTGGGAGCGAGGATACTGGTGGCGGACGATGAGCGGGAGGTGGCGGATCTGCTGGAGCTGATCCTGGGGAGCGAGGGCTATGAGGTAGTCAAGTGCTTCGACGGGGAGACGGCCCTCGCCTGCGTGAGGGAGCAGAGGGTGGATCTGGCGGTTCTGGACATTATGATGCCGGGCATGGATGGGCTCACGCTGTGCCGGAGGATCCGGGAGAACTATTTTTTCCCTATCATCATGCTCACCGCGCGCGTGCAGGATATGGACAAGATCTCCGGGCTCATGCAGGGGGCGGACGACTATATCACCAAGCCCTTCAATCCCATGGAGGTGGTGGCCCGGGTAAAGACCCAGCTGCGGCGCAGCACCCGTTACAATGCGGGCGGAGATACAGTCTGCGATATCCGGGGGCTTTACATCAATTACACCACCCATGAGTGCCGGCTTTACGACAAACCCCTGGAGATGACGCCCCGGGAGTTTGAGATTCTGTGGTACCTGTGCAGGAACCGGGGCAGAGTGGTCAGCTCGGAGGAACTCTTCGAGGCCGTCTGGGGCGAGAAGTACCTGGACAGCAACAACACGGTGATGACCCATATCGGCAGGCTGCGGGAAAAGCTGAAGGAGACCTACCGGAATCCCAAATTTATCAAAACTGTCTGGGGCATCGGCTACATGGTGGAGTCGTGAAGGATAGGCGGCCGGGCAGGGAGTGTATCGGCAGCGGGCGGGGAAGTGAGAGGATGAGCGGCCGGGCAGGAAATGTACTGGCAGCGGGTGGAGGCGTGAGAGGATGAGCGGGAAAAAAGGAAGGGTAGGCCGGGAGTGCATTCGACGGATTGAGCGGAAGGTCTGGCGCAGCAGTCTGATCTATCTGGGACTGGTGACGGCGGCGCTCTTTTTAGGGTACACTTTGGGCCATGCCCGGATCTGGCATGGGGAGGAACTCCTGTACCCTCTGCTGCACCTGATTTCGGAGCATGTGCTTTTGACGGGAGGAATCGTGTTCCTGGCGGGGGAGATGGGGATCCTGGCCTATTACTTTGCCCGGCTGGGCCGTTATTTTCAGGAGATGACCGACGCTATGGAGCAGCTCTACCGGGAGGAAAATGTGGAGATCTCCCTGCCGGAGGAACTGGTGGAGGCGGAAAATCAGATGAACCGCATCCGCAGTCAGATTGTGACCAGCCGCATGGAGGCCAGAGAGGCACAGCAGCGCAAGGATGATCTGGTGATGTATCTGGCTCACGATTTGAAAACGCCCCTGACCTCCGTGCTGGGATATCTGATGCTGCTGGAGGAAGCGCCGGAGCTTCCCGCGCAGATCCGCGCCAAATATCTGGGTGTCGCTCTGAAAAAGGCCAGACGGCTGGAGGAGCTGATCAACGAATTTTTTGAGATTACCCGGTTCCGCCTGAACGCCATGGAGCTGGAGATGCGCAGCGTAAACTTCAACCGTCTGCTGGAACAGACGGTGTTTGAGTTCGGCCTCATGTTTCAGGAGAAGAATATGACCTGTGTCCTGGAGGCGCCGGAGCAGATCACCGTCTCCTGCGATCTGGACAAGATGCAGCGGGTGGTGGACAATCTGCTGCGCAACTGCGTGCTCTACGGCTATGAGGGTTCCCAGATCCGGCTGACTCTGGAGAGAACGCCCCAGGGTGTTCTCTTTACCTGTGCCAACCGGGGGCCTACCATCCCTCCGGAGAAGCTGGAGCGGATCTTTGAACAGTTTTACCGGCTGGACGACGCCCGCTCATCCAGCACTGGCGGGGCCGGCCTGGGCCTGGCCATTGCCCGGGAGATTGTGCGGCTTCACGGGGGAGAGATCAGCGCGGAGAGCAGGGACGAGACCACCCTGTTTCGGGTGCGCCTGCCCTAGGGAGCCCATTATATCTTTTGACGCCCGGTATGTTTGGACTGGCAGGAGCAGACCGGTAAAAGCAGGCGGGCAAAGGCAGGCAATTGAGAGCAGGCCGGCAAAAACAGGCCGGCAGGAGCCGGCCGGAGGAAGAAAGGAGAAAGCGTTATGCACAGTGACAGCGGAATGGACGCCGGACAGGCGCTGGAAAAATTGAAAAGAGGAAATGAACGGTACATAAGCGCCCGGTACAACGACGGGGATATCTCCCCCGCCATACGGGAGAGGACAGGCAGGGAGGGGCAGAGCCCCTATGCGGTCATTGTCTCCTGCTCCGATTCCAGGGTTATTCCCGAGAGTATTTTCATGGCGGGGATCGGGGAGCTGTTTGTAATCCGGGTGGCCGGGAATGTGATGGACGATCACCAGCTTGGGAGCGTCGAATATGCGGTGTCCCACCTGGGCTGTAAACTGATCGTCGTCCTGGGACATACCTGCTGCGGTGCTGTGGACGCGGCGATCCATCATAATCCGGAAGGGTATATTCAATATATTACCGATGAGATAAGGCTCGCCATACAGGGCGAGAGGGATCCCTATAAGGCCAGCTGTCTGAATATTGAGAGAAGCGTATCTGTCATAGAAAAAAGCCTGGGCATCCGGCAGGGAGGGGAGGAAAAGCTGCAGGTGTTGGGGGCCATCTACCACATTGAGGACGGAAGGGTGGAGTTTTTAAGAAAATCTTAAAGATTGAGAGAGAAAATCGAAAAGAACCGAAAATCTCCTTCTGCTATGTTAGGAAGGGACACCTGGGACAGATCCCGGGCTTCCTCCGAAGGCGAAAGGAGATTTTTTTATGGAACAGAGGAAAAATGCGGGTTGGCAGCAGGGAAAGGGAAGAGGAAGGGGGAGAAGGCGCAAAAGCCGCAAAAGCCGGGCAAGGCGGTTTATGGGGAAGCTGCTGGCCCTTTTGGTGACGGCGCTTTTTTGCGTGGGGCTCTGGAAGGGGATCCAATGGCTGGACGGCTGGGGAGACCGGGTTTACCGGGAGCAGGAGAGCGCAAGGGAGAGAGGAAGGCAGCCCGGGGATGAGAACGCCTCGCCCGGGGAGGAAAACGCTTCATCCGGGGAGGATATAGAAGGCCAGCTAAAGGAGCTGGTCAAAAAGAATCCGGAGACCAGGGCTTTTGTGGAGGGCTATGAAGACCGGGAGCGCTATCTGGGACAGGAGATCTCCCTGGAAGAGGACTTTGTCAGCGGCCAGGTGCCCCTTTTGATGCAGTGGGATCTGCGCTGGGGGTACGAGCCACTGGGGGAGAGCATCATCGGGCTGGCGGGCTGCGGGCCCACCTGCCTGTCCATGGCCTATGTGTATCTGACGGAGGATCTGGAGGGAAATCCACGGGAGATGGCCCGGTTCTGCCAGGAGGAAGGGTACTATCTGAAGGAGGGGACAAGCTGGGAGCTTTGGACCGCCGGAGTCAGCCGCCTGGGGCTTTCCGGCGAAGAGCTTCCCCTGGACGAGGGCCGTATGAAGGGGGCCCTGGGGGAGGGGAAGCTCATCGTGTGCAGCATGCGGCCGGGAGATTTCACGACCACAGGCCATTATATTTTGATCCGGGGCTGGGATGAAAACGGGTTCTACGTGAACGATCCCAACCATGCGGGCAACAGCGCCCGGCAGTGGACCTATGAGACGCTGAAGGGGCAGATCAAGAATCTGTGGAGCCTGGGAAGGTAGCCGTCCCTATTTTTCCACCACAGTCACTTTATTTTTCTTGGCACGGTAGAGTTCCTCGTCGGCCAGGGACAGCATCTCCATGAGGGTGGGCCGCTCCCCGTCCGCCGGAGAGCAGATTCCCGCGGACACGGTTACATTGTAGGGCTTTTGGCTCTGGCGGTTGTGGGAGTTGAACTTTTCCTCCAGCTCTTCCAGCACCTTGCGGCCCCCGTCGTGCCAGCCGTACTTCATGACGCAGGCGAATTCGTCCCCGCCGATGCGCCCCGCCAGCCCTTCGCTGCGGAGGGTCTGGAGCAGGATCTGACCGATGGTCTTTAAGGCGTAGTCCCCTTCCTCATGGCCGTACCGGTCGTTGATCACCTTCAGGTTGTTCATATCCACATAGATCACCAGGCACTGCTTGCCGGCGTTTCGGTTGGTCTCCAGGAATCTCTCCGCCTCGTCGTAGAAGCCCCGGCGGTTCAGGATCCCTGTGAGCATATCCGATTTGGACAGATGATCCAGCTCGATGTTGTTCTCCCGCAGAGTGATCAGGCTTTCCTCCAGCTGCTGCTGGATCTTCTCGTTCTCGTTGAGCAGATGGATCATTTTCACAGCGGAGCTGAGCTGATTGGTGAGGAATTCCCCGTTCTCAAAGACCTTGTCCGTCAGATCGCAGAGCATAGCGCCGTAGAGGGTCTCGTTGGAGAACAGAGGGAGCATGACCCGGGTGGAGCGCCTGCCGTCGGATTCCCTGATCCGGTACAGATCCCGGAAGCTGACGGCCTGGTTGTGCTTCGGGACGGCCCGCACCTGCCCGTTCTCCAAGGCGGCCTTCAGATAGAGGGTCTCCGGAAGGGTGAAGGGCTCCTGGTAAAGATGGAGGATGGGCTTGTCGTAAATATACACATAGGCGTTTTGAATCTCCAGCCAGGAGAGCCTGCGCAGGAGAGCGGTGTAGCTTAGATCGTTCCCCGAGCGGAACTGCATGCTGTCGCTGACGAACAGCTTCATAGCGTAGTTGTCGGCCCGGTCCGCGTCCTTCATGGTGAGAAACCGGGAATCCAGGGCGTTGACAAACTTCTGGTAGATGGCCGCCACGATGGCCGGGGCGTTAAAGTCCGCCGACTGCCGGGGATGTCCGGTGATGATGGCCTGATACATCCGGTGTAGATGGAGGGTCAGCTTGTCGATGTCCGCGTAGGGCAGGGCTTCGCTGGCAAAGAATTCGTCCAGCAGTCCCAAAAACTCCTGGTAGAGCCCCGTCACGGAGCCGCTGCTTTTCACCAGGGCGTCTGTCCCCACCATCATGGCCCGGAAGGAGTCCCGGATATCCTGGATCTGGTCTCCCAGCTCCTCGTTTTTGCAGCGGTAAAAGATATCGTCAAAATAGTCCTCCATGCGGCCGAGGTCCAGGATGGGCATGCCGGAGCGATCCAGCTTTTCCTCCCTGCCGAAGGAGTCCCGCTTGATAAACTTGGTGGGAAGGACCCGGCTTTGCACCTGCCTCCCTTCGTACATCTGCAGGAGCATTTCCAGGGACTGCATGCCCATCTGAGCCGAATCCGCCCAGATGGAGGAAAGGGAGGGCTCCAGCTTGGCCGCGAATACGGTGTTGTCGTAGCCGAACAGGTAGACGTCCCGCCCGGGCATTTTCCCCCGGCGGATCAGCTCTTCGCACAGTCCGATGGCCGAGTCGTCGTTGACGCAGAAGATGGCCTGGGCATCCGGGTTTTTGTCCAGAAGCCGGCGGAAGGCGGCCGTGTCGCTCCGGGAGAGATCCCCCTCCACAAAGTTTCGTTCCTCCAGCTCGATCCCGTGCTCCGTGAGAAAGCTGACGAAGGCCTGGCGGCGCTCCCTGGCGTCCATGTTGCCGTCCGGGCCTCCCAGCATACAGAAGCGCTGGCAGTGAAGGTGCTCCAGCAGATAGGCAAGCCCTTCCTGGATGCCGGCAAAGTTGTCGTAGGAGATGCTCACATAGCCGTCCATCTTGGTGGCGATCAGCACCGAGGGGATGCCCTCATACTGGGTCAGCATCTGCCTGATGCGGTCCCGGGTGGTGTGGCAGCCAATGCAGTCCGCCATGATCAGCAGGGCGTCCAGATTTTCCCTTCTGGCGTAGGTGAGCATGGTGTTGTATTGATATTCATATTTGATTTCTTCCTGATCGGAGAGATCCCGGTCAATGTACTTGCAGGGGATCACCACCAGGTTTACGTCCGCCTGTCTGGCGGCCCGCATGACGCCCCGGCTCACATCCTCCGTAAAGCTGTCCATGATCCCGCTGACCAGAAGGCCCACTGTGATCCGTCTCTGTCTGTCCTCCATATTTGTACCCCGCTGTGGATAAAAGGTGCGGAGAGGCACTCCGCGTTAACAAAAAAAGAAGTGATACCTGAAAACAGTATAACATATTCCCCGAAAATTGTACACAATCAAAACGATGATTGATAAGAATTTCCATAAAGCCGAGGGCATAGGCGCAGGAAGTGGAGATATTCTTAAACTATATCGGCAAAATCGAGATACCCCATGAGGAAACCGAACTAACCGGGAAAGAAAAGGCGCAGCAGGAGAAAGAACGCATACGTTTGGAGAAAAACGGGCGTGCAACCGCAAGCCGAGGACAGTCGGCACCGAGCAGAGGGAACGGGCAAGGCAGATGATGATTGCAAAGAATAAGGGAAGATTAAGCAAAATTTAATGGAATTGTGTGCGCGGTTGTGGTAAAATATCAATATTGAACAATTATACAAATTGATTTAATTGACGTAAGATAAATAGCAACTTGCAGAAAGAATAGCTGATATGGAAAATATAAAATTAAGACATACATTAAAGTCTTATAGTATAGTGTTTTTAGTTGGTATATTTATAGGATGTATATGTAGATTGTCAGATTATTGCTCTATAGACTCTTTGTGGGGATTTTCGTCAATTCAAACATTATTGGGATTTTGGATTATTACAAATACAATAATTGTTTTATTAAGTACTTCAAATAAATGTGCAGGTATTAGTTCATTCTTATATATGTTTGGAATGACATTGAGTTTCTACGGATTACAGGCAATATTAGGAATGTTTATCCCATTATTTTCAGGTGGATTCCGTAAATCTTTGTTTATACTATTTACTTTGCTTTCTATTCTGTGTGCAATAGCAGCTTTTGTTTTATATTATTGGAATAAAGACAATGTTTTAAGTTCATTGTTGTATTCTTTACCAGTAGGTGCATTAGTAGCAGAAATAATTGCGATTTTTTATAATATATTACAACACAATACATTTACATTCTTGTTTCAATTAATAATGGATATTGTAGGAACTCTTGTATTTGGAATAGTATTTTTTAAAAGAGTTAAATATAAAAAAATCTATATTTTCGGAATTGTATTAAGTGCATTAATTTTTTATTTTATTTTCCCTTGGTAGATTATATTTACAACTTGAATTTACGGTTTTCTTGCAAGTTGCAAATCGATGGTATCATACACTGTAATTGTTCCACCGTAATTGTTGATCGCATCCTCAATTTTTGAGAAAAACTTCTTCCTTATGGTTTCCTCAATTGCAATATGGTCAGAATATGTTCCGAGCAGCGCACAATACTCACTTGCAGAAAAAATTCGTGTTCTGTAAAACAGGGCATATTTTATATCCGCGAAACCGTATTTTTCTGCGATTTTTGCAATCTGCCCGGCTTGAGTCTCGGAATATTCCGCCCTCGATTTTCCCCTTTTATTGGAATAATATTCGGCATAAATCTCCTGAATTTCATCAAAAAGCGCTGGATTATCCTTGCAAGGATATGGATGATTTGCAAAACGCGCAAAAACTCCACCGTGCTTCAGCATAGAAAAGACCTTCGGATAACCGACATTCTCGGGAATCCAATGAAATGCCGTTGCGGAATAAACCAAATCATACGAATTATTACCAAAATTAACATCCTCAAATTTTCCCGTTACAACAGAAAAATTCGGATATTCCATAAATTTTTTCTTACATAGTTTAGAAAATTCCTGGCCATATTCAACGGCGATTACATTACATCCAGTTTGTAAAATCGGCAATGTTGCCTGGCCGCCGCCAATCCCCACCTCTACAGCACAGCAGGTTTCATTGAGAAATTTATAATTAAATATCATTTTATAGAGTTCACTAGGATACGCAGGACGAAATTTTTCATAAGAAGAGGCTATTGTATCAAACGTCCATTCCAAGCCTTTTATTTCTGGCATAGCAATCCTCCTGTAAATTCTCATTTGTCGAACAGTCGCCCGCTTGACATTTAACATTATACCATCTCGGCTGACGCCTCGATGGGGATACTCGTCAAGCACCGATTGCCGCAAGCGCCATCGGTGCTTTCCTCGTTATTATACCACATTACCGTGCGCTGCCAGAACTTTACTTATATCTTCATCAATACAGATTGATTGTTTTTTAATTTCCGTAGGACAGGCAGCCTCGCCGTAGTTGACACAGGCATAAGCCGCCGCTTTATTTTGCGCGGTCATGCGCCAAAACGGATATTTGATAATGACTGGGGTGTTGTATCTATTACGCACCACTTTTGTTATAAATAGCATTTAACTCGTCAAGTATGGCTTCCTTGGACTTGTCGCGAATGCCGATTTGTTTCAAATCAACATCCTCTGATCGCATTTGTTCCGTGAATTCCCATATATCTTTTCTGATCGCATCCGGTATGTAGGTAAGCGGGCTCATATTACGATCAAGAAGCTCTGTTAAGCGAAATATATCGTTTTTGTGTTTCCGTATATTCCGGCTGTCAATCTGCTCGCCTTTTGATTTTCTGTGCGACAAATCCAGCCACGCCTTTGCCTTGAACGGGATCAAATACGGCGCTGAGAGTACTGTAATGCCTGAAATCTGAATTGTTCCCTGCCGCAGGAATTCATAATAATCCTTATCCAGGAGAATTTCCGATAAGCTTGACACATCTCCATCCATCGGAAGCGGAGAAAGCACAGCATCTTTCGGGAGGATGATGGCATCTGGCTTCTTTGTAAATAATTCTATCATGGCGGGATACTCTTTTGACTGAGGATTTGTGAAACGATATAATTGTGGCTTACCCGTACTTTTATTACGATGTTCATATCCGGCCGCAATAATATACTCCCAGAATCTGTCGCCAAAGGCGGCATTTACTGCTTCTATAATTAAAACAAGATCAATATCCTTTGTAGCCCGAAAATCCAGACCTTCCTCCGTCATCAGCAGATCACATGCCGTACCGCCGATAATGACGTATTGATCTTCGTATCCACGAAACCATTCTCTGAAATTTTCAATTCCTCTTACCATCTATTTCTCCCCAAACGTCAGCCAGCATTTCTTCTATAGCTTCTTCTATTCTTTCATCCGCATCTTCCCTAAGTGCTAAAGCAAGGGAAAGTCGGTCAACGCTCACCCCATTGCTCAGTTTTCCGGGATCGTACCGCCAAAGTTCCACTGCACACTGATCTTCCGAATTCTGCAATCTTCCTGATGCGTTTTTCCCCCATGCTGTGATACTCTTTGCGGCATAACATTCTACGGCAGGCGGATTTAGCATCGAATACTCGGATAGTGCCGAGTATCCACTCATGAGCAGTTTTTCTCTTATTTCCGCTTTGGGCACATAAATTGTTCTCTTAACAGGATTCACCAGATAATTTTTCGACGCTTCAAAAAGTTCCCGTGGTTTTTTCTCGGAATAAATAACCTTCTGCACACCCCGTTTTTCTGTTTGGATCAGGCCCAAATCTTCAAGCTGTCTGGATGCCCTGGAGATCGATGTGGCTGTAAAGACGAGCGCTTCTGCGGCATCGCTTGTCAGCAATTCTCCGCAGCCGTGATAAACATAGTAAAGAAACAATAGCTGTGCTGACGGAAGAATTTCTGTAATCTCAGGTTTCTCTGAGTCAGCACGCTGCTGCAGATAAACCGCCATAAACGGCAGATAGATCTGCTTGCCATCCACGACAAACGGAATGTGGTCACGCAGAAGATATTGCTTCTGGCGACAAGTGAGATGATCCAACACAAGTATGGCTGATGCCTCCATCGCCGCCTGTATTCTTTTCAGATGCTTTTTTATAACATCAATAGCGTCCAACTCCGTTTTCGGATAAACAAAAACTGCTTTTTTCCCATCAAGTGATACCTCTTGTAAACGATACCGGGCGTGAATATAATTGGGAATCCCTGCTATTTCACTATCACCATATACAACACGAATTCCGAGTACAGATTTAAGATATTCCATCATTGTTGCCCTTTCTTTACTTTAATTCGTATTATAACTTATTTTTAGTTAAAAGTAAATATTAAAGTTGTAATAAGTGCTTCAAAATTGATTTCGCGTGCGAGACACCAGTTTAAACGCAGTTTTTTCGAGATGTACAAAAGAGTTTATCCCGAATTTTATATATTTTTCGTTGTATTTTGCTTAAAGAAGAGAGATTCCAATAACAATCCGCAAGCCCTTGTGGTTAGCGAAAAATTTTTGTCAATATTTTTCTCTCCCCACTTGCATAATCCGGAAAACTAGATATACTATTAGTAAGAAAGTTAGATTTTCCTACTTTCATTCTCAAAGCAAAGGAGATAATTATATGTTAGCCGAATTACGTCAGAAGTCGCAGATCACCATTCCAAAGGAAATTATTGTCAAACTGGGGCTTTCCGAGGGTGACAAGCTGGATATTTTTGAAAAGGACGGAACCATCTGTATGTTGCCAGTTGTCGTTTACCCGAAGAAATATCTCGATGAACTCCGCGGCGAGCTGGGAGAAGTGAAAGCCAAGATTGCTTCCGGCGAACAACCTGTCTTTGACAGCGTAGACGCTCTGTTTGCAAAATTGGAGGCGGATTGATGGCGTATCAGATTACCTTTACCAAACGGTTTGAAAAACATTTTAAGGATTTGAACACGCAGGAGAAGAAGCAGCTTCAAAGCAAGCTCCGTCTCCTTGCTGAAAATCCCATGCATCCGTCCCTCCGCACCAAACGCATCCAGGGCACAAAGGATCTGTTTGAGTGCAGCGTCAATATGGACATTCGCATCATCTGGTACTATGAAGGGGACATGTTGATTATCTTGGTCGATGTGGGGCACCACGACGTATTAAACCAATACTGAACCCAACACGGTGCACATTTTTGAATACCCTTTTGGATGCTATAAGCTGATGCTATAAGCTCTGCTAATTTGTCCCGAATTCTATATAAAATTCGGGACAAATGACGTAGCTTGCCAAAAACAAAGCCTTATAAGACAAACTGCCACACCGAAGGCATGCCTTGCGCAGTGGCAGGCCCTCTGCCTGTTTTAGTTGCTTACATGCCGTTGATATTACAGTTTATCTGAACAGTCTGCTTCATCAAGCAAGGCACTTACGACTTTTCCGATATCCGCATTGACCACGATACTTCTGCCCGCGATCGCTTTCGGGCAGGACGATTCTCCGTAGTTGATACATGCGTACACCGCTCTGGGATTCTCCGCCGTCATTCGCCAGAATGGATATTTTATAATGCCTGGGGTGTTATATCTATTGCGTACCAAAATAGTTAAAATTTTTGCCCATTTTTCATAAAATCAATCAGGTTTATGTTTTTAATGCCATTTCTCTGCTGTAACAACGAATCGGTTGTTACAACGTATTTCGGGTAATTATCTTTGATTGCTTCCAAGGCACGGTATTCCCTATCTTCTGTTTCCTGCGACAAAGCGATCGTGTACGCTACCTGTACATAAGAATATTGCATTTCATTATCTCTGAGAATAAAATCACATTCTAATTTCCCGATCCTTCCAACGCTGACCGAATAATCCTGAGCTCTGGCATAGGTATAGACCATATTTTCCAAAACTGGCCCATAATGAATCCGATTATCTGTATTTTGTGCAAAATAAAAACTCAGATCTGCCAGATAATACTTTTTTTCTCCGCTTAAAGATCGCTTTGATTTCATATCAAATCTGGAGCATTCATATAAAATTTTTGCATCCGTCAAAGCTTTCAAATATCTTGTAAGTGTAGCTCTGCTAACGGAAAGCCCGTTTTTCCGCAATGCACTGCAAAGACTGTTAATGCTCACTGTTGCGCCAAAATTATTGATAATATACGTCTTAACAGCTTCGAAAGTCTCTTTTTCCCTGATCTTAACCCTATGTCGTATATCTTTCTCGAATATTTCTTTGACTACACCCTGAACATAAGTGCGTTTGTCCGCCATATGCTCTAATTGTATGGTTCGCGGAAAACCACCTTCCAGAATGTAACGATTCATTTCATTTGCCGGAAGCGAATCAATATTCTTGTTGTAAAAGGCTTTCATTTTTTCATATTCTTCAAAGGTCAATGGAAACAATTCAAATTCGAGATATCTCCCTGTCAGTTTTGTAACCAGTTCACCACTGAGCAAATACGAATTGGAACCCGTGATAAAAATAGACCAGCCGCCTTCACTGCGGAATCCGTTTAATACTTCTTCGAAGCCGGAAACATTTTGAATTTCATCAATAAACAAATATTTCCGGCCTATCGCCGTCCCCATCTGTAAAATCAGATTTTCAAGCTGATCTGCGGTTTTTATGCTTCTGTATCCTCGAAGATCCAGATCAATGTAAAGAATATTTTCATTTTGAATACCGCTTTCTCTGAGCTCATCAGCAATCGTTTCCATAAGGCTGGATTTTCCGCAGCGTCTGACGCCTGTGATTACTTTAATAATGTCATCTGCATGATAAAATGCCCGGATCTTTTTCAGATAGTTTTCTCTGCGGTAAAGTTTCATAGAGCACACCTCCTCTTCCGAAGTGTCTCCATTATAATGGATGAATCAGTAAATATCAAGTTAAAGTATCACTTTTCTATTTTTATTCAAAAACTGACACGTTAAATGTAAATTATTTGTATTAAAAGAGCTTGTCCCAAATTCTATACAAAATTCGGGACAAATGACATGCCACACCAAAAGCAAGGTCTTGTATTTGCAATGAATTGTATATATTTTTCGTTGCATTTTACCTTCAGAAGAGATATGTCAATAGGTACTGTTGTTTTTTATACTTTAATCTGCAAGACAAACTGCCACGCCGAAGGCGTACCTTGCGCAGTGGCAGGTCATCTGCATATTTTAGTTGCTTACATGCCTTTGATATTATTACTTATATGCTTTCGATATTACAGTTCATCCGAACCGTCTGTTTTACCAAGCAATGCGCTTAAGACATCCCCGATATCCGCATTGACCACGATACTTCTGCCCGCAATCTCTTTCGGGCACGCCGCCTCTTTGTAGTTTACGCACGCATACATTGCCCGCGGATTCTCCGCCGTCATCTGCCAGAACGGATACTTGATGATGCCGGGGGTGTTGTATCTATTGCGCACCACTTTTCGATTACAATTCCCTCTATATTTTTGAAGGTATGAGTATAAAATCGTTCCCTGCACATTCGTCGCCTATTTATGGCTTCCCCGCGCTATTTTCCCTGGATACCATTTTTGAAACCATACAGTAAATATCCCCATAATTGCCGGAAGTATAGAGTTGATAATACCGATATAGCTTCCTGCGCCCGTACGCATAATGAAATACGTCCAAACAGGTGTAATTAAGTAAAGAATACCCCATGCAGCAGTTAAGATGCGATTTGTTTTGACAAACATGGGATTTTGCATCGCGCTTTCCCCGCCATAATCATTCATGGAATATTCTGCGGAAAGAGGGGTTTTCAGACAAGCAGACAGGCTCCACATGATACCAAACGCGAAGTAAGATAAGGGCGTTACAATAACTGCCGGAAAGCGGATCAGCAGCAATATGGAAAATATGCTTACCAATGCTCCGGAAATCACATCATAAACTGTTTTCCTGTTTTTATAGAACAGCAAAGGCAATAAACAGCAAACAAAAATGCTGATCACACTTCCCCAAAATGCGTGGATATTGGCAGCTATCCAAAATACAATCCAGGGGATTAAAACATAGCGCATATCTGTTTTTCCATTTGGTGTTGGCTTATCTTTTGTTATATCTGCGCTTTTGTGCTGTCCAAAATAATCGTCCCATTTCAGCATTAAGTCAAAATCGCCTTCGACAGAATATAGATGTTTCATCAAAGCGGCAGAACCTTCTATTTCCCCGGAAGCAATCGACTGCCATACAGAAAAAGGCGTATGAATGACGGTTGTTGGTTTTTCACGAAACTGTTCTACTACACAGCTCTCTGCTTTTCCCAAGATAATACGATAACGCTTTCCGATATCCGTATAATCCATATCCAAAATGATATCTGTCCCACGATACGCTGCCGGATTATAAAGTGCAGCCATTTGTTTGGTAAAGGTCAGTGAAACATCTTCCTTCTTGCCTGCTTGCGTGATACCCCAGCTTGCGTCTGCCATACGCTCAAAAACATCTCTCGGGAACAGCAATTCTTGCAGTTTTGCGTTTGTTTCTGCTTTTATGCCGCCGGAAGCATACTCCTGCCCTGCCTGATGAACAACGGCAAGATATTCGTCTGTACGGCTTGATAATTCCGGCACTCTGAAAAGTTCGCCTTCTCCACAAAACAAAGTGGTATAGTTTCCTTTTCCGCAAATCCTGTCAAATTGCGCTGTTACACTATCGTAATTTGAATGTGCTGTATAAAATCCGCAGGTAGAGATTAAAACGGTTTTCTTTCCGCTCATATCATATCTGGCAGGGTGTCCGCCGCCTTCTACATGGGACTTCATAAAAGGCAGCGATAAAGGAAGCTGTCGGTCGATTACTGTTTTTAGCTTTCCCGGTAAACTGAAATAGTATAAAGGGAAACTCCAAATTATCAGGTCAGCCCACAACAACTTTTCAAGGACTGCCCGCATATCGTCGTGAATGCAGCATTGCCCGGGGGTAGTTTTC
>CANQOL010000011.1 GCA_947625475.1 uncultured Acetatifactor sp.
TGCCGTCGGAGCGGGCTCTGTCGTCGGCGCGGGCGCTGCCGTTGGAGCGGGGGCTGTTGTCGGCACAGGCGCGGGCGCTTCCGTCGGCGCAGGTGCAGGCACCGTTGTCGGAACTGGCGCAGGGGCCGTCGTCGGGGCTGGCGCAGGAGCCGTTGTCGGGGCAGGTGCAGGGGCCGTCGTCGGGACTGGCGCAGGCGCTGTCGTCGGAGCTGGCGCGGAGGCTGTCTTCGGCGCAGGTGCAGGCGCTTCCGTCGGCGCGGGCGCAGGGGCCGCCGGCAGGGCCGGTGCTGTTTCCGGAGCGGGCGCTTCCGTCGGCGCGGGCGCAGGGGCCGTCGTCGGCGCAGGCGCAGACGCAGACACGGGGGCCGTTGTCGGCGCAGACCCGGGCGTCGTCGGGGCAGATGCAGCCCCGGAAGCCGAGGCATCCTGCTCCGTCTCCCGGCCCGTCAGCTGGTCTGCCGTGAGCAGACCGTCCTCCCCCAGCTCGCCCTGATACTCCCGGTACTCCATATCCTCCCTGAGATTCCACAGGGACAGGATATCGCTGCGGGCTCCCCCGTAGTGTACCTGAGTCTGCTGGTCCGCCGCCTTCCCCTGGGCAAAGCTTCCCCTCTGACGGTAGATATCCCCGGTGGACTCCCGGAAGATCCAGCCCTCAAACTCTCCCTCCCAGCTCTCTTCCCGGCAGTCCGCCTCCAGAATGCGGAGGAAATCCCCCTCCTTCCAGATGCTGAGCACGCGCTTTGTACCCTCCGGGTCCGCCAGGCTGATCTCTCTGCGGATATGGCTGTAGGGATTTCCCTCCCCGTCATAGCCCACCTCCGCCTGGAGAAACGTATCTCCCGCCTCCACGCCGTAGGTAACCTTTTCCTTCCCGCCCAGCAGCGCCTCATACCAGTCGGGGCTGCAGAGCATACTGATCCCCTCTCCCCAGTATTCCTCCAGGCTCAGATTTGCATACAGGGTCTCCAGCTGGCGCCGGGCCGGGTCCTCGCCGGAAGGATCCTCCCCGGCCTCCTGCGCACCGCTCTCCTGCACCCCGCTCTCCGTGCTCTCCAGGGGGAGCGCCCGCACCTCCTTTAAAGGGCCGGGCGCGTCCTCCCCGTCACTGCAGCCAGCCAGAAGGGCCGCTGTCAAAAGGGCTAAAAGAATTGCCTCCATCTTTCTTCTCATGTTTCCGTTCCTCTTATCCCGCATAGTCCGCATCTTTGATCAGCTGCCTTAAAAAGCCCTGTGCGTCGCTTTCCTCCGGGTAGGCGCCCATATCAAGCAGCTGCTCCGCCAGGCTGTAGATGCTTCTGGCCACAGGGGGGCCGTAGAGGGTGATCTCCTTCCCGTCCTTTGTCAGAATCATATATCCCCGGAAGGCGAACTCCGTCTTGTACTGGCTGGCCGGGAGATCCACCAGCACCAGGGTGTAGCGGAGCCGGTCCTCCACCGTCTCGAAGACCACGTCCTCCGTCTCCCCGTTCTCCTTTTGGCCGTAGGCCCGGCCGCTCTTCACCTTCTCTCCCCCCAGGATCATGGGATACCGGTCCTGATTGGCCCTGTTCATCACAAGAGTGCCGTACTCCTTCAGCTTCCAGCCCTCCACTCCGCCGCCGGTCAGCTTCTCCTTCAGGTCCAGGGAGATCCCGGTTTTAAAGCGGATGCCGGAACGCCCTGTGATCCGGATGGAAAAGCCGTGGTAGGTCATAAGATCCCGGAGCCCTGTCAGCTCCGTCTCCGAGTAATCGGACCCGCTGTAGGACAGGAGCCATGCCTTCATCCCGATCGGGACGCCGGAGGCATCGTACTGATACAGCACCGCCGTGGAAACCTTTCCGTCGGGAGCAGTCACAATATACTGCCCGTTCCGGGAGACGGCCGGGTATGCCCTCCCGTCCAGATACACCCTGGCGTCCCTGTAGCCCTCGGGGATCTTGATGACCACGTTCCGGGAGGATGTGGGCTTTGGACAGGCGCTCCCCGGCATATTGTCGTAGACCGGGATCTTAAAGACGAAGGTATTGTCCAGGGAACCTGCTTTTTCGTAGAGCCTGCGTATATTGGATGCCTCGCTGGAGGGGGCGCAGATATTCTGCATATACTGATGATAGTACAGGCCGTTGCTCCCGGCGTCCACGTCAAATTTCTGGAGATACAGGGTGTCCTGGCCCTTCAGAATATAGTTGGCAGAGATCACCCTGGCCCCGCCCCGGATGGCCGCGAGAGGGTCGCTCCAGCCCTCCGATCTGGCGTACGCCAGTCCCTTCTCAATCACCTCTTTGTCCGTCTTGCCGCTGGCCCCCACATTGAAGTAGTTGTAGTAGCCCTCATAGCCGGCGTAGGAGCCCGATATGAGGGGGGAGGTTCCCTGCCCCTGCTCCTGGTACACCCGGCTGGCCAAATGGAAGGGGCTCACTCCCAGCTCTCTCCCCACGGTCCAGAAGGCCCTGGCGTAGCTGAGCTCCGTCCCGGGCATATTCCCCTTCATGAAGGTGTTGTCCAAAAAGCTCTGGACCGCTTCCTCCCTGTGGTAGGATTCGTTGTAGGTGAGCTGTTCAAACTGGAAAATCCCGCTCTCTGTCAGGCCGTTTCTGGGATCCAGATAGTACTTCAGGATTTCCTCCGAGGCGTAGGACCAGCTCTTACTGAAGCTCCCCTCCTGCATGTAGGAGGCAAAGGAGGCGGGGACCAGGCTTCTGGCGCTGATCACCTCATTGGCCGCCGCTGTGTTCCAGTCCAGGCCAGTGTTCATCTTTACAAAGGTCCAGTTTGGATGGGCATTCTTCAGAGCGGTCAGCGCGCTGCGGTAGCTCTCCGGGAACTGTTCGATATCCGCCCACATTTGATCGGCCTCCGCCGCCATGACCGACGCGGGCAGATAGATGCCGCAGGTTTCCTCCCAGTCAAGGTAGCGCTCATCGGAGCAGGCCAGGTTGGCCCTCTGGACATATCCCTCGTACTCTGTGTCCTGGCTGGTGAAGGAGACGTACACCCAGAGCTCTCCCTCCTTTGAGAACGCCGCATCCCGGATTCGGACCTGCTGGCCGCTGGGGACCTGGGCCACTGTCCGGCTGTCCTGGGAGGGCTCTTCCCGCACCGGATACAGGTCCCTCAGGTACACCAGCGCCATCACCGTATGCCGGCTCAGCAGCTCCCCGAGAGCCTCCCGGGCTTCCCGGGGCACGCAGAACGCCCCCTCATCCTCCGGCTCCCCAGGTATGGCAGTCCCGGCCGTCGAAGGCTCCGCTGTCCCGGCCGCCTCCTCCACAGGGATGGCTGTCCCTGGCCCCAGAGGCTCCGCTGTCCCGGCCGCCTCCACGGGGATAGTAGTCCCTGGCCCCAAAGGCTCCGCTGCCCATATCTCCGGTATCGGGTCCGCCTGGGCGGCCCGGACTGGCTGCCGGCAAAGCCCCAGTAGCGCCGCGCCCGTCAGGCACAGTATGAACTTACTCAAAAATCCGATTTTCCTCATCTGTTTCTCCATGTCCGCCGGATCATGCTTTATCCCAATATCAGCTTGGCGGCCTCCGTCAGCACACATTCCGCCAGATACCACCTGCTGTAACCGTTGATCCGATAGCAGTACAGGTACCGGTCCCGGATCCGGCCCGCCGCCCGGCGCAGGCTCTTTCGGTTGCTGGCGCCTCCCATCTGAAAGTTGGCCAGCACACTGCTGCACACCGCCGCCTTCCTCCCCTGCCTGAGCATCTGCAGATAAAAGCCGTAGTCGTCATGGATGCCCAGATTCCGGAAGGGGTAGGCCTTATAGAGCTCCGCCTTCACAAACATAGTGGGGTGGTTCCAGTCCCGGGAGGTCTGGAAGCGGCGGAGCCGCGCCTTCTTCACAAAGCTGCTTCCGTCCCTTCTGTGTATCCTCAGATCCCCGAACATCAGCTCGCACCCCTCCCGCTCAAAGAGGCCCAGCGCCTGCTCCAGGGCGTCCGGCTCATACCAGTCCCCGCTGTTGGTCAGCCCGATGATCTCTCCTTTGGCCAGGCGGATCCCCTTGTTCATGGCGTCGTAGATGCCCCCATCCGGCTCGCTGAGGATGCGGTAATCGATTCCGCGCCGCCCCATGGCTTCCCGGAAGCTCTCCGCCCTCTCCAGGGTCCCGTCCCTGCTGCCCCCGTCAATAATCAGATATTCCATGGGAGGAACGCTCTGGCCAAGCACCGCCTCCACGGTCCTGCCGATCCCCTCGCGGTTGTTGTATACCACCGTAATGATACTGACCCTCATGACCTCAGCGCTCCGTCCGCCGGATGCTGTCCTCCAGACTGTAAAGACAGTATTCCTCCAGATTGCCGCTCATGCTTTGGTCGTAGGAGAGGCTTCCGAACGCCTTGTTCGCCAGCCTGCCGGGTTTGCCCGGGAGCTTGGCGCAGAGCCTTACCAGGGGGTTGAGCGCTTTGGTCAGGCGCAGATCCTTCCCTCTGGCCTGAGCGATCTCCAGGACCATGCGGGAGGTGACGGAGTACTGGGCGTTCTGCGGGAAAAAGACGCCCCCCTCTCCCCGTTCCACCAAAAGGCGCACGAACTCGCACAGATTCTCCACGTAGAGCATGCTGCGGCGGTTTTGAATGTCCGGGAAAACGGACAGCTTCTCCGCCAGCGCCGCCAGCTGCCGGTAATTGCCCTTGCAGTTCCTCCCGTAGATAAAGGGCGGGCGCAGGATGGCCACCTTGAAATTTTCGTCCTGCAGCCGGAGCAGATGTCTCTCAGCCTGCCACTTGCTGTCCCCGTAAAAATTGACCGGGGCCGGCTGCGTTTTTTCGGTGATGATCTTTTCCTCCCCCATGGGGGCGCTGTCCCCATAGACGATGATGCTGCTCATATAGAGGAAAAGCGGCACCCCCTGGGCCTTGGCCTTCTCCGCCGTGTGCACCGCCAGGTCGCAGTTGACCCGGTAGTACTCCGACTTCTGCTTTTCCGAGACCTTGCCCGTGTCCGCATGGGCGATTCCCGTCACGTCAAAGACGGCGTCGTACCCGGAGAAATCCTCCTCCTCCCAGGTCTCCCTCCTTTGGGATATTTTGTCTGTGCGGTAGAGCTCCCTGCCCTGGGCCGCATTGTAGTCAAACAGATACCTCTCCAGACTGTTTCCGATGTAGCTTTTCTGCCCTGTGATCAAAATCTTCTTCATACTTTTCCCCGCCGGCCCCTTCAGGTCCCGCCCTCTTTCCTTTCTGTCTTTTTCATGGCACCGGTGCCCCCCTCCACCACGCCCTCCCCCCGAAGGACATTCCGGAAGGTGCCGAAAAAGCACCTCAGATCCATAGAAAAACTCATTTTTTCCACATATTCTCCGTCCAGCCTGGCTTTCACCGGGATTTCCAGCTCATCCCTTCCGTTGATCTGGGCCCAGCCGGTAAGCCCCGGACGCACATCGTTGGCTCCGTACCGGTCCCTCTCCGCCACCAGATCGTACTGGTTCCAAAGAGCGGGCCTGGGGCCTACCACGGACATGTCCCCCCGCAGGATGTTGAAAATCTGGGGCAGCTCATCCAGGCTGGTTTTGCGCAGGAATCTTCCCACCCGGGTGATATAGCGGCCGGGATCCTGCAGCAGATGGGTGGGCACATCCCCAGGCGTGTCCGTCCGCATGGTACGGAATTTTAAAATCTGGAAATATGTCTTGTGGATGCCCACTCTTTTCTGCCTGAACAAAACCGGTCTCCCGGACTCGATCCAAACGGCCGCCGCCAGCGCAAGCAGCAGCGGGGAGAGCAGGAGCAGTCCCGTCAGGGCGCAGACGATATCCAGGCCTCGCTTGACTTTTCGATAGATCATGGCGTTTCCTTCTCCCCCTTCCCCTCCCCGGTCATGTCCTGCCGCTCATACCGGTAGGAGGGCACAATCTCCTTTACCAGAGCCCGGATCTTGTCCGCATCCGCCTCCCCCTGGGCTGCGCTGCCCAGTCTCTCCAGCTGTTCCTCAAATTTCCCGTCCTCATACTCTATGGGCTTCCCGATATAGATCATCCGGTTGGCGGTCTCCTGAAGCCCTTCCTCGTTCATCAGAAGCTCCTCGTACATCTTCTCCCCCGGACGCAGGCCCGTATACACGATCTTGATGTCCTCATCCACCCGCAGGCCGGAGAGCTTGATCATGTTTTTGGCCAGATCCGCGATCTTCACGGGCTCCCCCATATCCAGCACAAAGATTTCTCCCCCCCTGGCGTAGGCGCCCGCCTGGAGCACCAGGGATACCGCCTCCGGGATGGTCATAAAATAGCGGATAATGTCCGGGTGGGTCACCGTCACGGGCCCGCCCTCCAGGATCTGCTTCTGGAACAGCGGCACCACGCTGCCATTGCTCCCCAGCACATTGCCGAAACGCACCGCCACGAACTCCGTCCGGGAGCGGCGGTTTAAGCTCTGTATGATCATCTCGCAGATGCGCTTGGAGGCCCCCATAATGTTGGTGGGGTTCACCGCCTTGTCCGTGGAGATCAGCACAAAGCGCTTTACCCCGTACCTATCCGCCGCCATGGCGGTCTTATAGGTGCCGAACACATTGTTCTTCACGGCCTCCCCGGGGCTGTCCTCCATCAGGGGCACATGCTTGTGGGCCGCCGCGTGGTAGACGATATCGGGCCTGTAGGTCCGGAAAATGGCCTCTATGCGCTCCGTATTTCTCACGGAGGCAATGAGCACCTCCAGCTTCAGCTCCGGATAACGGTGCCTCAGCTCCTGCTGGACCTCGTACACGCCGTTCTCATATATGTCCAGAATGATCAGCGCCTTCGGCCCGTGGCCGGCAATCTGGCGGCACAGCTCGCTGCCGATGGAGCCTCCGCCTCCGGTGACCAGCACGGTCTGATCCTTCACATAGCCGATGATTTCATCCACGTTGACCTGGATGGGATCCCTCCCCAGCAGGTCCTCAATCTGCACCTCCCGCAGCTGTCCCACGTTCACATCCCCGTTGATCAGCTGGTACATACCCGGCAGGATCCGCATGCGGCAGCCGGTCTCCTTGCAGATCTCCAGGATGGGCCGCAGCTTGGCACGGCTGGCGGAGGGGATGGCGATAATGATCTCGTCTATGGCGTACTTTTCCACATTGTCGGGGATGGTCTCCCGTCCCCCCACAATGGGAATGCCCCGCAGATATTTCCCCTGGCAGCCCGGATTGTCGTCGATCACGCAGGCCACGTGCATACTCAGGTAGCGGCTGAACTCAATCTCCTTTAGGATGGCGTTCCCCGCCGCCCCCGCTCCCACAATCATGCAGTTGGTGCGCTTGATCCCATCCGAGCGGCTGAGGCGCCGGTTTTCCAGGATCCGCAGGAACCGGTAGCTGAACCGGACGGCGCAGGTGAACACCAGCAGGAAAAATGCGTAAAAGAAGGGATAGCTTCTGGGCACGCTCACGCCCAGGATCATAAAGATCACCGGCTGGGTGAGAAAGCACAGGACCGCCGCCAGGATGATATTGATCAGCTCCGTCTCCGAGGCGTAGCGCCATACGCTGTGGTAGAGCCGCAGCAAATAAAAGATCAGAAGCGTGACCGCCACGTTGGGAAAATAGGCGCACAGGACCGCCTCCCAGAACCGGGATTCCACCTCCCGGAAGCTGAAATCGTAGAGCACATACAGGCTCAGCACCGAGGACAGCAGCACCGCCAGCATATCGGAGAGCACCAGCAGTATGATTCTGCTCACGGGCACCTTCAGGAAGCCCACCTTGATCTCACTCAGTTTCTTCACAGCATATCTCCCTTCCGTCCGGCCCGGAGGCTACAGCCCCCGGAGCCTTTTGTGAATGCGTCTCACCGTCCTCGGCGCCGCCGCAAACAGGGTGTGGTACAGCTTGTTCTTCCGGGTCAGGATGGGGTTTCGCATACCCCTGGCCCAGCTTTTTTTCAGATCCTTCGCGATCCTTTGATACGTCTCATTCTCCCGCTTCATCTGGGGAATGGGAATGTGAAGCATATAATCCAGCCTCTGGACGATGCCGAAGCGGAACACCGTATCCTTCAGCCCGGGATACCTTTCCTCCACCAGCCTCTCCGCATAATCCGCGTTGTCCACATTGTCGGCAAACACCCGGGAGAAGGAATCCTCCCGCCGGGTATTGCTCCCCCTGCGGTAGAATACATGGTAAGCCTGAGGGGGGAGGGAGACGATGGCCCCCAGCCCGGGAAGCATCTCCAGGAGCAGATGGAAATCCTCGTTGAGGGCCCCCAGGGGGAAGCGGTGTCCCTCAAAAAACTCCCGGCGGATGAGCTTGGTGCAGAAGGAACAGTCCCCCCTGTGCATCAAAAGTTCCTCCAGGAATTCCTCCGCCGGGATCCGGACCGTCTCCCGGGGCGGCCGGCAGATGTCGGGCAGGCGTTCCCCCCTCTCGCCGATCTCGTCCCTTCCCACCTGGGCCGCCGGAGTCTGAAAGCGCTCTATGGCATCCTCCAGAAGCCCGTACATATCCGGCTCCACATAGTCGTCGCTGTCCACAAAGCCCAGCAGCTCCCCCCGGGCCTTTTCTATGCCCAGATTCCGGGCGGAGGATGAGCCCCCGTTTTCCTTGTGGAAAACCCGGATCCTGGGATCCTCCCCGGCCAGGGACTCGCACAGGGCGCCGGTACCGTCGGTGGAGCCGTCGTCCACCAAAAGGATCTCCAGCCTGGGATAGGTCTGGGCCCGCAGGGAGGCCACGCACCGGGGCAGATACTCTCTGATATTATATACCGGTACAATCACGCTGATCAGCGGTTTCTCTCTGCCGCTCCCCTCCATGGGTCAAACACCTCCCCTCCCGCCGGGCTTTCCCGGAAATCTTCTCAGCCGCCGCTCCCCCGGGGCATCTGCGGCATGTACAGCCGGCCCATGGCCCTCTCGGAGACCACAGGGGCCTTAGAGCAGGGCCCCTCCCGGGGGAACATCTCCGCCGGCTCCGAGAGCAGATCCTCCCTCTCCAGAAAGCCCTGGCCCACGCACAGTCCCAGAAGGGCCCCGGCCGCTCTCTCCGCATTCCAGCAGCCCGTGACGGTCTCATAGGCGGCCCGCCCCAGCCGCTCCCGGAGGGAGGCATCCTCCAGCAGCCGGGCGGTCTGGGCAAAGAGCGTCTCCTTTTTCCCGTCCAGGTACACCAGCCCGTTCTCTTCGTTTTGAATCAAAAAGGGGACGGCTCCCGCCATATGGCTGGCCACCAGAGCGCAGCCGCTGTTCATGGCCTCGTTGACCACGGCCCCCCAGCCCTCCTGACGGTCGCTGGTCATCAGATAGATCTGGGCCTTCTCCATAAACGCCCGGACCTGGCCGGGGGTCTTGTAGCCCTGGAAGGCCACCACGTCCTCCACCCCGTACTCCCCGGCCAGGGCCCTTACCTGCTGCTCCAGCCCGCCTCCGCCGATGAGATCTATATGGAAGGGAACGCCCCTCTCCTTGAGCCATCTGGCGCACTCCAGCACCAGCTCAGGATGCTTCCAGTCCAGGAAGCGGGCCGCCCACAGGATACTGCCGGGGGTCTTGCGCGCCATCAGCTTCCCGATGTCATAGGTACGGGTCTCCGGGAAATATCCCCAGCGCAGGAGCTTGTCCGGGTACGCCCGGATCAGATGGAAATCCGAGGACACATAGGCTCCCGCGCAGAGCATGTACACCGGCGCCCTTCGGTAGCGGATGTGATCCCTGTATTTTTTCAGAATGCCTCTGGGGCTTACGGCCTTCCACTGGCCTGTCTTGTAGAGGCGTTCACTGTAACGGACCACCGGCTTTCCGGCCTTCAGCCTCTCTTCAATGAGTTCCTCCCTCTCGCTCCCCCCAAAGAGCAGGATGCGGCACTGATCGATCCAGCTCTCGCAGAGCTCCCTGTTTTCATACCAGAGAGTCAGATAGGGAGGGCGCTCCCCTGAATCCCAGCCCATCCGGATCCGCTCCTGCTCCATGGGCTCCGTCTGCAGAAAGGCGAAGTCCCCCTTCAGCTCCCGGTACATGGCATTGCAGAAGGGGATCTGGTGATGGTTGATGTAGTTGGACACAAAGACAAATTTCGGCGCTCCCTCTCTCATGTGTCCCTCCCTTCCCCAGGCCCCTCCCCGATCCGGCCCAATATCTGCCCGTAGATGTCCAGCAGCCGCTCCCCGTTTCTGTGCCTGTCGTGGGTCCTGAGGGCGTGGGCCCTGGCGCTGGCGCAGAATGCGTCCTGCCGGGACTTATCGGCCTCCCACATGGCCAGGACCGCCTCCGCCAGGCGGCCGGCGTTTGCCTCCAGGGGATCTGCCTTTGACGGGCCGCCGGCGGCTGCCCCCAGGGATTCCTCCTTCGACGGGCTGCCGGCGGCTGCCCCCAGGGGTTCCTCCTTCGACGGGCCGCCGGAGGCTGCCTTCAGGGGTTCCTCTTTCACCGGGTTGCCGCAGGAGCCTTCCCCGGCCCGGTATCCCTCATAGAGGATGCCGTCCCTGCCGTCCTCAAAGAGGCTGGGGATTCCTCCCACATCCGCGCTGACACAGGGCATCCCCAGCAGCATAGCCTCCCCCAGGGAGTTTGGGGAGTTCTCGATGGATGAGCAGCACAGGAAAAGGCCGCTCTTTAAATACTGCTCCCGCATCCGGGCGGCGGAGAGCCGGCCCGTAAACACCACCTTCTCCCACAGATTCCCCTGGGCCAGGAGACTGCGCAGGTACCGTCCGTAGGCGGAGAACCTGAGCCTCTCCCCAAGGCTCCCGCAGGCGGTGAGATTCCCCCCCGCCACATACACCCTCGCATCCGGATAGCGCTCCAGGATCCGGGGCAGGGCCCTGAGCAGATAGTGGAGTCCCTTGATGGGATAGTCCCCCTGGCTTACAAAGATCCGATGGGGCTCACAGTCCTCCCGCCGCCATACCGGGCCGTAAAACTCTTCCCGCAGGGTCTCGTTCATCTCGTAGTAGACCGCCCCCGGATTCCACTCCCGGGCATAATGCCGGTCCCAGGCGGTGCGCCCCGTCACGTTTCCCGCCAGAGCCAGCGCCTCCCTCTCCCATCGGCCGCGCCTCTCATATTTTTTCTGCTGGCGGATCAGGCTGTCCCGCCGCAGCAGGTCCCGCAGGGTCACGGACCGGATGACCCTCTCCGGCAGATCCGCAAAATAGGCCCCCGCATAGACGGCGCACAGCCCCTGGATCCCCACCAGGATTCCCTCCTTGCGGGGAAATACCCGGCACATGGCCAGCGTGTGGGGATACTCCGTGCCGAAGCAGTGCACCAGCTGCGGCTGAAAATCCTCCACAATTCCTCCAAGGCGCTGCTCCAGGCCCTCATCGAAGCGCTCCGGATGCCCCGTGTCCTCGTAAAAGCCATAACAGACGAGCTCCCGATCCTCCACCCGGATCCGGCTCGGAGAAATCTCCCCCCTCTCCGGCACAGGAAAGGCAATCCCCAGCTCCGCCTCTCTTCCCGAGCGCAGCAGAGCCGCCAGCAGCCCGGAAAGCCACCCCTCCTTATTGCTGGTCTCTCTGTGAAGCTCCCGCGCGATCACAGGGGGTATGATATTGCAAAGCCATAGAATCCGCATTTTGCTCACACATCCTCCCTCCCTAGTTGAAGATCCAGTTCAGATACGGCAGCAGACGGATGTCCGTATCGTAGGCCGTCCGCAAAAACAGGGCAAAATACCCGGCGAAGGCCAGGGCCGTCCCCGCCGTCAGAAGGCTCCTCAGCCATCCCTTTTCCATGCCCGAAAGCAGGCCCGGGATCAGAAGGATCTGGGAGGCCACCAGGTAGTAGGCCACCCGGGATACCTCCGGGATAAAGGCCCCGAAGGTGTACAGAAGGAGCCCTCCCAGGTTCAGTATACAGTAAAAGCGCAGCCGCACCGAGCCCTTCAGGCTGCTCCGATAACAGAGCGCCGACAGGAACAGGGTTCCCAGGCACTTGGCGATATTAGCCAGGGAATAATCCACCCTGTCAAAGGCCGAGTTCTCATAAAAGGGGTAGAAGAAAAAGATCACCTGCCGGTACAAATCTTTTCCGAATACCAGGCTCAGCGCCAGCACCCCCAGCGCCGCAAAATGCCAGGGCCTCCATCTCACCGACGCCAGCAGCTTCGCCCCCAGATACAGGGGGATCACCACCAGCGCGGACTTGTGGAAGGCGGAGGCGGCCAGAGCGCAGAGCAGGAACTTCCCGTACTCTCCCCGGATCACATACTTCATGCTGTAGAGACAGATCCCCAGCACCAGGTAATACCGCACGGAGTTGAAGCTGGAGAAATAATATCCCCCCGTCAAAAACAGGAACAGCGCCCCCGCAAACCACTCGCTCTGCTCATAGATGGCCCGCAGGAAAAAGAACACGGTGGCGGCAGAGATCACACCGAAAATGGGCAGATATTTTTCCCGGCCAAAGAGCGCCTGCATCAGGAGCACAAAGCAGTTGAAGCCCGGCTCCGAGGACACATGCCTTCCCTGGGCGATGAGGCTGAACATGGAGGTGTATTCCCAGTAATCGTTGCCGCTGGCAATCCGGCAGGCGGACAGGGCTGTCAGAACCAGGTAAACGGCCAGGCACAAAGCCGCGTTCAGAGCCCGTCCGCGGGTCCACAGGGGATGGGTTCTCCTGCTCCCCGGCACCGTATGCAGTTGTACCTCCCCACGGCTGTTTACAAAAAACGCCAGCGTCAGCGTCAGCGCCGTGACCCACAAAAACAGCAGCATTTTTCTTCCCTCCGCCCCTAACGCCTTTTGGCGTAGAGGGCCTTTTTGAGCCGGTTGTAGATCCCTGACAGGGCCCTGCTCTCCGCCATGGCGGTGCGCAGGGGCGCCAGGGTCAAAAGCAGGATCAGCTCATAGGCCGCCCGCTTCCCCGGCCCGTAGTACAGGGCCGTGATCTCCCGGTGCTCCCGCCTGGAGCGCCTGCGGTTCTCCCGGGTCTCCGAATAACCGCCCCCCTCGTAGGAGGCCAGGGTCAGGGGCATGTAAACCGGCGCCGCCTGTTTCCGGAAATAACACCACAGGAAATGCTCATAGTCCGCCCGCACCCGGTAGCCAGTCTCATATCCCCGCTCCCTAAAGAGACTGTAATGGTACAGGCACGCCTGGTGACAGGGCACATTCCGGTAGCAGGCAAAATCGTCCATATGGGGGTTGGAGGACACGGTCTGCCCCCGCAGGGCGTCGTAAATATCCCCGTAGAACAGCAGGGAACCGCTCCCCGCGGCCAGGCTCTCCCTGATCCGGGCCGCCGCCTCCTCCAATGCCCTGGGGGAGGCCAGCAGATCCCCGCAGTTTAAAAAGTAATCGTACTCCCCCTCCGCCAGAGCCAGGGCCTGGTTCATGCCCTCGTAAATGCTTCCGTCCGGCTGCCGGACAATCCGCACCCTTGGGGCGCTCAAGGGGTGGCGGGCCAGATATTCCTCCAGCGCATGGACGGAACCGTCCTTAGACCCTCCGTCCTTGACCACAATCTCATAGTCCGGGAAGGTCTGCCCCAGCATGCTGCGGACCGTCTGCAGGAGCTTTTCCCCGGGGTTTAAGGACACCACGATTACGCTGAACATAGGCTTTTTCATAGCACTGCCCTCCTAGATGGCCTCTCTCATCCCCTGACGCATGATGCCGAATGCCTTCCTCCAGGGGATATCCCGGCACATCACTTTCCGGTGGGCCAGCAAAAACCGCAGGGCCATGGCCCCATCCAGCCTCCCGTACAGATATCGGTAGAGCGCTCCCCGGTCATAAAAAAATTTGAAATTGTACCCGGAAAACCAGGTGGACTCTCTCTCCCGCTCCCGGCCGATGTGGATCGGCACCCGGTACACCTTCAGGCCCTTTTTCAGGCATTCGCTCAAGAAAAGGGAATCCTCCCCCGCGCTGTACCTGGCCCCTCCCCCGAACAGCAGGGAGAAGGTGATATTCTTCTGATGGAGCCGGGCCGTCCTGGCGGCAAAGCTGTAGGTGGGGTAGCGCCCGCAGTTGTACCAGCGCACCCTGCCGAATGCCTCCGTGCGGTAGGTCTCCCGCCCGGGGGCCGCCTGGACGTTGAAAAGGAGCATGTCCGCCTGAGGGTAGGCCTCAAAGGCATCCAGGACCTTTTCCTCATAGCCGGGCACATACACAATATCCTCGTCCGCAAACAGGCTGATATCCGCCTGGGCCCGCAGCAGGCTGTGATTGCGGCTCAGGCCCACCCCTCTCTCCGCCATGGAAAAATATCTGAGCCTGTGGCCCCTGTAGGCCAGTTCCTCATAGCCGTAGGAGTCCCCCTGGCTGACAAGGATCGCATCGCTGTCTATCTGCATATCCTCCGCCAGTTCCAGAGGTCTCTTATCCACGGCCGCCACCAAAAGCTGCAGAGTCATATCCTCTCTCCCTTCCCTCTCCTGGCGGGGATCCTCCCCCGATAACATTCGATCAGCCTCTCGTCCGCTCCCACCAGAAGCGCGCAGGTGACCGTGATCCCCTCGATCTGACAGAAGTGGAGCAGCTCCAGGATGGCTTTGCCGTTGGGGATCCCCGCCTGTACCAGGAGCAGGACCCCGTCCGCCTGGCGGAGCTTTTCGGCCGCCTCGGGCACCTGCAGGGGGCTGGGAATGCACACCCCCCGCCCCTGGGGAAAGAGATCCCGGGCCGCCCTCAGGTCAATCTGAGGCTCCACCGCGGTGATGCCCACCTGCCCGGCCCCTTCAAAGAGATGCCTCAGATGCTCTCCCGTCTCCCGGCTGGGTCTCCCCCTCCGGTCCAGATACCCCGCCGCAGGGATCTGATACCGCCAGGTAAAGGTCTCCGGCACATAGACCGCCTCGTCCAGGATGAGCCGGAACGCGATCCAGAATAACGCAAAAAAGGTGCCGGTCACCGCACCTAACACACAGGCCCGAAGGGTCCTGATATCACGCACCTGAAGCACCGGCCCCACCGTGTCCACCACCCGGATCTGGTCAATCTCCTTCTGGGTGTCGGCGAAAGCCGTCATGGCCTCCTGCAGCACCCGGGTGATCTCCATGGCCCTGTCCTTATCCGGGCAGACCACCTGCACGTAGGGCATTCTCAGATCCGCCTGAAGACTGGCCTCAAAGGTGGAGATAAATTCCTCCTTGGTCATGGGAAAGGAGAGCTTCTCCAGCATGCCGGGCACCAGCTCGTCGCTCTTTAACCAGTCATTCCAGGTGTATCCCTCAAAATAAGAATAACTGTACTGTGTCACCGGGTCCACCCCGAAATCCACATAAAATTTGGTGGTGACCTGGTAGGGGATCCTGCCCCCGAAGGTCACATTCTTCAGATAATAGCCCCCTCCTATCAGCAGCGTTCCCAAGACCGCCGCCAGGAGGATCCACTTCAGATTTCCCAGGCTCCGCAGCACAAACAGCCTGAGATCAAAGGGCTCCTTTGCATACCGGCACTCCCACATAAGGCAGCCTCCTGTCTTTCCTCTATTTTTCCTCTTTCATCCCCGTTTTATCCGAGCGCTCCATCTCCTCCCGAAGCGCCGTGATCTGCTCGTTTTCCACGCCCTCGGTGCTGTCCGGCCAAAACAGAATCTTCAGGGTCAGGAGCATAAGCTGCAGATCCAGCCACAGGGAATAATTCTCGATGTAGGTCAGATCCAGCTTCAGCTTGTCATAAGGGAGAGTATTGTACTTCCCGTACACCTGGGCGTAGCCGGCCAGCCCTGCCTTCACCTTCATCCGATAGGCAAACTCGGGCATGATCTCCATGTACTGGGCGATGATCTCCGGCCGCTCCGGCCTGGGCCCGATAAAGGACATGTCCCCCCGCAGGATATTGATCAGCTGAGGCAGCTCGTCGATGCGGACCTTGCGGATGAACCGGCCGATGGGAGTGATCCTGTCGTCGTTCTTCCTGGCCAGGCGGGCCACCCCGTCCTTCTCCGCGTCCACCCGCATGCTGCGGAACTTCATAATCTGGAACTCTCTCCTGTCCTTCGTGCAGCGGATCTGCCTGTACAGCACCGGCCCTCCGTCGTAGAGCTTGATAGCGGCGGCAGTCACCAGCATAATGGGGGAGGCCAGCACCAGCAAAATGGCCGAACAGATCAGATCCACCGCGCGCTTGGCGAAGCGCTGCTCCAGGCTCAGGGAATACTCCCGGGTCAGCAGGATAGGGGTGTCGAACAGGTGCAGTTCCTCCGCCCCCAGCAGGATCACGTCCGTAATCTTGGGCATCACATACACCCGGATCGAGTGGCCGTAGCAGAACTTAAAGAGCTGGCTTCGGTCCTGGCTCGGGATGTCCCAGAGCACCACCGCGTGGTACTCTCCCCCCTTAAAGCCGGTCAGGATCTCCCTGCTGATCTCCTCCAGCCCCTCCTTCACATGCATACATTTGACAATATGATATTTGTCCCGCCTGCTCTCGAATTTCTGCAGGATATTGTGGATGGGACGGTCCCCGTGAATCAGAAGCATCTCCCTGGGCGGGAAGATGGACTTGTAGATCCAGTAGGCGATATTGTTCCAGACGATGGCCACCGCGATCTGGGACAGGGTCATAATCACAAAAAACCGCAGGATGAACAGCTCCTTGGCCATGATGGACAGCTCCACGTACAGCAGGGCATTCGCCACCAGAATGGAAAAGGCGTAGGAGAACACTACCTCCGCATTCTTCAGATACCCGATGCGCATCCCCCCGTACATGTGGGTGAAAAAGAACAGCAAAATGCCGTAAAAGGCCATTTCCAGCAGGTCCGCCCGGTAATAATAGCGGATCCCCGTGATGGTGGTGATGCTTCCGCTGAAGTTGGTGCGCCAGTAATAAAAGAAGATCAGCGTCTCCATCACCAGAAGGGTGCCGGAGAGCGCCAGCAATATCAATCTCTTCGAGGTTTCCAGTTTACGCATATCTCTCCCTCTGCTAAACTTCCCGTTTTCTCTCCTGTCTGCCGGGGCCGGCCAGACACTTGCCCGGATGCCGGTTCGCCCCTTGCCAGGGCCGGTCCGTTCCCTTCCCGGGACCGGTTCGTTCCCTGTCCGGGGACGCCCCGTCCTACAGGCGCCTTTTCACCGCCCTCACGGCCCAGAAGCAGAAATAGTAGACGCTGGTGGAGACAGGCAGCCCTTCCGTCTTGCGGTACAGATGCCAGATCCTGCGGATGGCCTCCAGCTTATTGGAGGACAGGGATCTGCCGGGCCTGCGGTAGAGCACCAGGTTCTCGTTGAGGCCGTAGGCCGTGTAGCCTCTGCGCAGCAGCCTCCACCACAAAGCAGTGTCCTCGCTCTTGACCGCCGGCATCTGGAGAAACTCCCGGGGGATTTTCTCCGTGTCAAAGAGCACGGTGGAGGTAAAGATGGTGGTATTCCCAAGGGCCTCCCGGTACTTCAGGGTGGGGGGCACATGGACCACCTTGCCGAGCCCCCTGCCCTCCCCGTCTGCGAACTCATATCCGGAAAAGACAAAGGCGGCTCCCTTCTCCCGCATAAAGGTCAGCTGATGCTCCAGCTTCTCGGGCATCCACAGATCGTCTGCGTCCAAATAGGCGATGTAGCGGCCGTCCGCCTCCATGACCCCGCGGTTTCTGGCCTGCGCGGCGCCCTGGTTGGCCTGGCGGATCAGGCGGATCCGTCCCTCTTTATGACGGGTCTTGTAGGACTCTATTATCTTCTGGGAACTGTCCGTACAGCCGTCCAGCACCAGGAGCAGCTCCCACTTCTTGTAGGTCTGGGCCAGCACGCTGTCCATGGTCTTCTCGATATATTTTTCTGCGTTGTACACAGGAACGATGATGCTTATCTTCTCTGGTGTCATAGTATCCATATTAGGGGTCCTTCTATACTTTTTCGGAAGAGGTAAGGCCGGGGCCTGAGCAAATGGGGCCCCGCCCTGTGGACATGTGAACATTATACCATGTCAGCAGGAAATCAAGCGCGAACGAAGTGAGCATTTGATTTCACCTGACATGGTAACGACAGAATCAGACAGTGCGACAGCACTGCGCCTGCGTAGCAGGCGGATTCTGGAGTTCATTATACCATGTTTCCGTGCGCCGTCAGGCGCACATCTAATTCAGAAGTCGACAGGCGCTCTTCCTGTCGACATTATACCACACCCTGCTGTAAATGAACAGCAAAAAGAGACTGTTATTCACAGTCTCTTTTACGGTGCGGTATAGAGCATGGATGAATCGTTAATATTGTTACAGGCATTCAGTGTCTCACTTTCTTCTTCTGTATGATAAGAGACCACACTTTACATAGCTTTCACGTCCAGCCGCATCTTGTCCGCAATCCTGGCTATGTACTCGCTGTTGGTGGGCCGGCTCTTACCGGACTGGGCCGAATACCCAAACAGACTCTCAAAGGTCTCCACATTTCCTCTGGTCCAGGAGACCTCGATCGCGTTGCGTATCGCGCGCTCTACCTTTTGGTCTGTGGTCTTGAATCTCTTCGCGATAGTCGGGTAGAGCAGCTTGGTGACACTGCTCACCACTTCCATATCTCTCCCCGACAGCAGGATAGCGTCTCTTAAATAATGATATCCTTTCAGATGTGCCGGAACTCCCATGTCCAGCATGATACGGGTAATGTATCTCTCCAGCTCAAAGTCATTGACAGAAGCAATCTCCATTATGAATTCCCCTTTCATATGTCGAGTATTGCTCTATACCGCGATGAACCTAATGCAATAGTATCATGGCTGTCGAAAAATGCAAGAGATTTTCGTCGCGCTGTTTCTGTCGTTTCCCCTATAATTCCTCACGGATCAGGTAGAGAGGCCGCCGCTTGACCTCCAGATAAGCCTTGGCCAGATACTGTCCCAATATCCCCAGACAGAAGAGCTGGACCCCGCTCACCAGGGAGATGATGCACACCAGGGAGGGCCAGCCGGAGACCGGATCCCCAAAGATCAGCTTTCTCACGACGGTAAACAGGATCAGCACAAAGGCCAGGACGCAGAACAGCACCCCCATCAGAGAGGCGAACATCAGAGGGAGGGTGGAAAAGGCGGTGATGCCGTCCAGGGAGTAGAGGAACAGCTTCCAGAAGCTCCACTTGGTCTCCCCCCTGGCGCGCTCCACGTTCTCATACTCCAGCCATTTGGTCCGAAAGCCCACCCAGCCGAAGATCCCCTTTGAAAAGCGGTTGTACTCCCGCATGGACAGGATGGCGTCCACCATCTGCCGGGTCATCAGGCGGTAATCCCTGGCCCCGTCCATGATCTCCGTCTTTGAAATCTTTTTCATGAGCCGGTAAAACAACCTGGCAAAGAAAGAGCGGACGGGCGGTTCCCCCCTGCGGCTCACGCGCCTGGTGGCTACGGAGTCGTACCCTTCCTCCAGGTGGAGGATCATCTGGGGCAGAAGGGAGGGCGGATCCTGCAGATCCACATCCATGATGACCACCAGATCCCCCCTGGATTTTTCCATTCCGGCAAACATGGCGGCCTCCTTGCCGAAATTGCGGGAAAAGGAGATCAGACGGACCCTCCCGTCCTGCCCGATCAGCTTTTTGACCTCGTCCGCAGTGGCGTCCCGGGAGCCGTCGTCAATGTACAGAAGCTCCAGCTCTATCCCCTTTTCCCGTAAAAAAGACTGCTCCTTCATCAGCTCCTGATAAAAAAGAGCCACACTCTCCTCCTCGTTATAGCAAGGCACGATCACACTCAGCAGGCTCATTGCCGACTGCCACCTCCCAATCTGTGATTTCGGATCCCTTCATCCGTCTTTCGGTATCTGATTGATACCGGACACCCATAGTATACATAAAAAATCCTCCGCCTGCAAGGGAAATCGCGCCAGGGGGGCTTTCCCCGCCTCCGCGCCCCCATCCCCGGGGATGAGGGTCCCCCTCCCCTACAGCAGCGGAGAGAGCAGACGGCAGATCTGCTCCCTGACCCGGATCCCCAGCTTCCTCCCGGCGTACATGTCCCGGGTAATCTGGGTGCAGGACTTCAGATCCTCCTGAAAGATGCGGACCATCTCCTGGGCCTTGGCCCGGTTGTACACCACCGCGTTGACCTCGAAATTCAGGGAAAAGCTGCGGATATCCAGGTTGGCGGTGCCGTAGCAGAAAACCCGGCCGTCCACGGTCATGCCCTTGCTGTGGAGAAAGCCGTTGTCATAGGTGTAGCAGTTGGCCCCGGCCATAACCAGGTCTCCCACATAGGAGTAGGTGGCCCAGTAGACAAAGGGGTGGTCGGGCTTGCAGGGGATCATCACATTGACCTCCACCCCGGAGTGGACGGCGATAATCAGGGAGCGAAGCAGGGCCTCGTCCGGGATAAAGTAGGGGGTCTGGATGTAGATGCTCTTCTTTGCCTTGTGGACCAGCCGCAGATAATTGCTGCAGACATATTCCTCACGGGTGTCGGGGCCGCTGCTGATGATCTGCACCCTGCAGTGATCCCGGCTGCCGGGATAGACCCGGGAAAAGAATTTGCTGTTCTGAAAGAGATTCTCCCCGGCGGCGTAGTTCCAGTCCAGCAGGAATCTGAGCTGGAGCCCCAGCACCGCTCCGCCCTGCAGCCGCAAATGGGTATCCCTCCAGTGTCCGAACTTCTCATCCAGGCCGATGTACTCCCTGCCCACATTGAAGCCGCCCACATAGCCCACGCGGTTGTCGATGACCACAATCTTTCTGTGGTTGCGGTAGTTGATCCGCAGGTGGAGACGGCGCAGACGGGCGGGGAAAAATTCTGCGGTCTGGATCCCCTGGCGGTTCAGGTCCCTCCAGAAGCTGTGGCGGACCGTGCTGCAGCCCATCGCGTCATAGAGGATGCGCACCTCCACCCCCTGCCGGGCCTTCTCCAGCAGGGCCTCCCGGAGCCTGGCAAATACTATGTCGTCCCGGATAATGTAGTATTGGATGTGGATAAACTCCTCTGCGCTCCGGATATCCTCCAGCAGGGCCTCGAACTTATCGTTTCCGTCGGTGTAGACGGTGATGTCATTTTCGTCGGTGAGGACCGCCCCCGAGGTCTCCAAATTATACATGATCAGGTCCGTGTAATCCCCGATATCCGGGTCCTGCCCGTCGGGCCGGGTGGACTTTAAGGTGTGCTCCTGGCGGCGGATAACCTCGCTGAGCTGGTCCTCCACCTCCTTGATGCGGAACATCTTCCTCTTGTGCATATCCGCGCCCAGAAACAGATACAGGATAAACCCCAGGTAGGGAATAAAGACCAGCAGAAGAAGCCAGGCCCAGACACTCTTGGGGTCCCGGCGCTGGAAAAAAACGATGATGACGGCAAAGATCATATTGAAAATCAGTACATGTCCCAGAAAAAATCTGAGGATCCCCCAGAGAATCTGCAGTAAGACGTCCAAACGGTTTATTCCGCCTTTCTATATACTTTCTGTCCACATTGTAGCACAAATCCGCGCCCCGCGCAGAAAATCTTTCAAAAATATGGCAAAATCCGATCTATTTGTTTGTTGCCTTATAAAAAAAAGAATGTTACAATGTATTGTGCCGGATGGGCGCAGTGTCTATGCCCGCCGGAATGAAGCGTTAGGAGGTTTCCCCGTGACAACATTTCAGATTGTATTGTTAGTGATCCTTGTGCTGCTGATCGCAGCAGCAGCGGCCCTGTATTTCTTCGGCAAAAAGGCCCAGAAGAAGCAGGCCGAGCAGCAGCAGATGCTGGAGTCCGCCAAGCAGTATGTGTCCATGCTCATCATCGACAAGAAGCGCATGAAGATAAAGGATTCCGGGCTCCCCCAGTCCGTGATCAGCCAGACGCCCAAGCTGATGCGGGGATCCAAGCTCCCCATCATCAAGGCAAAGGCGGGCCCCCAGATCGTGACCCTGATCTGCGACGAAAAAATCTTTGACTCCGTTCCTGTAAAGAAGGAGGTCAAGGCGGCCGTCAGCGGCATTTATGTGCTGGAGGTAAAGGGCCTTCACGGCAAGTCCCTCCCCAAGAAGGAGGAAAAAAAGAAGGGCTTCTTCAAGCGCGCCCTGGAAACCGCCCAGGAGAAGGCGGGGGCAAAGCCCTTAAAGTAAAACTTCAAAGGGGCCGGATCCCCACCCGGACACAGTTCTCCGAGAGGATCTCTCCCCCGGAGATGAGAAGGTACTCCGCCTCCAGGCGGATCTCCCCTCCCTCCCGGCGCCAGCAGACCCTCCTGGCCCGGGCCGTCAGAGGGACGGTTCCGTAAGGGGTGGCATAGTCTACGGGATGGCTTGTCCCTTCCTCGAGGATCATCCGGGAATTCACATCCCCCCGGTAAACCACCTCCAAACGTCCGGGGGTGAATTTCAGCAGGCCCTTCCGAGCGCCGGTATCCTCCCCCGCCTCCTGGCGGTAGAGGACGCTTCCTCCTTCCCCGTCCTCCCGGTACCGGGCGCTGCCCCGGTGCCAGATCTGAAAGTCTTCCTCTCCCCCGCAGCCCTGCGCTCTCTGCCGGCTCTCTATGGTCAGCCAGATCTCTTTTGTCATGACAATACCCCTTTCCCGCTGCGGCGGGCGGCTTCCGTATCAGATTAGACATTCCCTTTAGGGATCAGTATTCCTCGATGTTTACAATCTTGGCGGAGAGGATCCCGTACTTGATGATGGAGTTGGCGAAGCGCTTGAACTTTTCCGCCTCGTCGCTGACATAAAACCGGTACTGGTCCTCCCCCAGCACATGGGGCCTGCCTCGCAGCAGATCCCGCTCCTTAAGCATCTCCTTTAAGGTTTTGGCGGTCTCGTAGGCGGGGTTGACCAGCCGGACCTTCTCCCCCATCACCCTGCCCACGGTGGCGCGGATCAGAGGATAGTGGGTGCAGCCAAGGATCAGGGTGTCAATATCCCGGTCGATGAGCTCCGTCAGATAGCGCCTGGCGATCTCGTCGGTCACAGGGTCCTCCCAGAGCCCCTCCTCCACCAGGGGCACGAACAGGGGACATGCCTTCTCCACAATGGTAGCCTTGGGATTGAGCCGGGTTATGTAGCGGTTGTAGACCTGGCTGCCGATGGTAGTCTCCGTGGCGATGATGCCGATCCTGCCGTTGTGCGTCACCTGACAGGCCGACCGGGCCCCGGGCCGTATTACATCGATGATGGGGACCCGGCTCTCCCGCTCCAGTTCCTCCAGGGCGCAGGCGCTGGCAGTGTTGCAGGCCACCACAATGGTCTTGACCCCGAAGGACTCCAAAAAACGGACGATCTGCCGGGAGTAGCGGGTCACCGTCTCCTTGGACTTGCTGCCGTAGGGCACCCGGGCCGTATCCCCAAAGTAAATCAGCCTCTCATTGGGAATCTGTTGTATGATCTCCCTCAGCACCGTCAAACCTCCCACACCGGAGTCAAAGACTCCGATGGGGGCGTCCGCGTCTATTCTGTAATCCCTGTCTGTGGTCATTGTCCTGTCCTTACCTTTTCCAATATTCTGAAATCATCTGGAGCAGCCTGCTGCGGAAACGGACCTCGGCCCAGTCTCCCTCCTGCAGCTTCTCCTGAAGCTCTTCCCGCTCCCCGCGGGTAAGCTCCCTTCTCTCCCCCGCCTCATCCACGGTCCCGCAGGAGCCCTGTGGGAGAGACAGCTCCGGGAAGAGCAGCCCCCACCAGCCGATCAGGCAGGCCAGGCACAGCGCCAGGCGCACATGGCGGCCCAAAGCATTCTCTTTCATGCAAAAACTCCTTTTTCATAAATCTCTCACTGGAGTTATTGCCAGAGAAAAGCCCTCTCATACCCTATGGGCGCTGTTTTTTTCGCTTTTTTCTTTTTCCCTGCGGATCTGGGCGATAATTGCCTTCTCCTGATTATCTATATGCAGCTTGGCCGCCTGACTTGCCGTCTCCTTATCCTTTTTCACGATGCTCTCGTAAATGATCCGGTGTTCCTGCATCAGCCGCCCGTGCTGGGTTTCGTCCTTGATATACTCAAGCCGGTAGCGGTACATCTGCTCCGACAGGTTCTGGATCAGCTGGATCAGCCGCCGGTTGCCGGTGGCTCTCACAATAATGTCATGGAACTCCACGTCCGCCTGGGCAATCTCCTTGAGGTTCAGATTTCTGGCCCCCACGGTTTCCTCAAAGCGAGCGCACGCCTTCCCCAGGCTCTCCAGTTCCTCCGGGCTGATGCGCTCGCAGGCCAGCTCCGCGCACAGAGCGTCCATGGCCCGCCGCACCTCCAGCACGTCGTTCATGCTCTTCTCCGTGATCTGAGCCACCTCCGCCCCCCGCCTGGGGATCATGGTGACCAGCCCCTCCAGCTCCAGCTTCCGGATCGCCTCCCGGATGGGGGTTCGGCTCACTCCCAGCCGGTTTGCCAGGTGGATCTCCATCAGCCTCTCCCCGGGCTTTAACTCCCCCGTGAGAATCGCCTGCCGCAGCGTATCAAACACCACATCCCGCAGAGGCAGGAATTCATTCATTTTCATCTGCAGCGTATCCTGCATGGCTCCCTCCTATTTCTCCGCCGGCACAAAGCCGGTCACAAAGATCTCCCGATCCGCCAGTCCTTTTCTCCGGATGTCCTCTCCCGCCGCCCGGGCCGTCCCCTCCTTCTCGAAGATGCCGAACACCGTGGGGCCGCTGCCGCTCATGAGGGCCCCCATGGCTCCCATGGCCAGCATCCGCTCCCTGATGGAACGGATCACCGGGTGCCTCTCCCCGGTCACCTGCTCCAGCACATTGCCCAGCCGGGAGGCCACTCCCTCAAGGCTCCCCTCCCGGATGGCCGCCGCCATGCCGTCGATATCCGGATGCTCCCTCACTCCCGCCCGGTCCAGGTGCTCGTACACATATTGGGTGGACACGCTGATATCTGGCTTTGCCGCCAGCAAAACGCAGTCCGGGGCGAGGGGCAGGGCCGTCAGCCGCTCCCCGATCCCCTCCGCCAGGGCGGTGCCGCCCATCAGGCAGTAGGGCACGTCCGCCCCGATGCGAAGCCCCAGCTCCCTCAGGCGCTCTCCCCCGATCCCTAGGCCGTAGAGCTCGTTTAATCCCTTCAGCACAGCCGCCGCGTCCGTGCTTCCCCCCGCCATCCCGGCGGCCACGGGAATGTTCTTCTGCAGGGTGATCCTCACCCCCCCGCAGGCCGGATCGGCCTCCTGCAGCAGCCTGGCGGCCCGGCAGGCCAGATTGTCCTGCCCGGCGGGAATCAGGCCCACGGCCGAGGCTTTCGCAGTCCGCCCGGCCCCGGATGGGGGCTCCATCGCCGGCCCGGCCCCGGCAGGGGACTCTGCAGGCTTCCCGGCCCCGGCGGGGGGCTCCAGAATCAGCTCCACCCCGGCGGGGATCTTCTCCAGGGTGATCACATCCCGGATCCCCACCGTCTGCATAATCATCCGAACCAGATGATATCCGTTCTCCAGCCTTCCCACCACATCCAGGCCCAGGTTGATCTTGGCGTATGCCTCTCTGACCAGCTTGTCCATCACAATCCCCATTCCGGAGCGCCTGCGCGGCGCCCTCCGCACCAATGTATTTTGTATACATAAATTGTACTCGGATCTTTACCATTATGCAAGGGGAAATTCCTTTCTTTTCCGCTCTTTTCCTCCTTCTCCGCTAAAATCTTCTCCGCTAAAAAGAGGCAGCTGCCCCGCGGCCGCCGCCTCTCTCGCCTATCCTCCCGGGAGAGTTCTCCCTTTCTTCCCTATTTCCCCTTCGGAAGTACAAGAATAATGCTCAGTCTCTGATTTTCGTATCCGGCGGATAGGGTCCCCTTCATCCGCTCCACAAGGGTTTTGGCGATGGAAAGGCCCAGGCCCGTGGATTTTCTTGCGGCCTCCACCGTATAAAACCGGTCAAATAATCTTCCCACCTGCACCGGGTTTAATCCGGAGGCCGTATTTGTGAAGACCACCGTGCCCGTCTCCGACAAGGCAATATCCAGATCCCCGTCGCTGTATTTCAGCGCGTTCTGCAGAAGATTGGAAAACACGCGGGACAGGGCAGAGCGGTCCAGGATCCTGATTACCTTTTTTTCCGGGATTTGGATATTTGGCGCAATCCCCCGCTCTTTCAGGGCGGTATAGAAGGACGCTATGCTCTCCTCCAGGACGCCCCCCACATTCACTTCCTCCTCCCCGGGGCTGCCTTCCGCCGAAAGAATCACGGAATACCTGAAAAGCTCTTCTGTCAGCTTCGCTAAAAGCTCCGACCTGTTCCGAAGGATGCCGATATAGGCTTTTGCCCTCCCGGTCAGATTTTCCCTCTCCAGCAGATCCAGGTATCCGAAGATGGCCGTCAGAGGGGTCCGCAGATCGTGGGAGATATTTGTGACCGCATTTTTCAGCTCCTTGTCCCCCTGCTCATAACAATGCCTTTTCTCACGCAGCTTCCGCAGCTCCCTGTTCAGGGCGTCCGCCAGGCGGCGCATAGGCCGGTCGCCGCAGGAGATGTCAATCAGGGTGTTTGTGTCGGTCAGGAGCCTATCGGCAAAGGCGTCCTCTATTTCCCCCGCAGCCCTGTGCAGCACATAGATCTTCCAAAGCAGCAGGACAATGACGGCAACCATTATACCGATAAGCACCCATAACCGCGTTTCCATGGCAATCTCCTTACTTTACATCCTTCTTTTGAAAGGCATACAGTCCGCCCGCTGTCACAGCCGCCGTAATAAACAGGGAGGATGCCAGCATACGGACCGGATTTGTTACCTCCAGCTGCCACACCCGGATCCCCTGTCCCGTGGGCAGGAAGTCAACAAGGAAGCTGTAGATCTCCCGTCTCGCCCCGGTGACATAATTGGGGTTCGGGGAAGGCTGCGCCATTTCCATCCCATTTTGGGTAATCTGGACGCCGCTTATCATTTCCGGTTCACTTAAGCTGTTATAAAGCATGCTCGCCAGCACAAGGAGCCCCAGAAACAGCAGGATCGAGACGAGAACTGAAAGGGCCTTGCCGGAGGAGAGCATATTGACCGCCGCGCAGATGGCGGAATAAGCCAGGACAAACAGGACGGAGATCAGCAGGAAAAGGAGCAGCCGGGGCACGCCTATTTTCCAAAAGCCGAGAACGGGGACCGCAGAAAGCGCCCCCACAAGCCATGCCGACATCATGAGCAGGGCCGCTGTAAAGGCGGTGATCAGCCCCGACAGATAGATGTTTGTCCTTGTGTGGCCGGCTGCGATTTTATTTCGGATGGTTCCGTCACTGTATTCCGTTCCCAAAAACATACTGCTGAACACGGCGCAGAAAAAGCCGATCCATAAGGCAAACTGGAAATAATAGGAATCGATGCTGTAGGAATACTCCGACAAATCTGCCGCCGCCTGTCTGCATCCATTCAGCATATACACAACGGAATAAACCAGGACAGCTCCCATACAGAGCCAGAACAGCCTGTCCTTCCAAAGTCTTGAAAAATGGGACCGCAGCAGCCTACTCATTTTTGCCACCTCCCACCAGACTCACATAATAGCTTTCCAGGCTTTCCTCCCGTTCCCTGGCCGAGATCAATTCGCAGTTTTCCCTGGCGAGGGCCGCTGTCAGCCGGGAAAGATTCACCTTTGCATAGACGTCGGCTGTGGTATCGCTTACGATTTGATAGTCTATCTTCATCTCGTCCAGCACACGGACAAGGGCCCCTGTGCTGCTGACCTCCATGCGGACACATTTCCGGCAGGCGGCCTCCAGCTCTTTTGCGCTGAGCTCCTTTACCATGCGCCCGCCGTCGATAAAGCCGTAATAGGTTGCCAATTTCGACAGTTCATCCAGAATGTGGCTGGAAATCAGGACGGTGATCTGCCGTTCTCTGTTCAGCTTTAAGATCAGCTCGCGTATCTCAATCATGCCCTGGGGATCCAGCCCGTTTGCAGGCTCGTCCAAAACCAAAAAATCCGGGTCCCCCGCAAGGGCCACGGCGATCCCCAGCCTCTGCCGCATACCCAGGGAAAAGTTTTTGGCCTTCTTTTTCCCGGTGTGCTCCAGCCCCGCCAGCTTCAGAAGGTCAAAAATCCCGTCATAAGAGGGGAGTCCCAAAATACGGTACTGCTGCCTGAGATTTTCCTCCGCTGTCATATCCAGATAGACGGCGGGCGTTTCTACCACCGCGCCCAGGCGTCTGCGGGATTTTGTAATGTCCTTTTCCGTGTTTTTTCTGCCGTACAATGTGTAATCCCCCGAATCAGGCTCCTGCAGCCCGCAGATCAGGCGGATCAAGGTTGTTTTGCCGGCCCCGTTTTTCCCCACAAACCCGTAAATGGCTCCCTTGGGAACATGCATTGTGAGATTGGTCAGTGCTTTGAACCCCTTATAGGTTTTTGTCAAAGCGTTTGTCCTAAGAACATAGTCCATAAGGCTTACCTCCTTGTTTTGATACCCACATCCTATCACGCGGCGGTAAAGAAAGCCGTAAAGGAACCGGTAAAGAAAAGGTAAAGATTTTCAGCGCAGTCTGAACCCAATCCCCCACACCGCTTCGATGAAATCCTTATGGCCCACCTGGCTCAGTTTTTTCCTTAAATTGCTGACGTGCATTTTCAGGGAGCTTTCCGTACAGTCCGGCGTATCCTCACTGATCCGGTCCAACAGCCGGGACTTGGGAATGACCTGGCCGGGGTTTTGCATCAGCAGCTTTAAAATGGCAAATTCCGTCCGGGTCAGCTTCACCTCGCAGCCGCCGCTCATCGCACAGTGCGTCTCTGTATCCAGCAGAAGACCCCCGTACTCCAGCCGATGGGGCGCATCCGCCATCTCGCTCAGAGGCTCCCTCAGATGTACCGAAATCCTTGCCAAAAGCTCTTTCATCTGGAAGGGCTTTGTGAGATAGTCCACCGCGCCGCCCAGCAGCAGCTTTACCTTGTCGTCCACATCCACCTTGGCGCTCACCACAATGACCGGTATCTCCCTGATCTGCGGCAGCACCTCCTCCCCGGAAAGCCCCGGCAGCATCAGGTCAAGCAGGATCAGGTCCGGCCTGTTCCCGGACAAAAACAGCAGTGCTTCCGTCCCGGAATACGCGCGGGACACCTGATAGCCCTCCCGGCCCAATGCCTCCTCCACCAAATTTCCGATATAGATATCGTCGTCGATCATCAGTATTTTCTTCCTGCTCATATATCCTCCCGGGTTTGACCCCCTTCGTATCTCCCGTACCCTATTATATTTTGTTTTCCGAAAGAGCGCAAGGCGCGGCTTTTTCCCAGAAATATTTTGCGCCGCAGAAACGGCAAAACCGTCCTGCGGCGCATGGCTGCGCGGCAATATAGGTGTGATAGGTGTGGGCCCCGGGCCAGGTACGCGGGGAGAGGGGCCGGGCCCTTAAATCTCCCTGTGCCCGCCCTTCACCACCAGGAGCTTCTGGCCGGGCCGGATCTCGCTGCCGTTTAAGTCGTTGAGCTCCCTCAGCTTCTGCACGGGCAGGTAGAAGCGCTTCCCGATGTTCCAGAGATTGTCGCCCGGCTTTACCACATAGATGGCCATGCCCGGCAGGGTCCCCAGCCTGGCAGTGTCCAGGGGCTGGATGCGGATATCGCTGATCAGCTCCGTGGGGACGCTCCGGAACACCATGGTGCCAAAGCTCAGGACGGCCTTCACATCCAGCTCGTCGCTCCCCAGCATGGTCACCTGGAGCTGCTCCGCCATGGCGCTCACCTCGCTGGTATCCTGGGGCGTCAGGCCGGGGATCTCCAGGGTATAGCGGAAGGGAATCTGGGCTCTCAGGCTGTTGTAGGGCATACTGTCGTCCCCGGTGACATACAGGGCCCTGAGCTGAAGGCTCCCTGTGAGCTGGATCCCCTTCTCCGTGATCTCCTTCTGCTCTACCGCAGGCGCGGCCTCGCAGTGCAGGAGCTGGAGGATTCCTCCGTCCTTTTCGGTCAGGCGGACATGGTCCGAGACCTTCATCTTGCCGTTGATCCGGGAGATGAGCCTGCGCAGGTCGGCGGGCCGGCTCTGGGTCTCCACCTCGCTGGTGACCCCGTACACATCGGTGATCACATCCAGCCTTTCCTCCTCGTAGAGCTTCATGGAGATATCCAGAGCCGCCTCCAGGCCGATGACCCGCTCCTCCCCATCCAGATCCGGGCGCACGTTCAGCTCCTGCTGTCCTATGGCGTAGGTGATATCCGCCAGCATGGTCTCGCTGCTGCCGTGGCAGTCCAGACTGCCTCCGAAGGGGATCACGGCCTCAAAGGAGCGGACCGGGTGATCCTCCCCCTCCCCCTCATAGAGCACAAAGAGGCGCAGCTCCCCCTGGAGAGAAATTTTTTCCTCCTGGACCCTGCACTCCACATCGTGGAGACCCAGGTCACTCCAGAGGATCTGAAAGATGTTGGGGTGTCCCGAGGGCAGGCTTACTTCCTCCCGGATGCGGAAGATATCGTTCTTGGAGATGGCGATCCGCGCCAGCTCCATGGGCGTGCGTCTGTACTCCACACTCTCCTGTCCCTGGAGCTCCACGGGCACCTCCTCGTCGTAAAGATCCTCCACCTGGGCCTTTAGGCACACCAGCGCCTGGACGGAGAGTTTGCGGGAGTTGATGATTCCCACGGTGAGATCCTCCACCAGGGGCTTTACCGTCACCGTGTCCGCGGCCTCCACTCCGTCCATATTGATCTTTTCATCGAAGGGGATCTTCCCCTCCAGGGCGACCAGGCTGCTTCCCTCCTCCTGGGTGTGGTAGAGGACCCGGAAGGCCAGCCGGCCCCTGACGCTCACATAGTCCGCGAAAGGCTTCACATCCTCCAGCACCACCCCGGCGCTGTCAAAGAGGATGGCGCTCACATCCGGCTTGTTGTCGGGGATGTTCCTGTCGTCCTCCAGAGTAAACTGGCTGACGGCGCTGACGCCGGTCCGGTCCATATGTATATTTTTCTTGATCAGATCCACAAAAAAATACCTCCACAGATATACTAGCTGTACTTATAGTATATATATGAAGGTATTTTAAAAATATGACAGGAGAGTCCCAAAGGGGCTGCTATAATAATGGCTTCCTTCACATCCGGGTGGTATAATGTCCACAGGCAAAATATCTGTGGACTTCTGATTCCATGTGCGCCTGGCGGGCAGCTCGGAATTTTTTGCAATCGAAATCAAGATAATTCTTTTCCTGTACTGTACAATCAGCACAGAGCAGTCAAAAGAGGTGCGGCAAGAAATGAGCGAATGGTATAGTTTGGTACAGACAATTGTAGAAGAGGTTGACAAGTGCATTATGAAACGTGAGGATGAAGCGTTGACACTTTCTAAGCTTTCCAGAAAGCTGGGCTGCTCTGAATTTTACATTTCCCGCAAATTCAGGGAGATCTCAGGAATGCATTTTCGCGATTACCTGCGGAACCGCACGCTTGCTTTTGCGTTAAAGGAAGTCCGTGATACCTCAAAAGGTCTTTTGGAAATTGCCCTGGATTACGGTTTTTCCAGCCATGAAGCATTTTCACGTTCTTTTAAGGAGGCTTACGGCATAACGCCAAGCGAATACCGCTACAATCCTGTTCCTGTTGTCCTCCGCACGATCATCAAGCCGTTTGATTGCTACTTAATCAGTATTGGAGGGATAGGTATGGCAGATACCGAAAAAGATGTTATTGTATTTGAACACGGTCCGTTCGACTATCAGACACAGAATTGCAATGTGGAGCAAAAAATTGAAGAGGCAATGAAAAATTTCGATTATGCCGCATCCGGCTATTGCCTTGACACGACACAGGGCAGAGTGTTCTATTTTTATCACGACCCCGAACGGTTCTGGAAATATGTCAGACCGGTTAAAAGACTGTAAGAGTTTGTTGAACTGAACACAACTGAATACCGAAAACAGACCGTTGACACACCGGCTCCCCGGTAAAAGCCAACGGTCTGTTTTTATTCCAAAAATCAAAGAGGGCAAGGAGTTTTCGTGTCCCATCGAAGGGGACCCTGAGGCCCGGCTATTCCTCCACGGCTCCGATCAGCTCCCTCACATCCTCCACGCCGCACCTTTCCATGTACGCCTCGATTCCCTGGAGGACCTCCAGGGTGGCGTGAGGGTTTGCGAAGTTCATAGCGCCCACGCTCACCGCCGTGGCCCCCGCCAGCAGGAATTCCACCGCGTCCTCCCCGTTGGCGATGCCGCCCATGCCGATCACCGGGATCTTCACCGCGTGGGCCGCCTGGTAGACCATGCGCACTGCCACAGGCTTGATGGCTGGCCCGCTCATGCCCCCGGTCTTGTTGGCCAGGGCAAATTTCCTTTTATAAATATCAATCTTCATGCCCGTGATGGTGTTGATCAGGGACAGGGCGTCCGCCCCCGCCGCCTCCGCCGCCCGGGCCATCTCCGCAATATCCGTCACATTGGGGCTCAGCTTCATAATAATGGGCTGGCGGGCAGTCCGCTTGATCCGGGAGGTGATGTCGTAGAGGGCCTCCGGCTTCTGGCCAAAGGCGATAGCCCCCTCCTTCACATTGGGGCAGGACACATTGATCTCCAGCATGTCCACTCCCTGCGCCTCTCCCAGCCGCTCCGCCACCTCCAGGTAATCCTCCACGGTCCTGCCGCACACGTTCACAATCACCCGGGTGTCAAACCGGCGCAGAAAGGGAAGATCCCTCTCCAAAAACACATCGATCCCCGGATTCTGCAGGCCGATGGCGTTGAGCATCCCTCCGTAGACCTCCGCCACCCGGGGGGTGGGATTGCCCGGCCAGGGCACATTGGCCACTCCCTTGGTGACAACAGCCCCCAGACGGTTCAAATCTACAAACTCACTGTACTCCATGCCGGAGCCGAAGGTGCCCGAGGCCGTCATCACCGGATTTTTCAGGGTCACCCCCGCAATCGTCACCTCTGTCTTCATCAGATTTCCACCTCCTGCGCGTCAAATACGGGTCCTTCCGTACAAATCCTGGCGTTGTGGACATGGGAGTGGCTGTCCGTCTCCCTGGTCTTCACCACGCAGCCCAGGCAGGCTCCCACGCCGCAGGCCATGTGCTCCTCCAGGGAGAGATAGGCCCGGATCCCCGCCCCGGCCGCATACCCCTTGACGGCCCGCAGCATGGGCATGGGGCCGCAGGTGTAGATCACATCCGCCTCCAGAGAATGGGCGGCCAAAGCGTCCATCACATTCCCCCTGGTCCCCCGGCTGCCGTCCTCGGTGGCCGCGTAAAGGCGCCCGTACCGGGCCAAATCCTCCGCCAGGAACAGCTGTCCGTCCCGGTAGCCCGCCAAAATATTCACCTGTCCGGCCGTTCTCCCGGCCAGGTCCTTGGCCAGCTGCAGGATGGGGGGCACGCCGATGCCGCCTCCCATGAGAAGCACTCTCCTGCCCTCCGCCTGCTCCAGAGGGAAGCCGTTCCCCAGGATGCCCAGCAGCCGGATTTCCTCCCCCGCCCGGCAGGCGGCAAACTCCCGGGTGCCGGCTCCGGCCTCCCGGTACACCAGCCGCAGGGCCCCCTTCTCCCGGTCTGTCTCACAGACGCTGATGGGCCTGGGCAGAAGGGTGGCCGCGCTCCTGGGGTACACCCCCACGAACTGTCCGGCTCCCGCCTCCCGGGCCAGCTCCGTCCCGATCCACATGTCATGGATGCCGGGAGCAATCTCCCTCTGGGAGAGAATCCTCCCCACACTGATTTTTTTCATACGTCTCTCCGATCCGGGGCGCCGCACCTGCCGCGCCCTCCTGTTATTTTCCCGCATCCGCCCGGAACTTCACGGGCCCTCTGCTGTCAGTTCCCCTTTTCCTCGTCCCCTCTGTCATAGACCACCTTTCCGCCGCAGACGGTGGTCCGCACCACGCCACGCAGCTCCCAGCCCGCAAAGGGGGTGTTGGAGGATCTGGAGGCGAAATGGTCAAACACCTGGAGAGCGGCCGTATCCGCCAAAATCAGGTCCGCCGGGCCGCCCTCCGCCAGATATCCGGCGTCCAGGTGGTAGAGGGCCGCCGGATTGACGGTCATCTTGGCCAGAAGCTCCCTCATGGTCAGATAGCCTCCCTGCACCAGCACCGTAATCCCCAGGGGCAGGGCGGTCTCCAGGCCGATGATCCCGCTGGGGGCCTTGGTGATATCCTGCTCCTTCTCCCCGGCGGTGTGAGGGGCGTGGTCCGTGGCAATCAGATCTATGGTGCCGTCCTTCAGGCCCCGGATAATCGCCTGCCTGTCCTCCTCCTCCCGCAGAGGCGGGTTCATCTTGGCCAGCGTGCCCCAGCGGACAGCCGCCTCCTGGGTCAGGGTAAAGTGATGAGGGGCCGCCTCACCGTGAACGTTCCCGCCCTTTTCCTTTGCCTGCCGCAGCAGCTCCACCGCCTCCCGGGTGCTGATGTGCTGGATGTTGACACAGGCCCCTGTCTCCAGGGCCAGCTTCAGATCCCTCTCCACCAGAGTAATCTCCGCCTCCCGGGGGGAACCGCCGATCCCGTAGTAGGCGCTGGCGGCCCCCCGGTTGATCCCGTTGTTCTCTATGAGGGAGGGATCCTCCTCATGAAGGCTGAGGGGCATGTCCAGCTTCCTGACCCTCTCCATGGCCTCCCGCACCAGTCCGGGATCCATAAGAGGGGCCCCGTCATCCGTAAAGCCCGCCGCTCCCTGGGCCGCCAGGGCCTCCATGTCCGTCAGTTCCCTGCCCTGCATCCCCAGAGTCACATTGGCGCAGGTCTCCACATGGATCGGGGTCCGGCTGCCCTGCCTGCGCACAAAGGCCAGGGTCTCCCCGTTGTCCACCGGGGGCTTCGTGTTGGCCATGAGCACCACCGTGGTAAAGCCTCCCCGGGCCGCCGCCCCGGCCCCGGTAGAGATATCCTCCTTCTGGGTAAAACCCGGCTCCCGGAAGTGCACATGCACATCCACCAGCCCCGGCGCCACCAGCAGCCCCTCCGCCGGCAGGATCCGGCAGTTTTCCAGAATCCCGGGCTCCAGGGTTTCTCTGAGGTTCCTCCCAATCCTCTCGATCCGGTCCTCCCGTATGAAAATATCGTAGTTCCCCTCCCGGCCGGACTTTGGGTCGATCAGGTAGCCGTTCTCGATCAGCAGCATGTGTTTCCTCCCCGCCTTTTTCATTTCCTGCCGCGCTTTCCGGCAGCCCCTCCCGCGCCGCCCGCCCTTTTTTCGTTTTCCGGCAGGCCGGCGCATATTTGTCTTACTTATGTTACCATGTTTACAGGGAAAAGAAAAGATGCTTTCCGGAAGAAATGCGGGTGCCCGGGAGCCGGGAAGCGGGCCCTCTCTTTCTCCCGTTTCCCGGCCGAAGCCGCCAAAGGGCCCTCTACTCGCAGATGACCGTCTGATCCAGATGCTCGGTCTTGATCACAATGTAGGGGCAGGAGGGGGTGCCTCCCTTTTTGTCCCCGGTCTGGGGCCCCAGCAGGGTGGTCTGCACATAGATGGCATTCTCCGTCAGATACAGCTCCTCCACCGCGATGCTGTAGCCTCCCGTGGGCTGTTCCCCGTAGCCCACACATATGTAGAGGTTTTCATTGTCCGAGTAGGTGAGCTTGAATGCCTCCGTCTTGCGCTCCTCGATCATTGCCAGAAGCTCCTCGGGCATTTTCTCCTGGCTGAGCACCGTAAATTCCAGGTCTCGTAGCTTTACTCTTTCGCTGCTGCTGATCTGACACCCCGAGAGCACAAGGGCCAGCAGCACCCCCATCCACAGGACTATCGCTTTTTTCATAGCCTTTACACCGTATCTGTATTTATTTTATCCTATGTACACCGGTGCAAAAATATGCTACACTGAGAAAGGCGGAGACCCCGCCCTACCACTTGCTTGGAGGTTTTTATGATTCGCACGATTCTTGTGATCACCTTTTTGGTACTTTTCCTGGTTCTCTCCACCCCCCTGATGCTGGCGGAGTGGATCATCGGCAAATTCAACAAGCCCTTAAAGGACCGCAGCTCCCTGGCCATCGTCAGCTGGGCCTTCCGCTGGGTGCTGCGTCTGGCTGGCGTGCGGCTCCACGTAAAGGGGGAGGAAAATGTTCCCCTGGACACCCCTGTGCTCTATGTGGGCAATCACCGCAGCTATTTCGACATTGTCATCACCTACTGCCGGGTGCCCAGGCTCACCGGCTATGTGGCCAAGAAGGAGATGCGCCTGATCCCCCTCCTGAACGTCTGGATGTACAACCTGCACTGCCTGTTCCTGGACCGCAGGGATATCAAGCAGGGCCTGAAGATCATTCTGGCCGCCATCGAAAAGGCGAAGGCCGGCATCTCCATCTGCATCTTCCCGGAGGGGACCCGCAACCGGACCGGGGAGCCCTTCCTTCCCTTCCATGAGGGGAGCTTCAAGGTGGCGGAGAAGGCAAACATTCCCGTGCTTCCCATGACATTGGTGAACACCGGGGCCATTTTGGAGGACCATTTCCCCTTTATCAAAAGCACGGACGTGATCCTGGAGTACGGCAAACCCATCCGCTTGAGCGAGCTTGACAAGGAGACCCGCCGGGCCCCGGGCAGCTATGTGCGGGGGATTATCGAGAAGACCTACTATGAGAATCTAAAGGAGCTCTCCCAATACCGGAAGGTTCCTTCCTCAGAGAAATAACAGGATCCTGCCCCTGTCCCCAGAGAAGGGAGAGCTTATCCTCCGCCGTCTCCCCCTCCGGATGAAAGCCCAGCCGGCGGGCCAGCGCCAGAGAGGGGATATTGTCCCTGTGAATGACGGCCCGGACCCCTGCAAATCCAAGCTCCCCCCGGGCGTAATCCAGGATGGCCCGGCAGACCTCGCTCCCCAGCCCCCGGCGCTGCCAGGGCGACCCTATCAGGTATCCAAGCTCCGGTATCTCCCCCTGCCCGGGCATGATCCCCGCCCGTCCTATGACCTCCCCGGTCTCCTTCAAAACCACTGTCCAGATGCCGAATTCCAGATAAGCGTACACCTTTTGGGCATACTCCCGCACATAGGCCCTGCCCCAGCTCTCCTGAGAGAAGGGGGGATCCGTCCAGGCCGCGGCTGCGGGATCCCCGTACAGGGCGCACAGGGCCGGCACATCCTCCACACCCATCTCCCTCACCAGACAGCGCTCCGTCTCCAGAATATCCCATGGGATCCCCGCGAAACGCCGGTAAACCCGTTCCAGGTACTCCGGCTCCACCTCGCCGGCCCCCTCCATCACATAGCGGATGCCGGGAAAGGCCTCCTTCCGATTCCCCGGATGGGAGTACCCCAGCACCGGGCGGCCCTCCGCCTGCAGACTTCGCAGGAGGGCCCCGCAGTCTGACACGTACAAAGCGCCTGCCGCCTCCCGGGCCCTTCCACTGACGGGCGGCGCGGGAGCCTTCTCACCGGCAGCCTTCTCCCTGCCCGGCCTGAACTTCTCCCAGGCGGGCCAGAGGCTTGGGATGCCCTCCCTCTCCATTCTCCCGGCCAGGATCCCGGCCTGGCCCTTCCCCTCGGGATGCTCCAATATCCAAATGATTTCTTTTAATTTGTAGTTTGCTTTCATTTTTCCTTTACGTCCTGACAGTTTTCGGGTATGATAAGGGATATGGATACTGCGGACTGCCCCGCGGCCTGATCATACCACGGATTGCCCCGTCTGAAAAGAGGGAGCGGGGCGGGTTCCACAGAAAATGTAACGATTCCGCGGCAAGCCAAGCCGTCATCAAAAATCCAGGAAAGGCAGGGCATACAGCCATGACACAAAATCCCATCGTAACCATCACCATGGAAAACGGAGACCGGATCCGGATCGAGCTCTACCCCGAGAAGGCCCCCATCTCCGTCAACAACTTTATCAGCCTGGTTCAAAAGGGCTTCTACGACGGCCTGATCTTCCACCGGGTCATCCGGGGCTTCATGATCCAGGGCGGCGACCCCGAGGGCACCGGCATGGGCGGCCCCGGCTACAGCATCAAGGGAGAATTTGCCCAGAACGGCGTCCCCAACGACCTAAAGCACACGGAGGGGGTTCTCTCCATGGCGCGCAGCATGCACCCGGACTCCGCCGGCAGCCAGTTTTTCATCATGCACAAGGATGCCCCCCACCTGGACGGCGCCTACGCGGCCTTCGGCAAGGTGATCGAGGGCATGGAGGCAGTGGACAGAATTGCCGAGACGCCCACAGACTACAGCGACATGCCCCTGACAGAGCAGATGATGAAGAAGGTTACCGTGGAAACCTTCGGGGTGGATTACCCGGAGCCGGAGAAGCTCTGACGCTCCCTGTGTTCATATTTTGTTTACAAATCATTCAAGTTTTTTTTAATTACTACTCACGGTTTATACATTTCTTTCCCATATACTAGAATCACAGAGAGCAAAAAATGTGGCCGCAACAGTTTTTGTTTACAAATAACTTTTTCATAATAAGTGCCGGGTAAGCCAGTTACCCGGCATCCTCCCTTTTTGGGGGGATTTTTTATTTTTTTCTTGACCTCCGGCGCTTTCCTATTATATGATGGTACTGTTACAAGGGCGTAATAGTTTGTTTATTGCGCCTTTTCTTGTATCATAAATTTTTTTAGATGAGAATGGAGAGTATTATGAAAATGATTGCCGATGTAATCGCAACCGTCAACGGTTACCTGAACGACTTCATCTGGGGGCCCATCATGCTGGTCTTTTTCCTGCTGGTGGGGCTGATGTTCACCGTCAGGACCAAGGTGTTCCAGATCAGCCACATCAAGGACTGGCTGGACGTGACCTTCCTGCAGCTGTTCCGCAAGGGCAACAAGAAGGTGCTTCGCACAAACGACAAGCACTCCATCTCCCAGTTCCAGTCCCTGTGCACCGCCCTGGCCGCCACCATCGGGGTTGGCAATATCTCCGGCGTGGCCGTGGCACTGGCCCTGGGCGGACCCGGCGCCATCTTCTGGATGTGGCTCTCCGCCTTCCTGGGCATGATGACCAACTACGCGGAGAACACGCTGGGCATCAAATACCGCTACAAGAACGAGAAGGGCAACTGGGTGGGCGGCGCCATGATCTACATTGAAAAGGGTCTTGGCTGGAAGTGGCTGGCCGTGATCTTCTCCGTGTTCTGTATGCTGGCCTCCTTCGGCATCGGCAATATGTCCCAGGGCAATGAGATTGCCAACGGCCTGAAGAACTCCTTCGGCATCCCCTCCTGGATCAGCGCCCTTCTGATCATGGTGCTGGCCGGGCTGGTGATCATCGGCGGCATCAAGCGCATTGCCTCCGTGGCGGAAAAGATCGTGCCCTTTATGGCCGTCACCTACATCCTGGGGGCCCTGATCATTATCGGCTGCAACATCACCGCCCTGCCGGGGGCTTTTGCCTCCATCTTCCGCAACGCCTTCAACTTTTCCTCCGCCGCCGGCGGCGTGGCGGGCTTTACCATTATGATCGCCATGAGGCGGGGAATCTCCCGGGGCGTGTTCTCCAACGAGGCGGGCCTGGGTTCCTCCGTGATGGTGCACTCCGCCTCCGATGTGAAGGAGCCTGTAATCCAGGGCATGTGGGGCATCTTTGAGGTCTTTGCGGACACTCTGGTGGTCTGCACCATGACCGCCATGACCATTCTCACCTCCGGGGTTTACGACGGGGCCGAGTACGCGGCCTACATCGGCAAGGACCTGCCAGAGCACTTAAAGAGCGGCGTGGCCCTGACCAGCGCGGCCTTCGAGTCCGTCTTCGGCAGCCTGGGTGGCAAGTTCATCTCCGTGGCGGTGATGCTCTTTGCCTTCACCACCATCCTGGGCTGGTCCTACTACGGGGAGAGGGCCATCGAGTATCTCTTCGGCCTGAAGGCGGTTCCCATCTACAAGGTGATTTTCATTCTGGTGATCTTCGTGGGCTGCAACGCCTCTCTGAAGCTGGTGGTGGATATCTCCGACACCTTCAACGGCTTCATGGCCCTGCCCAACCTGATCGCCGTCACCCTTCTCTCCGGCCAGGTGATCCAGATGACCAAGGATTACATCGCCCGGGTGCGCTCCGGCAAGGAGACCGTGGAGGGCGAGGAGGTGGCCTGAGCCGTCCTCCGGTAAAGGCGGCGCGGTTCCCGGCTGGATACGGCCGGTTCCCGAAAAACGGCGCGGTTCCCGGCCAGGCCAGCGCCAGTTCCCGAAAACGGCGCGGTTCCCGGTCAGGATACGGCCGGTTTTTCCAGAATATGCTTGCACGCGGACAGCCTTTAGGGTATAATGTGCACAAGACCTGAATGTCTGCCGCTCCCTGGCAGGGTGGGACTCCGGCCCGCGGATGCAGGAAGGAAAAGGCCCGCACTGTCCGATCCGGCAGCCGGTCACAATATTATCAGGAAAGGTGGTAATGACAATGCCATTAGTTACAACAAAAGAAATGTTTGCCAAGGCATACAACGGCGGCTATGCGGTTGGCGCATTCAATGTGAACAACATGGAGATCGTCCAGGGCATCACGGAGGCAGCCGGCGAGCTGAACAGCCCCGTGATCCTTCAGGTATCCAAGGGTGCGAGAGCCTATGCCAACCATACCTATCTGGTTAAGCTGGTGGAGGCCGCTGTGGAGGAAAATCCTCAGATCCCCATCGCCCTGCATCTGGATCACGGCGATACCTTTGAGCTGTGCAAATCCTGCATCGACGGCGGCTTCACCTCCGTCATGATCGACGCATCCTCCAAGCCCTTTGAGGAAAACATTGCCCTGACCAAGCAGGTGGTTGAGTACGCTCACGACAAGGGCGTGGTGGTAGAGGCCGAGCTGGGCACCCTCTCCGGCGTGGAGGACGAGGTTTCCGTGGAGGCCGGCCATGAAGCCTACACCCGTCCCGAGGAGGTGGAGGAATTCGTTTCCCGGACCGGATGCGACTCCCTGGCCATCGCCATCGGCACCTCCCACGGCGCATATAAGTTTACGGCCGCTCAGTGCACCAGAAACGCGGACGGCGTCCTGGTTCCCCCTCCCCTTCGCTTCGACGTGCTGGAGGAGTGCATTAAGCGTCTTCCCGGCTTCCCCATCGTACTGCACGGCTCTTCCTCCGTTCCTCAGGAGTTTGTGAAGATGGTCAACCAGTACGGCGGCAACATGCCGGATGCAGTGGGCATCCCTGAAGAGCAGCTGCGCAAGGCGGCTCAGCTGGCTGTGTGTAAGATTAATATCGACTCCGATATCCGTCTGGCCATGACCGGCAACATCCGCAAGTACTTTGCGGAGCATCCGGATCACTTTGATCCCCGCCAGTATTTGAAGCCCGCCCGTCAGGCGGTCAAGGACATGGTTGCTCACAAAATCATCCATGTTTTGGGCTCCAACGGCAAGGCCTGATCTCTCGACTTGATTTGAAAAGGGCCGGCGCCTTTGCGAAACATGTTTCGCAGGGCGCCGGCCTTTTTTTGTCACCGGGTGGACTGTCATCGGGAGAGCTGGCATCAGGAGGGAAGCCGGCCGGCCTCCGTTCCCTGGAACAGACTCTCCACCCGGATGGTGATGCCCTTGTGCCGGTTCTGGATATGCACCCTTTCGTGGCTTCCCCCATACTCCCCGTCCCGGGTCCAGGCCAGAGGTTCGCTGCTCTCCACCACCAGATCCGAGGCGTGGAAGCAGTACATGGACTGGGCGTCAATATCCCGGTCCACCAGGGCCGCGATCAGACGGTTCAGCTCCAGGGGCGTCCTGGGCAGCTTGATCAAAGTCACCTCAAAGACGCCGTCGTCCAGGACCACATTCCTGCCTGTGATGCGCTTAAAGCCCCCCACAGAGACCGAGTTGGTGATCATGCCGAAAATAAAATCGTCCTCAATGACCTTTTCCCCGGCCGTGACCTTCAGACGGTAGGATTTGATGGAGGTCAAAAGCTTCATGCCCTCCAGCAGATAGGCCATATGCCCCAGCACATTCTTGATCTCCTGGTCCGTGGCGTAGGAGACCTCCGTGAAGAGGCCGAAGGCCGCCACATACACAAAAATATCCTCATTGAAAATCCCCACGTCGCAGGCAAAATTTCTGCCCTCCACCGCAATCCGGGCCGCCTGCTTCATGTTTTTGGGAAGATTCAGGCTGCCCCCGAAATCGTTGGTGCTCCCGGCGGGGATATACCCGATGGGGATCTGGATCCCGCTCTCCACCACGCCGGTGACCACCTCGTCCAGGGTGCCGTCCCCTCCGCTGCACACCACCATATCGTAACCCGGCTCCCTATCCTTCACATAGGCGGTGCCGTCCCCTCTGCGCAGGGTAGGACGCACGGTGACCTCATACCCTCCCGCCTCGAAGATCTCCAAAATATCCGACAGTTTTCCCTTGATCTGGGCCTTGCCTGCCCTGGGATTGTATACAAACAGCATTTTCTTTTTTTCCATGGCTGTCCCTCTCTTGAAGCGCTGCCCTTCCTTCCATGCAGGGCCTTTGTCTCAGGCCTTCCTTTCGCTCCCCGATGAATATAAACGGAATCCGCAGATTGCTCCACAGATTCCGTCTGATTGCCGGCCGCCGGAGGTCCGAAAAACATGTCCCCCGTCCCTTTTTCTGTCGTTTTCTTAAGCCACTTCACCCTTCAGGAACTTCTCAATGCTGCTCACGGCCTCCGCCTCGTCCTGGCCGTCCGCGGTAACCAATACGGTCTCCCCGCTGTCCAGCCCCAGGCTCATCATGCCCATGATGCTCTTGGCATTTACCTTTCTGCCGTTGGTCTCCAGATAGACCTTGCTCTCGTACCTGCTGGCCACCTGGACCAGCACTGCCACCGGCCTGGCCTCCAGACCGCTCTGCAGCTTCACCTCAACCGTCCGTTTTGTCATAACATTTCCTCCTCGCTGATACCCGTCGAAATTCCGGTTTTCCTCGCCCCGGCCTGACGCATGGACTGCGCCAGCTCGCCAAGCCGTCTCAGCCTGTGATTCACCCCAGACTTGCCCACCGGCGGATCCAGCATTTCTCCCAGCTCCTTTAAGGGAGCCTCGGGATACTCCAGCCTTACTCTGGCCATCTCCTGCAGATTCTCCGGGAGATTCTCCAGTCCCCAGTGGTCTCTGACGTACAGGATATCTTCGATCTGCTTGTCGGCGGCGGCCACTGTCTTGCCAATATTGGCCGTCTCACAGTTCACCCTTCGGTTGATTGCGCCCCTCATCTCTTTCAAAATACGCAGGTTCTCCAGCTTCATCAGCGAAAGGTGGGCTCCCATCACATTGAGCAGATCCACGATACCGGACCCTTCCTTCAGGTATACCACATAATATTTTTTTCGAGGCACGATCTTCGCCTCGATTTCAAACCCCTGTATGACCTCCCGGAGCTGCCTGGCCATATCCTCCTTGGTGCAGACAAACTCCAGATGATACCCCTTTCGGGGATCGCTCATGGAACCGGCGCATAAAAAAGCACCACGCAGAAATGCGCGCCGGCAGCAGGGGTTCTTGATAAGCAAAGGACTTACCGGTTGATTTAAGTCTCCGAATTTGCAGTAGATTTCCCTCATATCCTCTTCGCTTACCATATCGCCAGTATCTATCTTAAATGTTTTTTTCAATATTGTAAAGCATTTTCTTAGAACCGCTTCATTTTCCAGCTGAAAACCGACGGTATAACAGCCCTGGGCCGTCCTCCCATAAACGCCGGCGAAGTGCAGCATGGCCGCCAGCTCCGCTATCTGACAGTGCCTGGCCCGGCCGATCTGCCCCGCCAGCTCCCCCCTGACTTCCCCGGAAAAAGACATTCCCACCCCTCCCTTTTATACCAATCCTCTAAAATCCTCGACCTTAATCAAGTTGCAGATCAAGCTGTAAATCAGCTTGATCTGCAACTTGAAGGCCAAACTACAACGTAGTTTGGCCACAGTCACGGTGATACACTGTGATCCCGAAGTCCGCCCCCTCCTTCAGCCGCCGGTAGAGCTGGTTGGCCAGGGTCACGCTCCTGTGCTGGCCTCCGGTGCAGCCGATCCCGATGATCAGGCGGTATTTCCCCTCCTTCACATAGTTGGGGATAAGGAAATGCAGCATGTCCACCAGCTTTTCCAGAAAGGTCTCAGACTCTTCAAAGCTCATCACATAGTCCTGGACCTCCCTGTCATTCCCCGTCTTGGACTTGAGCCCCTCCACATAGAAGGGGTTGGGCAGAAAGCGCACATCGAAAACCAGGTCCGCGTCCGCGGGAATCCCGTACTTAAAGCCAAAGGACATGACCGTGACCATGAGGCTGTTGTATTCCTTGTTGTCCACAAAGATCCGGTAAAGCTCCTCCTTCAGCTCCCGGGTCAGCAGGTTGGAGGTGTCGATCACATAGTCCGCCTGGCGGCGGATCCGCTCCATCACCTGTTTTTCCCGGCGCACGCCTTCCTCCAGGCGTCCCTCCGGGGAGAGGGGGTGGACCCGGCGGGTCTCCTTGTAGCGCTTGATCAGCACGGATTCCTCCGCATCCAGGAACAGGATCTCAAAGGAATAGCCCTTTTCCCGCAGCTCCTGGAGCCTCTGGGTGGCATCCTCAAAGTTCTGGTCCGCCCGCACATCCAGTCCCAGGGCCACCTGTGTGATCTCGCTCTTGGGCATGGTGATCAGCTCCACAAATTTGTCGATCAGAGACACCGGAAGATTATCCACACAGTAGTAGCCCGCGTCCTCCAGCATCTTCATGGCGGTTCTCCTGCCTCCGCCGCTCATCCCGGTCACAATCACAAATCTCATGCCCTGTCACATCCTTCCATTGCTCACTCTTCCCCGATCACAACAACCTCCGGCTCCAGATCCACGCCAAAGAGAACCTTCACTCTCTCCCGGACGCAGGCCATCAGTTCCTCCACATCCCGGCTGGAGGCGCCCCCCGCATTGATGACAAAGCCGCAGTGCTTCTCGGAGACCTGGGCTCCCCCCACCCGGAAGCCTCTCATCCCCGCCTTCATGATCAGCTCGCCCGCATAGTATCCCTTGGGCCGCTTAAAGGTGCTGCCCGCGCTTGGGTATTCCAGAGGCTGCTTTTCCCGGCGCAGCCGGGTCAGCTCCTCCATCCTCTCCCGGATCTGCCCGGGATCCCCCGGGGCAAGCTCCAGCGTCACCTCCACCACAGAGAAGCCGTGACCTTTTATGGCGCTGGTGCGGTACCCAAACTCCATGGTCTCATTGTCCAGCTCCAGAAGATTCCCCTCCCGGTCCAGCACCTTCACCATCCGCACCACCTGGCTCAGCTCTCCCCCGTAGGCCCCCGCGTTCATCACCGCGCCGCCGCCGACGGTGCCCGGGATCCCGGAGGCAAATTCAAAGCCTGTAAGGCCCTTCTCCTGGGCCGTCCTGGCAATCTGAGACAGGAGGGCTCCCGCCTGGGCCGTCAGGGTCTCCCCCTGGACCCGGATCCGGCCCATCTTCGGCCCGACCCGCAGAATCACCCCCCGATAGCCCATATCCCGGACCAGGAGATTGCTTCCGTTCCCTATCACAAAAAAGGGGATCTCCACACGGTTCAAATACCTCTGTATCTTCTCCAGCTGCTCCGTCTTCTCCACATCGATCAGGCAGTCCGCCTCCCCTCCGATCCGGAAGGTGGTATGTCTGCTCATGGGCTCTCTTAAGCAGATGTTCTCTCTGGGTACAAATCCGGCCAAAGCCTTCACTACCGTCTCACTGATCATCCGCGTCCGCTCTCTCCCCCTGATTCAGGATCAGCCCCGCCGCGCCGAAGATCCCCGCATCGTTGCCCAGGGTGGCCAGCGCAAACCTGGCATCCCGGCAGCCGTGGAAGGCATACTTCTCATAGCCGGGCCTGATATAGTCGAACAAAATCTCCCCGGCCTTGGACACGCCTCCGCCGATCACAAACACATCCGGGTTCACCACCGCGGCCACCATGGCCAGGCCCTTGCCCAGATACTCCCCAAACTGCCGGGCCACCTCTACGGCCAGAGGATCCCCGGCCTTTACCCCGTCGAACACCGCCTTGGCCGTCAGTTCCTGACCCCGCAGCAGGCTGGGAGCGGCGTCCCTGGCCAGCCTCCTGGCCGCCAGCCGCACCACCCCTGTGGCGGAGACGTACTGCTCCAGGCAGCCCTTATTGCCGCAGCCGCACGCCTCGGTCTCCCCATCCTCCATATGGATGTGGCCGATCTCTCCCCCGGCCCCGGTGCTTCCCGTGAGGATCTCCCCGTTCACGATGATACCGCCCCCCACGCCGGTCCCCAGGGTCACCGCCACCAGGTTGGAGCATCCCTTGCCGCCTCCCTGCCACATTTCCCCGTAGGCCGCCGCATTGGCGTCATTGGCCGCCCTCACGGGCATATCCAGATAACCGCTCAGCACCTTGGGAATGCTGAAGACGCCCCAGCCCAGGTTCACTGCCCTGTGCACCACGCCATCCTCGTCGATGGGGCCGGGCACGCCTACGCCCACGCCCTCCACCTCGTTTTTCTCGATCCGCTTTCCCTCCATGACCGCCAGAATGCTGGCCGCCACATCCGGCAGAATGCCGGCGCCCCGGTTTTCCTTCACCGTGGGGATCTCCCATTTTTCCAGCACATTCCCGTCTCTGTCAAAAAGCCCCAGCTTGACGGTCGTACCTCCGATATCCACGCCGAACGCGTAATTTTTCATCAGTCCTCGTCCTCCTCCCTCTTTTTGGCCAGAGAGTTCTGCACTCTGGCGTACAGCTCCTGGGCCGCATTGTAGCCCATCTTCTTCTGGCGGTGGTTCACCGCCGCCGACTCGCAGATGATCGCCAGATTCCGTCCGGGGCGGACAGGAATGTTGTGGCAGACCACCTTGTTGCCCAGATACTCTGTGTAATTTTCCTCCAGCCCCAGCCGATCGTACTCCTTATCCCGGTCCCAGTCCTCCAGCCGGATCACCAGGTCGATGGACTGGGTGTCCTTCACGGATGAGGCGCCGAAGAGCGCCTTCACATCCACTATGCCGATGCCTCTCAGCTCAATGAAATGCTTGGTAATATCCGGGGCACTGCCGATCAGGGTCTCGTCGCTGACCTTCCGCAGCTCCACCACATCGTCGGTCACCAGGCGGTGTCCTCTCTTGATGAGCTCCAGGGCCGCCTCGGATTTTCCGATCCCGCTCTCCCCGGTGATCAGCACGCCCTCCCCGTACACATCCACCAGCACGCCGTGGACGGAGATGCAGGGGGCCAGCTTCACCTTCAGCCAGCGGATGATCTCCGCCATAAAATCGGAGGTGGACTGTTTGGTGGAAAGGAGGGGCACATTGTGGGCCCTGGCCGCCTCCATGAACAGAGGATCCGGCTGCAGCTCCCGGCAGAACACAATGGCGGGGATCATATCGTAGGACATGAATTCCTCGTATATTTTTCTCTTGCGGTCCTCGTCCAGGCCCTCCAGGTAGGTGTACTCCACGAACCCCACAATCTGCAGGCGGGTGGCGTCAAAGTGCTCGAAATAGCCCGCCAGCTGCAGGGCCGGGCGGTTGATATCCGGCTGGGTCACCTTGCGCTTGCTGATATCGATCTCCTTTGTCAGGACCTCCAGCTTCATCTTCTCAATGATGGCGTTCAAACTTACGGTCGGCATGTCCTTATTCCCTTTCTGTCGGTATGTCTGTGAGCAGCTCCGTCCCTGGCAAACGGCGGAAATACTCCGAATTTATCTTACCACACTACTCCTCTTTCTTCAATTGAAAATAGCGGTAAATTCCCTCCGCCACATGCCGGGGGATCCCGGGTACCCCAGCCAGTTCCTCCACTCCGGCGCTTCGGATTTCCTCCATGGATTTGAAATGCCTCATCAGCGCCTTCCTGCGCTCCGGCCCCACCCCCGGGATCTCATCCAGAAGGGATTTCACCTGCCCCTTGCCCCGCAGGGACCTGTGGTACTCTATGGCAAACCGGTGGGCCTCGTCCTGTATGCGGGTGATCAGCTTAAAGCCCTCCGAGTGGGTGTCTATGGGAAGCTCCACATTGTGATAGTACAGGCCCCTGGTGCGGTGGCTGTCGTCCTTGACCATGCCGCAGACGGGGATAGAAATCCCAAGCTCCTTAAGCACCTCCAGGGCAATGTTCACCTGGCCTCTGCCGCCGTCCATAAGGAGCAGATCCGGGAAGCGGGTAAAGCTCCCGTACTCCTGCTCCAGCTCCTTCCCCGCCAGCTGGCGGCTTTCCTCCATGCCGTGGACAAAGCGCCTGGTGAGCACCTCCCTCATACAGGCGTAATCGTCCGGCCCGGCGACGCTCCGGATCCGAAACTTCCGGTAGTCGCTACGCTTGGGCCTGCCCTTCTCGTAGACCACCATGGAGCCCACATTCTCAAAGCCGTTGATGTTGGAGATATCGAAAGCCTCCATGCGGACGATTCTTTTTAAACCCAGCAGGGCCTCGATCTCCTTCACCGCCCCGATGGTGCGTCCTTCCTCCCGCCTGAGCTTCTCCTTGTCCTGGGAGAGCACCAGCCGGGCGTTCTGGGCGGCCAGCTCCACCAGCTTCTCTTTGGCGCCGATCTTGGGGACACGGATGTACACCCGGCTTCCCCTGCGGGATGAGAGCCACTTTTCCAGCAGCTCCCTCTCCGGGGTCTCCCAGGGCAGCATCAGCTCCCGGGGGACAAAGGGGGTTCCCGCGTAAAACTGCTTTACAAAGTCCTCCAGGATCTGCGCGTCGGAGGAATCCGACACATGTGTCATATAGTAGTGCTCCCTGCCTATGAGCTTTCCGTCCCGGACAAAGAAGATCTGGACCACCGCCTCCCCCTCGTCCCGGCACAGGGCGATCACATCCTTGTCCTCCCCGTCGCTGTCGGTGATCTTCTGCTTCTGGGCCACCTGCCGGACGCTGCCGTGCAGGTCACGAAGACGCGCCGCTTCCTCGAACTCCAGGTTCTGGGCCGCCTCCCGCATCCTGCCCTCCAGCTCCTTTAAAATCATATTATAATTTCCATTTAAAAATTCCAGGGCCCCGGCCACCTGCTGCCGGTACTGCTCCCTGTCCACATAGCCCTGGCAGGGGGCCTTGCACTGCCCGATGTGATAATTCAGGCAGGGCCTCTCCAGTCCTATATCCCGGGGAAGGATGCGGCTGCAGGTCCGCAGCCGGTAGAGCTTGTTCAGCAGCTCGATGGTGTCCTTCACCGCCGCCGCGCTGGTGTAGGGGCCAAAATACTTGGAACGGTCCTTTTTCATCTGGCGGGAAAAAAGGATCCTGGGATAGTCCTCCCCCAGCGTCACCTTGATGTAGGGGTAGGTCTTGTCGTCCTTCAGCAGAGTGTTGTACCTGGGACGGTTCTCCTTGATCAGGTTGTTCTCCAGCACCAGGGCCTCCAGCTCCGAATCGGTGACGATGTACTCAAACCGGGCAATCCGCGTGACCATCTTGTCGATCATGGGCCCCCTGCCGATATTTTCCCGGAAATAGGAGCGCACCCGGTTGTGGAGGTTGACGGCCTTCCCTACGTACAGGATCTCGTCCCGCTCGTCCCGCATGATATAGACCCCGGGCTTCCCCGGCAGCTTCTTCAGCTCTTCCTCTATGTTGAACACGCCCGCCCACCTCCTTCCCATTGATCCGCTCCGGATCCTCTCCAGGTCTTACCGGCCTCCCGCCCGGCCCCTGAGGGCGGCGCGGAAGCAGCCGTTACAGCAAGGGAGCAGACCGACATTCCTGTCAGCCTGCTCCTTCCTTATCTTTATCTTTCATCGTCAAGCCTTCCGTTGGAATAGCGCCCTACTCTGGGGCTGGGGCCGCCGGCTTCCCCCCGGGCTCCCGGCTCCCCGGACGCATCCCCGGGCCGGTTCTCCGGATTGCCCGGGCTGGCGCTCTCCGGCCTCTCCCCGGCCTGCCCGGCGCTCTCCGGCCCGGCTGCAGACTGCTGGGCCGTCACCGGCTGCGAACCCGTCATAGACTGCGGATCTGCCACAGGCTGCGGAGCCATCACAGGCTGTGGGTCTGCCACAGGCTGCGAACCCGTCACAGACTGCGGATCTGCCACAGGCTGTGGGTCTGTCACAGGCTGCGGAACCACCACAGGCTGCGGGTCTGCCACAGGCTGCGGAGCTGTCATAGACTGCGGGCCTGCCACAGGCTGCGGGCCTGTCACAGACTGCTGACCCGTCACAGGCGGCTGACCCGTCACAGGCGGCTGACCCGCCACAGGCTGCCCCGTCCCCGGGCCGGGATTTTCTCCCTCCCCGGCGCTTCCGGAGGGCTCGGGGATCCCCTTCTCCCTGCGGAAGATCTCCATGAACTCCTTGCCGGTGATGGTCTCCTTCTCGATCAAAAACTCCGCCAGCTTATCCATCACTTCCCGGTTTTCCCGCAGCATCTGGAGGGCCTTGTCGTAGCTCTCCTTCAAAAGCTCAATGACCTCCTGATCCACCTGGGCCGCCGTGGTGTCGCTGCAGTTTAAGGTGGCCGCCCCGTCCAGATAGCGGTTCTCCACCGTGGCCAGGCCCACCAGGCCGAACCGCTTACTCATGCCGTACTGGGTCACCATGGCCCTGGCGATATCGGTGGCCTTCTCTATATCGTTGGCAGCGCCGGTGGTCACGGTGTCAAAGACCACTTCCTCCGCCGCCCGGCCTGCCACCAGGCCCACCAGCATATCCCGCAGCTCCGCCTCCGTATTCAGGTATTTTTCCTCCTCCGGCACATGCATCACATAGCCCAGGGCGCCCATGGTCCGGGGCACGATGGTAATCTTCTGCACCGGCTCGGAATTCTTCTGAAGGGCGCTGACCAGAGCGTGGCCCACCTCATGGTAGGACACAATCCGGCGCTCCTCCTTACTCATGATCCGGTCCTTCTTCTCCTTGCCCACCAGCACCTGCTCCACCGCGTTGAACAAATCCTGCTGGTTCACATATTCCCGGCCCTCCTTCACGGCGTTGATGGCGGCCTCGTTGATCATATTGGCCAGATCGGAGCCCACGGCCCCGCTGGTGGCCAGGGCGATGGCGTCCAGATCCACCGTCTCGTCCATCTTCACGTCCTTGGAGTGCACCTTCAAAATCTCCACACGGCCCTTCAGATCCGGCTTATCCACAATGATCCGCCGGTCAAACCGCCCGGGCCGCAGCAGGGCCTTGTCCAGGATTTCCGGCCGGTTGGTGGCCGCCAGGATCAAAATGCCCTTGGAGCTGTCAAAGCCGTCCATCTCCGAGAGCAGCTGGTTTAAGGTCTGCTCCCGCTCCTCGTTGCCGCCCCCGTACTTGGAGTCACGGCTGCGGCCGATGGCGTCGATCTCATCTATAAACACGATACAGGGGGCGTTCTTGGTAGCCTCCCGGAACAGATCCCTCACACGGCTGGCGCCCACGCCCACATACAGCTCGATAAAATCGGAGCCCGTCAGGGAGAAGAAGGGCACATGGGCCTCCCCCGCCACGGCCCTGGCCAGCAGGGTCTTGCCGGTGCCGGGAGGGCCTACCAGCAGAGCGCCCTTGGGGAGCCTTGCGCCGATCTTGGAATACCTGCCGGGGTTGTGGAGGAAATCCACCACCTCCACCAGGGATTCCTTGGCCTCGTCCTCCCCCGCCACATCCTTGAAGGTGACGCCGGTCTCCTTCTGCACATAAACCTTGGCGTTGCTCTTGCCCACCCCCATGGGGCCGCCGCTGCCGGACATGCGCCGGAACATAAAGCCCAGGAGGATCCACATGAGCACCAAAGGCAGCACCACCGTCAGCACAAACTGCAGGATGCTGTCGTAAATACTGGTGGAAATCCCCTTGACGGTGACCCCGTTGTCCAGCGCCCTCTGGGTTATCACATCCTCGCTCTCAATGCGGATGGCGTAGTAGGTAAGCTGGGAGGCGGAGCCCATGTACATGCCGTACAGATCCGGAAGCTGCTGGCCGGTCCGCTCCCTGGAGGCCTCCGGGGTCAGGGTGAAGGTGACCCTCTCGGAGGTGATCTCCACCTCCTCCACGTCCCCCGCCTCCAGCATGGAGACAAACTCCGAGTATTCTACTTCCTCCGGATCCGAGCCGGAGCCCAGAAGAAGCCTCAGGCAGAAGCTGAACATTAAAAGGCTGATCAGGGCTGCCACCAGGATCATCATAAAGCTGGGGCGCCGTGAGCCGGGATCCCCGTTTCCGCCGCCGCCCGGGCCGTTCCCCCGGCCCGGACCGTTGTTGTATCCGTTTCCGTTATCGTACTGATTCATATGATCGTCCATAAACTCTCCTACCGTTCTTTCAAAAAAAGGCCCTGGCAAGATTATTTTGCCCGCCCTTTCAAAATCCATGACAGCGCGGCCTCATTGGGAAAAAGGCCCTGCGCCCGTCCTTTATTGCGCGGCTTTCCGCCGGGACTGTTTTTATTATATCGACTCGGCAGGGAGAAATCAATATCAGAAATGTGAAATAAATTTGTTTTCCCTTAAAGATTTGTAAATTTTTTTCAGGAAAGTGTAGATTTTTCCTCCGATATTCATTATAATGATTTTATACTCTGGAATGGAAACGGACAGACGCCAAAGGGGGCGCCGGTTTCCATTCCTTTTGTTGTTTTCAAAACGAGGGATGAGAGTCCGGCAGGGGAAGCTGCCGGCAGGCTCCTTACAGGGGAGCGGGAGGCAGAGGATGGCAGTAAAATATGTGTTTGTAACCGGCGGCGTGGTCTCCGGCTTGGGGAAGGGAATCACGGCCGCATCCCTGGGGCGGCTCCTGAAGGCCAGAGGCTACCGGGTGACCATGCAGAAATTCGACCCCTACATCAATATCGACCCGGGCACCATGAACCCCATCCAGCACGGGGAGGTCTTCGTCACCGACGACGGGGCGGAGACGGATCTGGATCTGGGCCACTATGAGCGCTTTATTGACGAAAGCCTGGACAAGAATTCCAACGTGACCACCGGCAAGGTGTACTGGAACGTGCTCCAGAAGGAGCGCCGGGGGGACTACGGGGGAGGCACCGTCCAGGTGATCCCCCACATCACCAACGAGATCAAAAGCCGGTTTTACCGGAACTTTACCGACCAGGAGACCCGCATCGCCATCATCGAGGTGGGAGGCACCGTGGGCGACATCGAGAGCCAGCCCTTCCTGGAGGCCATCCGGCAGTTTCAGCATGAGGTGGGCCATGAGAACGCCATTTTGATCCATGTGACCCTGATCCCCTACCTGCACGCCTCCCAGGAGCTGAAGACCAAGCCCACCCAGGCCAGCGTAAAGAACCTGCAGGGCATGGGCATCTGGCCGGACATCCTGGTGTGCCGCAGCGAGCACCCCCTGGATCAGGGGATCAAGGACAAGATCGCCCTGTTCTGCAACGTGCCCAGCGACCATGTGCTCCAGAACCTGGATGTGGAATACCTCTACGAGGCGCCCCTGGCCATGGAAAAGGAACATCTGGCCCAGGTGGCCTGTCAGTGCCTGCATCTGCCCTGCCCGGAGCCCGACCTGACGGACTGGCAGACCATGGTGGACGATCTGAAGCACCCCACGGACGAGGTGACCGTCGCCCTGGTAGGCAAATATGTGTCCCTCCACGACGCCTACATCAGCGTGGTGGAGGCCTTAAAGCACGGGGGCATCACCAACCACACCACCGTCCACATCAAGTGGATCGACTCGGAGACGGTGACGCCGGAGAATGTGGATGAGCTTCTGGGTACGGTGGACGGCCTGCTGGTGCCCGGCGGCTTCGGCTCCCGGGGAATCGAGGGCATGATCCTGGCCATCGGCTACGCCAGGACATGCGGCCTGCCCTTCCTGGGCCTGTGCCTGGGCATGCAGCTCACCATCGTGGAGTACGCCCGGAATGTGGCGGGACTGCGGGACGCCCACAGCATTGAGATGGATCCCAACACCACCCACCCGGTGATCGCCCTGATGCCGGACCAGAACGGGGTGGAGGATATCGGCGGGACCCTGCGGCTGGGGGCCTACCCCTGCGTGCTGGACCCGGACTCCCGGGCCTACGCCCTCTACGGCCAGCGCACGATCCAGGAACGCCACCGCCACCGCTACGAGGTGAACAACGACTACCGGGCCGTGCTGACGGAGCACGGGCTGCGCCTCTCGGGCACCTCCCCGGACAACCGGATCGTGGAGATGTGCGAGATCACGGAGCACCCCTTCTTTGTGGCCACCCAGGGCCACCCGGAGTTAAAATCCAGGCCCAACCGGCCCCACCCCCTGTTCCGGGGGCTGATCGCCGCCGCCCTGGCACACAAAAACGGAGCCGGCCCCCGGGAGTAATCCCGGCGGGTCCGGCTCCGGACCGTTTTCTGCGCTTTCGCCCTTCGGCTACAGCTTTTTCAGGAAATGCCCGTCCACGCTGACCCCCTCGTTCACCACGATAAAGGCGTGGGGATCGTATTTGTGGACAATGCTCTTGAGCTGATGCACCTCATATTTGGAGATCAGGATGTACAGCACATGGCACTGCTCGTAGGTGTAGGCCCCCAGGGCCTGCCACTTGGTGATGCCCCGGTTCATCTCCTCGAAGATCTCCTTCTCCATGACCTCGGAGCCCACCTTGGTGATGATGTTCACCTCCACGTTGATGTTCTGGACATGGAGCCTGTCCACCGCCAGGGCATAGACCGCCGCATAGATCACGGAGTACAGGGCTGTCTCCACGTCAAAGAGCAGCAGGCAGGCGGCGTAGAGCACCACATTGACCATGAGGTTCACCTTGCCCACGCTGTAGTCCTGCTTCCACTTGGTGAGGATCACCCCCACAATATCCATGCCCCCGCTGGAGCCTCCCATCCGCAGGATGAGGCCCACCCCCGCGCCGGAGAGGATCCCCCCGAAGATACAGGAGGGCAGCGCCTCCTCCAGCACCGTGTGCACCGGCAGCACCGCCAGCAGCAGGGACATAGAGGTCACGCACACCAGGGTCTTGGCGAAGAACCGCTTTCCCATCTTTTTGTAGGCCAGCACAAAAATGGGCAGGTTGGCCAGATAGTAGAGCACGCCGGCAATGTCAAAGCCGCCCAGGGGGAGGCGGAGGCCCTCCACCAGGAGGGTACGGATCACCTGGCAGATTCCCAGGATGCCCCCGCTGTAAAACCCCGCCGGCACAATGAACAGATTGATGCCCAGGGCGTAGAGGAAGGAGCCCGCCAGACAGGCCAGGGTACGCTTCCCCTCATAGATCCAGAGCTGCCGGCTTCCCCCGCTCTCCGGGGCAGGCGCCAGAGGCCCTTTCCCCTTGGCCGCGCCTGCGGCCTTATTGTTTCCATCCATACTCTCTCCTCCCATCCGCCCTCCGGTTCCCGCCGCGGGCCCTAAGGGGACATGCCCCGAGCGCCCTGCGTCCTACAGGGCCGGCTTCAGCTTTTCCTCCAGCTCCGAGGCGGACATGGCCCCCACATAGGTGCCCTTCGCCTCGCCTCCCGCAAACACCATGAAGGTGGGGATGCTGGCCACCCTGTACTTCTGGGCCAGGGCCATTTCCTCGTCCACGTTCACCTTGCCCACCTTGATCTGCCCCTCGTACTTCCCGGCCAGCTTCTCCACCAGGGGAGCCATCATCCTGCAGGGGCCGCACCAGTCCGCGTAAAAATCCACCAGCACAGGGATCTGGGACTGCAGCACCTCTTTTTCAAAATTGTCAGCTGTAAATTTCATATTTCTCCTTTCCGCCCTAAGGGGCCCTCCTCCCGCACTCCGCCGGAGGCTGTCTATCGCTGTCTATAGATTCTGTATTTGCAGATAGGATTCCCCATGGAAGAAAATTTCTCCTCATACTCGGTCATGACATTTCCTTCCATCAGGGCCGGGTCCGCGTGCAGGTCGTAGGTGACCAGCTCCGCCCGCCAGCCCGCCGGCGCCAGCTCCGCCAGGGCAAAGTCAAACAGCGCCCGGTTGTCCGTCTTAAACTCCAGCCGGCCCTCCGGCTTCAGGATCCTGTCATATCTGGCCAGGAACTCCCGGGAGGGAAGACGCCTCCCGGCGTGTCTGTCCTTGGGCCAGGGATCCGAAAAATTCAGATAGATCCCGTCCACCTCCCCCGGGGCGAAGACCTCCCCGATCCGCTCCGCCTCCATGCGCAAGAAAAGCAGGTTTGGCAGTTCCTCCTGCTCCATCTTCTGAAGGGCCCGCAGCAGCACGCTGGAATATTTTTCCACCCCCACATAGTTGACCTGGGGGTAAAGCCGGGCCATGGTGTGCAGGAATTTCCCCTTTCCCATGCCGATCTCCACCTCCAGGGGATGGTCGTTTCCAAAAAGTTCCCGCCACCTTCCGGCCCAGTCTGAAGGCCGGTGCACCACATAGGGGCTCTCCGCGATCCGGTCCCTGGATCCCGCAATATTTCTCAGTCGCATCTTTTTCCCGGCCTGCGCCGGCTCCTTCTTATTGTATACCAAGTATACCACATCCGCGGAAAGTTACAAAGGGTTCTTTCCAATTTTAAAATTTTTCTTATTTTTCCCGGAAGGTATTTGGTTTTTGGGGAAAATCGTGTATCATATGTGTAAAGACAGGAGGGAAGAAGGGTCAGGTCATGCCGATGCTCTCGGAAAAGAGGACAGGAAATCGCCGAAAAAGCCGCGCCAAAGCGCCGGGGCTCCAACGCCGGGCGCTTCTGTTTCTGCTCTGCCTTTTTATCCTTCTGCAGCCGCTGCCCGCCGGGGCGGCCCAATCAGGCAGGGAGAGGCTCCTCCTGCAGCAGGCCATGGAAATCCAGTCCAACCAGATCCCCGACTGGCCCCAGGGGCCCGTGGTGGGAGCGGAGGCCGCCATCCTCATGGACGCGGACACCGGGGCAATCCTCTACGCCAAGAATATCCACCAGAAGGAATACCCGGCCAGCACCACCAAGATCCTGACCACCCTCATCGCCACGGAACGCTGCAGTCTGGACGAGTGGGTCTTTTTCTCCCACGACGCCGTCTTTGACACTCCCTACGACAGCAACCACATCGCCATGGACGAGGGGGAGGCCCTGACCGTGGAGGACTGTCTGCGGGCCATTTTGATCCGGTCCGCCAACGAAGTGTCCTTCGCCGTGGCGGAGCACATCACCGGCACCTGCTGGGAGGATTTCGCGGACATCATGAACGAGCGGGCCAAGGAGTTAGGCTGTGTGGACTCCCACTTTGTCAACCCCAACGGGCTGCCCAACGAGGATCACTATACCTCCGCCTACGACCTGGCCATGATCGGGCGGGCCTTCTTCGACAACGAGCTGCTGTGCAGCATTACCCTGACCCCCACCCTCCATCTGTACCCGACAGAGTACCAGCCGGACGAAAAGATCGAGGCCAACAAGATGCTCCTTCTGCCCGGCAGGGAATACGCCTACGAGCCCATCATCGGCTGCAAAACCGGGTATACCAACGACGCCCGCAACTGCCTGATCTCCTGCGCGGAGAAGGACGGCATGAAGCTGATCTGCGCCGTGTTCCGCGACGAGACCCCCTATCACTATACGGACACCCTGGCCCTGTATGAGTACGGCTTTCAGAACTTCCAGAAGGTCAATGTCTCCCAGATGGAGACCAAGTACGAAATCGACGATACGGGCCTGTTCTACAGCGACAACGACATCTTCGGCAGCTCCCGGCCTCTCCTGTCCCTGAACAGGGAGTCCAGCATCCTGCTGCCCAAGACCCTGCGTTTCTCCGACCTCACTTCCTCTCTCTCCTATGAGGATGCGGGGGAGGGACAAGCCGCGGTGATCACCTACAGCTACCGGGACGTTTTCCTGGGCAGCGCCTCCGTGGATCTGGCCGTGGACGCCGGGGAGAGCTACCGCTTCGACACCCCCGGCCAGTCCGCCTCTCCCTCCCCCCAGGCGGGCCCAAATGTGCTCTCTGTGAACATCCCAAAGGCCGCCCTCTTCCTGTGTGTCTTTGCCCTGGGGCTTGGGCTGCTGGCCCTGCTGATCTTCCTGATCCGCCGCCTGGCCTCCCGGCGGGAGCCCAAAAACAACCGCCGCGCCTGGCTGAAGGCCCGCAGGAAGGGGCGGGGCCTGCACTATTACGCCCGGACACAGGAGGCAGATTTCCTGAAGGAGCACCGCCGGCAGGCCGCCAGGGCCAGGCGGCGCCAGCGCTTCCGGCGGCGGGACCGGCACTGAGAAAAAACGGCCCGGCAGATCACTCCTGCCGGGCCGCCTTTTTTCGGTGTCTTCTGCGCTGCTGCCGCATATGACTTCTCTTTTCCAAAATTCCCTCCACATCCTCCGGAGGGATGAGCTTTGTGGTCTTGACCGCATAGATCATGCCGTTGTCCGCCCGGCGCAGCCGGATCTTCCCCTTCAGATACCCGTGCTCCTGGCAGAAGGCCACACAGTAATAATTCTTTCCGTTGGGCGAAAACCAGCGGATCTTTTTCCGCAGATTCCTGCGGCACAGGTAGCAGCGGGTGGAGGTCACCTCATGATCCGCCATGGCCTCGTTTTTGTCCTCAAACTGCCGGGAGATATACTTCACATAGCCGTCAAACTGGATCTTGATCTCGTCCTTCCGGGTCAGGGGCGGATTGAAGATATCGTAGGAGACATTCTTTAAAATCTCCTCCTCCAGGCCGGCGAACACCTTGGCGGTATAGTAGGCGTCGCTGAAGGCCCGGTGAAAGGGAATATCCTTCTCCAGCTTCAGGAAATCCACCGCATACTCCAGGGCCCTGCGGGACTTGCCGTCCTCATAGGCCAGGCTGAAGAGCTTCTGCACATCCAGGAAGGCAATGGGGCCCCGGGAGAGGGGTTCCATCTCATGAAAGCGCATATTCCGCTGAAGCTCCGCCAAATCCAGGGGGCCCCAGGTACAAAAAACCGGATCCTCCCCGCACCAGGCAAGGAACCGCTCCACCACCTCCGGAAAGGGCCTTCCCTTTCGCAGCTCCTTGGTGTCCATGTGGATCAGCCTGCCCGTAATATAGTGCATCTGCCGGTAAACCACAGGAGAGACTCTCTCCTGAAAGGTGTCCTCCCCCTCCGGGCCGGAGATCATCTCCCTGCCCTGTCCCAGCTTTACCGCCCCGATCTCAATGACCTCGAAGGGAAGCTCCCCGATCTCCGGCTCCTGCCCGCTGTTGCTCTGGTTCCACTCCAGATCAAACACGATATAACTCATAACACTTCCTTTTCCTATCTGTTTTCCGGCCGGGCCCGGACCGGCCCCCTTCTTCAGGCCCCTTAGTAGGCTCTGCCCCAGTAGACCATCTTTTGGGCGGGCCGTCCGCAGCACACGCAGGTGTCCGCAATGCGCTCCTGGCAAAAGGGTATGCACCGGCTGGTGACGCTGAGCTTCTCCTTGATGGCGTCCTCGCAGGCCCTGTCCCCGCACCACATGGCCTTCACAAAGCCGGAGCCCTGCGAAAAGATTTTTTCAAATTCCTCGTAGCTCCTGGCGCAGAAGGTGTTTTCCTCCAGGCGGGCCCTGGCCCTCTCCAGCATCTGGCTCTGGATGGTCTCCAGCAGCTCCGCCGCCTTCCCCTCCAGCTGCTCCAGAGGCACCTCGATCTTCTCCCTGGTATCCCTGCGGCAGATCACACATCTGCCCGCCTCCAGATCCTTGGGGCCGATCTCCACCCGGATGGGCCAGCCTCTCATCTCCGCCTCAGAGAACTTCCAGCCGGGGGTTTTGTCGCTGTCGTCCACCTTCACCCGGAAATTATTCTGCAGGCGGTCCCTCAGCTCATACGCCTTCTCCAGGACTCCCTCCTTTTTCTGCTGGATGGGGATGATGCAGATCTGCACGGGGGCAATCCTGGGAGGCAGCACAAGCCCCTCGTCGTCCCCGTGGACCATGATCACGGCGCCGATCAGGCGGGTGGTCATGCCCCAGGAGGTCTGGTACACATATTTCAGGGTGTTGTCCCTGTCCGCAAACTGAATCCCGAAGGCTCTGGCAAAGCCGTCCCCAAAGTTATGGCTGGTGCCGGACTGGAGGGCCTTGCCGTCGTGCATCAGGGCCTCGATGGTGTAGGTGGCCACCGCGCCGGCAAACTTTTCCTTGTCCGTCTTCTGCCCCTTGATCATCGGGATGGCCAGCACCTGCTCGCAGAAATCCGCATACAAATTCAGCATTTGTATGGTGCGGTCCTGGGCCTCCTGGGCCGTGGCGTGGGCGGTGTGCCCCTCCTGCCACAAAAACTCCCGGGAGCGCAGGAAGGGACGGGTCTCCTTCTCCCAGCGCACCACCGAGCACCACTGGTTGTACACCTTGGGCAGATCCCGGTAGGACTGAATATCATCCTTGTAAAAATCGCAGAACAAAGTCTCGGAGGTGGGGCGCACGCAGAGCCTCTCCTGGAGGGGCTGCAGCCCTCCGTGGGTCACCCAGGCCACCTCCGGCGCAAAGCCCTCCACATGGTCCTTCTCCTTCTGCAGAAGGGACTCCGGGATGAACATGGGCAGATAAACATTCTCCACCCCCGCCGCCTTGAACCTCTCGTCCAGCTGGTGCTGGATCAGCTCCCAAATCGCATACCCGGCGGGCTTGATCACCATACAGCCCTTGACGCTGGTGTAGCCCACCAGCTCCGCCTTCTTCACCACATCCGTGTACCACTGGGCGAAATCCTCCTCCATGGAGGTGATCGCCTCAACCATCTTCTTCTCTGCCATAGCTTCTCCTCATTTCTGCGGGACATACCTTCCTGTCTTCCCGTAAGGTGCGCCCCTCCCGCCGGGGCCGCAGGCAGGGTACTCCCTTCATAAAAAAAGTCCCAGCCCCTCCGAAAAGGGACCGGGAACCCGGCGGTACCACCCTGCTTAATGCCTCACAGCTGCATTCACTCTGTCTGCCCTTAACGCGAGCGATACGCTGTATTTCGGGAGCTCCCTTCATACAGGACTCCAAGGCAGGTTCCGGACGCTTCGCATGAGGGCCTTCCACCGCCGGCTCTCTCTCTGGGATGCCTCCCGTCCGTACTATTCCTCTTCTACGTCTCTCTATCCTGTTGTCCCAACACATCCCGGGAACCGGCCCGGGAAATATCTACTAGGATTGTAGTACATTCCCTTCCGCCCTGTCAAGGGGCAGTTTGGGAAAATGGAGCCGTATGTCTTTGTGTGTTCAGATCTTTCCCTGCTCCCTGAGCCGGAGAGCCTCTCTGGCTTCCTTCTCGCTGATCCCGGCCACCGCCCGGGCATCCTCCGGGGCCATGTGCATCGCTATGGCCCGCAGATAACAGCGCTGCATCCCTATTTTTTCACCCTCGCTCCTGCCCTGTTCAATACCGTCCTCCACTAACTCCCGCAATGCCGTACACATATCGTAACCCTCTCCTTCCCGATATTTCTTTTTGTTTTTTTCAAAATTCTTCATCCCCATCAGCACGCTGGCCGCCCTGGCCGTCTCTTCGTCCAGAGAGTGATATACCGCGTTTCCCTCCAGATACTTTTTGAGCCCCTGCTTGTCCTTCCGATAGGGCACCAGCCCAAACAAGTCCTTCAGCGGGCTTTTGAAACAGCCAAAGTCCTTCATCTCATTCAGACACACCAGATGGATCCGGTAGTCCGAAAACAGCTTCTCCCATCTCTCCCGCTCCCGGCCAAAGTCCATCATATCCTTCAGGCTCCGGGGGCCGTCCCAGGGTTCCTCACCGTGATACAGACACAGGGTGAACACCGGCACAAGACGGTCCTCCCTGCGCAGGCCGCACATCCGCTCCGCACTGCTCCCAAGGCGCCCTTCCCGCCGGTTTTCCCTCCGCAGCCGCCGGATCTGTTCCTCATACTGGAGGCCGTCGTAATTCATCCCTCGCCAGGGAAATGCGTAATCTACCTGGTCCTGATTCTCCGCCGCCAAGATCCGCAGCCCACAGCCGCTTCGCATCCACTTCTTGATATCCCTGATCCGCAGAACGGTTTTTCCGGCGCCCTTTCCGTTTCTGCCGGAGCCTTTCCAGCTCCCGCCGCAGCCCGTTCCGCTCCCGCCGTCCTCCGGCCAGGCAGCCTTCCGGGTTTCTTCCCGGAACAGTCCCTCCCCAGCAGTCTCCCAGGCTTCTCCCCCGGACAGTCCCTCCACAGAGACCTCGGAGCCCTCAAAGAGCTCTTCCGCCCGGATCACATTCTCCCCGCCAAAGAGCGCTCCGTTAAACAGATCCGCAAAGCGGGTGTTGTCCCTCAGGTAATCCATCAGGACATCGTTTACTTCACCCATGTACCTTCCTCCTTTTCCGGGCAGGAATGCCATGGGATAGATGCCTCTGCATTTCTGCCGCTTTTTTGTCTGATCTCCGTTGAAATCGGCAGAAACGCCAGCGATAACCGCTACAAACAACAGACGAATCAAGAATTGGAACACAATTCATGTTCCTTAGATGATTTTAGTATAATGTGATGTGTTGTTTTTGTCAAGATAGAATTTTTGAATTTGTCACGACAAATATAGATCAGTTAAAAGATGAAGGGGAAGGGAAAACGCCTCCGGCTTACCCATTGCCGGAGGCGCTTTCCCTCTCAAATTTTTCTTTCGGTTCATGGAACGGTTTCCAAACGGCCAGCCCCACAAAATGACTGATTTTTATTCCACTCTCAGCCACATGGCCATGCGCAGCTCACACTGTGTTATGCGTCCATCCACAAAATGCCACTTATCTGGATCATCCACATACCGCGTGTCATATACATCTCCACCGGAGTAAAAAACCCTGGCAAACGCTGATGAATAATCAGCGGGTTCATCAAGATGAATATTCCTCTTCAGCCCTGGCGAGCGAAGCAGCCATCCCCACGCGTATCCCGTTGTTTCGTCTGGACTTACACCGCTGGCTGCTGTGGGCTCTGCCTGAGCGATCCCCAGAGGCTTTACATATTTAACAAACTCGTCGTAGCTTAACAAAAACAGATAATCCGTTGTGTCCGAACCGCCATACGAACGAAAAGGTTTCCCAGTATGCTTGGCCTCCATATCCGGTGTTGTGAGTTCCGACTGCAGGATACAGCTTCTCTCCTCTTCCGAAAAGGCATCCTCATAGAAAATGTTGTTCAGCCATTTCCGCTCACTGCTTGTCGCCCAAGTCACTACTCTTGAGTGGTCCGGAATACTATCATCCCTTATTCCCATCTCTCTAAGTTCTTTTTCGTCTATGCCACCTGCCAGCACATACTTGCTTAACACTAAAATTCTATCCCCTTCATTCGCAAGCACCACCCAATCGATAGGCTCTGCACCGTTAGAAAGGTTGTTGTCCTGCTCATATGTACCAAACTGTAATTCATTGCCGGGCTTTGCCGACGCATAAACGCTGGTCAGAAGGGGCTCCTCCTCAGGTTCTTCGGATTCCGAAGGGGCGTCGGGAATGCTCTCATCAGGCTCTTCCAATTCTGCAGCGGTGTCGGGAGAGCCCCCCTCATCAGCTTCATAGCTGCTCTCCTCCTGTTCGTAGCTGCGTTCCTCACGGCCGCCGGTATCCTTCCCACAGCCCGCAAGCATGGATGCCGCCGTCGCCGCCAGTACCAATGTCAAAATTTTCTTTTTCATAATTTGCCTCCTTTTCCGTAAGTTTCCGCATAAGGGTTTACGAATTGATAATTTTTTGTAATACCCGGTCGGCCGCGTCCAGATCCCACTCCTCACAGGGGCGGAACTCCTCCGTTCCGCTGTCTTTGTTCTTCCTCATAAACAGGCTGCACACTGCCTCCATTCTCTCCGCGTTTATCAGCATGCGTTCCGAATTGGGGGCGCTTTTGAGACTGTCCGGCGTATTGCGGTACTTTTGCAGCTCCCTGTCCCTGTAGTCCACCAGCAGGCTCAAAATCTTGCGCGCTGCCGTTTCCTGGGCTTCCTCAATTTTGTTTTCCTGCAGCAGAAGCCTTATCTCTTTCAGGGCCGGCCTCGATGAAAGCTCCAGCACGGCCTTCTCTGCAGCCAAATCCAGTTTTATCATGATCTCCTCCTTTGTTTATTTTGGCTAATACTTTATGCCGTATTTATTTTACCCCCCCCGGTTTATGTCAACACAATTTTTTGGGCCTCCCCAAAAACAGGGCCGGCTTGACAGCTTTTACTCGGCAATGATACAATGGAAACACTTTGCAGGGCAAAAAACTCAAAACGAAAGAGGGATGATACGTATGAAGAGAAAAGGATTGGCGCTGTTTTTGGTACTGTCGCTTGCCGCAGGGATCCTGTCCGGGTGCGGCGCCGGGCAGCCGGCAGAGGAAGTCTCCCAGGAGGCCAATGAAAGCGCCGGCGGGGAGCCGGAATCGTCTTCCGGACAAAATGACGATCATGCAGCGGTTGAAGAAACGGCAGAGACAAACCGGGACGAAAGCGGTTCCGCATCAGATGAGACAGCGGAGGAACCGGAGATTGTGGGGACAGCTTTTCTGACGAAGATTACCGGTTACAAAAATGACGGTACTGTCAGAGAAGTGACGGAATACGAATATGATGCTGCGGGCAATCAGATTCAGGAGAAAAGCAGCGGCGGATCGGGCACGGAATATATCCTCTGGCAGAGAGAATACGACGATGCCGGGAGCCTGATCAAGGAGATTTCCTATAGCTACGGCCGTGCCGGTTTGGAGCAATGGTCCCAGGTGGAGTATGACGCCTCGGGAAATGAGACCAGGTCTGTCATTTACAACGCAGACGGCACGGTTGATTACGGCTGTGAGACCGAATACGGTGATGCCGGAAACAAGGTAAAGAGTACCTATTTTTCAGAAGACCGTACCTTAGGATGGGACATATATGAATATGACGATGCCGGAAATATGACGAGAGATATAGAGTATGATGGGGACGGTGTAGAAGAGTACCGTGCGGAAACGGAATATGACGATGCCGGAAACATGGTCAGGTCGATCGACAAGAGCGGGATTCTGACGGAATATGAAAATGATGCGTCAGGCAATCCGATCAGGGAAACCAGCTATAACGATACGGGTGATATCTGGCGGACGGTTGAAAGGGAATATGACGATGCCGGAAATATCACAAAGGAAATCGTATATGAGCTGGGAACCTTTGTATCCCGGTGGGAGGCCGAATATGATTCTGCCGGAAACCAGACAAAATACATAATCTATTATGAAAACGGCAATATCAGCCGGGAAGAAGAGTATGATTCTGCCGGGAATCGGACAAAATACACAACCTATTATGAAAACGGCAATATCAGCCAGGAAGAAGAGTATGATTCTGCCGGGAACAATACAAAATCCCTAAGCTGCGATGAGGACGGCAGCATATATTACGACCTAAGTACCGAATACGAATATGATGCCTCCGGAAACAAGATGAAGGCAACCGCCTTCGGCACAGACGGCAGCCTGCAGTCCGAATCACAATACGAATACGATGCCTCCGGAAACCTGACGAAGGTAACCACCCGCGATTCAGACGGCAGCCTGCAGTCCGAATCGGAATACGAATACGATGCCTCCGGAAACCTGACAAAGGAAACCGACTACGACGAAAATGGCAAGGTGCTTCGTTGGAGTGAATATGAATATACAGTTCTTCCTATAACAGACTAAAGGCAGGGCGCGGTCTTACCTTTTCAAATCCGTTTCCACAAGCCGGACGGTATTGCCTCCCGTCCAGGTCTGGCCGGGGAGGGCCTGATATGTATGGGGCCTCTCCGGAAGCTCCCCCTCAAAGCCGGCGAAATCGCAGATCCCGTACCAGGGCTCCAGGCACACATAGGAAGCGCCCGGATCGGGATGGGACCAGATCCCCCACACCGGGCAGCCGCACTCCACCCGCACGTACTCCCGTCCCGCAGGATCGCACAGGGCCGCGGCGGTGATTCCCTCCCGGTCAAAGATCAGGGCGTCCCCCGCAAAGAGATCCTCCGTGATGACAAAGCGGCCATCCTTCAGCCCGACGGGCAGGAGCTGCGAGGTGATCAGTCCCTTTTTGTCCAGCCGCAGGCTGTAGAGACATTCCTTCTCCTCCGCCCCGTAGAGCTTCACCTGACAGCCCGTCCTGCCCTGGCCTGCCAGACCGGCAGGGGGACAGGCAAAGGCCCCGTGGCCCCCCACGGAAAAGTAGAGGGGCTCCTTTCCTGTGTCGGTCACATACCAGTTTTCCCTGACCCCGTCCTCCAAAAGCACATACTCCACCTCCAGGCGAAAGGAAAAGGGGTACTTTTCCCGGGTCTTCTCGGAGTCCGCCGTGACAAACCGGATCCGGTCTGCCTCCTGGCCGGCCACCTCGTAGTCCACCCTCTGGCCGAAGCCGTGCTTGTCCATGGGATAGACGCGGCCCCTATAGGTATAGCTCTCGTCCTGGAGCTTTCCGATAAAGGGGAACAGCAGGGGCGCCGTCTTCCCCCAGTAAGCCGGATCCCCGCTCCAGAGATACTCCCGGCCGTCTGACTTTCGCACCAAAGATTTCAGCTCCGCCCCAAAGCTCTCGGCCTCCAGGCGCAGGTTCTCATTTTCCAGTATAAAGCGCATATTCATCCTCTTTCCGGAGCGCTTCGCGCGACGGGGCTCCCTCCGTCTCCCGGCTAATCCACCACTTCAATGCTCTCGATCACCGGGCGGTTTTCCACAGGCACCATTCCGTTCACGTCCTGGCCCACAGTGTTCTCGCAGATCTCATCCACAATATCCATCCCCTCCGTCACATAGCCGAAGGCGGCGTACTGGCCGTCCAGGTAAAGGGAGTCCTGGTGCACGATAAAAAACTGGGAGCTGGCGCTGTCCGGGTCGCTGGCCCGGGCCATGGAGATGGCCCCCCTCACATGGGACAGGGGATTGTCCACCCCGTTGGCCGCAAACTCTCCCTTGATATTCTCCGGGGCGCCGCCGGTGCCGTCCCCCTTGGGATCCCCGCCCTGCATCATAAAGTCCTTGATGATGCGGTGGAAGGTCAGGCCGTCGTAAAAGCCCTCCTTGGCCAGATTCACAAAATTGGTCACCGTCACAGGGGCGGCGTCCGCGTCCAGCTCCACGCTGATGGTCCCCAGATCCTTTATGTGGATCTGTACGTGATGCTTGCCGGAGAGCAGTTCTTCCCCGTTTTCCTTCTGCGCCCCGTCACCGGCTTCCTCTCCGGCGGGGGCCGCCCCCTCCGAGGCGCTCTCCCGGACAGGCTGGGAGCCCTCCCCGTCCGGGGATTTCCCCTGCTCTCCACGGCCGCAGCCGGCAAGCAGGGCCGCCCCCAGGGCCAGTGTCAGCACAAGCGCTCCCAGCCTTCTTCCCATCCCAGAAGCAGGGCCCTCCGGCGCGCTTCCCACAAATCTATTGTTCCTGATTCTCTCACGGTTTTTCACCCTGATCCGCTCCTCTCCCGGCGGCCCTTCCCGGCCGTCTGTTTTATGCCAATCTTACCACTTTCCCGGGCAGGATGCAAGAGACCCTGAACCCGCCTTATCACCAAAGCTCCTCCGCAATACGCAGCGCCGCAAAAAATTTCTGCATGTCGTGGTTCGCCTCATGCAGACCGTCCGCATGATAGTCCTCTGTGTCAACAACGTCTCCCGTCACAAGGAAGTCATAGAGGTCTATTTTGTGGAAATCGCAGACAGCCTGAACTCCTGCAAGCTCCATCTCCACCGCAAGGCAGCCCTCCCTTTTCCTTTTCTCCGCAAGGCCGCGTGTTTCCCGGTAAATGGCATCGGTCGTCCACACTCTTCCTTTTACAAACGGGAATCCGTGTTTTGTAAATATTTTCTCCACAGCATCCGCATTTTTTATTGTTATATAATCCGACGGAGGGGCATAGTGATAGGACATCCCTTCATCACGGTACGCCTCTGTCGGAATCACATATTTTCCTTTTGTCTTTGCATGATCCAAAGCCCCCGCCGAACCAAACAGGATGAATTTTCCCGCTCCCGTGCGCCAATTTATCTCAATTATGTCCGTTCCGGCAAGCGCGGCTCCAATTTCCGAAAGATAAAAGGCAATTTTCTTATCACGGATATTCAAAAGATGTATCGGCCTGATCCTATTTGCCGCCCGCATTTCCCCTATCTGTTCATTTGAGAACCGTTCCAGTACGGCAGGATATATTTCTCTTGAAAATGTACCTATCGCAATATCGCAAATTTTCCCCTGTTCGCCATAAAAGGCTTTCGGTGAAATGATTGCTTCACTTTTTGGGTCAAATGAATCAATGATCATTTTGCTTCCCCCTGTGTATCGGAAAATTCAATTTGCTTAACTGTTCAACGCTGCTATTATAGCACAACCGCACACACAATTCCATTCGATTTTACTGAATCGCTGTTCGGGGTTGACAATGCTCCGCTTCACTCTTATAATGATTTTATCTTGATGGAGAGAGGTGAAAAGATGCGCAGATAATCTGCTTTTGAGAACATGTTGCGAAGCTGTTGGGATCCGGTGCAGGGGCGCCGGACGTTTCGCCGTGTTGCCAAAAGTGGATCATGCTGCGCACAGCCTCTCTTTTTTGCGGGCTTTTTGCAGATGCTTCCGCGCATTGGCGGCACGGAGTGGGAGGAAGACCGTGGCGCAGATCAGTGTATCTAATCTGACCTTCTGTTATGAAGGCAAAATCGACAATATCTTTGAGGAGGTATCCTTTTCCATCGATACCGACTGGAGGCTAGGTTTCATCGGCAGGAATGGGAAGGGAAAAACGACCTTTTTAAATCTCCTGATGGGAAAATATGAATATCAGGGCACAATCAGCGCTTCCGCGGCGTTCGATTATTTCCCTTATCCTGTGGAGGGAGCCGCGGGAAAAGAATACAGTGCGGAGCTCATGGAGGGCTGGAAAAAGGACTGTGAACTGTGGAGAGTTCTGCGGGAAATGGAGGAACTGCAGATTTCGGCCGAGACGCTGTACCGTCCCTATGAGACCCTGAGCCATGGGGAGCGAACCAAGGTGATGCTGGCAGTTTTGTTTTCCGGGGAAAATGATTTTCTGCTCATCGACGAGCCCACCAACCACCTGGATCAGGAATCCCGGGAGCTGGTCAAGCGGTATCTTTCCGGGAAAAAGGGGTTCATCCTGGTCTCTCACGACAGGGATCTGCTGGATGCCTGTGTGGATCACGTGCTGGTGCTGAACCGCTGTTCCATCGAAGTGCAAAGCGGGAATTTCAGCAGCTGGTGGGAAAATAAGAACCGGAAGGACGCCTTCTCCAGAATGGAAAATGAAAAACATCTGCGGGAGATCGGGCAGCTGAAAAAGGCGGCGGAGCGAAGCCGGAATTGGGCGGCTCACAATGAAGCTGCCAAGATCGGTTTTGACCCCATCAAGGAACACGACCGCAGCAAGGATACCAGGGCTTTTATCGGCGCCAAAACCAAGAAGATGCAGAGCCGGGTAAAGCAGTATGAACAGCGCATGGAAAAAGAGATTCAGGCCAGGGAGGGGCTGCTGGCGGATATTGAGGCGCCGGAGGATCTGAAAATCATGCCGCTGCGGCATTACAAAGAGGTGCTGGTGCGGGCGTCCGATTTCGGCCTGTGTTATGAGAGAAGGCCGGATTCCCTTTGCTGCGGCGAGGGCCCTGGCGAAAAGACGGAAAGGCGGCGCAAACAGGTTCTGGAGCACCTGAATTTGGAGCTTCGGCAAGGCGAGCGGGTATTCCTGCACGGGCCCAACGGATGCGGCAAGAGCAGCCTGATCAAGGCAATCCTGCGGCACCAGAAGGGCGAGGGCTCTCAGGAGCAAGGGTCCCCTATCGCGGAAGCCCTGCGGGAGCAGGGGGCTCTGTGGGTGGCGCCCAGCCTGGCGATCTCTTACGTCAATCAGGATACTTCCTTTCTGCGGGGAAGCATCCGGGAATACTGCGAGCGAAACAGCTTGGAAGAAAGCCTTTTTTGTGCGGTGCTGCGGCAGCTGGACCTGGAACGGGCGCAGTTTTCCAAGAATATGGAGGATTATTCCGAGGGCCAGAAGAAAAAGGTGCTGATCGCCGCCAGCCTTCTTACCCCGGCCCATCTTTATATTTGGGATGAACCCCTTAACTATATTGATGTTTTCTCCAGAATGCAGATCGAAAAGCTGATTCTTGCGTACCGGCCCACCATGCTGGTGGTGGATCATGACGTGAGATTTCGGGAAAAGATCGCCACCAGAGTGGTGGATTTATCGTAGCACCGCTTATGCGTTTTCCTGTTTTCTGTTTCCTTTTTGGACCCATTTGGGTGAAAAATGAAACAGGTGCCTGCCTGGAAACAGGTCATCCCGATCAGGCATGGGGATCAGGCATGCGGGAACAAGGCGGAATAGGACGCGGCTCCCCTGGCGAGGCGCTCCAGCCCATCCTTAAGCCTCTCCCTGGGGCAGGCGATGTTCAGCCGCAGGAAATGCTCCCCGCCGGTGCCAAACTGTCCTCCCTGGGACAGGTACAGGCCCGTCCGGCTGCGAAGATGGGCCGCAAACTTCTCCCCGTCCCCGGGCAGAGCGCTGCAGTCCAGCCAGAGCAGATAAGTGGCCTGGGAGGGCACCAGATAGATGTCGGGCACCTCTTTTTCCAGGAATTCCCGGACCAGGGCCTTGTTCCCCGCCAAGTACAGACGCAGCTCATCCAGCCACTCCTCCCCCTTCTCAAAGGCCGCCACAGCCCCTGTCACCGCGAAATCGTTGGGCTCCGCCACCTCGTCGGTGTTCAGCCCCCGCCACACCTTATGGCGCAGCACCGGGTCCGGCACGGACACCGCCGCCGTCTGAAGCCCTGCCAGGTTGAAGGTCTTGGTGGGCGCCAGGCAGGTGACGCTGATCTCCCGGCAGGCCTCCGAGACGGAGGCAAAGGGCACATACTCGCACCCGGGATCCGTCAGATCGCAGTGGATTTCATCTGACACCACTGTCACATGGTGCCTGCGGCAGAGCTCACCCACCTGCCCAAGGGTCTCCCGGTCCCAGATTTTTCCCACGGGATTGTGGGGATTGCACAGGATCATCAGGCTGGTCTGAGGATCCGAGAGTTTTTCCTCCAGATCCCTTAAATCCATGCGGTACTCTCCCTTTTCGTAGAGCAGGGGGCTCTCCAGCACCTGTCTGCCGTTGTTTAGGATGGAGTTGAAGAAAATATTGTACACCGGGGTCTGGATCAGCACCTTCTCCGCCGGCGTGGTCAGCTTGCGCACGATGCTGGAGATGGCGGGCACAATCCCCGTGCAGAAGATCAGCCAGTCCTTCTCCAGGGCAAACCCGTGGCGCCTGGCCCACCAGCTCTGATAGGCCCCGTACCATTCCTCCGGCACCACGCAGTACCCGAAGACCCCGTGGCGGGCTCTCTCCAGGATGGCCTCCCGGATAGGGGGCGCCGCCTGAAAATCCATGTCCGCCACCCACATGGGCAGTTCTCCCTCCGCCACATCCCACTTTAAGGAGCCGGTTCCTCTCCGGTCCACCGGCGTGTCAAAATCATATTTCATTCTCCGCTGCCCTCTCTGCAGAGGATCCTGGTTTTGCCCGGATCCACCTTGTCCTTCTCGATAATCAGGTGATCGATCTTCTCTGCCCGGATCACCCCGCTGGAGGGATTGATCACACTGTCGATCCGGTTTGTGATATCCGCATCCACCGAGGAATACTCAAAGGCCAGGGTGGTGTTGATCAGCTTGCAGTTTTTCATCACCAGATTCTCTATGTAGCACATGCCCTGAAGGCTCTCGATGGTACAGTTCACAAAGGTCAGGTTCTTAGCGTTCCACCCCAGGTACTCCCCGGAGATGAAGCTGTCGGTCACCGTCACATTCTCGCTGTTCCAGAAAGCGTCCTTGGACAGGAGCCTGGAATGGCTCACCTGGGCGTTCTTCACCCCGTCAAAGGAATAGTTGCCGTAGAGAGTCAGATCCTCCACCTGCATATTCTGGCTGTTCATGGCAAAGTAATCGCCCCGGGCCGTCACCCGCTCCAGCCGCACTCCGTCGCAGCTCCAGAGGGTCTCCGCCGCGTTGGCAAAGGATACGTTTTTCAGGACAAGCTCCCGGCACCGGCGGAAGTTCTTGGGGGCCTCGATGGCGCAGTCCTCCACCTCCATCTGATTGGTGTACCACACCCCCGCCCGGGCCATCTCAAACCAGGTGCAGTCCCTCACCCGGATCCGATTGGCGTACCAGAGGGGATACTTCCAGCGGAACATGCTGCCGTAGAGTTCAATGTCGCTGCTCTCCTTTAAGGGGGACTCCCCGTCGTCAAATATAGTGTCATATATCCTCAAATTCTTCCCATGAAACAGTGCTCTCTCCCCCGTCAGAAATTCCTGTCTGATCTCCTTCATCTCACTCATAACGTCCGCTCCTTGTCTGTTGGTCTCCCTCTCATGGGGGATCTGCCGAGGCAGCTCCCGGATTCGCAGTCCCTGCGGCGGGCCAAAACCCATGAGGGAAATCCTTAGTATCATTATATTGCATCCGGCAAAAAATACAAGCCCGCTTTTCCTTGCCCGGGGAACTCTTTCAGGGCGGTGCGCTCCCCTCCCCATTTTTTGTCAGGCACACATAGGTCTCATAGACAATGACAAAGCCCAAGGGCCCCTTGATAATCCCCCAGACCCCAAAAAGCCGGATCCCCGCGTAGACAGCCGCCAGCACCGCAATGGGCGGCACACCCAGCCGCTTCCCGATCAGCCTGGGCTCCCACAGCTCCCGCAGCAGCACGCAGCCTCCGTACAGGGCCAGGCATACAGCCCCCCTCCCGTAGGCCCCGCCCAGGAATTGCCCCAGGGCCAGGGGGATCAGCACGATCCCCGTTCCCACGAAGGGCAGCGCGTCCAGCAGCCCCGCAGCCAGTCCCCAGAGAACCCCCTGGCGCACCCCTGCCAGGGCCAGCCCTCCCGCGGCCAGGGCCCCCACGGCAGACATAAGGATCAGCTGGGCCTTCACATAGGTGGCGATATACCGGATGATCCCGCAGACCACCTCCAGAAAGATATGCCACTCCTGCCTCTCCAGCATCCCGTTCAGAATCCGGTCATAGTCCCTGGCCAGCAGCACGCTGGCAATGAGGAAGGTAATCAAAAAGCCCCCGAAGAGGGCCGCCCCCCTTATATACCGCAGAGAGCCCGACAGCATGGCCGTGAATCCGTCCAGCCGAAAATAGTCGATCCCCCGCTTCAGCCCGCCCAAAAGCTGCTTCTCCAGATACCCGCTGTCAATCCCCAGCGCCTCCCCCACCAGGCTGCAGATTCTCCCAATCCACCCGCTCAGATCCCTCTCCAGAAGATCCAGCCGGCCGATCCACTCCGGCGCGCTGCCCACCAGCCAGGAAAACAGGATCCAGGCGGTCACGCCCACCGCGGCGCAGGCAAAGAGCAGCAGAATCACCGCTCCCACCTGCCGGTGGATATGAAAACGCCTCTGCATGTTCTGCAGCAGAGGCCCGAAAATCGTCACAAAGAGCATGGCCGTGAGGATGGGAGAGAAAAGGGGCGTAAGGTACGCCAGGAAGACATACACGCCCGCCCCTGTGAGCAGCAGCGCAGCCAGCCTGTGCCTGGCCGGATTCCATCTCTTCCTCTCATCCATCGCCCATCCTCCCCTGAGATCGCTTCTTAAGACTTAGCATTCTTAAGACTTAGTATGGGAAGGTTTCCGCCTTTTTATGAAGCTGTGCCAAATTTAAGAAATCCGGCTCTATGCGGTACGTCAGCTTCTCCCCCGCGGCCGGGTGGCGAAAGGACAGCTCGCAGGCGCACAGGGCCAGCCGTCCGGGCATCAGCCTCCGCCCCAGGCTGCGGGCCCTCTCATCCCCGTACTTGGTGTCTCCCACAAGGGGCATCCCCCCATGGGCCATCTGTACCCGGATCTGGTGAAACCGGCCGGTCTCGATGGAGATATCCGCCACAGCGGCCGCTCCGTCCCAGAATCGCTCCCCCAGCCGGTAGGAGAGCACCGCCCTCTTGGCTCCCGGCGTGCCGGCCGGCACCACCCGGGCCAGATTTCCCTCCTTCACCAGGAAATCCGTCAGCCGCCCCTCCGGGGAGGGCGCCGGCTGCGCCCCGGATTCTCCAAACTCCACTCCGGGCCCTCCCGGCTCCGCCCCGGACTCTCTCAGCCCCGCTCCGGGCACCGGCATACACACCAGGGCCAGGTATCGCTTGTTCAGGCACCCTTCCGTCAGCTGACGGGAGAGCCCGGCGGCGGCCGCCCGGGTTTTGGCAAACACCAAAAGCCCCTCCACAGGCTGATCCAGCCGGTGCACCACTCCCAGGCAGGGCGCTCCCGCCGTGCCCAAATGCTTTTTCAGACGGCTCACCAGGTCCTCCTGTCCCACCCGGGCCGTCTGGGTGGCCAGACCCGCCGGCTTGCGGCACACTAAAATCCAATCATCCTCATACAGGATCTCTTCCTCCACGGTCCCACTCTCCTTCCGTCCCTCCCATCTTACCTTCTTTTGACCGAAAAGTCCATGTCAAAAGCCTCTCTTTGGTGTCAAAACAAGTAAATATTGGAAAATTGAAAAAAAGTGTACATAAATTGTTGCAAAACATCCCTTTTTCATCGTATAATAGAGACATGCAAATTGATCACACTATGCCGCGATCGGTCTGTGTCAGCCGCTAAGGAGGTGGGAGGCGGGGACACACATCTGCTCACAGGAAAACACATTCCATCACAAGGAGGAAATCAACATGAAAAGAATCAAACGTCTGGCATTGCTGATGGCCGCGGTGTGCTGCCTGGTGCTTCTGCCCAGCTTTACATCCATCGAGGCATCCGCTGCCGAACCGAACCCGATCACCTTTACCGTAAGGTACATTGAGAGCGCCGGAGAGTGGCGTTTTGAGCCCAACTATCCCTGGTCCGATTCCGTTTACCACAGAGAGCTCTACTATCTGAAGAGAGACATCCGGGACGGAGACAAAATCGTGGTTATGGCTGACAGCCACAGGCTTGAGCTGGAGGTGGGCGTGCGCCTGAGCAATCTTACCATTGAGAACGCGCCCAGCGCGGTGGTGTCCGCCAAGGGAGGCATCGACGAGTGCCATGTGCTGAAAAACAGCGTGGCCGCCATCAGCGGTGATATCAAGAACGCCTATGTCTATGACAACGCTGTGGCAAACTTCAACAACAATGTGGAAAACCTGTGGATCAAGGGCAGCTTCCCTCTGCAGGCCACCGTGGCCGTGGTTGGCACCGTGGAGCACGCTCAGGCCAGCGACAATCTGCGGACCCACTTTGATCTCTACAGCTTCGGCGCGAATACCTTCCGGATGGAAAACGGCACCGTGAAAACGGCCGCCTCCCTGTACTCCACGCTCTCCCCCATCCCTAAGGATGAGAACGGCAAGGAGATCCCTGAGAAGCTGGTCTTCGACTACGAGTATTACAAGGCTGCCTATCCGGATCTCGCAGCTGCCTTCGGCAATGACGAGAGCGCTTACTACAATCATTATCTGACCCATGGCATTGTGGAGGGACGCAGCGGCTCCGCAGAGTTCAACGCCATCTCCTACCGGGGAAGATATCCGGATCTGAACGCCGCCTTTGGGGACAACTGGTCCGCCTATCTGGATCACTACATCACCAAGGGCCGCGCGGAGGGAAGAGACGCTTCCGCAAGTTCCCTCTACCTGAACAAATAAGGACGTCTGACTAAAACAGCCCTGCCCGGAATGCTCCGAGCAGGGCTGTTTCTTTTGCTGTTCAGCTGCTTTTGCTGTTTAGCTGCTTTTCAGACCTTGAAGCGGTATCCCACTCCCCAGATCGTCTCAATATACTGAGGCTTGGCGCTGTCCTTTTCTATCTTCTCGCGGATCTTCTTGATGTGCACCGTGACGGTGGCGATATCCCCGATGGAGTCCATGTCCCAGATTTCCCGAAACAGTTCCTCCTTGGTGAAAACATGGTTGGGATTCTCCGCCAGGAAGGTCAGCAGGTCAAACTCCTTGGTGGTAAAGGTCTTCTCCACCCCGTCCACATAGACCCTCCTGGCCGTCTTGTCGATGCGGATTCCCCGGATCTCCACGATATCGTTCTGAGGCTTTGGATTGATGCCCACCAGCCTCTCGTACCGGGCCATGTGGGCCTTCACACGGGCTACCAGCTCGCTGGGGCTGAAGGGCTTTGTCATATAGTCGTCGGCCCCCAGGCCAAGGCCCCGGATCTTATCGATATCGTCCTTCTTGGCGGAAACCATCAAAATCGGGATATTCTTTTTCTGCCGGATCCTCCTGCAGACCTCAAACCCGTCCACGCCAGGCAGCATCAGATCCAGTATAATCAGATTGAAATCCCCCTCCAGCGCCGCCTGCAGGCCCGCGTCCCCGGAGTTCTTGATCTCCACCTGAAAATCACTCAGCTCCAGATAGTCCTTCTCCAGATCCGCAATCGCCTCTTCATCCTCAATGATCAATATCCTGCTCATAGCTTCTCCCTTCCGCTGTCCCCAGCCCCTTGTTCTACAGAGCCTCGCTCTGCAGCTCCCTGTATTTTCTCATCACAAAGTGGATGCAGGTGCCCTCCCCCTCTTTGCTGGTGGCCCAGATATAGCCGCCGTGGTCCTCAATGATCTTTTTTACAATGGACAGGCCGATGCCGCTGCCCCCCTGGGCAGAGCTTCGGGAGGCGTCCGTGCGGTAAAAGCGCTCGAAGATCCGGGGCAGATCCTTCTGGGCGATGCCCCTGCCGTTGTCCTCGATCTCCACCCGGATGGAATCCACATCATCCAGGATCCGGATATCGATGACACACTCACTCTTGTCCATATATTTGACGCTGTTGCTGATGATGTTGTTGATGACCTTCTTCATCTGCTCCGGGTCCGCGATGATCATGGAGTCCGGCTCCGCCAGATTAGAGTAATTCAGCTTGATGTTCCTGGCCTCCAGATCCAGGCCCACTTCCTCCACACAGTCCCCAAAGTAATCCGCCACATGGATCCTGCGGAAATTGTAGGGGATACGGTTGTTCTCGATCCCGGAGTACACGGTCAGCTCATTGATGAGCCTGTCCATATCGTTTGCCTTGTTGTAGATGGTTCGGATGTATTTGTCTATCTTCTCCGGGGTGTCTGCCACCCCGTCCATGATCCCCTCCACATACCCCTTGATGGCGGTGATGGGAGTCTTCAGATCGTGGGAGATATTGCTCACCAGCTCCTTGTTCTGAAGCTCATGCTCCGTCTTCTCCTGGGCAGACTCCTTCAGCCGCAGGCGCATGTCCTCATAATTGCGGTACAGGTCCCCGATCTCCCCCTTCACATCCGTCTGGAGCATGTAGTCAAAGTTGCCCTCCTTGATCTTGCGCATGGCTGTGTTCAGCTCGTTGACCGGGTTGAACACCCCCTTGTCGATCCACTGGGTCAGCATCACGCTGGTGAACACAAGGATCAGCGCCATGGCAACCGCCATATCCACAAGAAGCTGGCGGGAGATAAAAGCCCCCACCCTGGTGATAACAAACACACTGCCCTGGGAGCCGTCCGAGAATCGGAAATCCAGCTGCTTTACATACTTTTCCAGCTTGTTAAAATAATACCCGGACCCTTCCTCCAGATTCCTCTCCCCATACTGCGGAAGAAGCGGGAAAATCCTGGCCGCCGCCTCCGGATTGCCGGTATAGTAGATGTCCCGGTCCCTGCGCACCAGCAGATACGTGGCCCGGCGGCTGAAGGCATCGTTCACCTGCTGCAGATACTCCACGTCCTCCAGCTTTGAGGCGTCCCGGTCCGCCTGATCGCTGATCTCCTGAAAGGCTTCGTCCGCCGCAGCCACAAAGGTCTGCATCGTGCCGGAGGCCATGGAATAATCCCAATCCTGGATCTCCCCTCCCAGCTGTGTGTTCCGCAGGTAGCCGCCGATGGTCAGGAACGCCAGAACCGTCAGGATCAAGGGCAGAAATATGATGGTGATAAAGGTGATCTGAAGCCTTGTCTTAAATTTCATAGGGATCTCCATTCCGGGCAGAAAATACTCTCGGCTGACGCCTCGATGGGGATACCCGTCAAGCGCCGATTGCCGCAGGCGCCACCGGCGCTTTCCCCGCTGTTATACCGCATTGCCGTGCGCCGCCAGGCGCACATGGAATCAAGAGTCCACAGACGCTTTTCCTGTGGACATTGTACCAAGCCGCTAGCGCGGCGGCTAGCCCCAGTTACATTTTTTCCACTACTTTTTTCAAAAAGAGTAGCAG
>CANQOL010000012.1 GCA_947625475.1 uncultured Acetatifactor sp.
ATAAAGAAAAACTGTGTGATTGGGAAGAGGTTTCGGCCTCTTCCTTTTAGTTTGCCAACTATAATTTTACACTAACTAAGGGGACAGATTATCCCCCCGGTATACTGTCCGCCACGCACAACGCCCCGTATCCAACCCTGTCGTTGGGATAGGCTTCCTCCCCCCGGATAGGCTTCGCTCCGGCCCGCAGATACGCCTTCAGCTTCTCCCCGTACAGGAAAGGGTCCTGCCCCCGCACGATCCCCCACTCCATCAGCAGCGCCGCGCTCCCCGTGACAATAGGCGTTGCAAAGGAGGTCCCCGTCACCGGCTGATAGCCCCCATAGAGGTCCGGGGCCAGGATCCCCACCCCGGGGGCCGCCAGATCCGGCTTGGTAAGCCCGGAGGGAGCCACCCCCACCATCCTGCGGGGATCCACATATCCTCTCCCGGAGAAATCCGCATATGCCTCGTAGGATGCGTCGCAGGCCCCCACCGTAATCACCTTTGCCGCAGTGGAGGGAATGGTCAGCGTCACATCGGGGGTGGGATTATAAAAAGCGGTGCGCAGGCTGCGGGCTCCCTGGGCCGGCAGATAAAAATAGTATTCCCCCGTGACCACCCGCACCGGATCGATCTCAAACTGCCAGACCCCGCTGTCAATATAGCTTCCCCTGAGGGGAAGAAGCTCTAAATAAATTTCCTGGGCTGCCGAGTAGGGAGCCGGCTCCCCGAAATACACCAGCACCTGTGTCCCCTCCAGGGTGAGGGTGTATTTTCCCTGCTCCGCCAGACTTGGAAGCTCCAGAGAGATACCGCCGGGCGAGCGCAGACGGATCCGGTATCGGTCGGAGAAATCCTTCCAGAGCTGGACGCTGAGGGAGGTCTCATACTCCCCCACCGCCAGCTCCACCACTCTGGAGCTCTCCACATTTCCCGCCACATGTCCGGCGGAATCCCCCTCATTGCCGCTCCCCACACAAATCACCGTCCTGCCGATCTCGGCCGCATTGTCCAGAAAGCGCTCCAGCAGGGAGCTGCCGTCGTGGGAGCCGTAGCTGTTGCCGAAGCTGAGATTAACCGCCAGAGGCCGTCCCAGGGAAACCGCCTTTTTCACCGCATAGGCCACGGCCCGCATGATCTGGGTGGTCCTGGGAAAGCCCTGGGCCTGGGGGGCCCCCAGCTTCACCACAAGAAGCTCCGACTGGGGAGCAATCCCGCTGTATGCCTGCGTCCGGCTCCCCGCCGCAATACCTGCCACCGCGGTGCCGTGTCCGCTCACATCCCGGCTGGGCACCAGCCGGTAGGCCGCCTGGGAGGTGGGCGCCTGCAGGGCCAGATTGATCTGCTCCCGGTCAAACTCGATTCCCCTGGCAAAGCCCTGGGGCGGGCCCCAGCCGGTGTCCGGGTAGCTTTGGGGATCCAGGCTCTGGTCCCAGAGGTACAGGATCCGGCTGGCCCCATCCGCCCTGCGGAAGTCCTCCCGCCGATAATCAATCCCCTCTCCCGCAAAATAAGTGCAAAAATTTTTCTCAGGGCCCACCTCCCCTGGCCCCGGCCCCCTGTCCATGGCTCTTTTCGTAGGCGGCCGCCCTTCGGAGGGCCTCCCCCCTGCGGGAGCGGGAGCCTTCTTCCCACGGGGCTCTCCCCCCGAAAAGGCTCTCCCCCAGATCCTTGTTTCCCAAATATCCGCCTCCGAAAACTCTCTTCCCGGGGCGTCCGTCCTCAATGGCACCTTCCCGCGGCATACTTCCTCCGGCCCTTTTCCCTCTCTGAACCTGCGCGAAATCCTCCCGGGACACAAGGGCCGGATGCTGGTTCGGGAACACCTGCCAGCTCTCCCTGGCCTTCAGGCGGTTTCTCCCCCCCACCCGCTCCCTCTCATATTTTCCGTAGACCATATCCCCTGTGTACACGGGATCCCTCAGAATCCGGCAGACGATCCCCGGGCTCCAAAGGGGCTTTCCGGCCTTAGGCCAACCGGGTTTCACCGGCCTGATCCCCCTTTTGAACCCGGCGGGTGTTTTCACTTCCCTCCGGTTCAGCGCCCGGGCGATCTGCCCGGAGGACGCCCCCGCCAGGGCCATGGCAAAAATCTCCCTGACCACCTGCGCCTGGGCCGGGCACACCGTCAGCCGATGCCTGTCCCCCTTCTCCCTCTCATAGCCGAAGGGCACGCCGCCGCTCACCCACTCTCCCGCCGCCCGGCGCGCCCCCAGCGCCTCCTTCACCTTTGCTGAGAGATCCCTGCTGTAGAGATCGCCCAGCAGGCTCTGAAAGCATGTCTCTAAAGACCCGCCCGCCGCCCGGCCGCTGTCATAGCCGTCGTTCACGGAGATAAACCGTACCCCCAGGCGGGGCAGGATCCGGTTCAGATAATCCCCCAGCTCAATGTAATCCCGGGAAAAACGGGAGAAATCCTTCACCAGGATACAGTCCAGCTCCCCCGCCCGGGCCTTTTCCAGCAGGGCGGCCACCCCCGGCCTTTCCAGGCTGGTGCCCGAATACCCGTCGTCCCAAAACTCCAGGATCTGACAGCCCTCCAGATGCCTGACGGCAAACTCCCGCAAAAGCTCCCTCTGCCTGGCGATGCTGCCGCTCTCCCGCCTCTCAGGCTCCGGGAGGGTGCCGCCCCCGCCGGCCGGGCCCTCATCCGCCTTGGACAGGCGCATATAGAGGGCAGCCCGGTACTGCCTGCCCTGCCCCTTCCGGTTTCCCCGCTGTTCCTCTTTCCGCTGTTCCTCTTCCCGCTGTTCCTCTTCCCGCTGTTCCTCCTTCCGCTGTCCGCAGGCTGATGTTTTTCTCTCCCCCTGGGGAGCGGTCCCCTTTTCCCCTGAGGCCCCCGTCTTTTGTCCGGCATACCTCAGTCCCGCCTGCAGTCTTTGATGTGCCAGCCCTCGCCCATGTCCTCGCCCGGCGGCCTCCTGTCCGGGCGGGGCTGTCCCTTTTGCCGGCGTCCCCGGCCGTGACCCGTCTCCCCTCTTCCCCGATCCCCTGGAGGGGAACGGCCCGCTTCCTCTCCCTGTGCCCTTCCCCTCCCCCAGGCCCGCGCCGCCTTCCCCCCTGTCCCCCGCTTCCGCCGTCCCGGCCTGTGCCAGCCGAAACATCTCCGCCGTCACCAGCGCCTCATGGCTTTTTTCTCCTGTCCCGCCCAGGAATCCCAGATACACCGGATTTCCCAGCAGTGCCCTGAGGGTGCCGGGGGACCAGCGCCCAAGCGCCTCCCCCGGCGCCCTGAACACATGTCCCAGCCTTCCAAAGTCCCGGGGAGTGTGGACCTGTCCCTCCCAGAGCCGGGAGGCCATCCAGGCAAGGCTTCTTCCCTCCCCCGCCCGGGCGAACAGCTCCCTGACCACATCGGCGGCCTCCCTTTGGGGCTCCAGATACCGCAGCCCTCCCGGCCCCCTCTCCACCCGATAGCCATAGGGGGCCCGGGCGCCCAGGTAATCCCCCCTCTTTCTCTGCAGCCGGCGGACGCTCCGCACTTTCATGGAAATATCCCTGGCATACAGATCATTGATCAGATTCCTCAGGGGAAGCTCCAGCCCCTCCCGCCCCTCTCCCAGGCTGTCATAATTTTCTGCCAGGGAAATAAAGCGGACGCCCAGGCAGGGGAACACCTTCTGAAGATATCTGCCCGTCTCAATGTAATCTCTCCCCAGCCGGGAGAGATCCTTGACGATCACACAATCCACCCGCCCCGCCCGGATGTCCCCCATCAGTCTTTGAAAACCCGGACGCTCAAAATCGGTTCCCGTCCTGCCCAGATCCCGGTAGCATCCCCACAGTCTCATGTCCCCGCGCTCCTTCAGCCATGCCTGCGCAATCTGGATCTGTGTCTCGACGGACTCATTTTTCCTGACATAGCTGCCCAGCCGGCGCTCCACCGACAGCCTGGCATAGATGCCCACAGAATAGATCTTCCTTCCCCCGTTCTCTCTCTTAAGGCTCTCCATCCCCATTTCCCTTATTTTCCCCCATTTTCCTCATCTTCCCCATTTTCCTGCCTGACTGCCTTCCGAGGCCAGCCCCCCTTTGACCCCCCGCAGGCTTCACACCCCTCACCGTTCTTCTGCCCTGAAAGCTCCACCTGGATCCGGCCTCCCTCACAGACCCAGATTCTCTCCACCGCCCCGAGCCGGGCCCGGTTCAGCCTGCTCTCACAGACCTCCGCCGGTACCGTTCTCTCCTTTATCAGAGCCTGCTCCTGGCGCCGAATGGCTTCCTCCAGGCCCTGCTGGCGCTCCCGGTAGATTTCCTCCAGCGCTTCCCCCTCTTCCCCGCTCAGGGCCCCGCCCTTCACATCCTCCCTCACGCAGCTTCTCAGGAAAGGATAGCGCGCCGCCTCCCGGCGGACTCTCTCAAGCTCCGCCTCCAGCAGGGCGGTCCTATCCTCCCCCAAAATCCTTCCGCCGCGGGATCCGTACCGCCCAAGGACCGCCCCGGGCTCCCGCTCACAGCCGCCCAGGCCCTCCCCTTCGGACTTCTCTCCTTCCTCCTTCCGCTCCCGGAGCTTCAGGCTCTCTTCCACCTGGCGCTCCAGTTCCTCCCTCCGGATCGTATGCCGCCCGCAGCCCCCTCCCCGGTTGGCGGTGCCGCAGATGTAGGACACCCTCTCGGCTCCTTCCCGGCGACAGCTTCTGCGCACCATGGTCCCCCCGCAGTCCCGGCAGTACAATAGCCCGGCAAACAGATCAATCCCACAGTCCCCGCCCGGCCGGGCCCTGCACCTGCCCAGCTCCTGAACAGACCGAAACTCTTCCGGGGACACAATGGCCTCATGGGTATGCTCCGCTCTCACCCACTCTTCCCTCGGGCGCATCCTGCGGATCTTCGTCCTGTGGCTGAGCTTACAGCTTTTCCCCTGAACCAAAGTCCCGGTGTAGGTCTCGTCGGAGAGGATCCTGCCCACAGCCGCGCCGGACCAGCGGCTGAAGGGATGGACCGCAAAGCCAGTGGCAAAATTCTCCCCCCGGCAGCGCCTGTACTCCAGCGGGCATAGGATTCCCCGCAGGTCAAGACGCCTGGCGATCCCCAGGGCGCTCATGCCCTCCCTTCGCCAGGCAAATATGTCCCGCACCACCATGGCGCCGTAGGGCTCCGGCGTCAGCCTCCCCCGCTGCGACGGATCCCGCCTGTATCCGTACACCGGAAAAGCTCCGATGAACTCCCCTCTCTCCCGCCGGATCCTCTGCTGGCTTCTCACCTTCTGGGAAATATCCAGGCAGTAAGCGTCGTTGACAAAATTTTTTACCGGCACCACCAGGGAGGTCTCCCGATAGTCCGCTGTCAGCGAGTCAAAACGGTCCGTCACCGCGATAAAGCGCACACAAAGAGCCGGAAAGATCCTCTGTATCAATCTTCCGGCCTCGATATAGTCCCGTCCCAGGCGGGAGAGATCCTTTACCACCACACAGTTGACCTTTCCGGCCCAGATATCCGCCATCATCCGGCGAAACTCCGGCCTGTCGAAATCCGCCCCTGAAAAGCCCTCATCCACGTAGGTGTCGTACACCTCCATATCCCCCTGCTCCCGGACAAATCCCCCGCAGAGCTCCCTCTGGGAACGGATGCTGTTGCTCTCCGCCTGCCAGTCATGCCTTCCCTGATCCTCCCGGGAGAGCCTCACATAGATCCCCGCCCTATAGCCTGTCTTTTCTTCCATTTCCTGCGCCCGGACAAAATCCGGCCCCCGCTATGTCCCTTCAACATATGCGGGAGCCGGATCGTCCCATTCCTGACCGCAGAAATCCGCGGGTCTTTTTCTCAAATATTCCGCGCAGGCGCTACAAAACCACGCCGGGCGCCTCGTAGCGGATCCGAAATACGGGGGGCGCCGTCAGCTTCTCCCGATAATTCACCGCCCAGTCCTCACTGCCGTCCTGCCGGTTCTCCCCCTCTGCAGGAGTGGCAAAAATCCGGATCTTCACGGTCTCTCCCGGGGCGGCGGGCCGCTTGAAGAAGGCCGGCATCATGTCCACGGTCTTCACCTGGGGAGCCTTGTAGAACCACCGGTCCCGGCACTGGATCATCAGGCACAGCGGCTCCTCCACCGTGATCTCGAAAAACTGAGGCATTCCCTCCAGGACAATCTCCGTCTCCAGCCCCTCCGCATCCTCGGAGCCGCCCCACCGCAGAGCGGCAGGGAAGGCGCATTCCTCCCCGGCCTCCATGGCAGGCATAAAATAGGGATCAAAGAGCAGCTCCCGGTAATCCTCCAAAATAGGCTGTTCAATGCCCACAGAGGCATTGTTGGGATCCTCGATTTCCAGCCCAAGCCGTCCTCTGTCCCGGAACTGATATAGGGAAATCCCCTGGAACCAATCTGCCTTCCGATCCCGGACCATATGGGCAAAGCGCTTCACCGAATCCCCCTGGGCCAGAGGGCCCGTCACATCCCCGTCCGCGTTGAATTCCGCCGTAGTCATGGGCTTGTCCCCACACAGCTCCCGCAGCCGCCGGGCTGTCCCCTCAAACTTTTGGAAATTCTTCTCCACGGTAGTGTAGGTGTACTGGCCGCTCTCCTTCTCCGCCACATCGTAGGGCCAGCCGAAGTGCAGGGCCAGATAGGCGTCCGCCGACCAGATATCCGCCGCCCGGTAAGCCTCCAGGAACTCGTCCTCATACTCCACCCGGCCGTCCTCCTTGATCATCCCGGCACAGAACACGGTGCTCACATTGGGGGCCTCCTCCTTCAGGATCCTTTGAAAACGCACGAAGAACCTGCCTACCTCTTCATAGCTGAAACGCCTGTTGTGGGTAAACCAGTTCCCCGCACACTCATGGTTGATCCGGATCCTCATCCGGCCAAAGGGCCGCAGATCCCTGGCCACCTGGCGCAGCTCTTCATCGCTCAGGGAGCAGTCCACCGTCAGGGTCAGCAGCACATCCTGGCCGTGGCGGCGGATATCCCGCATCTGCTCAAAGGGCTGCCCATCCGCCCCGTAAGGAAAATAGTCGTCATAGGGATAATCCCACTGAAAATGTATCTCCATATCCCGGCAGGCCTGACTGATCCTCTGAGGCCACTGCTCGTCGTGGGGATAGAGGGTGTACATAATATTGACGCAGCGGTGGGGTCTTCCCAGCTTCTGCAGGATATAGTCCTGACACACATACTCCGCCCTCTCGCTGCCGTCCCCCAGGTCCAGGCCGCAGAGAGCCGGTCCCATATGGACTCTGCGAAAAATCTGCTCCATACCTTGTCCTCCGTATCCTAGGGCCTCAGACCCATGCCGCCCTCCAGGGTCAGGGTCTCTCCGCTCATAAACTTAAAGTCAGGGGAAGCCAGCTGCACGCACACCCGCCCGATCTCCAGCTCGGAGTCGCCGTAATGGCCCATGGGAGGCATATGCACGTTTTTCTCAAAGGCATCGGGATAGGCCTTCTGGAACTGCTCCAGCTGAGCGGTCCAGGCCAGAGGGCAGATCACGTTCACGTTGATGCCGTCCTTGCCCCACTCGTTGGCCGCCACACGGGAGAGACCCCGGATCCCCTCCTTGGCAGCCGCGTAGGCACACTGCCCGAAGTTGCCGAAAAGCCCTGCCCCGGAGGCAAAGTTGATCACGGTCCCCTTGGTCTCCTTCAGATAAGGATAGCAGGCCTTCATGTAATAGAATACCGCGTACAGGCCGGAGTACATGGCCAGATTGAACTGGTCGGTGGTGTGCTGGGCCAGAGGCACCCCGGAGGCAGATGCCTGGGCGTTGTTGATCAGCACGTCGATCCGTCCAAAGGTGTCCACGGTCTGTCTGACCACCTCTCCCACCACAGCCTCATTGTCCGCGCCCGCGTTCACATCGGCCTGGAGGATCAGCACCTTGATGCCGTAGAGGCGCTCCAGCTCTTCCTTGGCGTCCTCCAGCTTTTTTACGTTGCGGCCGGTGATGACCAGATTGGCCCCCTCCTTGGCGTAGGCGGTGGCGATGCCGTAGCCGATGGAGCCGCACCTGCCGTCACTGAGCACGGCCCGGCCTGCTCCTGTAATGATTGCTGTCTTTCCTGTCAAAAATCCCATTGTTTCTCTTCCTTCCTTTTTGTGTATTGTGTCTGGAACCGCGCCCCTTGTCTCCAGGGCTGAATCATAAACAGTATAACAGACTTTCCCGGATTTTAAAAGAACAATTTGCATTTTTCGCGGCTGTTTCATCCGCCGCCCGGCCGCTGCACTAATCTCCCGCCATCCCCCGAGTCAATGACGGCCACCAGAGTACCCTCCCCGGTCAGGTACGGCTCCCGGAGGGTCGCCGGATAAATACAGGAAAACGCCTTGGCTTCCTCCAGAGAGTAAAAGAAGCGCTTGGGCTTCTCCATATACTCGATCTCCTCCCGGGCGGCCACCTGTTCCACTTTTCCCTCCGGGACGGTCAGGATGGCGTAGCCGGCGATCAGCCTCTCCACCTCCACCCCCTCCTGTTCCAGGGCCTCCAGGCTGCCGTGATACTTAACGATCACCTCCCAGGTCCTCTCCCGGCTGTCAAAGCCCACATTCAGGTTCTCCGTCTGCTCCCGGACCTGCTCGGGAGTCTCCAGGGCTAAATTCAACATATTTTCTATCTTCTGACTCATCTTGCCTCCCACGGGAAGCCGCGGCCTCTCCGGCCATGCCGGAAAAGCCTGCCCCGCACTCTCTTTCTATATAAAATGCGGAGGACAAAAAAGAAGTGAACCCGCCGGCGGATCCACTTCCTGTCCTTATTCCCCATAAAAGGTCTGAAACATTCTGACGGCGTACCCCGTGTCCGCGCTCCCCGCCGTCTCCACCGCCGAGTGCATGGCCAGCTGGGGCAGTCCGATATCCACGGAGGGTACGGACACATGGGCGGCGGAGATATGGCCCAGGGTGGAGCCTCCTGCTATGTCGGACCGGTTGGTGTAAATCTGGCAGGGCACCCCTGCCTTTTGGCACAGGAGCTTGAATCTGGCGGCGGAAACCGCGTCCGTGGTGTACCGCAGGCCCCCGTGGTATTTTAAGACGATCCCTCCGTTTAAGTATGGACGGTTCACGGGATCCGCCTTCTCGGGACGGTTGGGATGCACCGCGTGGGCGTTGTCCGCCGATATGAGGAAGCTGCCTGCGATCTGACGCAGATACCGCTCCCGGCCGCTCTGGCTGACCTGCTCCCGGCCGGGAAGCCCCGCAGAATCTTCCTCCGATCCGCTGCACCCGGCAGTCCAACCGCTGCACCCGATGGGCCGGTTCTCGGATCCGGAGGCCGGGCCTGCAGCCAGGCTGATCCGCTCCAGCACATCCTCCAGGAAGGTAGAGTCCGCACCCTTGGCAGAACCGCTCCCCACCTCCTCGTTGTCAAACACCGCCAGCACGCTGCAGAACCGCTCCGGCCTGGCCGAAGCAAAGCCCTCCGCGGCGGCATACACACACTGGAGATCGTCCAGCCTGGGGCTTAGGATGAGTTCTCCCTTCTCCCCCAGGATCCGGCCCTTCTCCCTCACATACACATAGATATCCTGATCCAGAATATCCTCCGGGGCCACCCCGGCGGCCTCCGCCAGCAGGCGCCTCAAGGCTCCCTTCCCGGCAGATAAATCCGCCATGCCAAGCAGGGGAAGCATGTCCGTCTGGGGATTGAGCTCCACCCCCTTGTTCATATCCCGGTTCATATGGACGGCCAGGCTGGGGATCACCAGAAGATCCCGGTCCACGTGCACCAGCCGGGTCTCCACCTCTCCCTCCGGCCCGGCCAGTGCCAGACGCCCCGCCACAGACAGGGGCCGGTCCAGCCAGGTGGACAAAATCATCCCGCCGTATTTTTCCGTATTCAGCTTGGCATACTTGTCCTCCAGCCAGATTTCCGGCCCTTCCTTCACCTTAAAGGCCGGGGAATCGCTGTGAACTGCCCCGATGTGAAAGCCCTCAGGCTCCCTCCCGGGCAGCCGGAAGGCAATCAGAGAGGAACCGCCCCGCAGGGTAAAGTATCCCTCCCCGGGCCGGAGCCTCCAGCCGTCCCGCTCCCTCAGTTCCTTAAATCCTGCCCGCAGCAGGCGCCGGCGCAGGTTCTCTGCCACGTGAAAGGCGCTGGGGCTGGCCTCAATAAACCGCAGCAGTCCGCTGTTGATCTCTCTCTCCTGCAACGCACCTTCCTCACCGGCACTCTTGCCGGCTTCCTCGGCTGTGTCCCCCCAGTCCGTTCTCTTCTCCGTCTCCATCCTATCCTGCCTCCTTAAGAGTCCGTCCTCACCGGTACACGACGGCGGCCGCCTGCTTCCTGGCCTCCTCCGCCCCGCAGAGCGTCTCCACCAAAGTCAGGGAAAAATCCACGGCACAGCCCATGCCCCGGGAGGTGATCACATGATCCGACACGCACACCGTATCCCGGGAAACCTGCGCCCCCTTAAGGTGCTCCTCCCAGCCCGGATAACAGCATGCCTTCCGCCCCTCCAGAATCCCTCTGTGGCCCAGAATACTGGGAGCCGCACAGATGGCCGCCACATACTTCCCCTGCCGGTAAAAATCGTCCACCAGGCTCATAAGCCCCTGATGGGCCTCCAGATTCTGCGTGCCGGCCTTGCCGCCTGGCAGCACCAGCATATCCAGGCCGTCAAAATCCGTCTCCGAAAAGAGCCGGTCCGCCAAAACCGTGATATGATGGGAGCCGGCCACCTCCCTGGTCTCCCCCACGGAAACCGTAATCACCTGGATCCCCGCCCTGCGGCAGAGATCCACCGGGGTCAGAGCCTCAATCTCTTCAAACCCCTCCGCCAAAAAAACCGCTATTCTGCTCATACGCCACCTCCTGATGATCGCTGCCATCAGTATAATCAAAAAACGGACAAATGTCACTCTTTTTTTTTCAGAAAAGCTGATGTATAATGTCCACAGGCAAGAGCACCTGTGGACTTTTGATTCCATGTGCGCCTGACGGCGCACGGTAATGCGGTATAATGTCCACAGGGAAAAACACCTGTGGACTTCGCAAGGAGGAAGAAAGATTCCTATGGAAATCGAAAGAAAATTTACCTTAAAGACACTGCCGGAGGATTTGAGCAGCTATCCCTGCCGCCACATTGAGCAGGCATATCTGTGCACGGAGCCGGTGATCCGGGTCCGCAAGGAGGACGAGGAATACTACCTCACCTACAAGGGAAGCGGTATGCTGGCCCGGGAGGAGCACAACCTGGCCCTCACCCGGGAGGCCTACTATCATCTGCGGGAGAAAGCGGACGGCAATATTATCTCCAAGCGCCGTTATCTCATCCCCTTGCAGCACCCGGGATTTAAGCCAGGCTTTCCCACTCCCCCGGAGGATTACAGCCTCACCATCGAGCTGGATGTGTTCGACGCCCCCTTTGCCCCCCTGATTATGGCGGAGGTGGAGTTTGGCAGCCGGGAAGCCGCCGAAGCCTTCCTGCCCCCGGAATGGTTCGATCAGGACGTGACCTACCGGCAGGAGTACCACAACTCCTACATGGCCATGATGCAGCGCCCGTAAGGCGCTGCCGTCCCGGATTCGATTCATGACTGCTCCCTCTGTATTTTCGTATCCATCCCACAGGTAAAACTTAAGGCTGCGCCGGTGCGCAGCCTTAAATTGATCGTTTCCACTTACGGAAGGCCCTAAAGCCTTCCGTATCTTTCCGTCATCTGATAAATCCGCTCCGCCAGCTGGGGGGTGCAGTCCCTTCCGCTCATGCGCCACTGCCAGTTGCCGCCCAGGGTGGAGGGCGTATTGAAACGGGCCTCATTGCCCAGGCCCAGATAGTCCTGGAGAGGGATCACCGCCGTCTGGGCCACACTGGAGAGGGCCGCCCGGATCAGGGCCCAGTTCACATCCTTCCTGCCTGTGATGCCCAGGTACTCCTTCACCTGCCTTCTGGCCGCCCGGTCCAGCCCCCGATACCACCCCATCACCGTCTCGTTGTCGTGGGTGCCGGTGTACACAATACAGTTTTCATACAGGTTGTGGGGCAGATACTCATTGTCCGCACTGCCGTCAAAGGCAAACTGCAGAATCTTCATGCCCGGGTAGCCGGTTTTTTTCACCAGCCGGACCACACTGTCCGTCAAAAAGCCCAGATCCTCCGCGATCACCTTCTTTTTCCCCAGGCTCTCCCGGATGGCCCGAAACAGCTCATAGCCGGGCCCCTTCACCCAGCGGCCGTTCACCGCCGTCTCATCCCCGTAGGGCACGGACCAGTACTCATCGAACCCCCGGAAATGGTCGATGCGCACAATATCATAGAGCTCAAAGCAGTGGGCGATCCGGCGGATCCACCACTGATATCCGGTCTCCTTATGGTACTCCCAGCGGTACAGAGGGTTCCCCCAGAGCTGGCCGTACTCACAGAAGGCGTCCGGCGGGCAGCCCGCCACGCCGGTGGGCAGATTGTTCTCATCCAGCTGAAACAGCTTCGGCCCCGCCCAGGTGTCCGCGCTGTCAAAGGCCACGTAAATGGGGATATCCCCCACAATCTCTATGCCCTGGGCGTTGGCGTATGCCTTCAGGGCCTGCCACTGGGTAAAAAACAGATACTGCTGGAAGCAGTAAAAGTCTGTCTCCTCCCGAAACCGCTCCCTGTATGCCTTCAGGGCCTTTGGCCGGCGCAGGCGGATCCCCTCCTCCCACTCTGCCCAGCTCCTGCCGCCGAAATGATCCTTCACCGCCATGTACAGGGCGTAGTCCGGCAGCCAATGGGCGTTTTTCGCCACAAACGCCTGATACTCCGCCCCTTCGGTGAGCCCCGCCTTTTTGGCCGCCCGATATGCCTTTTTCAGAATCCGGAAGCGGGACCGGTAAATTTTCTCATAGTCCACATACCCGGGATCCTCTCCCCAGTCCGCCTCTTCACAGTCCTGCCGGGTCAGATACCCCTCCCGGATCAGAGCCGTCAGGTCAATATAGTAGGGGTTCCCCGCAAAGGTGGAGAAGGACTGGTAGGGCGAATCCCCGTAGCCAGTGGGCCCCAAGGGCAGGATCTGCCAGATCCTTTGCCCCGCCTGCTTTAAAAAATCCACAAATTCATAGGCCTCTTTGGAAAAGGTTCCAATCCCATAGGGGGAGGGCAGACTGGAAACGGCCAGCAAAATACCGCTCTTTCTCATGGAGGGCACCTCCTTTTTTCTCATAGCTTCCAGATATCCCGGTTGTACTCCCGTATGGTCCGGTCAGAGGAAAAGAAGCCTGCCATGGCGATGTTCACCAGGCTCATCTGCTTCCACTTCCTGCGCTTCTCATAGTCCCGCAGCACCCGGTCCTTGGTGCGGATATAGTCCTTGAAATCCAGCAGGGTCATGAACCAGTCCTTGTTCAAAAGCTCCCGGTAGAGCCTCTCCAAGTTCTCCTTATGCCCCACCGCCAGAGCCTGCTCTCCCACGATAAAGTCCACCGCCTCCCGGATCACTTTGCTCTTTTTGTAATACTGGCGGGACACATAGTCGCCCTGCTCATAATGACGGATCACCGCGTCGGATTTTTCCCCGAAGATGTAGATGTTGTCTTCTCCCACCAGGTCGCCGATCTCCACGTTGGCCCCGTCGCTGGTGCCCAGGGTCACGGCGCCGTTTAACATAAACTTCATATTGCCGGTGCCGCTGGCCTCCTTGCTGGCCAGGGAAATCTGCTCGGAAATATCACAGGCGGGAATCAGCTTCTCCGCATAGCTCACATTATAATTTTCCACCATGACCACCTTCAGATACGGGGACACCTGGGGATCGTTGTTTACGATCTTCTGGAGCACCAGCAGCAAATGGATAATGTCCTGGGCGATCACGTAGGCAGGTGCCGCCTTGGCCCCGAAAATAAAGGAGATGGGGCGCTTAGGAAGCTTTCCCCGTTTCACCTCCAGATACTTGTGGATAATGTACAGGGCGTTCATCTGCTGGCGCTTGTACTCATGGAGGCGCTTGATCTGGATGTCGAAAATGGAATTGGGATCCAGCTCAATCCCCTCCTTCTCCAGAATATAGTCCGCCAGTTGACGCTTCTTCAGCTGCTTGACCGCCTCCAGAGCGTCCAGGGTCTTTCCGTCCCCCCGGTAGGCCAGGAGCTTTTCCAGCTCCCCGGCGTCCTTCCGAAAGCCCTCCCCGATCTTCTGGGTCAGGAGCCTAGTCAGCTCCGGGTTGCAGGATAAGAGCCACCGGCGGAAGGTGATGCCGTTGGTCTTGTTGTTGAACTTCTCCGGGTAAAGCCGGTAGAAGGCGTTCAGTTCGTTCTCCTTTAAAATCTGGGTGTGGATGGCAGCCACCCCGTTGACGGAAAAGCCGTAGTGAATGTCGATATGGGCCATGTGCACCCGCCTCTCCCCGTCGATAATGGCCACCTTTTCGTCGCCGCTAAGAGCCTTTTCCCTTGCGTCCAGCTCCCGGATAAAAGGCGCCAGCTGGGGCACCGCCTTCTCCAGATAGGAAAGGGGCCAGGTTTCCAGAGCCTCCGCCAGAATGGTGTGGTTGGTGTAGGCGCAGGTTCCGCTCACCACCCGGATGGCCTCCTCCATATCAAAGCCCTCCTCCTGGGTCAGGATGCGGATCAGCTCCGGGATCACCATGGTGGGGTGGGTGTCGTTGATCTGGATCACCGCGTGACGGTCCAGCTCATGCAGATCGTGTCCCAGACGCCTCTGCTCGTCCAAAATCAGGCGGGCGGCGCTGCTGACCATAAAATACTGCTGATAAATCCGCAGCTGGCGGCCGGCCTCGTCGGAGTCGTCCGGATACAAAAACAGGGTCAGATTCTTGGAAATCTTTTCCTTGTCGAAGGAGATCCCCTCCTCCACAATCGACTCGTCCACGGATTCTATATCAAACAGATGGAGCTTGTTGACTCCGTTTTCATAGCCCACCACATCCATGTCGTAGAGACGGCTCTTTACCTTCTTTTTGCCGAAGCACACCGTGTAGACCACGTCCGTCCGGGTGAGCCAGGAACGCTTCTCGATCCAGTCGTTTTTCTCCGCCTTCTGGAGCCCGTCCTCAAACACCTGCCGGAACAGGCCGAAGTGATAGTTGAGGCCGATGCCGTCCCCGGGCAGTCCCAGGGTGGCGATGGAGTCCAAAAAGCAGGCCGCCAGACGTCCCAGGCCGCCGTTTCCCAGAGAGGGCTCCGGCTCCGCCTCCTCCACCTCATTTAAGCTCTTGCCCTGCCGGGAGAGGATCTGCTCCATCTCATCCCGCAGTCCCAGATTGATCAGGTTATTGTCCAGGAGCTTTCCGATGAGAAACTCCGCGGAGATATAGTAAACCTTCCGCTGGCCGGTGATGACGGGGCGGGCGGCTATATATTCCTTTACGGTGCACAAAACACTGTCGTACAGCTCCTTCGGGGAGCAGTCCGCGATCCTTTTGTGATAGAGCTTTTTGGTCCAGCGGGCCAGCGTCTGCTCCAGCTGGGACTGGGACGCGGCTGCAGAAATCTTGTTCATAGAAACCTCCATTCCAAACATTCAAAGCGCCGGCCGGCTGCCCAGGGGTCCTGGGCCGGGCGGCATGCTTCCATTTTACGGATCCTGCCGCTTCGGGGGAAGCGGCGTTAGCATTAGTGTACTATCTGGCCCCTTTCTTGTCAAATCCTTCCTTCCCATTTCAGGGCCTTCAAAAGGAAAAAACATGGAAAACCAACAAAAAATGTTGATTTCCCATGTTTTCGCTACATCGTAAACTGAATCACACAGAAGGCCCCATATATGATCAGCAGGAGGATCCCCTGAGACCGGTAGAGCCTTCCCTTGGCCAGGGCAGGCACGCACAGCAGGGCCATCGCCGAAAACATCACCGGCATATCCAGCACCAGGGACGCATTGTGCCCCAAAAGCACCGCGCTCTGGGGAATCTGAAAGGGGGAGAGGGTCACGGACAGGCCGCTCACCAGCACCAGATTAAACAGGTTGGCGCCGATCACATTCCCCAGGGACAGAGCCCCGTGGCCCTTGATCAGGGAGGTGATGGCTGTCACCAGCTCCGGCAGGGAGGTTCCCAGGGCCACAAAGGTCAGGGCAATCACCGACTCCGGCACCCCCAGGGCCTGGGCAATCAGGGTGCCGTTGTCCACCAAAAGGTCTGCTCCCACGGCGATCAAGGCCGCCCCCGCCACCAGCTTTGCCAAAAACACCGCCAGACCGCCCGGCTCCTTGGGGGGATCCTGGGTGGGCGCGCCGGCATCCTGACCGGATCCTCCGGGGCCATCCTGACCGGGCGCTGCAGCCTCATACTCTGCTGCCCGAAGTTCCGGCCGGACCGCCGTCTTCCCCTTCGAAGAACCTCCTGCCCTGCTGGCCGCGGCCTCCTCCAGTGCACTTTCCCGGGCATTCCCAGAGGCGTTCCCAGGATCACTTCCCGCCGCCTTGGGCATCCGCGTCACCTGCACCACATTGATCACCATATAAATCAAAAATACCGCCAGCAGGACCACCCCCACCGCCCGGCTGAAATATCCGGTCAAATAGGCCACCCCCGCATAAAACACCGCCGTCAGAAAGAAGAAAATCACCGGCGTGCGGAGGGCCTTGGGATCCACCCTGCCGGGCCGCACCGCCACCGTCAGCGCCGCGATCAGGGAGGTATTGCAGATCACGGAGCCCACCGCGTTGCCGTAGGCGATCTCCCCGTGGCCGCTGAGAGCGGAGGCGGCAGAAACCATCACCTCCGGCAGAGTCGTGCCGATGGAAACCACCGTGGCCCCGATCAGCAGCTCCGGGATGCGGAACCTGTGGGCAATGCCCGTGGCCCCGTCCACAAACCAGTCGCCTCCCTTAATCAGCAGCACCAATCCTACAAGAAACAACAGTACCGGTATCCCCATACGCTTCTCCTCCCACTCTTTTTCGTCCTATGTGAACCCCGTGCCGGGCCTTCCTTCCAAACAAAAAGACCCTTAACACAGTCCCTGTGCTAAAAGTCTTGTTCTTTCGGGTCCCGAAAGCGTGCAGCCACGGCGCCGCCCCTCAAAAGGGACCGGGCCGGGGAATGTTGACCGCACGTTGCAACTACTCCCTCTTAACTGAAACCTACCTTACCACATCCGGCAGTTTTTGTCAAGCAAGAACCCATTTGACCCTTGCAAAAGGGACCTTCCCCTTAGGAGAAGGTCCCCGTTTTTTATTCTGCTTCTGTTAGTGCTTCTCTACTTCTTTTTCCTCCCTCTGCCCTGGGAAGCGGCTTGGCTTCTTTCCGAAAGAACCGCCATGATTCCTGCCGAAAGGGCTGCCAGGAGCGCTGCACCGGCCAAAGGCATGGGATCCTCTGTCTTGGGCAGCTTCTTCTGCCGGTTGGCATCCACCACATCGCCGTTCTCATCGTAGGTCAGGTTCGGATCCCGCAGGGGCTCCGGAGACGGCGAAGGCGCAGGCACCGGTGTCACAACGGGCTCCGGTGTGGCCGTGGCCTCAGGGGTCGGCCCAGGGGTCTTCTGAGGCGCGGGCGCAGGCGTAGGAGCCGGTGTGGGTGCTGCCGTGGGCGCCGGTGCAGGCGTTGCCGTGGGCGCCGGTGTAGGTGTTGCCGTGGGCGCCGGTGTAGGCGCTGCCGTGGGTGCAGGCGTAGGCGCTGCCGTGGGTGCCGGTGTAGGCTCCTCAGCAGGCCCGGTTGTGGGCTCTGTGGATGGATTCACAGTAGGCTCCGTCGTAGGATTCACAGGCCCCTCAGTGGGCTGCGCAGGCTCCTCGGTAGGCTGCGTGGGCTTCTCGGTGGGCTGCGTGGGCTCCTCAGTGGGCTGCGTGGGCGGATTGTCTTCTTCCTTCTTTACATTCACAAAATCCGCACGGGCCTCCCCGTTCGCCGGGACGGTGCCGTCTGTGATTCTGCCCTCTGTGAGAGCGCCGTCCGCTCCTTTATAGTGGGACGTATATTCTTTGTTTTCATCCTCCGTCACGGTATAGGTCAGTCCCGCGGGCAGCCCGGAGGCCGTCACGGTCTCGCCGTCGTGCAGATCTACACGGGCAATGCCATCCGTGAAGGTTATAGCTCCGTAGAGTCCGCTGATGCCCGTATCGCTCAATTCTATTGTAAAGCCAAAGGTGACGTCAGACCGGATCTTGGTTTCTCCGGATATATTCTTGGGCATGGTTTCCGACAGTAGGTTAAATCCACCCTCTAAATGACTTCCAAGGTTTTCCGAAACCGGGCCGCTGCCGCCGGACACACTACCGCCAATCGTATAAGGACTTCCCTGGGGATTGCCGCCCGACACGTTTCCTCCGGATACATTGCCGCCGGATACGTTTCCGCCCGGTGCATTGCCGCCAGATACGCTTCCTCCCTGCATGTTACTGCCAGACACACCGCCGCCGACAACTTCATTCTTCGGCTGCTGAGCGTTCGGCTCATTGGCCGGGGACGTCCCGGAGGCCGGCGTCTCCTCCACCGTCTTGCTGACGGCAAGCGAACCGTTGGGTGCCTCATAGATATTGACAAACTGAGCTCCGTTCTCGTCTGTAACCTTCTCGCCCGGATTCTCGCCGTCCTTGCTGTACACATGACTGGTCACCTGAAGAGCATGATTTACATCTTCTTCGACCTTCACCTCCAGCGTCCACCGACTGGTATCAAAGGTGTACCCGCCTGCTGTAGACGGTTCCTCCGCAATCGTGTAGCGATAGGTTCCCGCCTGAGTGTAGGTTATTTCTCCGAAGCTGCCGGTCACAGGACCCAACTGACCCTCTTCCATCGAAATCTCCACCCGGTTGTTATAATCTTCCGGAAGCTTCTCCGGATTTTCGACCTGTTCCTCTAGAGTAAAGGCAAAACTTACTTCTTCGTGGGGAGCCCCTTTCAGAATCTTCTCCCGAATCGCCTTGCTCACCCCAGGAGTATAGCTGACAGGCGCCGGATGGTACACATTGGTGAATTCCGGCATATCCGCCGTCGTACCGGCGGTTTCTCCCTCCGCATTCTTTTCGCAGACCGCCGTCACGACGGACAGCACATGGTCATTCTCTTCCACAGTAACCGTCCAGGTCCAAACACTGTCATCATATTCATAAGTATAAGCAGGCTCAGACGGCGCGCTGCCCGCATCCGGCTTCTTTTCCCGGACCTCAAAGGTATATATGCCGGGCTCCTTAAAGAACAGCTCTTCAAAAGATCCCTGCCCCTCTCCGGTGACAGAAGTCGCCAGATCCACCAGCTTCTTGTAAACGCCCTCCTGGGACTGCGTATACACGACCACATTCTTCGACGCACTGCTCAGTTCAAAGTTAAATGTATCTGTCTGAGGGGCCATACTCCCCTCTATGGTCTTTTTGACCTTTGGCGTCCACCCTACAGGAACCGGGCTCTCGTTGGTAAAGATAACCTCGGTGTTTTCAGCCAACTTCTGTTTTTCATTCTCCAAAGTACTCGGCTGATAAGAATTTTCTCCGATCCTGACGCTGACCGCGTATTTGTCCTCGTCACCCTCTCCCAGGGTTTCCTTCACGGTATAGCTGGCTCCGCTGGGCAGTCCTTTGACAGTCAGGCTCTGGCCATCTTGCAGGCTAAATTTGAGACTTCCGTTTTGCACCCGATTATCGGTTTCCGTCCATTCACCAACGCCATAAGGATATTCCCCGGTCAGAGGTTCTCCTGCGCTGTCAAACAGCTTCAATTCAAAGGAAAAGTCCTTGCTCGTATCTCCGAATATGCCCTCCACCTTCTTGGACACCGTCAGAGACACAGACTGATACTGATTGGTAAAGGCCGCCTCAGTAACGGTTTGCGGCGCGCCGGTTTGCGGGGCGCCGGTTCCCGTCTCCTTCTCATAGCTGACGGACCCCACCTGGAGTTTTCCGCCTATATCCATCACCGGCACCGTCAGCTTCCAGACTGACGAATCGTAGTTATACCCAAGCAGAGGACTCTTTTGATCCTCCTTAATATAGAACACATAGATCCCCGCCTCGGTAAATTTAATCCCGTCAAACGTTCCCGTTCCGTTTCCCGTGCCGGCGGCCGCATCGACTGTGATCGGCAGCGTTGTTACAGTGGGAAGATCCACGCCTTTGGGATTATTCTCATCCGCCGTCAGAATAAAGGTAAAGGTATCCTTCCTGGACAGGCCGTCCTCTCCGGTCACTGTCTTGCTGACAGCGGGCTGATAGAAGGCAGGTGTCACCTCATATTTGTTGGTAAAGAGAATCTTCGATGCAGAAGATCCGGCCGCCTCATAGGAAGAGGCTGCCTCCAGCACACCGTCGTTATTATCCGTTACCACCACGGTCCAGGTCCATTCTGTGTTATCATAGGTAAATCCGTTTTCACTGTCGGCCTTTTCTTTCACTGTAAACTGATAGATGCCCGGTTTGGTAAAGATCAGATTCCGATCCGTAAAGCCGCCCCAGTCCGCCGAGTCCGTTCCCTTGGAAACCGTAACGGTAAACTCAGTGCCATCAAAGGATGTATCGTCTGTGCTCTGGCTGCTCGACCGAAGAAGCACGTACTGTTTCAGGGCCGTCAAGTCCGAATTTTGATTCATCTCCGCCGCCCAGTCGAGGGTAAAGGTAAATACCTTATCTGTCGTCAAACGGGCTCCCTCCACCTGCTTGGTCACCACCGGAACGGCTTCCGCCTCCTGCGGGTTGTAAGTGTTTGTAACCGTTATCACAACACTATTTTCCTTGATCTCTGCCGAAGTAGGATCAATACTGGCCGTATAGCCAGGGTATGACCCTGTCTCATCCACCTTGCACTTAGTGCCTACAGGCAGATCGCTGAAGGTAATGCTTTCCCCGTCTTTCAGAGTAAAGGCGGCTGTCATATAAGTGCCGTTGTTATTGTTTGTCAAACTCAAGGTGCCGTCAGAGGACGTGCCGCTGGTGCCGCCGGTCTTCGTGTAAGAAACCGTGCTCAGCTTCACTCCTTTAGGAGGTGTGAGTGTGGCCGTAAACGAGAACTCTCTGTCATCATCCTTGCCAACTACCTCCTTAGTCACCGTCAGATCTCCCAGCTTGTGGGTGTTGGTAAACTTCACCTCAGCCGTGCCGCTTCCGATTGTGCCAGAACCCACGCCTTCACTCGGCTCCACCGTGTAGCGGGAAGTGTCTGTGCCTTTCTCCGTCACCTCGTATGCAGTCCCCTGTGGCAGTCCCACAATCGTCAGGGAATGTCCCCCCTGAAGAGTCACAGCTGCTTCGCCATTCACATCAAATGACAAAGTCTTCTCATACGGCGGCACTGTATCACTGTCCTCGTAATAATAAAAGGTTTTTGCCAGAGGACTACCATCCTTTGTCAGTTTGACCGTAAAGGTAAATTTTTCCTCCGTATCAACGCCTGTCACCACCTTTGACAAAGTCAGAGATCCAGTCTGAGGCGTGTTGGTGACTGTCACATTTTCTTTCGCCTTATCGCCATTCAACTCCACCTGAGCCTGGGAGGTCGGCGATCCTGCAGGAGTATAGCCTACATCATAGGTATAGGTATTCTCTGAATTATCTTTCTCCGTCACAACAGCCTTGGTTCCTACCGGCAGGCCCTGAATCTGCAGAGAGCCTCCCGCCTTGAGCGTAACCTCCGTCGCAAGAGCAGTCTCTGCCCCCTCCGCCTGGAAGGTAATCGTTCCCTCACCTGCCGCAGGGGTCACGCTGTCCGTTCCTGTGCAGGAGAAGGTTCCCGTGAGCGGTTTGTCGCCGTAGGTCAGCGTGACCTCCAGCGTATAGGTTTCGCCATCCGTCTTGATCTGATCCGAGTTCACTTCCTTTTTAATGAAAAGGGACGCCGTCTTGTGAGCGTTTGTGATTGTCACAGAGCGGTCTTTCAGGATATCATCACCGGTTCCCTGTTCTGCTCCAATCTCAAAGGATCCAGTCGTCTCCTTTGCCTGGGGATCCGCCAGTTCATAGGACGCAGTATACCTGGTATCCAAAGGAGAGCCCAGTTCTTCCGTTACGCTTACTTGAGTTCCCAGAGGCAGGCCCTCTATTTTAGCACTCTGTCCCTTTTTCAGGGTCAGGGTTCCGACAAATGTCCCGTCACTGCCTGCCAGCGTAATACTATGCGGCTTCGTCGGATTCTCAGGGGTTACGGTATAAGAATATTCACTATCCAGTATCACACCCGCAGGCGCAGTGAGTTCCACTTTGACGGTAAATTCTTCATCCCCGTCATAGGCTTCTGAATTATTCTTTCCGTTTAACGTAATCTTCTTGGAGACTGTCAAGGAACCTGTATCCAGGTCTCCTGTGATGCGGGCAAGGCCATAACGCTTGTTGGTATACTCCGGCGGCGTGTACTCGCCCGATCCCGTCAGCGCAGCAGCGCCGCTCCCCGGGGCCAACATGCCCAAATAAATGATTCCTTTTGTCTTGTCCGTATCCGCGTAATAGGTTGCAAAACCAGCCTGGTAATTGGAATTCCCGGCTTCTTTCTCGGTCACATATGTATTATACTCATCGCTGATATTACTGTTATTTGCCTCAGTGCTTATGTCAAGAACCTGTACCTGATCGGCAAAATGGAAGATTGCAGGTGCTGTCGTATTACTGTTCTTTTCCAATGTGTATTGACCGATAGGCAGACCCTTGGCAGTACTATCATACAAGAAACTAGAATTCTTCTCCAGTTTCCCATACAAGCGGACGCCATCTGCCGTCTTTTCCATATTATCAGGCACCGAATTGTCAGGCACCGAAGTACTTCCCCATACATTGGCAAGATCAGAAACCTTTGCGCTGACAGTAAATGTCCCTGCTGTCTCTTTGGAACCGCCATAACTGCGCTTCAAATCCGCACTGTAGGTGAGCATCTCGTCCTCATACCCATGTTCATTCAGGTATGTAATAGTCCGCCCATCGATCAACATCTCCAGCACGATCTCACCCTTGACAATCTGGGTGGTATAGGTGCCACTGGCCTGCAGCAACTCTTCATTAAAGGTCTGTTCATCACCTGCCGCAGGCTTACGCTCAGGATTCCACCGATAAGTTTCTTCCTCCTGATGAATCTCTTTATTAAGGTGCTCTCTGTCCGCTTCCCCCGCAGCTGATGTTTCCAAAATGCCTGCTGTCTCTTCATTCTTGGTTGGCAGCGGAACATACCGCACATACAGAGCTGACCTTCTTAAGTCTGTATCTGTTGTTTCTTTGCTTTCCGAATCCGGATAACCCTTGGCATCCCCGCCGCTGACGGTCTCCCACTTAAAGAACAATGTTCCAAGCCGATCTTTTTCGTGGTCAACTGTACCTGTCTGCGCCGTTTCGCCCTCATCAGGCAGATAGTAATAAGGCAATTCCAGTTCACTTTTACTCTCCGCAATAGCAGCTATTATACTCTTGAAATCAGAGTAGTCTGTCTTGCCGGATTTTACCAAGCGCTTCAGATAATCCCAATACCACTTTGTAGGAGTTTCCTCCCCGTCAGCCCACTCCTGAAGAATAGTGCTCCAATTGTCAGTGACTTTTTCAACGGTCAGTTTTTCTCCCATGAAGATCAGCTGCTCGCCGTTTCCCATTTTCAGTTCCGGCACCGTTACGTTGACTGTGGTCCTGGGGAAACCCTTGGAAGGATTTTGTCCCTCTGTTTTCTTAGCCTTTTCAGTGCCAGAAACGTTTTCGTCTTTGTTGAGAGAATCATCAGGGTCACACACAGCAGGGTCATATACAAAGTTTTGAATCGCATCGTTGCCATTGGTCAGCACTGCATTGCCGCCAATAAAATCTTCCTTGGCCTGCACCGTCACCCGCGCATTCCAAACTGCCAGCCTGGGAGCATTTTCACTGCAGCCAGGAATTGTCTGATCTGTCCACCGCAAATAATACATATTATTTTCATTATCATAGTACAGTGTCGCATTTGTTCCCTCCAGAGAAGAATCAGAAGAATCCGAAAGGACAATCTTCTCTCCTACTGTTGCGGATAATGTATTTGATAACGGGGTTTCGCCAACCGTCACCTTACCGCCGTTTTCCAGCTTCCATACATTACCCCCTGCATCTACCAGATTAAACCGGGGATCTATGTAGTCCTGGACGGCATAAGATTCCAAATTGTCCGCAATTTCCTTTGTGATTTGGTCAAAAATATCCAACAGATCATCTGTGCCATTAGCAACATAAACATTTTGATAATTTGTTCCTTTGCTTCCTTTTACATTAGCAGGATCTCTATCTACTGTGTCCCAGTCTTCCTCGCCTGACAACGCCGCCAGAAATTTCAAAGACTGATTATAATCCTTCGTACCTTCCGCCACGCTGCCTCCTGCCAGCATCACAGTAAAAATAGTGTAATTCTTCTCACCGCGAAGGCTCTCCGCGGTCTTATATGCATCCAGTCCTTTTATTTTATCATTTAGGACCTCGTCATTTTGTCCCTTCATTGCTGCGCTTAAACGCGTATCTTTTCCGTCCGTAAAAATAATCAAATATCTTTTCTCACCATCAGCCGGCTTATCTGCTAACTGCTCCTTAAACACTTTTAAGCCTGTATACGTATCTGTTCCGCCTGTAAGACTATAATTATACTGCTGTATTCCTCCCAAAGACACGTCAGAGCTTCCAGTCGTGCCTACATTATCGCCTATCTCTTTTCCCCGCGTTAAATTCATCATACCAGCGCTTTCACTCGCATCGCTAGTCCAGTCCTGTAATATAAGTTTTAAGTATTCAACTTCACTATTAGTTAAATCCCGAATTTTTTCCGAGCTAAATCGCACCGCTGAAATCTTGCTGGTAGGGGATGACGCCTCCAAATTGGTGACAAACCGTCCCAATGCTTGCTGCAGGGATTCCGCCTTGGTTATCGAATTATCATTTTTTCGATAAACATACGACCACCCACATCGGTTTTCCTCGTTGCCTCCATTATTAAAGAAGCAACACAAATCCCCCTCTTCGTTTACAAAGAAACGAAGAGGTCCATTTCCATTATATCCTAGTGAAGTACTCGGATTGTAATCATATGCTGCGGTGCCATCTGTATATTTATCGGAAATCTTGTCGCTGTTCTTTCCGCCATAGTAATAATGTAAATCACCTCCGCTATTTTTTTTCTGATCCAAAATCCCGCGGAAATTCTTTGCCGTACCCAGGCGCATATTATTCTGATCCCAATCCGACGTAGAATTGACATAGTACCAACCGGCCAAATTGTCATTACTGCCATTTCGAACAGCGTATTGTTTTTCATCAAGTGTCGCAACGTTCTTTCCATTTAACTGAAAATAATTTCGATTATTACTATCATCCTTTAGCCAAATCTCTTTGCTTTTTTGTTTTCCTTTCTTTTGAATTGTGTATAGCTTATTAACTTCATCCAGATTTAATGCACAATCAAAAACATATATATCATCTACATAAATACTGCTAGAATCATACAAATCACTGACACCATTTAATACAATATTAATATCTTTCCCTAATTCAATTGACCCAGTATTTATGCTATTTAAATCCTTTGATACACTCCCATCCTCATATATATTTAATGTTTCTCCATCATATACTACTGTCACATAGAGTGGTTCCTGCTCTTTAAATACCTCACGCAACTGGACAATTTGATTGGTATTTTCCTTTCCTACACTTGATATAGCCAGATGATTTCTACTGCTTCCATATCTGCGATATATATTTATCCCCGTTGCCGACTTCAAAGGACCAATATATATCATGCTATCCGTTGGGGTTGTTTTTTTTGCATCGTCACCTTCATATTTTTCAGAATCTTTCTTGGGTTTGTGCAACTTAAATGCTATTGTAAACTCCCCACTTTCAGGAACTGCATCCAGCAACAATCCCCTCTCTGCCGGAGTGTTACCAGCTGCATATGATGTATCAAAACCCTCAGCCGTATCGAAATGATAACTACTATCCTGCTTAGTTACCTTGGGTCCTATTTCTGAAAATGAATCATCGCTACTCGCTACCTGCCCTACCGAATTTGCGTAATCCATCGTTACCAAATTTAGCGCCCAGTCTCTTGAAGTATCATCATGTTCTCCCTTTTGGAAGGGATAAAATCCTATTAATTTATCAGGTTGAGGAAATTCATCAACGTAAGTTTTTTCTGTCACACCATATCCGCCATCCCAATACCCAAGCGGAACATATTCATTTGTTTCAGGCCGGGCATCAAAAATATAGTAGGTGTAGTCATTGTAGCTCATTTGAGAATAGTCTGTATTGTGAGGATCCATGAGTTCCTTCAATTGTTCCGGCGTAAGGAACCATTCCTCTTCAAACTCTGTCTTCCCCGTTGTAAGTGCGTCAAGTTTGTGGACGCTCTCCCCCGCAAGTGTATTACCTTCAACCTTAATCTTATTATCTTCAATATTTTCCTTTGCAAAAGCCATGCTGCCGGAAGCATCCAGCACCATGCCCACATTGGCAGTATTGTTCCCTACAAACCAGGACTCAAGATCCAGATCAAAGGTACGCCCATCATCCTTAAATTCTTCCCGCTCGGTGACACTGGCCGTCTTGTCCGTATGCAAACCTTCAGTTGTACGGTAAAATTTTACAGTATTAAGGGAAATTACATCCCATATACCCCCCCCCGGTACCTGTAGATGAATACGCAGACAGATCCACGCCATCTATCGTAATATACTCACCCGATTCAGTTTTTTGCAACTGCTCCTCTATATATTTCTTCGCTTTTTCTTCCCCATTCGAATCACTTGCCAAAAAATACTTGTCATCGCTCCGGATTGCCGTTCCACCGATATTTTTGCCATCTTCTCTGCCGCCATGCTGCACAGTTCCGTCCGGATATGCGTAAACTAACTCTGTATCCTGTTCAGGGTTTGCCCCCACAAACAGGTTTGAGCTTCCTGCCACAGTGTCATCCGGCTGCCCTGCCACATACATACTTTCATTTCTGTAAAATATTTGACTCTTTACCAGATGAATATTAGGGTCATATGTGATAGTTAAAATAAGTGCATTTTCATCATAGGAAACTGCTTCATGTCCCGCAGACACAGAAAATCCTGAAAAAGATTCCAAAGCCTTTCCTTTGCTGTCCACACTGGGAGCTACATTAAACGTAATTGAGCCATTTACCAAGTCAACAGCACTTACATGACAGTCGGAAGAGCCAATGTTCACCGGGGTCAGTGACTCATATTTATTCCCCTTCCCTTTTCTAACGAATATTTGATAGCCGCCGCCATCGGCATGTTCAATATATCCCTCTATTTCTTCTTCCTCCGGGGCCACTGTATGCCAATGTTTGACATAAAAGTGCAGCGCATTCTTCCCGTTAGTAGACTCAGATTCGTGCACTCCTGCCGCCTGGGCAGTCCCTCCTCCGATCCATTCCACCAGCGGACTCCCCAGAGAAGTAAAAAACATCGCCGCCGCAAAAACCATCGCCAACACTTTTTTCACAGTTCTCCTAGCCTTCATAGATCTCTTTCACCTCGTCTAAATCATTTTTTACATCACGCAAAGGCACTCAAGTAAATACCCGTGCCTTTTTCCGGTTTGTAAAATATATTTATGTTCTTCTTTCATCAGGAAGATGTAATTAGATTCTATCACACACTCCTATAAAAATCAATCAATTCTGCCGGTTTTTTCCTGCTATTTCAATTATTATTTGTGCAATCTGTCCATTTGAATAAACCGGAAACGAAAAAGAGCGGAGTTTCCGCTCTTTTTACTCTCTTCCCTTTACTCCCTCCAATTTGGAATCCTAGAGTTTCCCTCGCTTTCCGAGGTGCAGTTCCTCCTCGCTGATTCCGGCCACTGCACGGGCAGCCTCCGGGGGCAGATTCAATGCTAAAGCTCGCAAATATTGGCGCAGCTTTTCCTCCCGCACTGCTTGCTCCAGGCCCTCACGCCATCCTTGCTTAAACCCCTCGCGCCATCCTTGCTCAAACCCCTCGCGCCGTGCGTCCTCCACCAATTCCCTCAATGCCGTACACATATTGTATCCCTCCTGATCTCTTCCTGTCAAAAATACTACTGCTTGGACACTCCAATTTAAATCTTCCCCTGCTCCCTGAGATGAATGGCTATCCTGGCCTCTTTCTCGCTGATTCCGGCCACTGTACGGGCAGTCTCCGGGGGTATGTGGAGCGCTATGGCACGTAAATAGCAGCGCTGGCCTTCCTCTTCTCTGCCCTCCTCTCTGCCTTCTTCTTTACCTTCTTTTCTGCTGTCCTCCAGTAGTTCTCTCCACGCCGTACACATATTGTATCCCTCTCTGATATCTCTCTTCCTGTCAAAAATACTACTGCTTGGGCACTCCGATTTAAATCTTCCCCTGCTCCCTGAGCTGAATGGCAATCCTGGCCTCTTTCTCGCTGATTCCGGCCACTGTACGGGCAGTCTCCGGGGGTATGTGGAGCGCTATGGCCCGTAAATAGCAGCGCTGGCCTTCCTCTGCTCTGCCCTCTTCTCTGCCCTCCTCTTTACCTTCCTCTCTGCCTTCTTCTTTACCTTCTTTTCTGCTGTCCTCCAATAGTTCTCTCCACGCCGTACACATATTGTATCCCTCTCTTTCCTGATATTTTTCTTTCCGTCCCTCAAAGTCCTTCATTCCAATCAGCACGCTGGCCGCCCTGGCTGTTTCCTCGTCCAGGAAGCGGTATGCCGCATTCCCCGAGATATACTCTCTGAGTCCCTTCTTGTCCTTCCGATAGGGGATCAGCCCAAACAAATCCTTCAGCGGGCTTTTGAAACAGTCAAAGTCCTTCATCTCATTCAGACACACCAGATGGATTCGATAGTCCGAAAACAGCTTCTCCCACTTCTCCCCATCCTGGCCAAAGTCCATCATATCCTTCAGGCTTCGGGGCCCGTCCCAGGGCTCCTCCCCGTGGTACAGGCACAGGGTGAACACCGGCACCAGCCGGTCCTCCCTGCGCAGCCCGCACATCCGCTCCGCGCTGCTCTCCAGGCGTTTTTCCCTTTTGTTTTCCCGGCGCAAGCGCCTCACCTGCTCCCCATACTGGAGATCGTCGTAATTCATCCCGCGCCAGTGAAGCGCGTAATCTACCTGGCTCTGGTTCTCCGCCGCCAGAATCCGCAGCTCACAGCCGCTTCGCATCCATTTCTTGATATCCCGGGTTCGCAGGATCGTCCTGCTGCCGGAACTTTTACTGTTTCGCCCTGATCCTTCTTTCCCTCCGCCAAAGCTCTTTCGGCCCCCGCCAAAATCCGGTCTGTCACCCAAACTTTCTTCCCGGGACAGTCCCTCCACAGAGACCTCGGAGCCCTCAAAGAGCTCATCCGCTTTAATCACACGTTCTCCTCCGAAGAGTGCTCCGTTAAACAAATCCGCAAAGCGGACATTGTCCCTCAGGTAATCCATCAGGACATCATTTACCTCGCCCATGTACTTTCCTCCTTTTTTTCGGGCAGGAATGTCATGGGCCGACGCCGCCCATACATTTCTGCCGCATGTTTCATTGTCTGATTTCCGGTAAAAACGGCAGAAATGCCGGCGAAAATCGCCACAAGCAACAAATGAATTGAAAATAGAATGTAATTTATGTTTATGGAATAATTTAACTATAATATGGTTTTCGACTTTTGTCAATATAAAATTTGAATTTTGCTATGATAATTTAAATTTTGTTATGATAATTTAAATTTTGTTATGATAATCACAACGGGGGCCAATATAGGGTCAGGGTTTCCCCTCCTGCTCCCTGAGCTGAATGGCCTCCCTGGCCTCTTCCTCGCTGATTCCGGCCACTGCCCGGGCAGTCTCCGGGGGCATGTGGAGCGCTATGGCCCGCAAATAGCAGCGCCGGCTTTCCTCTGCTCTGCCCTCTTCCCTGCCCTCTGCTCGGCTGTCCTCCAGTAGTTCTCTCCATGCCGTACACATATTGTATCCCTCCCTGATATCTCTCTTCCCGTCAAAAATACTACTGCTTGGGCACTCCAATTTAAATCTTCCCCTGCTCCCTGAGCTGAAGGGCAATCCTGGCCTCTTTCTCGCTGATTCCGGCCACTGCACGGGCCTCCTTCGGGGTCAGGGGCAGCTTCAGGGCCCGAAGGTAGCAGAGCTGCTTTTCTTCTCTTTTGCCACGCTTCAGACCACGCTTCAGACCACGCTCCAGGCCCTGCTCCAGGCCCTCAAGCCTGCCATCCTCCACTAACTCTCTCAACGCTGTGCACATATCGTATCCCTCTCCTTCCTGATATTTATCTTTGTCTTTTTCAAAATTCTTCATCCCCACCAGCACACTGGCCGCCCTGGCCGTTTCCTCGTCCAGAGAATGATATACCGCGTTCTCTTCCAAATATTTCCTGAGCCTCTGCTTGTCACTCCGGTAAGGAACCAGCCCAAACAAATCCTTCAACGGACTTTTGAAACAGTCAAAGTCCTTCATCTCATTCAGACACACCAGATGGATTCGATAGTCCGAAAACAGCTTCTCCCACTTCTCCCCATCCTGGCCAAAGTCCATCATATCCTTCAGGCTTCGGGGCCCGTCCCAGGGCTCCTCCCCGTGGTACAGGCACAGGGTGAACACCGGCACCAGCCGGTCCTCCCTGCGCAGCCCGCACATCCGCTCCGCGCTGCTCTCCAGGCGTTTTTCCCTTTTGTTTTCCCGGCGCAAGCGCCTCACCTGCTCCCCATACTGGAGATCGTCGTAATTCATCCCGCGCCAGTGAAGCGCGTAATCTACCTGGCTCTGGTTCTCCGCCGCCAGAATCCGCAGCTCACAGCCGCTTCGCATCCATTTCTTGATATCCCGGGTCCGCAGGGTCGTCCTGCTGCCGGAACGCTTACTGTTTCGGCCTGATCCTTCTTTCCCTCCGCTAAAGTCCAGCCCGCTGTCCCCAATCCCTTCCCGGGACAGTCCTTCCACAGAGACCTCGGAGCCCTCAAAGAGCTCATCCGCTTTGATCACACGCTCCCCTCCGAAGAGCGCTCCGTTAAACAGATCCGCAAAGCGGACATTGTCCCTCAGGTAATCCATCAGGACGTCGTTTACCTCGCCCATGTACTTTCCTCCTTTTTTTCGGGCAGGAATGTCATGGGCCAACGCCGCCCATACATTTCTGCCGCATGTTTCATTGTCTGATTTCCGGTAAAAACGGCAGAAATGCCGGCGAAAATCGCCACAAGCAACAGATGAATTGAAAATAGAATGCAATTCACGTTCTTTAGATAAATTAAGTATAATCAGATCCGATGTTTTTGTCAAAATAGAATTTTAGGTTTTTACAAAGAATTCCTATGATCCTGGATTTCCATGCACACAACTTTCCCATCAGCTGGCGGCCAGAGTCATCGCTAAGCTCTCTCAAAGCACCCACAATTACCCGGACGGCAGACGTCCCTTTCCTCCGGATTGGGCTCCATCAGGGCTGCCTCGTCCGGGTACCGTTTCGCGCTTCTCTCCAAATATTCTGTTACAGGCACGGTCGCATTCCCCGCCCCTTCCCTTGGTAAGTCACTGCTCTAAAAACCTCCGGAAAAATCCGCATTCCTCGTCATTGCACAGGCGGGCGTCCTCCGAGCGCATATCGCAGTGGAACACATGGCCCAGCAGATGCTGCGCGTCCCCGTAAAAATGGTAGGTGAAGGGCACGTTCTGTTCCGTCAGCTTTGCCGCCACGGTCAGAGCCTGCTGCTTCAGGAAATCTCCGCTGCTGGTCATCAGAAAGACAGCCGGATACCGGGAGGTAATGTGTTCCGGCACGTCCAGCAGCGCTTCCTCCCGTGGGGAGCCTCCCTCCGGCAGATACTCCGCTGTCAGGCTGGCGTCTCCCCCGCCGTAGGCCCTGCGGATATTATAAGCGCCGCAGTTGAAGGCCACCGCCTTGGGTGCAAAGTTCTCCGGAATCCGAAACGGATAGGCGGCTCCGTAGGCCGGATCGGTGCAGGCGGCGCAGTACAGACCCAGTATATGGGCCCCCGCCGAGTCTCCCACCCCGAAGATATGCTCCCGGTCCATCCCGTACTCCTCCCCGTGGGAGAGGATCCAGGCGAACACGGAGTTGGTATCCTCCAGGGGAGCCGGGAACAGATTCTCCGGAGCCAGCCGGTAGGAAAAATTCACCACGGCGAAGCCCCGCTGGGCCAGGCTCATGCAGTAATACTGATACCGCTCCTTGTCGCCGTACACCCAGCCCCCTCCGTGGACGCTGACAATCACCGGCAGCAGCCTGTCCCCCGCATTCCTTGGCCGGTACACGTCCAAAGACTGCCATATGGGATCCTCCCCATAGACAATATCGTCGTACCGCACAATATCCTCCGGCGTGGCAAGCCCCGCATCCCGGATATCGTCCGCCGCCTTGAAGCTCTTTCTGATCTGATCGCTCAGCTCTGACATGGACTTGTCCTCCTCACGCATATGTTATTTTCTATTATAGTACGGCCCCGGCAGAAAGCGCAATCCTTTTTCCCGTCAGACCTTTCCGGCTTTTAATTTCCTCCATCTGCAGCCCTGCCGCGGTCGTTCACTCAAACAAAATCTCATCCACCGTCACAAACACATACCCCTCTTTTTGCAGCTCATCCACCACCTGGAGGGCAGCCGTCACGGAGGTGTCATAGTAATCGTGGAGCAGGATAATCTCGTTTTCCCCCGCCTTCTCCAAAATCCGCCGGGTCACGCAGCCCGCGTTGTGGGAGCACCAGTCCAGGGGATCGATGGTCCAAAGCACCGGGAACATGTTCAGCTCCGCTTCCAGGCTCTTGTCCCAGGAGCCGTAGGGAGGCCTCACAAATTCCGTCTCCTGCCCGGTGATCTCCTGTATGATTTGGTTGGTCCGGACAAGCTCCTCCTTAAACTGTTCCCGGTTCTTCTTCGTCAGCTGAATATGGCTGTAGGTGTGGTTGCCGATCAGATGGCCCTCCTCCTGCATCCTCCGGATCACGTCCGGGTGAAGGCCGGCGTGCTCTCCCGTCACAAAAAAAGTGGCCGCCACCCCTCTCTCCTTCAGCCCGTCCAAGAGCTGTTCGGTATAGTAGGGATGGGGCCCGTCGTCAAAGGTGAGGGCAATCTTTTTCTCCACAGCAAAAGCCTGTTCCGCCGTCTGAGCCGCGGCCCGGGCATTTCCTGTCCAGGCCTCCCGGAGATCGATCCCGGAGAAATGTGACATCAAAAGGCAGGATACCAGCATACAAAGCCCCGGCAGGGCCGCCCGCCAGACAGCGCACCGGCATCCTCCGTCCTTTCTCACGCGCCGCACCTCCAAATCTGTCTGTTGTCACAGTCTATGCGGCTGCGGCGGCCAATATGAGCCGGGGGCCGACCCCGGGAACGCGGACCTGGAACAACCGCCTAGGCCAGAGCCGCCTACTCAAACTGGGCGTTGTAGAGCCTCCGGTACATGCCGCCCTTCTCCATGAGCTGGGCGTGGGTGCCCTGCTCCACCACCTCCCCGTCGTTCACCACCAGAATCAGATCCGCGTTCTCAATGGTGGAGAGACGGTGGGCAATCACAAAGCAGGTTTTGTCCTCCATGAGCTTTCGCATGGCCCTCTGGATCTCCCGCTCCGTGCGGGTATCCACGTTGGAGGTGGCTTCGTCCAGAATCAACATTCTGGCGTCCAGCAGCATGGCCCGGGCGATGGTCAGAAGCTGCTTCTGCCCCTTGGAGATATTGGTGCCCTCATCCGTCAGCAGGGTGTCATACCCCTGGGGCAGCCGCCGGATAAAGGAATGGATGTGGGCGGCCTTGGCGGCTGCCTCCACCTCCTGCAGGGTGGCGTCCTCCTTCCCGTAGGCCAGATTTTCGTACACGGTCCCGTGAAACAGCCAGGTATCCTGAAGCACCATGGCGTAAGCCTTGCGCAGGCTCCGGCGGGTGAAGGACTCCGCCGGCTCCCCGTCCACCAGGATCTCCCCCGCGGAGGGGTCGTAAAAGCGCATCAGCAGATTGATCAGGGTGGTTTTGCCCGCCCCCGTAGGGCCCACAATGGCGATGAGCCTGCCCGGCTGGGCCAGGAAACTCAAGTCGTGGAGAATGGTCTTGCCCTTCTCGTAGGCAAAATCCACATGGCGCACCTCCACCTGTCCCCGGGCACAGGCCAGCTCCCGGGCGTTTGGAGCGTCCGCCCGCTCCGGCTCCTCGTCCAGCAGCCGGAACACCCGCTCCGCGGCGGCCAGGGCCGACTGGAGCTCGCTGATAATATTGGCCGCCTCATTGATGGGGCCGGAAAACTTCCGGGAGTAGAGCACGAAGGAGGAAATATCCCCGATGGACATGCTGCCCGCCAGGTACAAAAGGGCTCCGAACACGCTGATCAGGGACAGGGACAGGTTGTTGATAAAGTTCACCGCCGGGCCTGTGATGCTGCCGTAGTACTCCGCCCTGTAGTAGGCGTCCACCGCCTCCCGGTTTTTGCCGTCAAAGCGTCCGATGGTGTACTCCTCCCGCTCATATGCCTTCAGGGTCTTCTGGCCGGTGATCATCTCCTCCACAAAGCCGTTGAGCTCCCCCAGCTTGGCGGAACGCTTCCGGAACAGCGGTCTGGTCCTTCCGGTGATATACCGGGTCAGCAGCACGGACAGGGGCACCGTGAAGGCGAACACCAGCACCAGCCTGGGGGAGATCACCACCATCATAGCCAGGGCCCCGGCCACGGTAATCACCGTGGTCAGCAGCTGCACCGCGTCATTGGACAGGGAGGCGTTCACCGTGTCGATATCGTAGGAGATCCGGCTGATAATATCGCCGGTCTGATGCACGTCAAAATATCCCACCGGCAGGGACAGGAGCTTTTCAAACACATCCTGGCGCATCCGGTAGACCACCTTGCGGCTGACGGTGATCATCAGCACCTGCAGCCCGTAGGACATGGCGGCGGAGAGGACATAAAAGCCCGCCATCCAGGCCGCATAGTAAAAGACCGTATGGAAATCCACCCTGCCCGGGCCCGGCTCAATGGCCCCGATGCAGTACCCCGTCAGCATGGGCCCCACCAAGGCGAAGAGATTGCTCCCCAGCGTGCAGATCAGGGCCAGCAGCATCAGCCACTTATACTGAAGGATATATTTTCCCAGCCGGATGCAGGTCCCCATGGAGTAGCGCCTGCCGCCCCCCTCCGGGATCTGTCCGCCCGGCCGCAGCGGATTGCTCTGCCTAGGCATTTCCCACCGCCTCCTTTCCCACGCTCCCGGGAGCCGCGCCGGGGTCTTTGGCCTGCGCCTGGGCCCTCCCCGGTTCTCCGCTCCCGGCAAAATCTCCCGGGGCCGTCTCCCCGGTCTGGGAGCGGGCGATCTCCCCGTACACCGGGCAGTCCCGCATCAGCTCCTGATGGGTGCCGCAGCCGATCACCCGGCCGCCCTCCAGCACCAGGATCCGGTCCGCATTCCGGATGGAGCTGATCCGCTGGGCCACAATGATCAGAGTGGTATCTGCCATGTAGCTGCGGATCCCCTTTCGCAGGGCCGCGTCCGTCCGATAGTCCAGGGCGCTGGTGGAATCGTCCAGAATCAAAATCTCCGGCTTCTTGGCCAGGGCCCTGGCAATGAGCACCCTCTGCTTCTGGCCGCCGCTTAGGTTGGCCCCCCGGATGTTCAGGGCTTCCTCCTCCTGCTCCCCCTTTTTCTCCACAAAGTCCATGGCCTGGGCGTAGGTGAGCGCCTGGGTGATCTGATCCCTTGTCATCTCCCGTCCCAGGGTCACATTGCCCATGATGGTATCCTCAAAAATGGTGTCGTTCTGAAACACCACCCCAAATTTTTCCCTCAGCTCCCCGGCCTCATAGCTTCTCACATCCCGCCCCTCCAGCAGGATCCGCCCCCCGGTGGCGTCGTAAAAGCGCATGAGCAGAGAGATCAGGGTGGACTTGCCGGAGCCGATCTCCCCGATAATGCCCAGGGTCTCCCCCTTCTTTAGAGAGAAGCAGATATCCTCCAGCACATATTTGTCGTCCCCCCGGTAGGAAAAGCTCACATGGTCGAAGAGGATCTGGTCCGGGCAGGGCTTCGATGCTTCTCCCAGTGCCAAGGGCACATCCTCCTCCGCCTCCAGCCGGGGCATATCCTCCCCTGACTCCAGCACCTGCCGGATCCGGCCTGCGGAGGAGATGGCCTTGGACATCATTTCAAACATCCGGGAGACGGACATAACCGCGTTGAGGATAATGGTAAAATAGGTGGTGAAGGCCAGGATCTTTCCCACCTCGGAGGTGCCCGCGTTGACCCGCCAGGCTCCCACCAGGATCACCGCCACCAGTCCCAGGTTCAGCAGAATATTCATGGAGGGGTTGATCACCGCCATCAGCATGCCGGTGCCCTTCTCCCTGCGCACCACCTCCCGGTTGATCTGCCGGAATTTCTCCGTCTCATAGTCCGTCTTGGACAGGGATTTGATCACCCGGATGCCGGCAATATCCTCCCGGACCATGCGCACAAACCGGTCAATGGCCTCCTGGAGCTTTCCGTAGAGGGGGATGCTTTTCCGGGACACCAGCACGATCACCAGAGTCAGCAGGGGCATCACCCCCAGCAGCACCGCCGCCATGGCCGGGTCCAGGGTGAAGGTCACACACACGCCTCCCACCAGCAGAATAGGGGCCCGCACCCCCAGTCTCTGCATCATGCCGATAAAGTGGTGCATGTTGTAGGTGTCCGTGGTCATCCGGGAGATCAGGGAGGGCTTGGTGAAGGCGTCCGTCTGCCGGTTGGACAGGTACATAATCCGCCGGAACAGATCGTGGCGGATGTTCTCCGTGGCGCACCGGGCCACCCAGGAGGCCATCCGGTTGGCAATGATATTGAAGGACACCGCCAGCACGGAGCAGAGCACCATCAAAAGGCCCCACAGGAAGATCAGATTCCCCCGCCGAAGGGGAATGACCGTATCGATAATGTGGGCCAGAATGTAAGGGATGCACAGATCCATGACGGTCCCGATGAATTTGATGACAAAGCCCACTCCCATCCGGGGAAAATAAGGTTTTATGTATCTGCCGATCAGAAGCTTCATATCCTGTCTCCTTGCTGTTTCCTCACCGTTTCCCTGTCATTGCCGTCCCCAAGGCCTACGGCCCCGGCCTGAAGTACATTTCCTCTATAAAAAGCTGGGAAAACCGGGGGCACCGGGCCAGATTCCGGGTCTGCACCAGAGCGCAGATCTCCTCCGCCTCCCGGATGGCCTCCTCTCTTCGCCCGCACTCCCAGGCCCCCGCCAGAGCCGTATTCCCGGCGGCCCTCACCCGGCCTAGGAAACTCCCGGGCAGAAGGCCGGTTGCCACAGCCGCCGCTGGATCCAGGAAATAGCCGAATCCCCCCGCCAGATACACCTGATCCACCTGCCCGGGGGTGATGCCGTACTCCTCCAGAAGCACCCGGATCCCCGCCGCCACGGCGGCCTTGGCGGTCTGGAGGGCCCGTATCCTCTCCTGGGAGAGCCGCACTCCCCCTGCCCGGATCCCCCGCTCAAAATAAGGATCCGCCAGAAGGCCGGTCTCGTCCATCCGCCCCTCCCGAAGGAGCCTGGCAAGAAGGCCCAGCAGATCCGACCCGAAGGCCCTCCCTTCCTCGCCCTGCTCCCGCCAGCCCTCAAAGGCCGGGCCCGCCGCCGTGCCGCAGGCCAGGATTTTTTCCCCATTCCCCAGGGCCAGCTCCCCGTTGGTGCCCAGGTCGATGAGCAGGGTGATCTCCTTTTTCCTGTGCATGCCGCAGGCCAGGATCCCCGCCGTAATATCTCCCCCCACAAAGGCGGAGATCCCTGGCAGCGTCCTGGCGGGCACGCCCCCGATCTCCAGGCTCTGGCTCTCCAGGCGGCTGGCCGAAAAGGGCGCCGTCCCCAGTTCCCCCGGGTCATATCCCATGAGCAGATAGACCATGGTGGTGTTGGCGGCAATCCAAAGCTCCCCCGCGGCTTCTCCCCCCCGGCACAGCTCCGCCAGCCCTTCCTCCAGCGCCCCTCTCACCTGACTGCGCATCTGCCCAAGGATCAGCGGATTGGCCCCGGCCCGGATCCGGGAGATCACATCCGCCCCGAAAAAGGCCTGGGGATTGGGACGGGAAAAGACCCCCATCCGGTTCCCGGCGCTGTCGTAGAGCTCCATGGCCAGGGTGGTGGTGCCCACGTCCGCCGCCGCAAAAGCCCCCCTGCCGGGCCGGGGCTCTCCCCCCTGCCCCCTCTCCGGCTTCAGAAAGGAGCGGGTGATCACCCGCATTTCCCCTCCCCCCGGGGCGCAGCGCCCGCAGCCGGTACAGATCTCACATTCCTTTCCCCGAAAGCCTTCCACAGCCTCACCTCCCCCAAAACCTGAATCAGGCAGGGACTGCCCCTCCTTTTTTCCAAAGGAAAGGGCAGTCCCCCCAAAGGACACTTCTATTTAAACTGATTTCCCACAGGATCGTACCGAAAACCGGCGGCGGCAAGGGAATCGGTCAGCTCCTTTTCCTCCACGTCCATATCCCGGCACAGCTCCTCCAGGCTTTCATACTCATCCCGCAGCTTCGTGTTCACCACGCTGAGCCGCATCATCGGATCCGAAGGCAGCACGGCCCTCCCTCCTTTCCTCTCACGGCTTTTCCACGGCGGTGGAGGCGATGCACTCCATCTCCCCCGTCAGGCTTACGGAGCCGTACCCGCAGGGGATCAGCATGTGATCTCCCTTTTTCACAGGGCGGCCCTCCAGAGTACCGCTCCCCTCCAGCACGCTCAGAATCAGGAAGGGGTGCTCCTGGACAAAGGAAAACTCCCCCTTTACGTTCAGCTTCCACACCTTATAATAGGGGCTCTCCGCCAGCAGATTCCAGGCGTTCTCCGGCAGGGGCGCCGCCTTTTTCACGGCCTCCTCTCCCGACCGGTCGGGCACCCGGATCACGTCTATGCTCTGGCGGACGTGGAGCTGTCTGGGCTTTCCGTCCACCAGGCGGCCGTAATCGTACACCCGGTAGGTGATATCGCTGTTCTGCTGGGTCTCCAGGATCAGGAAGCCTCCCTTGATGGCGTGGACCGTGCCCGGGTCAATCTGGATCATATCCCCCTTCTGCACGGGCACCTGGCGGATCAGCTCCTCATACCGCCCCTCCTCGATCATCTGCCGAAGTTCCTCCCGGGTTTTTGCATTGTGGCCCACCACCAGGGCGGCGTCCTCCGGGCAGTCCATAATGTACCAGCACTCGGTCTTGCCGAAGGGGGCCTTCTCTACTGCCCGGGCGTAGTTGTCGTCCGGATGCACCTGAATGCTCAGGTCCTGGCGGGCGTCTATGATCTTGACCAGCAGGGGGAATTCCTCATAGGAAAGATTCCCGAACAGATCCCTTCTCTCCCGGTAGAGCTGGGAGAGGGTCATTCCCTGAAAGCTCCCCTCCTTCACCGCACAGTCTCCGTGGGGATGGGCGCTGACCGCCCAGCACTCCCCGATCCGCTCCGCCTCCGACTCATAGGGGAACTCGGTGACCAGGCGTCTTCCTCCCCACACCAGCTCCTTCAGCACGGGGTTTAAAAATAAGATTTCTTTTGCTGTCTGATTCATCCCAATCTCCATTCCAGTGTGATTTACACACTACTCTCAGGCCCTCAGGCGGTGATCAGCGATACCAGGTAGAAGGGCACCGCGTCGTCAGGGTGTGTCTCGGTGAGCTCGATGCTCACATGATGGGGCCCGGGAGCCTCGCTCTCATAGACGGTCTGCAGCTCCAGCAGATCCCCCCAGGTCTCGTCAAACTCGCCGTTTAACACCGCAGCCTTCTCCCCGTCCACTGTGACGGTGGCGGAGGGGGCGGGCTTGTGCATGCTGCGGCGGAACTGAACGGCCAGGCAGGCCGCATCGACATCGCACTCTATACAGGCCCCCTTCTGGGAGGCCGTCCAGCCATGGCGGAAGATCTCCGTGATATGATTCTGCACCGTCCGGTCAGGGGTAAAGCCCTCTATGCGGACAGGGGCCAGCTCTTCATTGCGCAGACGCACGGAACCCTCGTACCGGTTTTTGGTGAGAGGCTTTTCCGGGAAAGGCGTCTGGGACTCCTGACGGGAGGCGTCGGCCCAGACCTGGCCTAAGAACCACTTGACGGTGTCCGCCAGCATCTCATGTCCCCTGTCGTTGGGATGGAGATTGTCGGGGGTGATATCCGGCCCGTACACCTCCCCCGCGGCCACCTTGGCGTAGACGCTGTTTTTAAAGCTGACGCAGGGCAGATCATAGTACCGTCCCAGGGCGCTGTGGATTTCCTCGGCGCTGCGGCCGTCGTCGTAAAAGGCGTTGTGGAGCAGCACCAGGGCGGGGGCGGTTTCCGATTTCCAAAGCCTGCGGATCAGGCCCTCATAGGTCTCCTGGAAATGCCCCGTGTTGTCGTCGTTGACGCTGAATTCCACAAACACCACATCCGGCCGGGCGGGAAGCAGGTCCTGGGCGGCCCTGGCCACACCGAACTGGGAGGTGGTAGCGCCGATGCCGGCGTTGACAAAATTCACCTTGGCCTGGGGGAAGGTCTCCTTCCACCACAGATGGCTTAAATAGGCGTAGCACAGCTCCTGACGGGTGGCAACGCTGCCCATGGTGATGGAGCCTCCCAGATACCCCACAGTGACCTCTTCTCCCCCCTCGGCCCGGCTCATCACCTGCTTTAATCTGTTCCAGCATCCCCGGTTTACCAGGCTGGATTCTACATACCGATCTCCCATATTTTTCCCTCTTTTCCGCTGCCCGAGGCAGCTTGTCTCTTTTATGATTGGAAGCCCAAGGCTTCTTTGTTGACTTACCAGAAATGATACCGGCTGTTTTGCGCCTCTATAAAATCCCCCAGCTCCCGGGCCATCTGCTCCGCCTCGGGCCTTCGGATATGTCCCTTGGTCCCCACGCTGTTGTTGCTGTAGGCAAAATAGTGGACCCTCTCCTGCCCCAACTCCCTCACCGTCTCCTCTATGGCCCGGTCCCAGCTGGGGTCATGCTCCAGGATGGTGGTCTTGCAGACGATGTGGGCCTTGGGGTAAATGGCCAGAAGCTGGCGGAGGAACTCCCCGTAGCGCTCCCTCCAGTACCGGGCCTTCTCCCCCTCATAGTCCTGGGCCATATAATCCTCCGGATAATGGTCGTTCTGGCCGATGGCCACCACCACCACCTGGGGCACATACCGGGAGAAATCCCAGAGCTTCGGCCGGCACAGGGCGGGCTGATACTGGATCTTGTCATAGAGCCAGGTCATGCCCAGGGCATGGGGATCGTTGAAGTAGCCCGTCCTGTTTAACAGGGCCACGCCCCCCTGGGCGATATCGTGCAGCTGGGCCCCCAGCCTTCTGGCCGTGAGCCAGGCGTAGGAGTAATAGCTGTTGGAAAACTCCCCGTTGTGCTCCGGGTCCGGCTGGCCGCAGTAATCCACCGCCTCCGACACCTCCCCGGCGGACACGGAGTCCCCGTAGACCTCCATTCTGCGCCCGCTCTGGGGCAGAGGCTCCAGCAGCTCCCCGCCCTCCAGCAAAAAGCCGTGGAACAAAACCATATGGCAGGAGTCCATCCTCTTAAAAAGGCAGATCTCATGGCTGCCCTCGGGAAGCCCCTCCGCCAGAGTCAGGCAGGTAACCCCCTCCGGGGCCAGATCCCCTCTGTGCTCCTCCCCGTCCGTAAGCCACCCCAGAGAGCTGTTCCAGTAGCTGCGGATGTTGGTGACCAGGGCCCGGAGGGTTCCCCCGGTAAAGCGCACCTTCACATAGCTGCAGGGATACACCCACAAGATCCCGTCCTCCCGATCCTCATCCATCCGGCCGCAGTACACCAGCCGGGGATCCTGCCAGGGAATGACCTGCTGGCTCTCTCTCTCCCTGTATTGATTCAGTATTTGGGTATTCATGCCTTCTCCCTCTGTCCTTCCTCCCGCAGGAGCGCCAGGTTCCGGTCGATCAGGGCGCATCTCTGGGCCACGCACTCCACGCTGCGCAGAGGGTCCTCCGGGGTGTTGAACACATAGTCCGTCAGCTTCTCCAGTGTGGTGGTAGCCACATGCATGCGGGTGTCGCTGGCGGCGTAGTAAATATATACCTCCCCGTTGTCCAGGGCCACGGCGCCGTTGGTGAAGACCACGTTGGACACGTCTCCCACCCGCTCCCAGCCTCTGGGTCCGATGAGCAGGCCCGAGGGCTCCGCGATCACCCGGGAGGGGTCCTCCAGGGCCGTGGCAAAGGCATAGATCACATAGCGCAGCCCTGCCGCCGTGTTCCGCACCCCGTGGGCAATGTGGATCCAGCCCCGGTCCGTCTTGATGGGCACGGCGCCCGCCCCGTTTTTCACCTCCGTCAGGGTGTGGTACTTCCTCCGGCTGGTGATGATCTCCTGATCGATCACCGGATGGGTGATGTCCTCGCACAGGCCGAAGCCGATGCCTCCGCCGGAGCCGGTGTCAATAAAGTCGTCCATAGGCCTGGTGTAGAAGGCGTACTTGCCGTCCACAAACTCCGGGTGGAGCACCACATTCCTCTGCTGGGGAGAGTTCAGGGTCTTTAGGTTGGGCAGCCGCTCCCAGGTCTTCAAATCCCTGGTGCGCACAATGCCCGCCGCCGCCACCGCCGCGGACAGATCGCTCACGGAATTGTCCTTGCTCTCGGAGCAGAACACGCCGTAAATGTAGCCGTCCTCATGCTTGGTCAGACGCATATCGTACACATTGGTTTCCTCCGGGCAGGTATCCTCCAGCAGGATCGGGTAATCCCAGAAGCGGAAGCCGTCCACTCCGCTCTCACTCTCCGCCACGGCAAAGAAGGATTTTCTGTCGTTCCCCTCCACCCGGGCCACCAGATAAAACTTTCCGTCCAGCCAGATGGCGCCGGAATTCATCACCGCGTTGACTCCCAGCCGCTCCATAAAGTGGGGGTTGGTCTCCGCATTCAGATCGTACCTCCAGTGCAGGGGCGTGTGCTCCCTGGTCAGCACCGGGTATTGATAGCGGTCGAACAGGCCGTTGTAAAAGCTCTCGTCCTTTTCATTTTTCCTGGCAAGAAGCGCCTCCTGCCGGGCCAGCTCTTCATAATATTTCGGATGAATCATTTTAACCTCCATTCCGGAGCGCTCTGCGCGGCTGGGCGATGACGGTATCTCCCGCCCGCGTCTCATAATCTCCATACACATGCGCCCGTTGTGATAAGGGCACTTCCAGGGCTCCACAATGGGCTTGTCCAGATCGGGGCGCCCCTGGGCGTCCGTGCGCCAGAACCACTCGGAGCCGGGAGCCGGGTCCACCAGATGGGCCTTGATAAAGCCCCAGATATCCAGGGCCGCGTCCCTGAAGTAGGTTTTTTCCGGATGCTTGCTCCAGGCGTTGTAGAAGCCCACCACCGCCTCGGCCTGCACCCACCAGATCCGGTCCTCGTTGTCCACCCCCCGCTCGCACTCGTTTTTCAGGGAGTGGGCGCTGTAGGCGGTCTCGTACACATTCTGCTCCAGGTCGGCGGTGATAGGAGCCATTTTGGCCTTGTAAGCCTCGTCTCCCAGCACATCCGTCCCCCGGTCCACCAGCCAGGCGGTCTCAATGTCGTGGCCGTAGGAGTGCAGATCGATCAGGCTGTTCATGTCATTGTCGAAAAACACCTCCTGGCGGTGCCGGGCGGGATTGTAGATTTTCTCCGCGATCAGATCCATCATCCAGCGCAGCTTCCGGCCCGCCGTCTCGTCCTTCGTCACCCGGTACAGCTCCGTGTATGCCTCAAACACATGGAGCAGGGTGTTCATGGTCCGGTCCGCCATCACCCCGTTCTCCGAGAGCTTGTCGTTTTCCGCCGGCTCAAAGGCAATGTCCAGGGCCTCCTTGTAGCCTCCCTCATCAAAGCACCTGGTCTCAATGGTCTCCCGCAGGGCCAGGGCCAGCTCCAGGGCCTCCCTGCTGCCGCTCACCGCATAGTAGGAGGACAGGGCGTAAACCGCAAAGGCCTGATTGTAGGTGTGCTTGGTGGTATCCTCCGGTTTCCCGTCGTATGTCACGGACCAGTACACCCCTCCCCTCTCCCGGTCATAGCAGTGATCCTTTAAAAAGGCGAAAGCGTGGTCCGCATACTCCCGCAGGCTCTCATCTCCCAGGGCAGCCCAGGCGTTTGAGAAAAACCACAGGATCCGGCTGTTCAAAATACAGCCCTTCACCGCCTTTTTGTCCACCCTTTTGTCCGAATCCACCCAGCCGTAAAAGCCGCCGTACTCCGAATCCCTAAGCCCCTTCCAAAAGGGAAGCAGCACCCCCTCCAGGTGCTCCCTCATCTCCCCCTGCAGCCCTTCGCTCATGTAACCGATCCTTCCTTTCTTTTCCCTCCCGGCCTCCGGCCGGGGCAGCTTTATCTTCTGGCCACACTCTCCCGCAGCACCAGATGACCGTCAATCACCTGCATGCCGCTCCAGTAGGCCTCCCCTCTGATTTTTTTCACCAGCATCCGGATTCCCACGGCGGCCATTCCCGCCATGTCCACGGAGTAGGTGGTGATCCCCACATCGCACAGGCCCGGGTGCAGGAAATCGTCATAACCCGCCACGGAGATATCCTCCGGCACCCTTTTGCCCGCCGCCCGAAGGGTGCGGATCAGGATGCTGGCGGTCAGGTCGCAGTTGCACACAAAGGCCGTGGGCAGCTCTTCCGGCAGCGGGATCTGGTCAAACATGGTCACCTGCTGGTCCCGGTCCGGCAGAATCCAGTCCTTCCGAATGGGCAGCCCCCTCTCCAGCATGGCCTTCTGGTAGCCGAGGAAGCGATCCATGATGCTTCCCGTGGCCCACACCGTCCCCACAAAGCCGATATCCCGGTGCCCCATATCCAGCAGGTGGCTGGTCACATGATAGGCTCCGTAAAAGCTGTTGCTGACCACACAGTCCCCCTTGACCTGATCGTCGTAAAAATCCATGCACACAAAGGGCACCCGGGCCTTTTCCTCCAGCATTTTCAAATACCCGGTCCGCACGCTCCCCAGCACGATGAGCCCGTCGATTTTGTCCACCTGCAGCATCTTGGGTTCCTCCAGGGCCTCCTCCGCCGCCAGGGGCAGCACCTCCAGGATGCCGAAGCAGTCCTCCTTCACCGCCTCCATGCTGAGCTTCTGGTACATCTCCCAGTAAAAGGTGGCATATTTTTCCACATAGGTTTCCTCCATGAGGATCCCGATGTGATAGCTGGACCTGACGTCCCCCTTCTGGGCCGAAAAGCTCTTGTAGCCCATCTCCAGGGCCAGCGCCTTGATCTTATCCCGCATTTCCTCGCTGACTCCCTTCTGGTCCGCCAGCGCCTTGGACACCGTAACCGTGCTGACCCCCAGCCGGTCCGCTATGTCCGACATTCTCACTCCCTTTGCCATACCTGTCCCCCATATCTGTAAATCCCGGGAGAACCCGCCGCCCTGCCGGGCCCGCCGGTCCTCCCAGAACTTTACTCCTGCTTCTCCTGCAGCCAGAAAAGCCTGGCCTGAAAATCTCCCCAGGGCCTGTCGATCACAAGCCCTCCGTTCATCAGAAGGTCTCCCCCGAAGGAAAGGCCGCTCTCCCGGATGATATCCTGGGTATCCTTCCCGTCCATGACCACCTCCCGCAGGTCATAGGACCGGTCCCCGGCAAGTCCCTGGAGCTTTACAATCCGGGACTTCTGGTTCACCTCCCCCAGCACCTGCACGAAGAATATCAGGCTTTCCTTTTTGTCCCTGCTCACCACCTGGAAGCAGTCAAAGAGGTGATTGTCCCCGAAGGAGGCGATCCGATAATAGTCTCCCTCCCGCACCAGATCGTTGAACCGATGGTACATGACCACCTGCCTGCGCACCGTCTCCTTGTCCTGGGGGCTCAGCTTCGTCACATCCAGCTCATAGCCGAAGGTCCCCGCCAGCGCCACGAATCCCCTGGTGGCAAAGGGGGTCACCCGGCCCACCGCATGGTTGGGGCACACGCTCACATGGGCCCCCATGGTGGAGAGGGGATAGATCAGGGCCGTGCCCTCCTGGATCCGCAGCCTCTCGATGGCGTCCGTGTCGTCGGAGCACCAGATCTGAGGGCTGTAGTAGAGCATGCCCGGGTCAAACCTGGCGCCGCCGCCGGAGCAGTTCTCCAGCAGAAGCTCCGGGAACTCGGCCAGGAGCCTCTCCTGCATCTCATACATGCCCAGCACATATCTGTGATAGAGCTCCCCCTGGCGGCCTGCGGGCAGCGCGGCGCTGCCGAGATCGCTCAGGGGCCGGTTCATATCCCACTTCACATACCGGATGTTGGCGCTATGGAGCACCCGGAACATCTGATCCAGGATACAGTCCCGCACCTCCCTGCGGCTCACATCCAGCACGTACTGATTGCGGGCCCGCCCGGGCTCTCTGCCGGGCACGGCGATGGCCCAGTCGGGATGGGCCCTGTACAGCTCCGACTCCGGGGAGACCATCTCCGGCTCAAACCAGATGCCAAAGTCCATCCCCAGTCCGTTCACCCGGTCCACCAGGGCCTTTAAGCCCCCCTTCAGCTTTTCCTCGTTGACCTTCCAGTCTCCCAGGGCCCGGTTGTCGTCAAAGCGGTTCCCGAACCACCCGTCGTCCATCACCAGCATCTCGATGCCCATCTGGGACGCCTCTTTGGCAATGTCAAACAGCTTATCCTGGTCAAAATCAAAGTAGGTGGCCTCCCAGTTGTTGATCAGGATGGGCCGTTTTTTGTTCCGGTAGGGGCTGCGGATCAGGTGCCGCCGGTACAGATCGTGGAAGCTGCGGCTCATGCCCCCCAGCCCCTGGCCGGAATACACCAGAATCATCTCCGGGGCCTGGAAGCTCTCCCCCTGGCACAGGGTCCAGGCAAAGTCCTCCGGGTTGATGCCCATAACCACACGCACGCTGTCAAACTGGTTGACCTGGGCCTGGGCGATAAAGTTGCCCGAATACACAAAGTGGAAGCCGTACACATCCCCCGCGGTCTGGGTGGCCGTGCTCTCCAGCAGGGCCATAAAGGGATGCTCCTGATGGCCGCTCTCCCCCCGCAGGCTGGAGACGCTGTGGACGCCGTGGCCCAGCTTTTTCCGTTCTATGCGCCTCTCCCTGGCCCAGGAGCCGTGAAGGGTAATCATGTCAAAGTCCCTGTTGTCCATGTCCAGGCAGCCGCTCATCACCTTCTCCAGCACCAGGGGCTCCTTCCCCAAATTGGTCAGGCGCACGCTCCTGGCGATGGCGTCCGTATCCTCAAACACGCTGTACTCCAGCACCGCCTCCAGGCCGACGGCATCGTCCCGGCAGGTGATGGCCAGAGTAGCCGCCTCATCCTTTGTCCCGAAGGTGGCGGGCAGCCCCTCCAGCTTTCTCTTCCCCTGATAAATCTCATGGGATCTGTAGGTCAACAGCACGGCGCTGTGGCCCCCGCTGTCCTTCACCCGGATGCTGCTCTCCCGGAAATCCCCCACCCCGTGGCCCGAATATTCCATGGGGAAGCAGTCCAGGAAGGAGAGCCTGTCCCGGTTGTAGACCTGCCAGTCCTCCAGGGGGCGGTCCACCCGCAAAAGCCGTTCGGCCCCCTGCACGCCCGAAAGCCTCTTTCCGTAGTACACATGGCCCAGGAAGCCCTCCTGATCCGCAATGCCGATCACATAGCTGGTGTTCGGCGTGTCCAGCTGAAACATTCTCTCCTTCTCCCAATACCTGATGCCCATAATCCGCTCCCTTCCCTGATTGATGGGCGGACCCGGCCAAAGGCCGCCCGCCCTGCGCTTTACAGCATTGATTTATATTTTAAGTTAAAAAAATCTCGGTTTACCTAAATCATCACCTTAATCTTAGCAAATACCGGCGGGTAATACAACTGGCATTTTGGGAAAAACAGGAGTTTTTTTTTTGCCGAAAATGCCCAAAAAGAAAAAAGAGGGCTTCCCCCGGCAGGAGGAAACCCCTCTTTTTCTTTTTGAAGTTATGTCTCAGGGGCCCTTTTCACGGCCTGGGCCCTCAGCTCTCCGTTTTCCACTCCGATGCGGATGATGTCGCCCTCCCCCACGCCGTCACTTAAGATCAGACGGGCCGCCAGGGTCTCCACATGCTTCTGGATGTACCGCTTTAAGGGCCTGGCTCCGTACACCGGATCGTATGCCTTCTCCACAATCAGGCGCTCCGCCGCCTCCGTCAGCTCAATCTTCAGCTCCCGCTCCTCCAGCCTGCGGTTCAGGTCCGCGATAATCAGGCCCACAATCCCGCTGATATTCTCCCTGGTGAGAGGCTTGAAGATCACGGTCTCGTCCAGCCGGTTTAAAAACTCCGGCCTGAAGTGCATCCGCAGCTCCTCCGTCACCTTCTCCACCGCCTCCCCGGCGATGGTGCCGTCCTCCCGGATCCCCTCCAGCAGATAGGAGGCCCCGATGTTGGAGGTCATGATCAGGATGGTGTTCTTAAAGTCCACCGTCCGGCCCTGGGAGTCGGTGATCCGCCCGTCGTCCAGCACCTGCAGGAGCACGTTGAACACATCCGGATGGGCCTTCTCGATCTCGTCAAAGAGCACCACCGAGTAGGGCTTTCTGCGGACGGCCTCCGTGAGCTGCCCCCCTTCCTCGTAGCCCACATATCCGGGAGGCGCTCCGATCAGGCGGGATACGGAGAACTTCTCCATGTATTCGCTCATATCGATCCGGACCATATTGTTCTCGTCGTCAAAGAGGGCCGCCGCCAGGGATTTGGCCAGCTCCGTTTTGCCCACGCCGGTGGGCCCCAAAAACAGGAAGGAGCCGATGGGCTTGGAGGGATCCTTGATCCCCGCCCTGGAGCGGATGATGGCCTCCGTCACCTTGGTCACCCCCTCATCCTGGCCGATGACCCTTTTATGGAGCTCCTCGTCCAGGTGGAGGGTTTTGTTCCTCTCGCTCTCCGTCAGCTTGGTCACCGGGATCCCCGTCCACCGGGACACGATCCGGGCGATCTCCTCCTCGGAGACCCGCTCATGCACCAAAGTAAGCTGGGAGGCGTTCACCCGATCCTCCGCCTGCTCCAGCTGCTTGCGCAGGCTGGGCAGGGTGCCGTAGGAAAGCTCCGCCGCCTTCTCCAGATTGCCCTCTCTCTGGGCGATCTGAATCTGGCTGTTCACCTCGTCTATTTTCTCCCGCAGGGATGAAAGTTCCTCCACGGATTTTTTCTCATTGTCCCACTGGGCCTTCCGGCCGGCCAGCTCCTCCTTCTGCTCCGCCAGCTCCCGCTGAAGATCCTCCAGCCTCTCCCGGCTTAAGCGGTCGTCCTCCTTCTTTAAGGCGGCTTCCTCGATCTCCATCTGCATGACCTTCCTCTGGAGCTCATCCAGCTCCGTGGGCATGCTGTCCAGCTCGGTCTTGATCAGGGCGCATGCCTCGTCCACCAGGTCGATGGCCTTGTCCGGCAGGAAACGGTCGGAGATGTACCGGTTGGAGAGCACCGCCGCGCTCACCAGGGCGTTGTCCATGATCTTGACCCCGTGGTAAACCTCGTAGCGCTCCTTTAAACCCCGGAGAATGGAGATGGTGTCCTCCACGGTGGGTTCCTCCACCATCACAGGCTGGAACCGGCGCTCCAAGGCCTGATCCTTCTCGATGTACTGCCGGTACTCGTCCAGGGTGGTGGCCCCGATGCAGTGGAGCTCCCCCCGGGCCAGCATGGGCTTTAACATATTGCCCGCGTCCAGGGCCCCGTCCGTCTTGCCGGCCCCCACAATGGTGTGCAGCTCGTCGATAAAGAGGATGATCTGGCCGTCGGAGTTCTTCACGTCCTCCAGCACCGCCTTCAGCCTTTCCTCGAACTCGCCCCGGTACTTGGCCCCCGCCACCAGGGCCCCCATATCCAGGGCAAAAATTTTCTTGTCCTTCAGCCCCTGGGGCACGTCGCCCCGCACAATTCTCTGGGCCAGCCCCTCCACCACGGCGGTCTTGCCCACCCCCGGCTCCCCGATGAGGACCGGGTTGTTCTTGGTCTTGCGGGAGAGGATCCGGATCACATTCCGGATCTCACCGTCCCGGCCGATGACCGGATCCAGCTTCTGGCTGCGGGCCTTCTCCACCAGCTCCTGGCCGTACTTCTCCAGGGTGTCGTAGGTGGCCTCCGGGTTGTCGCTGGTGACCCTCTGGTTGCCCCGCACGGTGGAGAGTACCTTCAGGAAACGCTCCCTGGTGATGCCGTACTCCCGGAAGATCTCCCCCAGGGCCCTGTTGGGATTTCTCAGCATGGCCAGGAACAGATGCTCCACGGACACATACTCGTCCCCCAGCTGCTTGGCCTCATCCTCGGCGCCAATGAGGGCCTTGTTCAGGTACTGTCCCACATAGACCTGGCCCCCCTGGACCTTGACCCGCTGGCGCAGGGCCTGCTCCGCCCGGTTTAGAAAATGCTCCTTCTGGATCTCCATCTTCTCGATGAGCTTCAGAATCAGGCTGTCCTCTATGGTCAGCAGACTGTAGAGCAGGTGCTCCTGCTCGATCTCCTGGTTGCCGTACTCGTAGGCGAGCTTTTCCGCCCCCTCCACGGCCTGCATGGACTTCTGCGTAAATTTCGTCAGATTCATATTCATACCCCCTTTGTTTGATCTGTTCTATATTCACTATAACATTATAGGTGCAAAAAGCAATAGGGGAATTCTAAATTTTTTATAAATCCCGCTCTGACGCTTCCTCCGCGGCCCTCCTGCCCCGCAGGGATCTATACCACCCACAGGCAGTCCTGGCCGTTCTTCACCCGCTCCCTGTCCGTGACCTCGATCTCCCGCCGGCCGTCGCCGCTCTCCAGGGTCATCTGAACCGAGTAATCGCACCCCTGGGCAGCCAGTCTCTCCCGGTCAAACTCCAGCAGGAGCTTTCCCTTGTTCACCACCTCGTTGCGCACCACCCTGGGGCGGTAACAGCGCTCCGCCATGTCCTCGTCGCTTCCGCCCACCTGCAGCCGCAGCTCCATGCCCAGATCCGTCCGCAGCAGAAACTCGTTGCCCGCGGGGCAGAGCCGGACGATCTTGCCGGACACGGGGGAGAACACCCTGCCTTCCTCCGGGAGGATGGTGACGCCCCGCTTCCCGCCCTCGCTTAGGACCTTCACAACGCCCGATACCGGGCTGGCGATGGCCTTGCCCATACGGCGGGCCAGCCTCTCCTTCTCCGGGGCCTGCTCCCCTTTTCTGCCTGCCGGGAGCCCTCCCGCCAGCTGCAGGCGGGCCAGGCCAAACCCGCACAGGTAGGCCGCGCTGATCAGCCCTCCGAAAACCCACGCGCTCAGTGTAATTCCCATAGCTTCCTCTTTTCCGCGCCCAAGGCGCTTTTTTCTATGGGAATTAGTATTCCACCGGTCCCGCGGGATTATCCCTGGGGCTTTCCCTCAGTCCCGCGGGGTTATCCCTGGAATATTCTCCCCGTCCCGCAGGGTTATCCCTGGGGCTTTCCCCCGATCCACAGGGCGGAGGCGTCGATCTTCTTCACCCGGGAAAAGCCGGTGAATCCCATGATCAGAGCCAGTTTTCTCTTCCTCCGGGCACACCAGCCCAAGGGCCGGGTTTGCCCGGCTGGCTTCCTCCAGCACCCGCAGCACCCTTTCCCCGTAGCCGCCCGCCCGGCGCAGTATCCCGGCCCCCTCCACCACCAGCGTGCACTCTCCCAAATCTGTCAGGCAGTCGTAGAGAGCGTCCAGGTTCTTTCCGTAGTAAGCCGGGAAATCCAGCATTTCGGCCAGGTAGGGATGGGCCGTATCCCGGGAAAGCAGCTTCTCCCAGCGCAGAACCACCCTTTTGCCCCTATCGCCGCATACTTCCCTGTTCACTGTACCGCCTCCTTATTCCACCGCGGCCTCCAGGGAGTAATCCTGCGTCACCCTGATCTCCCGGAAGCTCTCATAGTGGTCCGATGTATAAAAATACAGTCCGTCGCTGGAGAACACCAGCCTTCTGGAGCCCCGGGACCCGTAGCCGTCTGTGTCAATATCGCACTCTGTGTAGGTCCGCCCCGGCGCCTGGGGAAGCAGTCCCTCCCGGTTGCCGAAGGTATCCCCGCCGATGGCCGCCCCCTCCCGGCAGTCCTCCACGGAGCCCCCCTCCCAGCCAAGCTCACGGGCCTCCTTTTTGGTGATATAATTGGGGGGCAGCTCCTGATACAGCTCCAGGTACAGGACTACATTTTCCAGATCGTAGTAGAACTCCCCGTAAACCGGCAGGTCTGCCCGGACATCTGCGGGGACTTCGGCCTCCGCCTCCCCAGGGCTTTCCTCCCCCCGGCCCCCGGTCTGGCGGCGGGCCTCTTCGGGCGGCGCCTGTTCAGCTTCCTCCCCATGGAAGCTGCTCTCCGGCAGGGAACTGCTCTCCGGCAGGGAGCTGCTCTCCTCCTGAACCTGCTGCCCCGTCTCCCCGTAAGCGGCCGCCCCGCCGGATCCGTAATTTCCTACCTCAGGCTCTGCTCCCCCGCAGGCTGTCAGAAGCGCCAGCAGCAGGGCAAGGCACAGACCCATTATTCCTCTTTTCTTCACCTTCTCACACCTCCTGTCAACAGCTTACTCTGCACCGGCGCCCCTTGTCAACACCCTTTGGCACCCTGCGGAAACTCTCCGTTTTCCTATTGACAAACCCTCTCGAATGCCCTAAGATAAATACATCCTGTTTCTACCGCTATGGGGGAGTAGTTAGCAGCCCCGGCTGCGATAATGTCAACAGAATGATGTACTCCATCTGGCATTATCTAAACACGAAGGTGTGAAAATGAGACTCATAGACAAAGGCCCATGTCCGTTGTCTGTGAGTTTTTTTATTCATGACAGGATTGCAATGACAGGATTGGAATGACAGAATTGTAACAGGAGGGAGTCTATGAGTCTTTTGAGTCTGTTTTTGATTGCGGTGGGCCTTTCCATGGACGCCTTCGCCGTAGCCATCTGCAAGGGGCTGGCCATGGACCGGATCCGGCTGCGCAGCGCCCTGACGGTGGGGCTCTGGTTCGGGGGCTTTCAGGCACTGATGCCCGCGGCGGGCTACCTGCTGGGCAGCCAGTTCGACCGGTACATAACAGGGATCGATCACTGGATCGCCTTTATTCTGCTGGGCATCATCGGGGGAAACATGGTCAAAGAGGCTCTCTCCGGACAGGAGGATAAGACCGGGGATTCCCTGGCCTTCAAGGAAATGCTGATCCTGGCGGTGGCCACCAGCATAGACGCGCTGGCGGTGGGGGTGACCTTCGCCTTCCTGCAGGTGGACATTGTGCCCGCCGTGCTGTTTATCGGGTGCATCACCTTCCTGCTCTCCGCTCTGGGGGTGAAGGCGGGCAGCCTGTTCGGCAGCCGTTTCAAGGCCAAGGCGGAGCTGGCAGGAGGGATTCTTTTGATCCTCATGGGCTGCAAGATCCTGCTGGAGCATCTGGGGCTGATCCCTCCCGTCTTCTGAGCCCCGCGGGCTATGGCAGGATCCCCCTTCCGCCCTGTCAGATCACGGAGATATGCCCCATCCCCATCAGCGCACAGATCAGATAGAGCAGCAGCAGATGGAGGGGATAAAACAGATAGAACACATATTTCAGCGGCAGCCCCCTCTTCCCGTTGTAAAAGCCCACCAGGATAAAGGCCAGGGGCGCCGTCCACTCCCAGGCGAAGGACACGCATCCGGCTATAATCTGCAGGACCTTCTTTCTGCGGAACACGTACAGGGCCATAATACAGGCCACGCCCCTCCAGTCGTAGTCCGTCTTCATAAAATAGGCGGCCGTCATGCCCGCCAGCAGAATCACCCCGTCCAGCAGCACCGCGGGGACAAAGGGGATCCGCAGCTTTTCCACGCGGGAAAAGCCCAGCATGGTCAGCAGGCCGATCAGCAGGGTGAACATTACGTTCTGATATCCGAAATAAAAGGGTTTGCCCGCAAAGGCAAGATCAAAGGGGATTTCCGTCAGGACCGCGAACAGGGCCATGCGCAGAAGGTATCGGCCCACGCTGTGGGTGCGCACAAAGCCCTCCACCAGCAGGAAACAGAAGATGGGAAAGGCAATCCGGCCGATGTAGCGCATCACATAATAGGTGAGGATCAGGGGCAGATGGGCCATCTGAAACTGCAGATAATACTCCGGGCTGCCGGAGTAGGCGGCCGCGTACAGTCCCTGGGAAATCAGGATCCGGTAGAGCACTGCGGCCCCTGTATGATCAATGAACATGGTGATAATGGCCGCCAGCTTGAGAGTGCTGCCGCTCAGCCCTCCCTGCTTTCCCTCCCCCTTCTGGGGGATTCTCTGGGTCCAGGTGCCGGTCTCCGGGACGTTTTGGGCAAGTGCCGTCTGTGGTGACATAGGCAAAGTTCTCCTCTTTTGATTCAGAATTCGGTACTCCCCTATTTTAACACACACCTTTTCCCATTACAAGACACAGGAAGGCACCGGAAGACCTTTTTTCGCACTCTCCCGGACGGGGCGCCCTCTCCGCACCCTCCCGGGCAGGAAATCCCCGCACTCTCCGGGCCGGGCTCCCCTCTCATCCCACCCGGTAGCCTGTCCCCCACACCACCTTCAAATACCGGGGCTGCTTGGGATTGCTCTCGATCTTTTCCCGGATGTGACGGATATGCACCGCTATGGTATTGTCCGCCCCGATGGCCTGCATATGCCAGATGGCCTCATAGATCTGCGGGATGGAGAACACTCTCCCCCTCTCCCTCACAAGCAGCCTGAGGATCTGATACTCGATGGGCGTCAGCCGCACCTCCCGTTTTCCCACAGACACCTTCCTGGTATTGTCATCTATTTCCAGATCGTCTATCCGATAGATCTTGTCAATATTCCTGCACATGCTCACCAGCTGATTGTACCGTCTCAGCTGGGATTTCACCCTGGCCAGGAGCACTAACGGGTTGCACTCGGAGGAAACGAAATCGTCCGCCCCCGCGTTCAGGGCCCGGATCTTGATCTCCTCCTGCTTTAGATCCGACACCACCATGACCGGCACGCTGCTGACGGAGCGAAGATGACTGATGCAGTCCAGCCCCTCCTGCACGTCCTGGCCCTCCATCACCACATCCGTGATGATCATCTGCACCCTGCCCTCCCGCAGAAGGGTCTCCATCTGGGCCACGCTGCCCACGGCGGCCAGCTCATAGCCCTCTCCCTGAAACAGAGGTTTCATGCGATCCATAATACCGGTATAATTACGAAATACCACAATATTTTTGCCCATAATGACCTCCTTCTTTTCCTATGTTAGACCAAAAGTGACAAAATCCTGCATCATTTTTGTGAATAATCTGCATCATTTTTGCAACATCTCCCGCCGGGCCGCAGCCGCGGTTTGTCCATAAAAAAAGGACCTGTCGCTCTGTTAGACAGAGAAACAGGTCCCTCGGTTACAGCTTTTCATAAAATACAGCCTCCAGCATCAGCCCCTTTGCGGGAGCCAGGGCGCCGGCGGCCTCCCTGCTGCGCGCCGCCAGGATTTCCGGCATGCTGCGGGGATCCCTCTCCCCCAGCCCCACCTCCAGCAGGGTTCCCGTCAGGATTCTCACCATATGATAGAGAAAGCCATTGCCCTGAAAGGCGAGGGTGATCAGTTCCCCCTGCCGGGAGACGGTGATCTCGTCCAGCCTGCGGACGGTGGACTTCCTGCCCTTCTTCGCGGAGGTGAAGGACTGGAAATCGTGCTCTCCCAAAAGGTACGCGGCGGCCTCTCTCATGGCCTCCGCATCCAGGGGCTCCTGCACCCAGTGGGCGTATCTGCGCCAGAACACATTGGGCACCGGGGCGTTTACCACCCGGTAAGCATACCGCTTCCCCCGGGCGCACAGACGGCTGTGAAAACGCTCCGGGACCTCCTGGATCTGCGTGACCGCAATGTCCTCCGGCAGATACCGGTTGATGTAAGCCTGCATCTGGGGCAGGGTGAGCTCACAGCGGGTGTGAAAATTTGCCACCTGGCCCGACGCGTGGACCCCCGCATCGGTCCGCCCGCTCCCCTTCAGCTCCACTTCCTCCCCGCACATCCGGCTAAGAAGGCTCTCCAGCCTTCCCTGGATCGTATTCTCCTTCCCCTCCTGGCACTGCCATCCCTGATAGCGGGTTCCCTCGTAGGCGATCGAAAGTCTGATATTTCTCATTGCCTGTCGGCTCCTCCTCCCAGGCCCTCCAGATCCTCAGGCTTCAGCCGTCTGAAGCTGTTCAGCCCTTCCGCCAGGATCCGCACGCTGTTTTTGGTGGTGTCAAAAACCCCCTCTTCGTACATTGTGTACAGGATGATCCCAAGGGGCACCGCCAGGATCATACCCAGCACGCCTCCCAGCCGGTAGCCCGCATAGAGCAGGATCAGGGTGGGAAGAGGCGGCATCCCGACGGAATCCCCCATGATCTTGGGCTGTATGATCTGACGCACCAGCTGGCCCACTCCCCATATGATCAGCAGGCCCACCGCCATCCTGTAGTCGGCACTGAGGATCTTAATGACCGCCCAGGGCACCAGGACGGTCCCCGTCCCGAAGACCGGGAAAAAGTCCAGCATGGCGATGCCCAGGCCGATCAGCAGGCCGTAGTTGACCCGCAGGATTGTCAGGCCGATGACAATCAGCAGATACATCCACATCTCAATCCTAAGCTGGGCCTTAAAGTAGCCTCCCACCGCCCGCAGCAGGCTCCTGCGCAGCATATCGTACCGTGACAGCACCGTCCGGGGCATATGCCTGTGCAGCCAGGCGCCGATCTGTTCCCGCTCCGCCACAAAAAAGTAAGCGGAGAGCAGGCTCATGATGATGGCGATCAAAATGGAAGGAAGCTGCATGGCAAGGCTCCCCGCCGCGGCAATCGTAGGCGTCCCGATCATGCCCACCAGCTGTCCCAGGGCCTCGCTGGCACTGTTCGACATCTGGCTGATGGCATCCTGCATGTTCTGGGGCAGCTTCTCGTAAATCACGCTGAAATTCCTGGCGATCTGCTCAAAATCCCCCTCCATGGACTCCCACATGTCAGGCAGGGCGCTCAGAAGCCCCAGCCCCTGATCCAGGAGAAGGGACCCCGCCGCATAGATGGCCAGCACCACCAGCCCCACGACCATCACGATCACGAAGGCGCTGCCCGCCTTTCTCCGGATTTTCAGCTTCTTCTCAAAGAAATGTACGATGGGATTGGCGATCCAGGCTATGATCCAGCCTGCCACAAAGGGCGCGAAAAAGACCACCAGCCTGGGCAGCAAAAAGAGGATCAAGAGCAGCACCGCTGCCGCCACACCCAAGTTTACCAGGGCCTTGTAATATTTCCTGCCGGAATTCTTCATGATATCTCCATTCCGGAGCGCCTTGCGCGACGGGGCGATGAGAAAGTCGCGAATGCGATTTCTCATCTGCCATCAGGAGAATTTGTGGCGCTCCGGCACAAATTCTCATGTGAAAAATCAGCACATCAGTGTGATTTTTCACATTATCTCCATTCCGGAGCGCTTTGCGCGACGGGGCGATGAGAAATTCGCGAATGCGATTTCTCATCTGCCATCAGGGCCGTCCGCGACGCTCCGGCGCGGACAGCCCTCTGAGGGATCGGCACATCCCCGTAATTTTCAGATATCTCCACCCTCCCGCGCAGGCTGGAGCACCCCGTCCAAAATCCCGTAGATTTCCTCTCTCCCCTGCCTGGTCTGGGCCGAAAAGGGGATCACCGGGGCGGAACCGCCCGCCTTCAGGGTATCGCGGATCAGCTTTACCTGCCTGGCCGTCTGGCTGCGCCCAATCTTATCCAGCTTCGTGGCGACGATGATGGGATCAAAGCCCTGGGCCCTGATCCAGTCGTACATGAGGCAGTCGTTGGCCGAGGGCGCATGGCGGATATCCACCAGCAGGAACACCGCTCTCAGCTGCCTGGACCCGCGGAGATACCGCTCTATCATCCTCCCCCAGTCCGCCCTCACGCTCTCGCTCACCCTGGCGTAGCCGTACCCGGGCAGATCCACCAGGTAGAGCTCTCCGTTCACGTTGTAAAAATTGATGGTCTGGGTCTTGCCGGGCTGGGCGCTGGTCCTGGCCAGGGATTTTCGGTTGACCAGACCGTTGATCAGGGAGGACTTCCCCACATTGCTCCTGCCCGCGAAGGCCACCTCCGGCCTGGTATTGCGGGGCAGGGAGCTGGTGATCCCGCACACGGTCTCCAGACTGGCTTGCCTGATGATCATAGGTTTCCTCCTTGCCTGACTGCAAAACGCCGCCGGCTTCCGGCGGCGTTTCCTTATTTCGCTTTCTTGAGAGCGCTCTCCCGATAGAGAATCAGAGGCTCGCTGGTGCCCTCCACCGCCTCCCGGGTGATCACGCACGCCTCGATGGTGTCGTCTGAGGGGATCCGGTACATCAGATCCATCATCACGCTCTCCATGATGGAGCGCAGGCCTCTGGCGCCTGTCTTGCGCTCCAGAGCCTTGTCCGCAATCGCCTCTATGGCCCCCGGCTCAAAGCGCAGGTCCACCTTGTCGAAGCGGAACAGCTTCTGGTACTGCTTGATCAGCGCATTCTTGGGTTCCTTCAAAATGCGGATCAGGGCATCCCGGTCCAGCCCCTGAAGGGACACATTGATGGGAACACGCCCCACAAACTCAGGGATCAGGCCGAACTTCACCAGATCCTGAGGGGTCACCTCCTCCAAAAGCTCCCCAATCTCCTTGACGGTCTTCTGGGCGATCTGGGTGTTGAAGCCGATGGTCTTCCGATCCAGCCTTGTCTCCACAATCTTATCCAGGCCGTCAAAGGCTCCCCCGCAGATAAAGAGGATATTGGTGGTGTCTATCTGAATCAGCTCCTGATGAGGATGCTTTCTGCCCCCCTGGGGCGGCACATTGGCCACAGTGCCCTCTATGATCTTCAGCAGGGCCTGCTGAACGCCCTCGCCCGACACATCCCGGGTGATGGACACATTTTCGCTTTTTTTGGTGATCTTGTCGATCTCGTCAATATAAATGATGCCAAACTGGGCCCGCTCCACGTCATAGTCCGCCGCCTGTATGAGCTTGAGCAGAATGTTCTCCACGTCCTCGCCCACATAGCCCGCCTCCGTCAGGGTGGTGGCGTCAGCGATGGCGAAGGGCACGTTGATGATTTTGGCCAGAGTCTGGGCAAGATACGTTTTGCCGGAGCCGGTGGGGCCGATCATGATAATATTGCTCTTCTGCAGCTCCACGTCGTCCGCATCCTTGGGGGCCGTCACCCGCTTGTAGTGATTGTACACGGCCACGGAGAGCACCTTCTTGGCCTGCTCCTGGCCGATCACATAGCTGTCCAGAAAATTTTTGATCTCCTGGGGCTTTAACAGGTTGATATCCTGCCGGCCCTGGGGGACCGCCTCCTCATCCTCCAGCTCCTCCTCCAGGATATCCGCACAGATATCGATACACTCGTCACAAATATAGACCCCCGCGGGTCCCGCGATCAGCTTTCTCACCTGATTCTGGGTCTTGTTGCAGAAGGAGCACCTGATATCGCTGCCTGAAATTTTAACTGCCATGTCTCTAACTCCTGTCGATTGTCTACCTATTTTATTCCTCCGGCACTCCCGGGCCCCTCTCAGCCCCCGCCGGAACGCCGCCTCAGTCTATGGCCGCGTGAGAAGTAATCACCTTGTCGATAAGGCCGTACTCACATGCCTCCTGGGCGCTCTTCCAGTTGTCGCGCTCCGTGTCGGCGCAGATCACCTCATAATCCCTGCCGGTATTCTCCGCCAGCATACGGTTCAGCTTTTCCTTGGTCTTTAAGATATGCTTTGCCGCGATCTCGATCTCCGTGGCCTGACCCTGGGTGCCGCCCAGAGGCTGGTGGATCATGATCTCCGCGTTGGGCAGGGCGTATCTCTTGCCCTTGGCGCCGCCCGCCAGCAGGAAGGCTCCCATGCTGGCCGCCATGCCGATACACACGGTAGACACGTCGCACTTGATATATTTCATGGTGTCATAGATCGCCAGGCCTGCGGTGACGCTTCCTCCCGGGCTGTTGATATACAGATGGATGTCCTTATCCGGATCCTCGGACTCCAAAAACAGAAGCTGGGCCACCACCAGGCTGGCCGTCACCTCATTGACCTCCTCGCCAAGGAAAATGATCCTGTCCTTCAGCAGTCTTGAGTAAATATCATAGGATCTCTCGCCCTTGCTGGTCTGTTCAATGACATAAGGTACTAAACTCATCTTTCCTCCAATCTGCCCGCTCGCCGGGCATTCCCAATTTATTATACCAATCCTGTCTCAATTCATGTATGTTTTATTCGGTCTCCACGGCGTTCTCCACCACCAGGTCCAGAGCCTTTTTCACAACAAGGTCCTCCATCACCTGCTTTCTGCCGTTCTCACCCAAAAGCTCCCTTACCTTGTCGGCCTCCAGCTTGTAGCTCTCCGCCATCTTGTCCACCTCTGCCTGGAAATCCTCCTCGGTGGCCTCCAGCTTCTCGGCGGCCGCCACCGCCTCCAGCACCAGGCGGGACTGGATTCTCTTCAGCGCCTGAGGCTTCATCTGCTCCAGCATCGCCTCAGAGGTCTGGCCGGTAAACTGCAGATACTGTTCCAGGGTGAGGCCCTGGGACTGCATCCTCTGGGCGAAATCCTCCAGAAGCTGTCTCTGCTGGGTCTCCACCATAGCGTCGGGGATCTCCATGGAGGCGCCCGCGATCACGGCATCCACCGCCGCATCCTCCTTGGCATTTGCGGCCTCAGCCGCCTTTTTCTCCTCCAGCTTTTTCCGGATATCTTCCTTATATTCCTCCAGCGTGTCGAACTCGGACACCTCGCTGACGAACTCGTCGTCCAGCTCGGGCAGCTCCTTCTCCTTGATCTCCTTCACGGTGCACTTAAACACGGCCGCCCTGCCCGCCAGCTCCGCTGCCTGGTAATCCTCGGGGAAGGTCACGTTCACATCCGTCTCCACGCCGATCTGCGCGCCGATCAGCGCCTCCTCAAAGCCGGGAATAAACGCGCCGGAGCCGATCGTGAGGGGATAGTTTGTCCCCTTGCCGCCCTCAAAGGCCTCCCCGTCCACGAAGCCCTCAAAATCGATCACGGTCATATCGCCGTCCCTGACCGGCCTGTCCTCCACGGTGACGGTGCGGGCGCTGTTCTCCCTCTCCTGGGCGATCTGGGCGTCGATCTCCTCCTCGGTGACCTGGGCTGAGGTCTTCTCCACCTTGACGCCCTTGTACTCGCCAAGGGTCACAGGGGGCTTTAAAGCCACTTCGGCGGTAAAGATAAAGGGCTTGCCGGCCTCGACCTGGACCACGCTGATCTTGGGGGAGGACACAATCTCCTCCGTGCATTCCTCCAGAGCCTTCTCATAGCTGTCGGGGAGCAGATCATTTACCGCATCCTCGTAGAAAACCTCCCTGCCGTACATCTGTTCAATCAGCCGGCGGGGCGCCTTGCCCTTGCGGAAACCCGGGATGCTGATGCTGTTCCTGTTCTTCTGGTATGCGCCCTCGATGGCCTTCTCCAGCTCCTGGGCCGGGACCTCGATCGTAAGCCTCGCCATGTTTTTCTCTAATTTTTCTACCTGTAAGCTCATTATAAAAGTTCCTCCTTCATTCCCTTCCGGTACCGTATCACAATCGTTTAGCAATTATATCACATGCGCCGAAAATCTGCAATTGATTTTTGCAGGAATCCAAATTCCGGCAAAAAAATGGAAAAAATCCTGTTGCTTTTATGGCATGATTATGTATAATAAGGGGTAGTGAGGAAAACCGACACTACATTTTAAAAGGAAAGAGGTATAAAGATGACAAACATTGATCTGACCAAGTATGGCATCACCGGAACCACGGACATCGTGTATAACCCCTCCTATGAACTGCTCTTCGAGGAGGAGATGAAGCCTGATCTGGAGGGCTATGAAAAAGGACAGCTCAGCGAACTGGACGCCGTCAACGTGATGACCGGCATCTACACGGGCCGTTCCCCCAAAGACAAATTCATCGTCATGGACGAGAACTCCAAGGACACCGTATGGTGGACCTCCGACGAGTACAAGAACGACAACCACCCTGCCTCCCAGGAGACCTGGGCCGCCGTCAAGGACCTGGCGATCAAGGAGCTCTCCAACAAGAGACTGTTCGTGGTGGACGCCTTCTGCGGCGCCAACAAGGACACCCGCATGGCCATCCGCTTCATTATGGAAGTGGCCTGGCAGGCACATTTCGTAAAGAACATGTTCATCCAGCCCTCCGAGGAGGAGCTGAAGAACTTCGAGCCTGACTTCGTGATCTACAACGCCTCCAAGGCCAAGGTAGAGAACTACAAGGAGCTGGGCCTGAACTCCGAGACCGCCGTGGTCTTCAACATCACCAGCCGCGAGCAGGTGATCCTCAACACCTGGTACGGCGGCGAGATGAAGAAGGGCATGTTCTCCATGATGAACTACTATCTGCCGCTGAAGGGCATTGCCTCCATGCACTGCTCCGCCAACACCGATATGAACGGCGAGAACACCGCCATCTTCTTCGGTCTCTCCGGCACCGGCAAGACCACCCTTTCCACCGATCCCAAGCGTCTGCTCATCGGCGACGACGAGCACGGCTGGGACGACAACGGCGTGTTCAACTTCGAGGGCGGCTGCTACGCCAAGGTGATCAACCTGGACAAGGAGTCCGAGCCCGATATCTACAACGCCATCAAGAGAAACGCCCTGCTTGAGAACGTGACCCTGGATCAGGACGGCAAGATCGATTTCGCCGACAAGAGCGTGACCGAGAACACCCGCGTGTCCTACCCCATCAACCATATCCAGAACATTGTGCGGCCCGTTTCCGCCGCTCCTGCAGCCAAGAACGTGATCTTCCTGTCTGCGGACGCTTTCGGCGTGCTGCCTCCTGTATCCGTGCTGACGCCGGAGCAGACCCAGTACTACTTCCTGTCCGGCTTCACCGCAAAGCTGGCAGGCACCGAGAGAGGCATCACCGAGCCCACTCCCACCTTCTCCGCATGCTTCGGCCAGGCCTTCCTGGAGCTGCATCCCACCAAGTACGCTGAGGAACTGGTGAAGAAGATGGAGGCCAACGGGGCCAAGGCTTACCTGGTGAACACCGGCTGGAACGGCACCGGCAAGCGTATCTCCATCAAGGACACCCGCGGCATCATCGACGCCATCTTAAACGGCGACATCCTGGATGCACCCACCAAGAAGATCCCTTACTTCAACTTCGAGGTTCCCACCCAGCTTAAGGGCGTGGACACCGGCATCCTGGATCCCCGGGATACCTACGCAGATCCTTCCCAGTGGGATGAGAAGGCAAAGGATCTGGCCCAGAGGTTCATCAAGAACTTTGCCAAGTACGAGGGCAACGAGGCCGGCAAGGCTCTGGTATCCGCAGGCCCTGTGCTGTAATGGGTAACAGCCGGAACATAAGCTGACTTTAAGGGCCCCGGGAAGCGGCTGCTTCCCGGGGCCCTTTTTCGATCGGAAGGCCGGCTCCCTATCTTCTCCGTCCCAGCCCTGCCGTCCGCGACATGTTCTCCCTGACTCGCTCCGGCCTGCCGAACCTGGGCTCCGGGGGCTTCGGCTCCGCTATCTTGTCCTTGCAGTCCTCCAGCGTAGGCGGCAGCTGGGAGCTGTGCTTTAAGAAACTCCGCATGCCGATACTGTCTGCAAAGCTCCTGTCCAGATGATAGGTAACCGCAGTGGCCGCCTTATCCCTGATAATTTCCCCTTTCTCCTGCAGCGTCTCCCTCCCGTCCTCCCCCACCTGGACGGTCCACCCCTTCTTCTTGGACTTATAGGGGTATTTCACCTCATGGGTGACCGGCTTCATATTATCGAAGAGCTCTCCGCTTAGGTAGCCCTCCCGGATTTTCGCATGGATGGCAGGATCCTTCTCGCAGGCATCGCTTATCGCCTGCACAAGACTGTTGGTCTTGGCGTTAATCTCCACCATATCCAGGCTCAGAGCGGGATCTGTGCTGGCAAACTGGGGCATAACGTTTAGTACGCCGCCGGGCTTTCCGCTCACTTTGTCCAGCACAATCTCCTGCAGCATGCTCCTGCCGATTGCATCCTCCAGATTGAGTTCCCCGCCCTTGCGCATGGCGGATCTGTCGGAAATCACCTTGTCCAGATAGGACAGGGCACCGACCTTGGGCAGATCCTTATCATAAAACTCCAACGCCTGCTGCAGAGTAGATCCGTCCCGTTTGGCCGCTTCACAGAAGGCCGGAAAATTTTTACCTCTGCTGCACTCCTGGAAGATATCAAACACGGCGGCCGTCCCCAGACTGATGGCAGGCATCAGCCCGGTGCGCACAAGAGGGTCCCTGAGATTCACACCGTCGGTAAGCCGGTTGATCTCGCCCATGATCTTATGGCTCCCCTTCCAGAACCGGTCGCTGACCCAGTCCAAATCACCCGCAAAGGTCTTCTCCTCACACACATGGATGGCCTCCAGGCGCTCCTGCTGGAGCTTATTGGGATCCAAAATGTCCTCCAGATGATGTCCCTTCTCCACCATGTACGCCACGCAGAGATTGGGAATGATCGTGCGGTGTGCACTGATATCCAGGTTCTTGACACCGTCGCGCATGTAGTCGCCCATGCTCTTTCCATTCAGCTGATCCCCCAGCTCCTTTGCCCTGGGTTCAAAAAACAGATTCCTTACATTGGTCCGGACCGTCACGGCATCCTCCAGGCGGCCCCTGTAATCCGCATATTCCTGGCGGGCTCTCTCCCGGGCCTCCAGGGCGGCCTGATACTCCGCGGCGGCGGCGGTCTTTTCCTTATAGAAACCCCGGCGGGACATGAATCTCTCCCAGGCGTTTAAGGTCACCTTCTTTAAGGGAGTGGGCTCGTACCCCTCCTTGGTAACCTGCACCGGCTCCTGGGGGAGCTTTCCGTTTTCGTCCGGCACAAAGGCCTCCACCCGTTTCCCCGCCATGAGCCCGGCAGCCACGTACTCCGCGGACTTCTGCTTCAGATTCTCCCGATACCAGCTCTCAAAGCCCTCCGGGCTGCCCGACAGGTTATATTCCTCCTGCATCCGCTCCCGCACGGTTTTGCCGTCCACAATCACCAGGCTTCCCCGATCCGGGGCTCCCGGGATCTGTCCCAGGCGGTTCTCGATTTTGTCGAAGACCGGATCCAGGCTCCTGGTGGCGGTCGCCACAGCGTAGCGGGTCACCGCACCTGAGGCCGCCTCCAAATCCAAAGGATCCTCCGGCATCTCCGCCGGCTTTTTCCCGTAATTGTGGGGATTGGAGAAGAATGCCTGGGCGCTCTGATGGTCAAAATTCTCGAAGGAAACGCTGAAGGAGGCCGGCTGCCTGTCCGGAATACAGCGAAGTCTATCCACGTTGGCGGGCAGAGGGGCTCCCAGCCTATCGGAAAAGAATTCCTTCATCTCAGGGCTGAGGGGCTTACTGTCGATCCCTGCCAGCTGCTCAAGTCCCTTGAGAAACCGGTCATACTCCTGGAATTCCGGGGATTTCTCCCCCTCCTCCAGCTCCTTTTTCATGTACTCCGCCGCCTCCGGATCCGGACAGAGCTTGCTGCCCCGGGACAGCAGACGCATCTGCCGGCTGTGCTCCCGCATGCGGTTAAAGGCTGCCTGCACCCCGTTTTCCGGCATCTCCCGGGGCCCTTCGTTCCTCTGCAGGGAGGCGAGGAACCGCCCCACCAGATCCTGCACCTCCTTGGGGCGCACAGACAGAGCCTCCCGGATTCTGGCCTCCCTGTCGGCAAACTCCATCTCCTTTTTGCTGTACTTTCCCTCAGGGTCAACCCCCGGATAGCGGACGGTCGGCTCCACATCCTCCGGATAGGCCCAGCCCTCCATCTGCTCCCTGGCCTGGGCCATGGCCGCATCCCTGTAGGATACATAAGATTCGTGATCCATCGGCATATTCTCTCCTCCTCCCGGATTTTCCAATCTGCGGTCTGTTTTTGATACGCAGAAGTTCCTCTTTTGTTAGACATTCGTCCAAATAAATATTATTCCGCCCTTCCCGGCCCGCCGGCAGAGCCTGCTGCCAGCTTCTCCCTTCGTCAGGCCAGAAGCCTCCCCTCCTGCCAGCCCTTCCTTTCATTAGGCCAGAAGCCTCCAGAGAAGCAGCTGAGCCCCCAGGAAGACCAGGTTTACCCCCGTAAAGGTAAGGAGGTAGCGGACTCTCTCCCCACTGCGCTCCCTGGCAATGTGCTTATAGGAAATCAGGCTGGCCATGGAGGCGATCAGGGTTCCCAGTCCCCCCAGGTTGGTGCCCAAAATCAACCCCTCCACCCGGGAGGTAAAGCCGGACAAAAGCAGGGCCGCGGGCACATTGCTGATGACCTGGCTGGCCAGCACGCTCACCGCAACCTCCCTGCCCTCCACGGCCTCCTGAAGGAAATCCCGAAACACAGGGACTCTGCCCATATTGCCGATAAACACAAAGAAGCCCACAAAGGTGAGCAGCAGGCCATAGTCCACCTGCTTTAAAATGGGCCGGTCCCAGAGAGCCGCAAAGACCGCAGCCGCCCCTGCGGCAAGCTGCCAGGGCATCCATCTGGCCACTGCCAGCAGGCAGAGGCAAAACAGCAGGCCATATCCCGCCAGCCGCCTCCGTTGACCCTTTCGGTCAAAACGCTCCGCCGGCCCCGTCTCTCCCTGCTCCTTTGTTCCCTCCAGGCCAACCTGCCCCGTCTTCCCCTGTTCCCTTGTTCCCTCCATGCCCTCCGGCCCCGGAAGGCCGCCTCTCTCCCGCCTGCCCAGCCACAGGCAGCACCCGCTCAGCAGCACGAAGGCCAGGCCCGTGTAGGGAAACATCAGGCGCACGAACTGGGAGGCGGTGCAGCCCGCCTTCCCGTACAGGTACAGATTCTGGGGATTCCCGATGGGGGTCAGCATGCTCCCCAGATTGGCAGCCACCGTCTGGAGCACCACCACAGGCACCAGAAGCCGCCTCTCGCTCTCCTCCCCCAAAAGCCGCAGCAGAATAAAGGCAAAGGGCACAAAGGTAATCAGGGCCACATCGTTGGTGATCCCCATGCTGAAAAAGAAGCAAAGCATCACCAAAATCCACAGAATCGCCCCGCGGCTCTTCACCTTCCCCAAAAGCCCCCAGGCCACCGCCCGGAACACCCCCGCCTCCTTCAGCCCGGCCATCACGGTCATCAGGCCAAACAGGATGCCAAGAGTCCTGAAATCAATATACCCTGCATAGCCCCGATCCGGCGGCACCGCCCCCATGGAGCAGACCGCCAGGGCCAGGGCCACTGTCAGCACCGTCTCCCTTTTTACCCATTCCGCCGTCCTTTTTACAGCCCTTCTCAAAATATCCGTCCTCCCGGCACCGTTTTTCCGTCTCATCCGCTAAGGGCTGGCTACGCCGCCAGCCCTTCCGGGGGCCGCCGTCCCAGCCCCTCCCAGAGGCCGTCGTCCCAGTCCTTCCTCCACAGCAAAGGGCCTGCAGACCGGATGCTCCGGCCTGCAGGCTTTCTCCCCTTCTCCGGCGGCCTGTCGCCGCCCCTTACATCACATCACCAGCAGCACCTGGTTCTCATCCTCCAGCTCGGAGGCAGGCACATAGGGAGCGTACAGCTTCTTCCCGTTCAGGTAGAACTCCGTAAAGCCGCTCTCCCTGCCCTCCGGGTTCTTCACCGTAATGTGAATCTTCCTGCCCCGGAAGGTCTTATCCATGGTAAACTCCTTCCAGTCGGAGGGGACGGAAGGGCACACCCACAGGCCGTTTAAGTCGGGGCGCATGCCGCAGATTCCCTCCACGCAGCCCACCATACAGGTGGAAGCGGTGCCCGTGAGCCAGTGCACATGGGAGCGCCCCTCGAAGGGAGACTCCACGCTCTCGGTGAACTGCCCGTGGACGTAGGGCTCCAGCCGCCGCACATCCGCATTGTCGTTCTGGGAGGCGGGAGAGCTCTCCGTAAAGTACTCAAAGGCCCGGTTGCCGTGGCCCAGCAGAGCCTCCGCCAGGATGATCCAGCCCTGAGGCTGGGAGAAAATACCGCCGTTCTCCTTGGTGGAGGGGTTAAACAGCAGAGCCTGGGCGCCGTCAAAGGCGTGATCCACATAGGAGGGGGCCATGAGCCGCACGCCGTACTTTGTGTTCAGCTCCCGGTGCACGGTCTCCAGAGCCGCCTGCGCCTGCTCCCTGGAGGCCAGCCCGCTGATCACGGCCCAGGACTGGGGGTTCAGCCACATATTGGCCTCCGGGTCATGCTTGGAGCCGATGACCTGGCCGTCCTCCTTGATGCCTCTCACGTACCGGTCATCCTCCCAGCACTCCTTCTGAATGATATCTCCCAGCTCCTTCTGGGTCTTCTCCAGATACGCTATGTATTTGGTATCCTGCTGATCTTCCGCAAAACCCTTCATCACAGTGAAGGCGTAGTAGAGCTGCATGGCCACAAAGGTGGACTCTCCCTTTTTGCCCAGACGCAGGCAGTCGTTCCAGTCCGCGTGAAGGCCGGCGGGCATCTTGTGGTCCCCCAGACGGTCCATGGAGAACTGGATGGCTCTCTTTAAGTGGTCATAGACCGTGCCCTCCTCCTTGTTGGCGTAGGGAATCACCTCTTCGATAAATTCCTTATCCCCTGTCTCCGCCACATACTTCCACACCGTGGGGAAGAGCCAGAGGGCGTCGTCCGCCCGGTAGGCAGGGTGACCGGTCTCCCGCACATAGGACTCGTCGTCCGGGGTATCCTCATGGCCGGGATTGTGGGTATATTTCACCAAGGGCAGCCCGCCTCCGTGGTTGACCTGGGCGGAGAGCATGAAACGGATCTGCTCCTTTGCCATCTGGGGATCCAGATGGATGATGCCCTGGATATCCTGGACCGTATCCCGGTAACCGTAGCCGTTGCGCTGTCCGCAGTAGATCAGGGAAGCGGCCCGGGACCAGGTGAAGGTGATAAAGCACTGATAGGCGTTCCAGGTGTTGACCATGCTGTTGAAGGCCGCGTCGGGGGTGTTTACCTGGAAGTTGGCCAGCTTGCCGTGCCAGTAGGTCTTCAGCTCCTCCAGCTCCCCGTCGGTGCGTCCCGGCTCCTCATAGAGGGCCAGAATCTCCTTTGCCCTGGCCTCATTGGCCTGCCCCAGCACGAAAGTCAGCTCCTTCGTCTCCCCGGGAGCCAGCTCCAGGGCGCTGTGGAGGGCGCCGCAGCCGTTGGCGTTGTAGTTGAGCACTCCGTCGCAGGCGCCCCTCTCCACCGCCGCCGGATTGCCGTAGGTATGATATCTGCCCAGGAATGCCTCCTTGTCCCCGTTGTAGGAGGTCACAGGGGCGCCGGCCAGTCCCAGGAAGCGCTCCCGGCCGTTGGAGCCGGTCGCATCCTTGCCGGTGTTCTCATTGATGGTCTGCAGGATCATATTGCCCTTAAAGTAGGTCCTGGTGATGAACAGAGTGTACTGCAGATTCACCTGATCCTGCTCATAATTGCTCTCGTTGGTAAACTCCCCGTAAGCAAACACGGAGATCTTTCTGGGGCGGGATGATGTGTTGGTCACCCTGGCTCTCCACACCTCGTAGGTCTTGTTCAGGGGCACATAGTAGAGCACCTGAGAGTGGATCTCCGAATAGTCCGCCTGCATGTCGGTGTAGGCGGTGCCGTGGCGGCACTCGCTCTTGTAGACATCCAGCGGCTTTGCCACAGGCTGCCAGGAGCCGGACCAGTAATCCCCGGTCTCATCGTCGCGAAGGTAGATATATCTGCCGGGAGTATCATCACTGTTGAAATGGTAGCGCAGGATTCTTCCGTTGGCACCGCTCTTTACAAAGCTGTAGCCGCCGGCGTTGTTGGAGATGATGGCGCCGTAGGCGGGAGAACCCAGATAGTTTGCCCAGGGGGCGGGAGTGTCAGGTCTTGTGATGACATACTCCTTGTTCACTTCGTCAAAATAGCCGTAATTCATGCTTTCCTCTCTTTCCGCCGCCTCAGGTCCAAAGGCCGTCCATCCGGCGCTCCCTCCGGCGGCTTTTTACTCCCTTATTTTATCCCGTATGGAGGCCGCTGGCAAGCCCTTTCCCAAAATGTTTTTCTTTTATGCAAAACTTACCAAAATATTTTGTTCTTACCAGCTCATACTATTACCAAGATAAGTGTTGACAAGCACTTAACGCCCGGAAAAACGATCCTCACCGCAAGGTCAGCGAGCTGTTTGATCCACCCGAGATAAGTGCAGGCCGCACTTATCTTAAAAATAGAGTGAACAACAGCAAACAACAGGGAGGTGAGATCAAATGGCAAGCAGCAGAACGAACAAGGTTGAGGTTCCCGAGGCTAAGGCCGCTATGGACCGCTTTAAAACCGAGATTGCTTCTGAACTGGGCGTAAACCTGAAGGAGGGCTACAATGGCGACCTGACTTCTAAGGAAGCCGGCTCCATCGGCGGCGAGATGGTCCGCAGAATGATCCAGAAGCAGGAAGAGCAGATGAAATAAAGGAATTCATGCGGCAAAAAGCATGGAAAAGAGCTGGCGCATTTTTTGCGTCAGCTCTCCTTTTTGTGATAAAACCAAACCTTCTTTTCAAACGCCGCCAAAGAGCTCACTTCCCGCTCTTCCCCGCAAAATACCGAATAATATCTTTTCTGGTTATAATGCCGATAAACACGCTCCGGTCATCGATCACCGGCACAAAATTCTGATTCTGCGCCTGCTCTAAGAGCTCGTCCATATCCGTGTCAATGCACACCGGACGGATCCGGTCCGCCGTCATCACATCACGGATGCCCGCCTGCTCCAGATCCCTGATTGGATGGCGGTTCAGGGATCCCTCCTTATGTAGGATCGACCACAGGAAATCTCCTTCGCTGACGGTTCCCACATACCGGTCTCTCTCGTCGATCACCGGCACGGCAGTAAAGCCGCTTCTGCGGAGCTTCTCCAGCCCCTGCCGCACGGTCATTTCCTCCCGCAGATAGGTCACTTCCTCCTTGGGCAACAAAAAATATGCGATGTTCACTGTCCCTGACTTCCCTTTCTCCTCTACTTATTCCTGCCGCAGCATTTTTTGTACTTCTTCCCGCTTCCGCAGGGGCAGGGATCGTTGGGATAGATCTTGGCCTCCTTTACAATCGTAGTGGAAGACTTCTGTTCCCTGTAGAGGGCCTTTCGGGTCTCTTCGTCATAGATGGCGTCCCACTCTTTCAGATTGTACAGCCAGTCCGCCTCGGCGGCAACCATATTCTTGTACAGGCGCTCCTTGTCAAAGCCCAGATTCACCACCGTATCCTCCTCCATCTCCTCGATGGGGTTGGGCTCCACCAGACTGTCGTTGATGCCGTCCAAAAAGCCGGTCATGGTCATAATATCCACGCCGTACTTCTCCGCCAGCTCCTTGACCGAACCGGTCACTTTCTGATCCGGATTCTGCAGCAACTGGATATATATCTCCTTCTCCTTCTGAAAATAGTCAGCCCACAGCTTCTGAAGCCTGTCCCTTCCCAGCTGTTCATTGTAGGCGTCCTCGCGCCATTTTTCCAGTAATGCCATGTTCTTTCCTTCCTCTCTTTTGGGGCATATCTTTGAACAGCTTCTAGTATATACCAAATCGTGCCTGAACACAACCGGAAATCTCATTTGGTTGCCAAACCCATCAAAAATATGGTATAATGAACTCCAGAATCCGCCTGCTGCGCAGGCGCAGTGCTGTCGCACTGTCTGATTCTGTCGTTACCATGTCAGGTGAAATCAAATGCTCACTTCGTTCGCGCTTGATTTCCTGCTGACATGGTATAATGTCCACAGAAAGAGCATCTGCGGACTTTCGATTCCCTGTGCGCCTGACGGCGCACGGAAATAAGGAATCATACTTTAAAATCTATCCAGTCAATGAAGAAAGGACCGGCCATGGCACCCAATACCAACGATTCCAAAAAGAAACGCTCCCCCAAACAGCTCGCCGCCCTGATCGGCGCGGCCGCGCTGGCGGCTCTCTATCTGATCACCCTGCTGACGGCCCTCTTTTCCCCGGCCGGGTCCGGAAGGCTGTTTCAGGCATGTCTGGCGGCCACCGTGGCCATTCCTCTGCTGATCTGGATCTATATCTGGATGTACGGGAAGCTCACCGGCAGGCATACCATCACCGACGCCCCCGGGGAGCAGACCGGCCCCGCCGCAGCAAGGGATACCTCCCCCAGAAAAGACCCCGGGAGTGATTCCTGAGCGCCGCCGGAGAAATCCGTAGAAGCCTCCAGGGGCCAGTCCGGACTCCCAGAAACCCAGGGAAGCCTCCAGGGCCAGTCCGGATCCCGGAACCTAGGCGTCCGCGCCCAGCCTGCGCAGCTCCTCCCGGGCCTGCTTCCGGCTTTGAAAGCGGATCCCCTCTATGCCCAGCTTCCCTGCCGCCTCCACATTCCGGGACATATCGTCCAGAAACACGCACTCGGAAGCCTTCAGCCCATAGCGCGCCAGCAGCAGCTCATAGATGGCCGGATCCGGCTTGATCAGCTTCTCCTGGTAGGAAAGGATCCCTCCGTCCATCAGGGGCAGGAAATCCAGAGCCTCCGCACAGTCCCAGCGGGCCTTCTCCGAAAAGTTCGAGAGATAATACAGGCCGTACCCCTTTGCCCGAAGACTGTTCAGCCAGGGAACGGTATCTTCCCGCCGGGTCACCATCCCCTCCACGCTGCGAAAGCTCTCCCGAAGGGGCCCCTCGATCCCCGGATCGTTTTCTATAAAGCGCTCCAGGACCTGCTCCATGGACAGCACACCCCTGTCAAATTCCGCCCAGTCCGGATCCCGGGCCGTGGCCTTCATCAGCCGCTCCCAGATCTCCCCGGAGTACCCGCGGGATCTGTAAAATTCCTCAATGGCGAAATCCGCCAGCACATTCCCGATATCAAATATGATATTTCTGATCAACTTTCTCTCCTCCTCCATCTCCCGGCCGGGCCAGGCTCCCCGCCAGAGCCGCGCAGCAGAACCTATCTTTCCAGGGATTCCGCATCCAGGAGGAAGTCATACACACTCATCATCAGAATGCCCTCCTCGCTGTAAAAGGGCCTCGGCGTATTCGATGTGATCACAATCTTCTTGAAGGAATCGCGGATCTTTAGAAGGGGCCGCAGCTCCTGGGCTGTCTTTTCCCGGGTTTCCAAAAGGTACGCGGACTGAATGTAATACCTCCTGGAACCCTTCCTGCATATAAAGTCCACCTCCAGCTGCTTTTTGACCGCCGCTTTATCCCCGCCGCTCTCCACGACCGTCAGATTGCCCACATCCACACTGTAGCCGCGCATGCGCAGCTCATTATAGATCACATTTTCCATGGCCCGGTCCACTTCCATCTGGCGGAAGCGGATCCTGGCATTGCGAAGCCCCATATCCATAAAATAATATTTCAGCGGCGTCCCGATATAGGCTTTTCCCTTGATATCATACCTCCTGGCCGCCTCGATCAAAAACGCATCCTCCAGATATTCTATATATTTCGTGATGGTAGTAGCGGTGATTCTGGAGCTGCCCCTGCTCTTAAAGGTATTTTTCAGCTTGTTGGGGTTGGTGAGGGAGCCCACGTCAGAGGCAAGGATATCCAGCAGCGCCTCCATCTCCCCCGCGTTTCTGATCCTGTCCCGCCTGACGATATCCCGGAGATAGGTTTCCTTCAGCAGGGTATCGAGCATGGACGTCTTCTGTTCGTCCGTGTCTGCCAGGACCACCAGCGGAATCCCTCCATAGGAGATATATTCATTCCATCCGTCGTACTTGTCCCCGGAATATACGGACATAAATTCCGAAAAGCTCAAAGGGTACATGCGGATCTCATCCCCTCTGCCGCCAAATTCCGTGGCGATATCCTTCGACAGGAACCTTGCGCTGCTGCCGGATACATATACGTCGCAGTTCTTTCTGTCCGCAAGCGCGTTCAGCACACTGACAAACTCTCCCAGCATCTGAACCTCGTCCAAAAGGATATAATACCTCCCCCCGTCCAGAAGCTGCCCCTTGATCCAGGGGTAGAACACCCTGGGATCCCGGTATTCTATATTGTCATACAGATCAAAGGCCATCTCTATAATGTGATCGGGGGTCACTCCGTCCGCAAGCAGAGCGTTTTTAAACAAAGTGCGCAGCAGATAAGACTTCCCGCATCTGCGTATGCCGGTCACAATCTTGATCAGGCCGTTATGCCTGCGCCGGATCATCTGCTCCAGATACCGGTCCCTTTTGATTTCTATCTCCATATGGCAGGCCCTCTCTAAAAGATATTTCGGTATATTTTTCCTTGTTTATCTTTTATAATACCAAATGCAGCCTGTTTTTCAAGTCCCGGAGGGCAGATTTTTGTTCAGTTCCCCCGGTTACCCTTCTTTCCCGGATAAAAACTCCGCATAATATTTGTCCAGCCATGTCATTCTGTCACGCTGATAGTCCAGAAGATCCTCTATTCCCATATTTACACCCGCTTCCGGCCATCTCCTTGCCTCGCGGATCGCGGCACCGGTATTCACCAAATAATCCCTATTTGCTAAAACAGCTTTTCTATCTGTTTTATATCCAGAAAGGACTCTCTGTAACCGCACCATTTCTCCCATATCAGAGGATCCAACTCCCTGGGTGCGGCATTGTGCAGCCGGATTAACACCTCCGTTTCATAAGATCTGGTCACATCTTCATCAAATATGACCCGCGTATTTGTTTCCATGGAGAAGACATTGCCAAACGTGTAATCCAGATCCCACGGGATTTGAGTGATCCTGTATCCGTCTTTCCTTCGGGCGGCCAGATACATGTTTTTAAAATTATTGTCATTCCCCGCAGCCACCATCATAAAAAAAGAATAATCCACAATATTATTTATATCTATCATTGAAAATGCTTCGGGATCCCCTATGCCTTCAGGGCGGTAAAAACACCTCAGATAGTCTCGTATCGGCTGCCACGTCCCAGCGTAATCCTGAATTTCCTTGGGATATCGGATCCGGATCGGATACGCGATTTTCCACCCGTTAACCGCTGAAATCCGAATCGCCTCGTCCTCCGGAATCTGCCAGTCGATTATCTTGTACAGAACATCTCCTTCTTTCAACTGCAGCTTTTTTCTGTCTACCGGCTCCACCAGGCCGTACAGTCCCTGGTACACATGATCCAAGATCAATTCCACATATTGCATTTTAGGGCCCGGTTCGCTTACGCTGACATCCGACGCATCAAATGCTTCCCACAGCTGTATCGCCGTTTTTTCCCTCACACGGCTCGAATCCGTATACAGCGAATTCAATTTCCAGGAATTATCTTCTCTCATCCCCAACAGAGAAACATTTACGTTTTCCTGGCTGGCATTGATAAGCTCTAAGCTGTATGACTGCTTCGGAAATACCCTGGATCCCGCCCCTTTGTCGTGGTAACAGATATCTGTCTCTGTTATCACATATTTCTCTCCCGCCATATCGGGATCAAACACATCTACTGTACCGTAATACCGCGGCTCCGAATTAAAATATCTGCCATCCGGATCCTCCTCATAAGGCGGCGGCACCGGTATCTCCTCCCTCTCTGTGGTGATCGCCATTACCGGTGTCCCTGTGACGATCAGGCGATATTCATAATAGGTTCTCTCACCTATCAGCCACAATGTATATTCATATCCGTCCCGTATGGCATCCGTCTTATTTTCCCACATCCGATCCTGCGGGGCGCATACATAATATTCCTCTCCCCGAACCTGCGCGGTCAAACGGCCGCTCCAGGCATCCCTCCCCAGTGACTGCGGAAGGAACAGCGCATTTGAATCCCTGTCATAAGGCAGCAGCGTCCCCTCGAACAATACTCCCAGATTTGTATCCGCTATTCCCTTTTCTTTTCCCTGCAGGACGGAGTCCTCCACCATATAAATTCCCATGTATCCTTCTTTACATGAAAACGGGGGCGTCCCGGTCCTAAGCCGGAACGCTCCCACTGCTCCCAAAAGTAGTACGAAAAAGAACAGACAGACAACCCGTGTCCTTCTCTCTGCAATCATTAAAAATTCACCTCGCCGTCATGAGAAATAAGCGATACGGAATGCAGAGAGTCAAGCTTTCCCAAATCCTCTACGAGATCTCCACCGCCTTTGATCCGCAGCTCTATCACCATGTCCAGTCCCTGCTTCGTAAGGTTACGGGATTTGATCCTGTATATCCTGGTATGCTTTCTCACCACAGAACAAATTTCTGACTCTACATCCGCATTGGTGGAATTGATCACAAGCACCATAGGGGCCTTCACAACCGGTACAAGCTCTAACAGCAGAACAACCCCCGCTACAGCCACTGATAACCAGACCGCCGTTTCAAATAATCCTGTTCCGCAGATAATCCCCACACTGATTGCCCAAAATAAAAACACCAAATCCATGGGGTCTTTTACCGCTGTCCGGAATCTCACGATGGACAATGCTCCAACCATGCCCAGCGAGATAACCACACTGGATTGAATTGCTATTATAATCGCTGCCGTTATCAAAGCTATCGCAACCAGGGAAATGTTAAAACTTCTGGAATAGAACGCCTTCCTTGTAACAGCACGGTACACTCCGTAAATGAAGATGCCCAGCACCCCCGTCATGGCCAAAACAAATACCACCTCTGTGGTAGTCACATCGTAAGCGCAAAGTAATAGTGTGTATCCACTAATCCGCCTTTGATCGGTTCACACAACACTCTTGGACCGGATTG